>NZ_JAPZLN010000004.1:0-325000 GCF_027498475.1 Agrobacterium salinitolerans | reverse complement strand
ATCAATGCGCTCATAATGAGGTGTATTCTCTTATCCAAACGTGACCGTCAAAGTCTATTCCAAAGGGCCTAAATCTCTCCAGACCCCGCAAGCTTCGCCGCCCACGTTTCTCTTTCTTCTCATATTCAATTGTCAAAAAACAGACCACACTAAGCAGTCAATCAATCAATCCCCCAAGGCTCAAAACCCCGGAAACAAACAAGCATTCAGCTCATCTTCTTGATTTTCTTAGAACGAAAGACTTCGTCGCCAGCAGCGCCGCCGCCCTCGTTCAGTGAGCGGACTTATAAGAGAACCTCACCAAACAAGTCAACACACCAAATTCGAAAAAATAAAGAAATGTGATATCTGCATGATTCTAAAAGGAAATTTGAAAATTATCGTATAATTTAACGACTTTTAACGGTTTTCCGTCTTTGACCGTCAAGCTTGATGGGCCTTCCCCTATATAGGGTCTCCATATCGCAATAACAGGAACGAAGGCCTTGCGGATATCAGTCGGAAGACGGGCTGAAGCGGGCGACCAGCGCATGCGCATTTCCGGGATAGGTGAAGCGCACATGGGTAACTGCGCCCGAATTGCTCCAGGTGCGGCGCTCCACGACAAGACACGCCTGCCTGTCCGAAATACCGAGCAGGCGCGCGATCTCCTTCGACGGTGTTTCGGCGCTGATCCGGTGTTCGGCAGTGCTCCAGGGAACATGGCCGAGCAGCCAGGGGCCTGGCGCAATTTCGGTAAAGTCGGTTTCAGCCGCTTCCGGCACGGCCGTCAAATTGATGAGGCGCTGTTCGACACAGAATTCGCGCGCGCCGGCAAAATGGATGCAGAGAACGTCGAGCAACGGCGTGCCGACGGCAACGTCGAGCCGCTCACGATCCGTGCTTTCTGCACTGCGCCTTTTGCGCGCCAGAATTTTGAAGCCATAATCGAGGCCAAGGGATTCGACCTCGGCTCCGATATCGTGAATTTGAAGAACGGCGGACTGAATCTGCGGCTGGCGCACGAAACTGCCGGATTTCTTCCGGCGTTCGATCAAACCGGCCTTGGCGAGCTGACCCATGACCTTGTTCACGGTCATGCGTGAACAATGATATTGATCGGCGAGGTCGACCTCGAAAGGCAGCCGGTGTCCCGGCGGCCATTCTCCTGAAACGATCCGCCCCTCGATCTCGCTGAGGATACGCTGGTGCAGGGTTTGCCCGGCTGATGCTTTCGTCACGTCCGCAATGCCTTTCCCCGCTGGCTTTTTCCTGTTACCGCCGCGCCCATATCAGCTATCGAGAAGTTCAGCCATGACCTTGTTGAAACGGTCGGATATTTCGCGGCGATGGATATGCCGGCCGGCCTGCACGCGCTTTTTGCCGCGCATCCAAACGGAATCGACGGAAACGCCGCCCGCGAATATCCACTGATCGAGAATCTGCGATATCGGAAGATAGGACACGGCGGAAATATCGAGAGCGACGAAATCGGCGCTTTTTCCTTTTTCCAGACCGTTTCGCGACGCCAGAGCCCTGCCGCCGCCCTCGAGCGCCTGCCGGAAGAGTTTTTCTCCCGTGGAGCGGCCGGCATCGGCGATGACATTGCGTGCCCGATGCGAGAGACGTTGCGAATATTCGAGCGTTCGCAATTCTTCCGGCACGGAAATCAGAATGTTGGAATCGGATCCGACGCCATAATGGCCGCCCTCAGCAAGAAACGCCGGAGCCGGGAAGATGCCGTCGCCGAGATTGGCTTCGGTGATCGGGCAAAGGCCGGCAACGGCGCCGCTTTTTGCCATGCCGCGCGTTTCGGTTTCCGCCATATGTGTCGCATGGATGAGGCACCAGCGGCCATCGACCGGCGCGTTTTCAAGCAGCCATTCCACAGGTCTCGCGCCGGAAAAGGCAAGCGAATCTTCCACTTCTTTCGTCTGTTCCGCCACATGAATATGGATCGGCCCGCCTTTTGCCAGCGGCTCGATGGCTGACAGCTCTTCCGCGGTGACCGCACGCAGACTGTGCGGCGCTATCCCGAGGGTGGCGCCCGGCAGCCCGTCCACCACGGCCTGCGCGCCCTGCATCAGCTTTTCGTAACTGTCGAGCGAATGGATGAAGCGCTTCTGCCCGTCGATCGGCGCCTGGCCGCCGAAACCGGAATGAGCATAAAAGACCGGCAGTAATGTGAGGCCGATACCCGTCTGCGAGGCGGCTGCGCCGATACGCTCGGCCATTTCGGCGATATTGCCATAATGCGAGCCATCCCTGTCATTATGCAGATAGTGAAATTCTCCAACCCGCCCGAAACCGGCCTCGAGCATTTCCATATAAAGCTGGGCGGCAACCGCCTCGACATGGTCAGGCGTCATGGAGAGTGCGAATTTATACATGACGGTGCGCCAGCTCCAGAAACTGTCATCGCCGGGACCACGGATTTCGGCAAGCCCGGCCATGGCGCGCTGGAAGGCGTGGCTGTGAAGATTGGGCATGGCCGGGACAATGACGGCATGTCGCTCATCCTGCGGCTGCGGGGAAACACCGGTTTCGACGGATGAAATACTGCCCTCGTCGCAGACGATGCGGACATCCTTCGCCCATCCGCCCGCCAGAAGCGCTGCGCCCGCGTGAATTGCCATCATGCCACCCTCTCCTTTGGTTTTATCCGGCAAGGCTATTTCAAACACGAAATTGCAGCTTGCCAAGCCAATTATTATGTATATACATTTAACTCACAAAGGAAAGGCGAAAAGCAAATGCCCGGCAACGAATCTGCAAACGGAACGGCGACGGGGAACGTCACGGCTTTGTGGCGCAACGCCCGGCTGGCAACCTTCAATCCCGCCATGGAAGGCATCGGCGCCATCGAAAATGCCGCCATTGTCGTGCGTAACGGCCGCATCGCCTTTGCCGGCCCGGAAAGCGATCTGCCTGCCGATCTCTCGAGGGCCGATGAGACGACCGATTGCGCCGGCCGCTGGATCACCCCGGCCTTGATCGACTGCCACACCCATCTTGTCTTCGGCGGCAACCGCGCCATGGAATTCGAGATGCGGCTGAATGGGGCGACCTATGAAGAGATCGCCAAAGCGGGCGGCGGCATTGTCTCTTCGGTGCGCGACACGCGCGCGCTTTCGGAAGATGTTTTGGTGGCGCAGGCTTTGCCGCGTCTCGACACGCTTCTTTCCGAAGGCGTTTCCACGGTCGAAATCAAATCCGGTTACGGTCTTGATATTGAAACCGAGCTGAAGATGCTGCGCGTCGCCCGCAGGCTCGAGACATTGCGGCCGGTGCGTATCATCACCAGCTATCTCGCCGCGCATGCCACACCTGCAGACTATAAGGGGCGCAACGCCGATTATATTGGCGATGTCGTCCTGCCGGGGCTGGAAAAAGCCCATGCGGAAGGCTTGGCGGATGCGGTTGACGGTTTTTGCGAAGGCATCGCCTTTTCCGTCGAGGAGATCGACCGGGTTTTCAAGACTGCGAAACAGTGCGGCCTTCCGGTCAAGCTGCATGCCGAGCAGCTTTCCAATCTTGGCGGCTCCGCGCTCGCGGCATCCCATAACGCCCTTTCGGCCGATCACCTCGAATATCTTGATGAGGCCGGTGCGAAGGCGCTGGCGAAAGCAGGAACCGTGGCCGTGCTTCTTCCCGGCGCTTTCTACGCGCTCAGGGAAAAACAATTGCCGCCAGTGCAGGCCCTGCGCGACGCCGGGGCCGACATGGCGCTGGCAACGGACTGCAACCCCGGCACTTCGCCGCTCACCTCCCTGCTGCTGACCATGAATATGGGCGCAACGCTTTTCCGCATGACCGTTGAAGAGTGCCTGACGGCGACGACACGCAACGCGGCAAAGGCGCTCGGCCTGCTTGCCGAAACCGGCACGCTGGAGGCTGGAAAATCCGCTGATTTTGCCATCTGGGACATCGAGCGCCCCGCCGAGCTCGTCTACCGCATCGGCTTCAACCCGCTCCATGCCCGTATTTTCAAGGGACAGAAGGTTTCCTCATGACCATGAAGACCATCACGCTTCACCCCGGCAATGTGACCTTAGCCGATCTCGCCGAAATATACTGGGAGAACGGCAGCGCCAAACTCGACCGCAGCTTCGATAAAGGCATTGAAAAGGCGGCAGCCCGCATCACTGAGATCGCTGCCGGCAATGCGCCGGTCTATGGTATCAATACCGGTTTCGGCAAACTCGCTTCCATAAAGATCGATGCGGCGGATGTGGCGACGCTGCAGCGCAATCTCATCCTGTCGCATTGCTGCGGGGTGGGCGCACCGCTTCCTGAAAATATCGTGCGGCTGATCATGGCGCTGAAGCTGGTGTCGCTCGGCCGCGGCGCGTCCGGCGTGCGGCTGGAACTGGTGCGGCTGATCGAAGCCATGCTGGAGAAGGGCGTCATCCCCGTCATTCCCGAAAAGGGTTCGGTTGGGGCTTCCGGCGATCTTGCGCCGCTCGCCCATATGGCGGCTGTGATGATGGGCGAAGGCGAGGCCTTTTATGAGGGCACACTTCTTCCCGCCGGCACGGCGCTAGCAAAGGCCGGACTGACCCCGGTGGTGCTTGCCGCCAAGGAAGGGCTGGCGCTGATCAACGGCACACAGACCTCAACGGCGCTGGCGCTTGCCGGCCTTTTCCGCGCCCATCGTGCGGCGCAGGCTGCGCTGATTACCGGTGCGCTTTCCACGGATGCCGCCATGGGGTCTTCCGCGCCTTTCCATCCCGATATTCACAGCCTGCGCGGCCATAAGGGCCAGATCGACGCAGGAGCGGCGCTTCGTAATCTGCTGGAGGGTTCGGAAATCCGCGTCAGCCATATCGAGGGCGATGAGCGGGTGCAGGATCCCTATTGCATTCGCTGCCAGCCGCAGGTGGATGGCGCCTGCCTCGATCTTCTGCGGCAGGTGGCCCGCACGCTGGAAATCGAAGCCAACGCCGTGACCGACAATCCGCTGGTGCTATCAGACAATTCCGTCGTCTCCGGCGGCAATTTCCACGCCGAACCGGTGGCCTTTGCCGCCGACCAGACGGCGCTCGCCATCTGCGAGATCGGTGCAATCGCCCAGCGCCGCGTGGCGCTGCTGGTCGATCCGGCGCTTTCTTATGGCTTGCCGGCCTTTCTTTCCAAAAAGCCGGGCCTGAATTCCGGCCTGATGATCGCCGAAGTCACCTCCGCCGCGCTGATGAGCGAGAACAAGCAGATGGCGCATCCGGCCTCGGTGGACTCCACACCGACTTCAGCCAATCAGGAAGACCATGTATCCATGGCGTGCCATGGTGCGCGTCGTCTGTTGCCGATGACCGACAATCTTTTTGCCATTCTCGGTATCGAAGCGCTTTCATCCGTGCAGGGTGTGGAGCTGCGCGGGCCGCTGAAGACGAGCCCCGAACTGCAAAAAGCGATTGCGGCATTGCGCGCGACGGTCCCTTCGCTGGAGGAAGACCGTTATATGGCGCCGGACCTGAAGGCTGCGGCGGAATTGATTGCCTCCGGCGCGCTGGTCGCGGCAATTTCGGACGGCATTCTGCCGAAGCTGGAGGTTTGAGATGCGTGCCCTCGACGTCAAGGAAGGTTCATCGCCGATCATTCTCGGCCTGCCCCACACCGGCACGGATGTGCCGGCGGATATCTGGCAACGTCTGAACGACAACGGCAAGATTCTCGCCGATACGGACTGGCATATCCATGAGCTCTATGCCGGCCTTCTCGAGAATGCGACAACCGTAAGGGCGACCTTCCACCGCTATGTGATCGACGCCAATCGCGACCCGGCCGGGGTGAGCCTTTATCCGGGCCAGAACACAACCGCGCTTGTGCCGCAGACCGATTTCGACGGCGAGTCGATCTGGAATGAAGGACAGGAACCCACCGAGGACGATATTGCCTACCGTCTGGAAAATTTCCACGCGCCCTATCACGCGGCCCTCGCCACGGAAATCGAGCGGGTGAAATCCATCCACGGCATCGCCATTCTCTATGATTGCCATTCGATCCGTTCGCATATCCCCTTCCTGTTCGAGGGCAAGCTGCCGGACTTCAACATCGGCACGGATATGGGCAAGACCTGCGATCCGGCCATCGAAAAGATCGCCGTCGAGGTGACCGCCGCGGCGCAGGGTTACGACAGCATTCTGAACGGCCGTTTCAAGGGCGGCTGGACGACGCGCCATTACGGAAAACCGCAAAGCGACGTGCATGCCATTCAGATGGAACTGGCGCAGTCCACCCATCTTCAAACCGAGCACCCGCCTTTTGCCTACGACACGGGTAAAGCCGAACGGCTTCGCGCCCATCTCAAGACCATTCTCACGCGCATGGAAAAATTTGCGCTCGATACGAAACGATAAGGGGAAAACACATGAACAATCCACGCCACAATATCCGCGATGTCCGCTCGCCGCAGGGCACTGACCTCAATGCCAAAAGCTGGATGACAGAAGCGCCGCTACGCATGCTGATGAACAATCTCGATCCCGACGTGGCCGAGCGCCCGCATGAGCTGGTGGTTTATGGCGGCATCGGCCGCGCCGCCCGCACCTGGGACGATTTCGACCGCATCGTCGCAACGTTGAAGGATCTGAACGAGGATGAAACCCTCGTCGTGCAGTCCGGCAAGCCAGTCGGCGTGTTCCGCACCCACAAGGATGCGCCGCGCGTCCTCATCGCCAATTCCAACCTGGTGCCGCATTGGGCGAACTGGGATCATTTCAACGAGTTGGATAAGAAGGGCCTTGCGATGTACGGCCAGATGACGGCCGGTTCGTGGATCTACATCGGCACGCAGGGCATCGTGCAGGGCACCTATGAAACCTTTGTCGAGGCTGGCCGCCAGCATTACGACGGCAACCTGAAGGGCAAGTGGATTCTCACCGGCGGTCTCGGCGGCATGGGTGGCGCGCAGCCGCTCGCCGCCGTCATGGCCGGCGCCTGCTGCCTCGCGGTCGAATGCGACGAGACCCGCGTCGATTTCCGCCTGCGTACCCGTTACGTCGATGCGAAGGCGCATACGCTCGATGAGGCGCTGGCGCTGATCGACCAATGGACAAAGGCGGGTGAGGCAAAATCCGTCGGCCTGATCGGCAATGCCGCGGAAATCTTCCCGGAACTTGTCCGCCGCGGCGTCCGCCCCGATATCGTCACCGACCAGACCTCGGCGCACGATCCCATCCATGGCTATCTTCCCGCCGGCTGGACCGTTGCCGAATGGCGCGCCAAACAGGAAAGCGACCCGAAGTCCGTTGCCGCTGCCGCCCGCGCCTCCATGAAGGTGCATGTGCAGGCCATGGTCGATTTCTGGAACGCCGGCGTTCCGACGCTCGATTACGGCAACAATATCCGCCAGGTCGCCAAGGATGAGGGGCTGGAAAACGCCTTCGCTTTCCCCGGTTTTGTTCCGGCCTATATTCGCCCGCTTTTTTGCCGTGGAATCGGCCCGTTCCGCTGGGCGGCGCTTTCCGGCGATCCGGAAGATATCTACAAGACCGACGCCAAGGTGAAGGAGCTGCTGCCTGATAACAAGCACCTGCACAACTGGCTGGACATGGCGCGTGAGCGCATCGCATTCCAGGGCCTGCCGGCGCGCATCTGCTGGGTCGGCCTTGGTGACCGTCACCGTCTCGGCCTCGCCTTCAACGAAATGGTCAAGAACGGTGAGTTGAAGGCCCCAATCGTCATCGGTCGCGACCACCTGGATTCCGGCTCCGTCGCCTCGCCCAACCGCGAGACCGAAGCCATGAAGGATGGCTCGGATGCCGTCTCTGACTGGCCGCTCCTCAACGCGCTCCTCAATACCGCATCCGGCGCGACATGGGTTTCGCTGCATCACGGCGGCGGCGTCGGCATGGGCTTCTCGCAGCATTCCGGCATGGTCATCTGCGCCGATGGCACCGACGATGCCGCGCGCCGGCTGGAGCGCGTGCTCTGGAACGATCCGGCAACCGGCGTCATGCGTCATGCCGATGCCGGTTACGACATCGCCGTGGAATGCGCCAAGGAGCAGGGACTGCGCCTGCCCGGCATTCTCGGCAATTGATTGTTGTGCCGCGCGGTCCATCGCCGCGCGGCCCCCCCTTCCGCCAACCAAGCCGGGCGGGTAATATCCAACCCGCTCATCCGTCTGAAACTTTCGAGTCGATTTTCTCGTTGTTACTGTCGCTCAGGCATAACGGTTCATTTTTCGCGCCGACGATAACGCGGCGAGCTTTGATGGAGTGCGGACGACAGCATGGCACCACGGCGTATCTCATTCGGCCTTTCCCTTTTGATTGGTGCAATTTTTCCCGCTTTTTCTTTCGCCGCCGCTCCAGCCTCCGAAGCCCAAAAGGCCGCTCCGGTGAGAATCGATGTCGGCGGATACAAACTCAACAGCCTGTTGATTGAACCGCAGAAACAGGCAGACCTGCCGCCGATCGTTTTCCTGCACGGCGCAAGCGCAAGTCTTTATGATCCGCTGTTTTCCTTTGCGGATAAACTCACTGGCCGCGCAAGACTGCTGTTCATAGACAGACCGGGCCATGGCGGCTCCGACATTGGCGGCAAGGAGAATATCCTGCCGGATGGGCAGGCGGATGCCGTGGCTCAGTTGATGAGAAAGCGCGGCATCCACAAGGCCATCATCGTCGGCCACTCCTTTGGCGGCGCCATCACCGCGGCATTCGCGCTTCGTCACCCCGAGATGGTGTCGGGCCTGGTGTTTCTTTCTCCCGCGGTTTATCCTTGGCCTGGCGGCATTGCCTGGTATTACACAGCGGCAAGCGCCCCGGTAACCGGCCCGCTTTTTTCGACCTTCGTCGCGCCGCCCGCGGGTCTCCTCGCACTCGATCAGGCGACGCGTGGTGTTTTTGCGCCCAATAATCGTCCCCGTGAATATGTGGAAGCGACACGCGCATGGGCCGCATTGAGACCGCAGGCTTTTCGCCATAACGCGCAGGAAGTTGCCGCGCTGAATGCATGGGCGCGGAGCGCCTCGCCAAGTTACTCCGAAATCAAGGCGCCGACTATCATCATAACCGGCGACACGGACAATGTTGTTTCACCGGAAATTCATTCTCGCCAGCTTGCACGCACTATCGACGGATCGACATTGATCGTTGTGAAAAATCTCGGGCACAAGTCTGACTATGTCGCGCGTGATCTTGTCGTCGAGGCGATAGAGAAACTCGCCGGGAAAAAAGCTGATCTCCACGCGGCGCAAAAACAGCTTGAACGGCGTATAGCCAGCGACGGCAAATAGCGCCACCCTATCCAGCCGAATACACAGGGAATGCAAAAGATGAGATACCTACCAAAGGGCACCTACACATCCATGCCCTGGAAAAACGGCGGCGGCGTAACGACCGAGATCATCGTTCATCCCGCAAACGCCTCGATGGCGGATTTCGACTGGCGCATCAGCATGGCGGATGTTGCGCAAGATGGGCCCTTTTCCATATTTGACGGGATTGACCGCACCCTCTGCATCCTTGAGGGGAACGGCATGAGCCTCAGTATTGACGCATGCGAACCCGTTTCGTTGACGATGGAAAGCGATCCCTTGCCCTTCGCTGCCGATGTTTCCGTATACGCCGTTCTGGGGAATGGTCCCATTGTCGATCTCAATGTCATGTCCCGTCGCAAACACTATGCGCACCGCGTCGAGAGACATCGCGGCGCGCTCACCGTTCACTCAACGGTGTCAACGGCGACGGTAATTTTTGCCGCTGATCCCGTCAGCGTCTCATCAGGCGGCAGAAACGTGAATTTGCAGCGACGCGACAGCCTCCTTCTGGAGCCCGGCACCGGATTCGCCATAGAGGGCGTTGAAAAGGATGCTCGTTTCTTCGTTGTGTCGTTTGATCAGGTGTGAAGCTGCCTCACCTCAATCCAGCCCCAGCGGATCGGCCACCCGCGGCCAAAGCTCAAGGCTCGCCTTCCGATAGGGCGTTCTTGCCGGATCGGTCGGATAGGATGTCGGGGCAGCAATATAAACGATCTCGGATGCGACCGGCGCAAACCCCGCATGGAAATGGTTGGTGGACTTGACCAGCAGTACGTCTTTTTTTGCAAAATCGATGCCGAGATTGGAAAAGATATCCGGCTCATAAGTTTGTGTGCGGCTGGTAATGAGGATGATATCGATCTGCGTACCGAGCGGCCGGACGACAGCGGCACGGCCGAGCGTGACGCGGCTGTTGCGGAAACTCTGCCAGCCAGCCTCGGCCGTGCGCATCACCTTGATGCGGAAATCGAGCGGCTCGCCGCCTTCAGGGCTGGATTTGCCGCCGATGCGCAGATCGATCTCGGCCCCCTCGCCCGCCGCGTGACAGAAAGACACCGCAATCGGGTCCCAGATCGTCGCGACAGCGATATTGTCCATGCCGCGCTCCACCATGCGCCGCAGAATATGGGTGGCGTCGCCGGCGACACCGCCGCCCGGATTGTCCCAGATATCCGATACGACGACCGGCCTGTCCGGATTATTGCTGCGAATGGCAAGAACCTGGTCGAGACCGGATTCCGTATCCAGCATCGGCATGGCGGTCGACTTGCGCATGGCATAAAGCTCATGGCCGAGCTTTTGGGCCAGCACATCGCCCTTTGCCCTGTCATTATTCGTCACGACAACGATGCGCGTTCCCATATCCGGCACGTCACCCGCCATGAAACCGTGAATAACGGAAATCGACAGGATGCCATCCTTGCCTTCCAACGCCTTCAGCCGGTCGACGTAAGAGCGCATCGGTTCACGGCTGGTGGGATAAATGGTGATCATACGGCAATCGAAAGTGGAGATGACCGGCTTTATCTCCCCCCGAAGCGTGCGCAGCGCCATTTCCACCACATGCTCGCCGCGCTCTTCGAAATCCGTATGCGGAAACTCCAGAAACGTCGCCATAATATCAAGATTTTTGACCCGAAGCGCCGTCAGATGGCTGTGCGGATCGAATTCCGCCGCGATAAGTACATCCGGTCCGACTAATGCGCGGACCCGGGACAGGAAGTCCCCTTCCGGATCGTCATAACCCTGCGCCACCATGGCGCCGTGCAGACCGAGCACCACCGCATCGACCGGCAAGGCGGCGGTGAGTTCGGCGAGAATTGTATCCCGCAGCGTTTCATAGGTCTGGCGCTGGATAAGGCCGGCCGGTTCGGCCCAACAGGAGGTTCCCTCTATTACCGTGAACCCTTCCACCCTGCCGCGACGGCGCAAGATCGGCACTGGCGACGAGCAAAGCGTCGGCGTTTCTGGATGCTCGCCCGGCCCGGCATAAAAAGCCGCGCGAAAAGCATCCATATCCGTCGGGACAGGTGAAAACGTGTTGGTTTCGGTGGCGAGTGACGCCGTGAAGATGCGCATGTCTCTAGGTTCTCGTTACCGCAATCTGCCCATTGGCAGCTTTACCTCAGAATTTAATTAGCCGGGTAATTTACCAGACCGTGCCGCGCGCCGCGACCTGCTCAACCCGCGTCACGACGCCGTTTCGATGGAAGACCATCCTGTCGAAAAGATTGCTGACGACGCAGGTGTGGTTCGGGACAACCTTGACCATGTCGCCGACTTCAGGCCGGCCCGAGGCGCAGCCGGATAGATCGACAACCGCATGCTCTTCCGAAAGCGAGGTAATTTTCGCACCTTCGTAGCTTTCAAGCAGCCCGTAATCGCTAAAACCCAGGAGATCCGAAGTCAGGGCCTTGGAACCGCAATCCAGCACGGCCCGATCGGCTGTCGGTCGCGATACGACGGTGGCGAGAATATGCATGGCGAGATCGCCCGCCGTGCAATGTCCGGCGCGCAGCATGGCGCGATCATTATAGACATAGGTGCCGGCCCGGTGTTCGGTGGCGGAAGGAACCAGATGGGCGGCGTAAAAATCGGGAGAACCGCCGCTGGACCGCACCGGACAATCCATGCCCTTCGCCGCCAGCAATGCCATCGTCTCGCGAAGGAAGTTTTCCACCGTCGCGGCTCCGCCCGGTGCGGGATAGGTCAAAATGCCCCTGAATGTGAGGCCCGGTGCCGCGACGATTTGTTCCGCAAGCGCCAATGCCGCTTCCGGCGTCTGCACACCGCAGCGCTTGCCGCCCGTATCGCATTCGACCAGAACGGCGAGCGGTCTTTCCGGATCAAATGTAGCCGCAAGACCGGCAATCGTCACGGCGCTGTCGGCCACGACACTCAGCCTACCGATGCGCGCATTCAACACCTTCAGCCGCGAAAGCTTTGCTGCACCGAGAATATTATAGGTGATCAGAATGTCATCAAAGCCGGCATCCGCAAAAACCTCCGCCTCACTGACTTTCTGGCAATTAATGCCGATGGCGCCGGTCTGAAGCTGCTGTTTGGCGACAGCGGGTATCTTGTGCGTCTTGATATGCGGCCGAAAGGCCTTGCCGTGATCATCCAGATAAGATTGCGCCCTGAGGATATTGGCGGCGAGCCTGTCCTCGTCGATGACAGGCATCGGCGTCGAAATCGCATTGAGGGGTGTGCCCGCATCAGGCCAGGGATAGGTCATCATCTACTCTCAAACATCGGCAAATTGGGCTTCATGCCAGCGGCTTATAGGCGATAACGTCCATTTCCACCTTGGCATCGACCATCAGCGGCGATTGCACAGTAGAGCGTGCCGGCGGATGATCGATGAAATATTTCTGGAAGACAGCGTTGAAGCTCGAGAAATCCCGGGCATCGTCCAGCCAGACATTGACCTTGACCACATCGGCCAGCGAACAATCGGCAAGCGCCAGAACATCCTTGATATTCGCAACCACCTGCTCGGTCTGTGCCACGATCCCGCCATTCACCACTTCGCCATCGACGGTTGGCACCTGCCCGGAAACATAAACGAAATCGCCGGCCCGGACGGCCTTGGCAAATGGCCGCCGCTGTCCGCCAGCTTGATTATCCGCCGTCTCATATCGTATCAGTTTCGTCTTTTGCATGAGTCCTCGCAAATAATTTTCATAATTCCAGAAATTTTTACGACACGTAGCCGATTTTATGATGCATTTCCATAATTAATGTAAATAATTTAGCAATCGCGCACATTGCGTGCGAAATCCACTACCGTGCTTATCGCCGATACGTTATAGGGCAATATATCGCTGATGGTCGATATATGGCGTGATTCATGGGGAATTGCATGCTTATCATGTGCCCCCGTGCGCATTCGCACTGCGTTCCACTCGTAAAATTCGGCATCCATGGAATTTCCAGCACATTATTCAGAAAGCAAGTTTGCCGCGGCTAACCTCTTAGGAGAGGTACTAGACACGTCTCGCTTCGGCTGGCCCCTCAACGAGCTCACCCCTTGCGGAAAGCCGATCGTTCTGTGTCACTCTGTCCGTGATTTCTTGCGCGATCCTCTGCGCCTGAACACGAATATCCGGAACGGCAGTAATCTCCCAGAAGCGGCCCGCCGTCAGCGCACCGGTGGCGAAAAGACCGGGCCAGCTTCGTCCGTCCGGCCGCAGCAAACGAGACGGTCCATCAACTTCCACTCCAAGTCCCAAGGGATCGAGCAAAATGACACCGTCGCCCCGCATCGCTTCAAGAAGCCGCGAACGGCCAATGCCGGCCCGCTCCATTCCGGTACAATTGATGACCCAATCGACCTGCAGTTCCTTCAATATCTGCGTATGCCTGCGGCGGTAACGCACGGCGACCCCCTCCTCCGTTTCTTCAATGGAGCGAAGGTAACCCGCATGAAGTTCAACAACGCCATCGGAAAGCAACGTCCCGAAAGCGGCAGACACTTCAGGTGCAATACGGTGCCGGTGGATATTCCACCACGGCAAGGCATGCCGAAGGAACCGGCTGCGCTCCGCCGGTGTAAGACGTTGCCAAAGTGATTGAGTTTGCGGCCGCAAGCCATCCATGACGGTACGCCACGGCGCCCCATCGCGCACCTGATTTCGTAGAGAGTGCAGCAACCCGCTGATCTCCATCGAGCCTTCAGGTAAATTCGGCTCTGCTGACGGTGACGGCGGGCTGACATGCGGATGCGACACCAGGCCGCGACGGGACAGAACATGGATCGACCCTTGATGTCTTTTTCCCCTCAGAGTCAAAACCTGATCGATCATCGTCAGGCCCGACCCCAGAATGCAGATACGATCCCCGGCTTTGATTTGGACAACCATCCCGGCTGCCAGCAGTGGCCGATGATACGTTGTGGCCCCTCTTCTTCCCTTGCGACAGTTTGCACCGGCAAACTCGCAGCGCCGACACCGAGACACAGAACGACATTCAGCGCGCGCAGCTGCTCACCATTGTCAAGTGTAAACGAGAATCCGCCCGTGCCATCCGGCCGACAGGCCGAAGCCTTGGCCCGAACGAAGTCCACCCGGGCTCGTTGCTCCCTATTTCTAAGCAAGCCAGCCAGCCTGTCACGAAGATAAAGACCATAGTCACCGCGTGAGGCGAACAGCAGGGGATTGTCAGCGATCCCGTTTTCCGCCAACCAATCGACAAAGTCATCAGCCCTGTCAGGGAAGGCACTCATTCGCCCGGCCGGTACATTCAGACGATGAAAGGGCAGTTCGGCGCGATAGGCGGTGCCGCGCCCGAAATCCGACCCGACGAGAGCGGCATCATAGGACATTCACTCCTCCAACCGGCGACAGCTTGAACAGTCAGACGACGGGTGTCGAACCCAACGATACTCTGGTCAACGAGTAGAGATTAACAGATGCGAATGTCTACCCTTCACTTTCTGGCGCCGCGATCATCAGAGACGTGGAAGGTCAGACTTAAGAAGTTAGCCGCGGCAAACTTCCGAACTGGGCGTAGATTTCGCATGCCAAAGACGTGATCAACGCCCGTCAATATGACCTCCAGGAAGAAGTTAGCCGCGGCTAACCGTCAAACCGTCACAAAAACCAAATGTGATTCTTCCACAATGCTTTAGCGGCACTTTCCAACCTGAGAAAAAAGCCTATTGCGCCGAAAAGAGAATCGGCGCTTATATCTCAGTTGCGGAAAAAACCGCCTTTTTCGAAAAAAACCGCTACTGCAATTTCGAGCGAAAGAAGACCGATGACACAGAGTGCCGATTTAAGACGTGCCGCAGGAGCACCCGACCTGACGAGTCTTATACAACAGCATTCGGCTGCGTTGTCAGCCCAATTGCAGGCTCATAATGCAAATACATTTTCACCGCACACCGAAAAGAGCATGCGCCATTTTTCGCCGGCAGAAACCGCACGGTTGATTGGCATCGGCGAGGCCTATCTTCGCCAGATCGCCGCCGAGCGTCCGGAACTGGATGCGGCGCAGGCTTCCGGTCGTCGATCCTATTCCGTCGAGGACATGGACGAGATCAGAAAATTTCTCGATCAGGGCGCGCGTGGCTCGCGGCGTTATCTGCCGCATCGTCGTGACGGCGAAGAATTGCAGGTCATCGCTGTCATGAACTTCAAGGGCGGCTCGGGAAAAACAACGACATCGGCGCATCTGGCGCAATATCTCGCGTTGCGTGGTTACCGGGTGCTTGCCATCGATCTTGATCCGCAGGCCAGTCTTTCCGCCCTCTTCGGTCATCAGCCGGAGATCGATGTCGGTCCGAATGAAACGCTTTATGGCGCGATCCGTTACGACGATGAACGTCGGCCGATCGCTGAGATCGTTCGTGGCACCTATATTCCCAATCTCCACATCGTACCCGGCAATCTGGAGCTTATGGAATTCGAACACGACACGCCCCGCGCTTTGATGCGTCGCGCACCTGGCGATACGTTGTTCTTTGCCCGCATTGGCCAGGCGATAGCCCAGGCACAGAACTTCTATGATGTCGTGGTCATCGATTGCCCGCCGCAGCTTGGTTACCTGACGCTTTCAGCGCTGACGGCCGCCACTTCGGTTCTCGTCACTGTTCATCCGCAAATGCTTGATGTCATGTCGATGAACCAGTTCCTTGCCATGACCGGCGATCTCCTGGCGGAAATCGGCCGGGCAGGGGCGCGGTCCGACTATAACTGGATGCGTTACCTCATCACCCGTTTTGAACCGAGCGATGGACCGCAGAACCAGATGGTCGCGTTCCTGCGTTCTATTTTCGGTGAAAATGTCCTCATCCACCCGATGCTGAAGAGCACGGCCGTCTCGGATGCCGGACTGACCAACCAGACACTTTTCGAAGTGGAAAGAACCCAGTTCACCCGGTCCACCTATGACCGTGCGCTGGAAGCCATGAACAACGTAAACGCTGAAATCGAAGGACTGATTAAAAAAGCGTGGGGTAGGGCAGCATGAGCAGAAAACAAATATTCGCCAATCTCGGTACGCCGGGAGCCGAAAGCAACGAGACTGCCGCCGAGCGGTCGCGTCCGCGTATCAGGCCTATTCTCGGTTCTCCGGAACTCGTGACGGATGTTCTGAATTCCCCGGTCGGCATGATTGGCCAGTCGCTCAACGAAGTATCCGAACGCGCCAAGCGCGCAGAAGAGATCGAAAAGCAGCTCGCTGAAGGTCTTACGATCGTTTCGCTCAGCCCTGCCGATATCGATCCCTCTTTCATACCGGATCGCATGCCGGCCTCTGAAGAGGCGGATGCAGGCCTGGTGGAGGCCATTCGTGAACAGGGCCAGCAGGTTCCCATTCTGGTGCGCCCTCATCCCGAATTCCCCGGCCGTTATCAGGTCGCCTTCGGTCATCGTCGCCTGCGCGCCGTCTCCAGCCTCGGTATTCCCGTCAAGGCGGTCGTTCGCGATCTTAGTGACGAGCAGCTCGTCGTTGCCCAGGGACAGGAAAACAACGAGCGCCGTGACCTAACCTATATCGAAAAGGCGCGTTTTGCCCAGAAACTGCAGATGCGGTTTCCCCGCGATACGATCATGGCCGCCATGTCGCTGCACAAGGGCGATCTTTCCAACATGCTGTCCGTTGTCGGCCGCATTCCCGAGGATCTCGTCGACCTGATTGGCCCGGCCCCGACTATCGGCCGTCGTAACTGGATGGATCTTGCCGATCAGCTTTCCTCCTCGCAAGTCAAGGAAGCAGCCCGCGCATACGTCAAGGACCCACTGGTTGCCGCCCTGCCATCGGAAGAACGTTTCAAGTCGCTTCTGGATTTTCTGAAACCCAAGGCGCAACCCAAAAGGACCGGGGTCTGGTCATCGCAGACCGGCGGCCGGCTGGCGAAGGTAGTCGAAAGCGACCGCAAGCTGGATATCTCTATCGACAAGAACGAAGCCCCGGAATTTGCCGAGTTCGTTCTGGAACATCTTCAGACGCTGTTTGCCGAATACCGGTCCAAGCAGTGATTTTTAACTCGAACGACTAACAGGAGACGCATCACAAAAGAAAAAAGCCCCCGAACGTTGCCGCGCGGAAGCCTTTCTTTGATTTAAGCACCCGAAGAATCTCATTTCCGCGAATCATAGTCAAGAGTCTTGGCATCGAATTTTTCGGTGAGCGATTTTCTTTTGCCTTGTGAAAGGTGAAAGACATGGACAGCACATGTGTAACGACGCCCTTTGGGCGGCGAGCGATGTCGTTTGGCGTCCTCGCAACCCAGTTCGCCGCGCAGAAAAACAAGAAAATCGAAGCGGTCGACAAATGGAAACTCTATCGTTCGGTCTGTGAAGCCAGGCCATTGCTCGGCGTGACTGATCGATCGCTTGCGGTCCTGAACGCGCTTTTGAGCTTTTATCCGAAAAACGAGCTTTCCAGCGAAGCCGGATTGGTCGTCTTCCCGTCGAATACGCAATTATCACTCAGGGCCCATGGCATGGCCGAGCAGACATTGCGCCGGCATCTCTCGGCTCTTGTCGAGGCCGGGCTTATCATTCGCAAGGACAGCCCGAACGGAAAACGATACGCCCGCAAGCACAGGGGAGGGGAAATCAGCGAGGCTTACGGTTTTTCGCTGGCGCCGCTTCTTGCCCGCAAAGCGGAAATCGAGGAGCTGGCCGAACGCATCGTCAGCGAGCGGCTCGATCTTCAGCGGCTTCGTGAAAACATCAGCCTTTGCCGCCGCGATATCCAGAAACTCTGCGAAATGATTGCCGCAAGCGGTAAACTCGAAACCTCCGAAGGATTTCAGACCCGCTACAACGCCATTGCCCGCTCTCTCGGCCGCAACTCCAAGCCCGCGGAACTTCGGGAAATCGCCGGATTTTTGGCCTCTTTACGCGCGGAAGTGACCAACTATCTGGAAAATATTGAAAAACCGGAAAAAATGGGCGGCAATGACTGCCAAAATGAGCGCCTCATAAAGAATTCAGAATCCGAATCTATATCTGAATGGCAAGATTTGCGCGAACCGGCAACCGTTGCACCTGCCCGCACGGCAAGCAACCAGCCGGCATATGCGGCACCAGTCAGTGCCAAAGCCTTGCCGCAGTCAGCAGAACCTGTTCTTCATAAGCAATTTTTTGTTCCTGATATTGTTTTGGTTTTGAAGGCTTGCCCGGATATCTCGCTCTATGCCCCAGGCGGCGCAGTTACCGGATGGCGCGATCTCGAAGTGGCGACTTCGGTCATCAAAACCATGTTCAACATCAGCCAGTCGGCGTATCAGGATGCGCTTGCCACGTTCGGTCGACAGGGAACGGCAGCCATTCTCGCCTGCCTTTTGCAGAAAGCGGACCAGATAAGCTCGCTTGGCGGATATCTGCGTAATCTCACCCGCAAGGCGCAGGAAGGCGGCTTCGATGTAAAGACCATGCTTCTGGCGCAGTTGCGAGGGCGTAAGGACACCATGGAGGCGAACATGCTTTTGTGAGCTAACACGGGCCTCGGGAAATGGTCATCGCTTGCGAAAAAAGCAGACGGAAGATACATTAACGCCGTTCCCGCAGGTAGAAAGAGATTCGCACGAGGCTGCTGTAACGATCAATGCAGCTGGTGGATTTCTATGGTTAATGCAAGGTAATGAAAACTAAGTTCCATTTAGCTTTCGTTTGCGTTTTTCCGTGATTGGTTTCAATCCCTTGAGTCGAGGGCGTTTTTCGTCGAAATTGCGATGAGAAGAGCGGAAAAGTGCAATCTGTATGCGCGGAGCATATGGCGAACAGGCGAGTGGCACTGCATATAGCAAGGCATGGTCCATCTGACGTAGATGGTCTGTCAACAGACAAAGACACGTCCCCGAGACAGTGAAGTTGAACTTTCTGCAAGGTCCTGCGTTTGCGCTTCATTGCTTGAACGGATGGCTGATCTGATGAATTTTCCGGACGACATGGAACTGGCTGTCGCTCTTTATATGGCGGACAACGCCTTGCCGCGGGAAAGGGCTATCGAAAAGCTCCTACGGGCGGAGTTCGAAAACACCGGCCATCTGCCCGGCGACGAAGCGCGGCCGCCGGAGATCGTCGGTGGGCAACCGAGTGCCGAGTATGTTCAATACAGCTCCTACCTCGATGGGGATAACTGAAGAGCGGCGGAACCAAAGCTGGCGAGGGCTGTTTATGGCGCAGATAATTGACGCCAGGATATATGTCCCATGTTTCCAAGATCATTTGTTTTCTCAGCCGCACTCGCCGCGATGACAGGCCTGCCGGCGATTGCCCAGCCTCTCGAGGTCAGCACGCTTGCGGTTTCCGGCGCCGACCGGATTTCAGTGTCGCCGAACCCTACCGCCCCGCACTACATTACCGACGTGTCCGGGAAGAAAGTCCGTCTGGTTGGGCCACGCTTTTATCCTGACAGTGCGCGGGCGCTGGAATTTCCCGGCCGAAGGTCTAACCCGGCTGTATCGGACAGCGAAGAGGCTTTGTCGCAACAGTGAGGATGCGTGGTGACAGAACCGGTCGCGACGATCGACATCTGGCGGCGGAGGTGGAATGAGAACCAGGGGTGAACTTCAAGGTGGCATATCAGATGCGAAAAGCTGGATAAGGCAAGAGGGTCAGGACGCCGGCACGGCCAGTTTCCCCGAACTGTTCTTCGATCTGGTCTTTGTTTTCGCGCTGATCCAGCTTTCCCACGCGCTGGCCAAGGATTTTGGGCCAACGGCGGCGCTTGAGGCCGGCATCCTGATATTGTCGCTCTGGTGGCTGTGGATACACACCACCTGGATCACAAACTTGCTGAACACGGAAAAGGAGCCAGTCAGGATCCTGCTTTTCGTGCTGATGTTCGGCGGCGTTCTGCTGGCCATTGCGCTGCCGGAGGCATTTGCGGAACAGGGCCTCGTCTTCGCCCTGATCTACAGCGCAATGCAGGTCGGCCGAAGCCTGTTCGCCCTTTATGCGTTCAGGGGCGAAGACCGGCAGTCTTTTCTGGTCTTCGTGCGTGTGACGATCTGGCTTGCGGTTTCCAGTCTGTTCTGGCTGGCCGGAGGGCTCGCCGATCTGACGGACCGCATTCTCCTGTGGGGTATCGCACTTGCAATTGAATATGCCGGCCCCGCCTGCCGTTATGTCGTGCCGGGTGTAGCCTCGAGCGACGAGGACCGGCTGCATCTTTCCGGCGAGCATCTGGCGGAGCGATGTGCGCTCTTCGTCATCATCTGTCTTGGGGAAACGATCCTCACCACCGGGCGCACGGCAACCGAATATATGAATTCCGGCCTGACATTCATCGTCTTCTGCTCCGCTTTCATCAGTACCGTGGCGATGTGGTGGATTTATTTCCATCATGGGCAGGAAGAGGCCTCAAGGAAAGCCGAGAACGCTGAAGAAAAGACGAAGATCGCCCATAATCTTTTTAACTATGGGCATTTGCCAATCGTTGCCGGTATCATCCTGACGGCGGTGGGTGAGGATTTCAGCCTCTCCCACCCGCGAGAAGGCGCGACAATGCGGGAGACGATCGCCATTCTCGGCGGTCCTGTCCTGTTTCTGGCCGGCAATATCGGCGTCAAGATCGCCGCCGCCTATCAGCGACCGGTCTCGCATTTTGCCGGCGTGGCGGCGCTCTGCCTGCTTTTGCCGGTGCCGGGCATTCCGCTTTTCGCGTTGCAACTGGCGAGCATGGGCGTTCTTCTGCTTGTGGCGCTTTGGGAATATCTGGCGCTGGAAAGGGCGGTCGCCAATGCTTGATCGCTGATCAGGCGTTGACGAGATCGCGCGCCCTGTCGTTCCAGAGCCGAAGGCTGCGGGCATAGGCTTCCTCGAAGGACAGAGCCATATCGTTGACCAGCATCAGCGCGATGGCCGTTGTGGAGATGATGATGGTTTCCGCCCTTTCGTCCTTTGCGGCGCCCGTCCACACCGCCCGCCAATATTCGAAGGTTGTGAACATGGTCGGCATTTCAGCGGGCGGCGTCTCACGTGCGGGAACGATGAATTCCATATCCTTGCCCTTCGAAAGACCGAAAATCCGAGTGCTGCGAAACGGTGTGAATTGCGCGAAATCCCGCGTGTTGCTGAGAATGGCGAGGTTTTCCATTGAAAGCAGCCGTGCCGTGTCCCGATGAAGTTCCTGGTAGGAGGGGCGAGCGACACCGATGATCGTGCTTCTGGCGCGAAGCGGATTGAGAAGATGCACGACCGTATTGAGCGGCAGGCGCATCTCCAGAATGCCGTGGAGGCCGAGCAGGCTTTGAAACTGCAGGGACAGTCCGCCAATTGGAAGGTAGGCGATGCGTTCTGAAGCTGTGGCTTTCGCCGCCTGCGAAAGCGACCGGCAGAGGGGAATGCCGCAGGCCTGCGCTGCAAGTTCAAGCTTGCCGCCGTTTTCCCCCTGCCCCACATGCCCGTGCAGCAGGACGCTGTATCCCGCCATGGCGACAAGACGGGCGGAGTGGAGAAACCATGGCGCATCACGATGTTTCGGTGACATATAAGCGGGCCAGTCGAGGTCCACCGATGCAGGACCTTGCTGATCCCTTTTTATATGTCTCCACATGGCGTCGATAAAACCGGCCAGCTCCGCCGCGGTTACGCCGCGATACTGCATGGTGGCGAGCAGCGCGCCTATCTGTATCGGATCGGCATCGCCATCGAGAATGATCGAGAGTGCATCCATCGCTTCCACATGGCTGAGCGGGCGGCTGTTGCCGATGCCCATCGCCGAGGTTGCGATATATTTGGCGAGCCTCTGCTGCGGATCGGCATTGTGGCCAATGCGCGCGAGACGGTCGGCGATGTTTTCCGGTGTCGGCTGACCTTCCAGAAGAACGCTGGGGCGAAGCGAAAGCGGCGGCGCCTTCATCAGTACGGGCCGCTCCCAACCGCTTGCACTGGCGCTGGCCGGGGCGGCGGGTTTTTCCTGCGAATAGTCCATAAGATTCTCGGCCTCCGCTGCCAGCGACCGGATGCGCAGGCGCATGCTTTCGGCAAAGGGGGTGGGACGAAGGCCCTGACCGGTGCGCAGAAAAAGCTGGTCGCCATATATGTCGCGCAGCTGCTGCAATATCCGGCTCATGGAAGATGTCGGCAGTTCCATGCCCGCCGCAGCACGGCTGACGCTGCCTTCTCTTAACAAAGCATCAAAAGCGACAAGTAGTTTCAGCTGCCCAAGCCTGTCGGGTTTTGTTGTGGAGGCCCGTTCATCTTTTCTCTTGCCGGTTGTCATCTTGCGATTTTTTACTCCCCCGCTCGTTCGTGGAGCCCTTTTTGCAATTTCTAGAATTTAGAATTGTTCGAAAACAAACGCATTGCGCCTGAACTCCCTCCTAAATAAGTGGGGTTAAATTCTCAAGTTAAATGCGGGGGCATAACATGGAATTGAAGTACCGCGGCCGCGAGAAGTCCGCGACGATAATAAAGGCCGGTCTTTCGGCAGCAATGGCTGGAACGGCGCTTTGCATCGCTCTGCCAGCTTTTGCGCAGCAGGCGCCTGAAGGAAGCACGGTTCTCGAGCAGATTGTCGTCACCGCATCCGGTTTCGAGCAGAATGTGAAAGATGCGCCGGCCAGCATCACGGTTGTGACGCGTGAAGATCTTGAAAAGGGATCCTATCGCGATCTGACCGATGCCCTGCGCGAAGTTCAGGGCGTGTCCGTCACCGGCATTGCCAATGAAAAAGATATTTTCATTCGCGGATTGCCCGGCGCCTACACGCTGGTTCTGGTTGACGGCAAGCGGCAGAGCACGCGCGACGCCCGCACCAACGGCAATTCCGGCTTCGAACAGAGTTTCGTACCGCCGGTTTCGGCGATCGAGCGTATCGAAGTGGTGCGCGGGCCGATGTCCTCGCTCTATGGTTCGGACGCTATGGGCGGTGTCATCAACATCATCACCCGCAAGGTGGGAGATGTCTGGTCAGGTTCCGTCACCACCGAAGGCACGGTTCAGCAGCATTCCAAATTCGGCAATAGCGGCCAGGTCTCCTGGTATGCCAACGGACCGATACTTAAGGACCGGCTCGGTCTACAGCTTTGGGGCAGGGGCTTCACGCGTGGCGAAGACCGTATTCTGAGCGGCACCACAGGCGCCAAGGAATATGATTTCAACGGACGCCTGACATTCACGCCGAATGAAGATCACGACATCTATCTCGAAGGCGGCAAGACGCGGCTGCGCCGCAGCGCCGAGCCCGGCGATACGCTGGCGGCGACGGACGCCAACGGCACATACAATACCAATACGCGTGACCATTGGTCATTGTCGCATACCGGCCGTTGGGGGCCGACCACATCCGAATTCTCGTTCCAGCAGGAATGGGCGGAGCGTACCAACTTCACCAGAAATATTCGCACCGGCCGGGTGACCGAAAACCCGCGCTCGCCGGAAGTGCGCAACACCGTTCTCGATGGCAAGTTCACGACGCCGTTCGAATTGTTCGGCAACCACACGCTGGTGACAGGCGGACAATATTTCGAGGCGCGGCTGACGGACCAGAATCCGGGACGCCGCACCGGCCGCGACGAAACATTTTCGGCGACGCAAAGGGCGCTCTTCCTCGAGGATGAATGGCGCATTGTCGATAATTTCGCGCTGACGGGCGGTCTTCGTCTCGATAATCACGAAAAATACGGCAATCATTTCAGCCCGCGTCTTTATGGCGTCTGGAGCGCGACCGAAGAGCTGACTATCAAGGGCGGCGTTTCCACCGGTTTCCGGGCGCCGGAAATCCGCCAGATCGCGCCGGGTTATGCCTATACGACGGGTGGCGGCGGTTGCAGCTATGGCCCCAGCGGCACCTGCGGCGTCATCATTGGCGACCCTAACCTCGAAGCGGAAAAGAGCACGAGCTATGAAGTGGCCGCGCTTTGGGACAATGGCGACGTCGCTCTCGGCGCCACCTATTTCTACACCGATTTCAAGGACAAGATTTCCAATGCGCTGGTGCTCAATCCGGATGGAACGCCGGCCCGCTGGAGCGACGACCGCAACTATCGTCTCTGGTACAATTACAACATCGACGATGCGGTCATTCAGGGTGTGGAACTGACGGCGACCTGGTATGCAACGCCGGACCTGACGCTGCGCGGCAACTATACCTATACGCATTCCGAACAGAAAACCGGCGACTATGAAGGCTTCCCGCTGGCGCGCACGCCGGAACATATGGCTAATCTGCGCGGCGACTGGGTAACCCCAATCGATGGTCTGGAAGCCTGGGCCTCGCTGAATTACCACGGATCGGAAATCAATGCCGGCCCGCGCATCGGCACCAACGGCACGCCGGTAACGATCAACGGCAAGGCCGGGCGTAAATATGACGCCTACACCACGCTGGATATCGGGGCGAAATATGCGGTCGCCGAAAATGTCGATCTCAAGGCCGCCATTTATAATGTCTTCGACAAGGATGTCGGCACCGACGATTTCAACACCGTCATGGAAGGCCGCCGTTTCTGGATCAGCATGACAGCTAAGTTCTGATCCGTTGCCACATTCACGAAAATTGCAGGCGCCTTTGGGCGCCTCTTTTTTTGGGCTATCGCCTATTGACCTCAACTATGGTTGAGGAATTATACCGGCTGCTCTTCACTATGTTTCCGCGTTTTCCGAGCGGAAATCGTTACGGAAGCAGGAGCCAGAATGGAAAATACCGTATTCAAGCACAGCCTGACGGTTGGGGAGGTTGCCCGCCGCAGCGGCATCGCCGTGTCCACCATCCATTTTTATGAGGCGAAAGGATTGATCGAGGGCTGGCGAACCGCCGGTAACCAGCGCCGTTATCATCGCGCTGTTCTGAGACGCATCGCCATCATCCGCATCGCGCAGCGCGCCGGGATACAGCTCAGCATTATCAGGGACGCGATGGCTGATCTGCCGCAGGATCGGGTGGCGACGACGGCCGATTGGCGCAGGTTCTCCCAATCGTGGCGGGAAATGCTGCAGCTTCGCATCAATAGCCTGATCATGCTGCGCGATCAGCTTACCGGCTGTATCGGTTGCGGGTGTCTTTCGCTGGATGATTGTCCGTTGCGCAATCCGAACGATGTTCTGGCCGATGACGGCGCAGGTCCGCGCCGCCTCGTTTCTGCGGAATGAACGGGATTTCCGGACCGGAACGGCTGAGCCTCACTCGGAATCGGCTGCAACCCAGACACTGACGCTGCCGCCATTGGTGGGAAAGACGCCCTTCCCGCTCTCATCGAGGGTAATCCGTTCTTCACGGTGCCCGAGAAAGTCGCGCCAGACCGCCCTGGCGTGATCGGGGCCGAGATCGATCTGCTTTTCCGCCGGCTCACCATTCGACATTATCACCACGCAGCCCGGCGCATCGGCGGTGCCGTGGCGGATAAAGGCGACGCAGCTGGCATCGTCGAAAATATCCGTCTGGGCTCCGTTGGCGAAACGGCTGCGGGCCTCTATGAGCTTCGGCAGGCATTCAATGGCGGGCATATCGATCTTATACTCGTTGCCGTCATTGCCGGTGTCGGTGTAGCTCGTGCCGAACAGATCGGGATAAAAGACGCAGGGCACCCCATCTTCGCGCAGCAGGATGATCGCATAGGCAAGAGGTTTGAACCAGGGTTCCACTGGCGCTTCCAGCGATTGCAACGGCTGTGTGTCGTGATTGTCGACCAGCGTAACGGCATGGTCGGGAACGGCGGAGACAAGCGAGCCATCGAAGATGCCGCGCATATCGAAATCGCCGCCCTGTTTCGAGGCGTCGTGGAAGCTGTGGTGAAGGGCCACATCGAAAAGCATCAGCTGCTTGTCGACGAGTTCGAGATAGCTTTTCAGCGCCTCGAGATCGGGGTGCCAATATTCCGCCACGACGAAAAGATCGGGATCGACCGTTTCGCGCATATGGCCGACCCAGTCGCGAAAGAACCAGGCCGGGATATGTTTTGCGGCATCCAGTCGGAATCCATCCACCTGCACCTGCTCGGAAAGCCAGCGGCCCCAATATTTGAGTTCCTCGTAAACCGCCCGGTTTCTGAACTCGACATCCGCGCCCATCAGATAATCGAAATTGCCGTTTTCCTGATCGACTTCCTCATTCCATTCCCCATCGCCATATTCATTGACGAGGCGGAATATCCCGTCTTCAGTCGGCTCTTCGATGTGGTCGACACCGCTGAAGCACTTCAGGTCCCATATGAACTTGGAATGTTTGCCGTTACGTCCGGGAAAGGTGAAACGCGTATAGGCGAGTGCCGCGAAATCCTCATCGTCGATATCGGTACGATCGTCTGGATTGACGCGGCGAACCCGCACCTTTTCCATCTCGTCGGCACCCATCTTGTGATTGAGAACCACGTCATGGATGACGCGGATGCCATTCTCTTTCAGGGTCTTGCCCGCATGTTCGAGTGCGCCGCGGTCACCATACTTCGTCGCGACCGTGCCCTTCTGGTCGAATTCGCCGAGGTCGAAAAGGTCGTATGTGTCATATCCTACCGAATAACCGCCGGCGGCGCCCTTGTAGGCCGGCGGCAGCCAGACGTCGGTGATGCCCATTTTCGCAAGGCTTTCGGCCTTTTCGGCCACCTCGCTCCATAACTTCCCTCCGTCCGGATAATACCAATGGAAGAATTGAAGCAAGGTGCGTCCGGCCATATTTCCCTCACGATGGTTAGCAGGTCGCGCCATAAACGCCCCGGCGGCGAAAGGGTTCCGCCGCCGGTGCCGCGCGATCTGCGATTGTGAGGCCGATGGTCCGCCCGTATATTAGCCGGCTATATCGAGAAGGGCAGCGCCCGCCGGCAGATAGTCGCCTTCCTTAACGATCAGACGGACTTTGCCGGCCATGGGGGCGACAATCTGCGTCTCCATCTTCATGGCTTCCATGACGGCGAGAAGATCGCCTTGCGAAACCGTGTCACCGTCTTTTACCTTGAAGGACTGCAAAGTGCCGGAAACCGGGGCGGTGATTTCGCCTTCCTTTTCCTTGGCGGCGGCGGTGCCGCCGGGAACAGCTGCGCTGTTGCCGCTAACCGCACCGAGGCTGGAGAGCAGCAGGCTGGGCAGACCGACCGATACACGTTTGCCGTCGATTTCCAGGAAAGTGCGGGTGACGGAGGGATCGTCGGCCGGTGCCGGGCGCTCCATGGCATCCGGCATGGCGGCGAAATCAGTCTCGATCCAGCGGGTGTGAACCTTGAAACCGTCAGTGCCGATGAAGTCTTCGGTCTCGATTGCGGCGCGATGGAAGGGCAGCACCGTGGCGATGCCCTCGATGCGGAATTCCCTAAGCGCGCGACGGGCGCGGCGCAGGACCTGATCGCGGTCGGCACCCGTGACGATCAGCTTTGCCATCAGCGAGTCGAACACACCAGGCACGCTGGAGCCGCTGACGACGCCGCTATCCATGCGAATGCCGGGACCGGATGGCGCGTCGAAAACCGAAATAGAACCGGGCGTCGGCAGGAAACCCCGGCCGGGATCTTCGGCATTGATGCGGAATTCCATCGAGTGTCCACGCGGTTCCGGCGTTTCGAGTACCCGCAGCTTATGGCCCTCGGCAATACGGAACTGCTCGATGACGAGATCGATGCCGGTGGTTTCTTCGGTAACGGGATGTTCCACCTGAAGCCGCGTATTGACCTCAAGGAAGGAAATCGTGCCATCGACGCCGAGCAGGAATTCGACGGTGCCGGCACCGGAATAACCGGCGGCGGCGCAGATAGCCTTGGCGGCCGTATGGATTTTCTGCCGCTGTTCGTCGGACAGGAAGGGGGCGGGAGCCTCCTCGATCAGCTTCTGGTTCCGGCGCTGCAACGAGCAGTCGCGGGTGCCGAGCACCAGCACATTGCCGTGCTTGTCAGCGATAACCTGCGCTTCGATATGACGCGGCCGGTCGAGAAATCGTTCTAGAAAGCACTCACCGCGGCCGAAGGCGGCGGTCGCCTCGCGCACGGCGGATTCGTAGAGATCGGCGATCTCTTCCATCTTCCACGCGACTTTCAGGCCGCGTCCACCGCCGCCATGGGCCGCCTTGATCGCGACGGGCAAGCCGTGCTTTTCGGCAAAAGCCGTGACTTCGACAGCGGATGCGACCGGGCCGTCGCTGCCGGCGACCAGCGGCGCGCCGACGCCGGTGGCGATGCGCCGCGCCTCGACCTTGTCGCCCAGCGCCTCGATGACGTGCGGATCGGGGCCGATCCAGATGAGACCGGCATCGAGAACGGCACGCGCAAATTCGGCGCGCTCGGACAGGAAACCGTAACCGGGATGCACGGCATCCGCACCGGCGCGTTTGGCAATCGCGATCAGCTTGGCCATATCGAGATACGTCTCGGCAGGACGTATTCCCTCCAGCGCATAGGCTTCATCCGCCAGCCGGACGAAAAGCGCGTCCTGATCGGGATCGGCATAAACGGCGACCGATTGCAGGCCGTAATCGCGACAGGCGCGGATGATGCGCACCGCGATCTCGCCGCGATTGGCAATCAGCACTTTTTTCATCGCTTTTCTCCTCGGAATTATGCGTTTGTAGCCGCGATTTCGGCAAAGGGGCCGATCGGGCGGAATTTGATTTTGGCGTTCACCGGTATTTGCCCGGCAAGATCGAGATGATATTCGGCGACCGCGCCGATGACGGGATAACCGCCGGTCAGCGGGTGGTCGGCAAGGAAGAGAACCGGCTGGCCGCTATGGGGAATCTGGATCGCGCCCGTTGCCGTGCCTTCGCTCGGCAATTCGGCGCTGTCCTTGCGCTCCACCGGCACGTCGCCGGCAAGGCGAATGCCGACGCGGTTCGATTGTGGCGTGACCTGCCAGAGCTGGCCGGTCAGCGTGTCGATACCCTTCTGCGTGAACCAGTCGGTGCGGGGGCCGAGAACAATGTCCAGCGTGACGACCTCACCCGTTGCCGGCGGTTCGAAGGCCGGAACCTCGTCGATCGATACGCTGGAAAGGCCGGTCTTCTCGCCCTTAAGCGAAAGGATGGCGCCTGCCCCCACCGGCTCCGGACCGACGACAGCCAATGTATCGGTCGCAAAACTGCCGAGCACCGGCTCGACAGCGAAGCCGCCGCGCACCGCAAGATAACAGCGCATGCCCTTCGGCGGCTGCCCGAAGGTCACCACATCACCGGGTTCGAGTGACACCGGGCTATGGGCCTTGGCCGCGAAGCTGCGATCTGCCGTGGTAATCGTGACGGGGCAGGGCGCACCGGCAATACCAATGACGGTACGGCTCGTGCTTTTAAAGGAAAAGCCGCCGAGCGTCAGTTCGAGACACGACGTATTGGCGGGGTTACCGACGATGCGGTTTGCAGCGTTGAATGCGCCACGATCCAGTGCGCCGGAGGCCGAGACGCCCTGCCCGGTCTGGCCGAAACGGCCTAGATCCTGGAAGATGGCGGGCATGGGCGCGGCAAGCACTTCGAAATGCGGGCCGTCCTTTTTCGGTTCTTTTTTCTGAGGTGCCGGTGCCGGAACATCGACCGTTCTGCCGGCCTTGTCCATGTCGAAGAAACGCACCCGGTACCCCGGCTGGAACAGTGCGCCGGGATCACGATCTATATCCCACATCTTCACCGGCGTCGTGCCGATGATCTGCCAGCCGCCGGGGCTGTTTTGCGGATAGACACCGCTGAAGGCGCCGGCCAGCGCCACGGAGCCTGCCGGAATACGGGTGCGCGGGCTTTGCCGGCGCGGCACATGCAGGGCCGGGTCGCCACCGACCAGATAACCGAAGCCGGGGGCGAAGCCGCAGAAGGCCACGGTGAACTCGCTTTGGGTATGGCGGCGGATGACTTCTTCGATGCTCATGCCGGTCAATTCGGCAACATCGGCGAGGTCCTCGCCATTATAGTGGACGGGAATTTCCACGAGATTGTCCGAAGGCGCGATTTTTGCGGAAAGATCGCGGCTTGCCAGCCGCGCGGCTAGCGCTTCGACGCCGATCGTTTCAGGCCGGAAACGGATCATCAATGTGCGGGCAGCCGGCACCGTTTCTTCGATACCTTCGACCGGATCGTTCTGAAGCGAGGCGAAAAGCGCCAGCGTTTCATCGAGATCGGCAAGTTCGACAAGAATAGTGGTGAGGCTGACGGGGAGAAAACGCATCATATCCTCACGCGTGATAGGCAGTGTCGGGAATGTCGGTGATGAACATGTGTCCCGGCGCATGGGTAATCGCAAAGGGCACGCCTGATGCCATCACGGCGGCCTGGGGTGTGACACCGCAGGCCCAGAACACCGGAACTTCGCCCGGCTCGATCCGCACCGCATCACCGAAATCAGGCTTTGAAAGATCGGTAATGCCGATCTCTTCGGGTGCGCCGACATGCACGGGCGACCCGTGTACGGCGGGAAAACGTCCCGAAATTGTTGCGGCATCGGCCACGCGCGACGCCGGGATCGGCCGCATGGAAACGACCATATTGCCCTTCAGCCGACCGGCCGGACGGCAGGGGCGGTTGGTGAGATACATCGGCACATTGCTCTTGTCGGTCATGTGGCGGATCTCGATGCCCGCTTCCACCATCGGCGTTTCGAAGGTGAAGCTGCAGCCGATGAGGAAGGCGACGAGATCGTCACGCTCCGCCCAGGCGGCGGTGGCGTCGGCCGTTTCCTCGACAAGCTTGCCGTCCCGCCAGATGCGGTAGAGCGGCAGGTCGGTTCTCAGATCGGCGCCGGGCGCCAGAAGCGTGGTGGGCGAACCGGGATCGGAGACATCCAGCACCGGGCAGGGTTTGGGATTGCGCTGCGCATAAAGCAAAAAATCGAAGGCCCAGTCGCGCGGCAGCACGATCATGTTCGCCTGCGTGAAGCCGGGTGCAATGCCGGAAGTTGGGGCGACGAGGCCGTCACGATAGGTCGCACGGGCCTTTCGTGCGGCGTCGGCGTCCGTGTGGTTGAGATAGGATGTCGGTATCGTCATCGGCTATCCTTTCAGAGACTGGATGCAAAAGAGCGGATGTCGATGCCATCAGCCTCGAAACGGCGGCGGATTTCCTGGGCGATCGCGACCGCACCGGGGCTGTCGCCATGCACGCAGATGGATTGCGCCTCGATTTTTATGACGCTGCCATCGATTGCCTCCAACGTGCCTTCGCGGGCAAGCTGCACCATGCGGTCGGCGATTTTTGCCGCGTCGTGCAGCACGGCCCCGGCTTCGCGGCGGGAGACGAGCTGGCCTTGAGGCGTATAGGCGCGGTCGGCAAAGGCTTCGGCAACGACGGCAAGACCGGATTTGCGGGCGAGATCGAGGATGGGCGCGTTGGCAAGGCCCATCAGCACCAGTGAAGGATCGATGGCCTTGATGCCGTCGATGACGGCCTGTCCCTGTTTTGCGTCATTGGCGATGCGGTTATAGAGCGCGCCATGCGGCTTGACGTAACGCACCGTGGTGCCGGCAGCGGCGGCAACACCCTTCAGCGCACCGATCTGGTAGATGACATCGGCAATCAGTTCTTCCGAGGTGGCGTCCAGATCGCGGCGGCCGAAGCCGACGCGGTCCGGATAGGAGACATGAGCGCCGACGACCACGCCTTTTTCCGCAGCGGCCTTGACGGTGCGGTAGATGCCGGCAGGGTCGCCGGCATGAAATCCGCAGGCAATGTTGGCGCTGGAAACGATGGCGAGCATCGCCTCATCGTCTCCCATGCGCCACGCGCCGTAACTTTCGCCAAGATCGCTGTTGAGATCGATAGCGGCCATGTTTGCCTCCCTTTAGAGCATTTCCAGCAAAAGTGCGTAACGGTTTTGCGTCCGGAAAATGCGTAAAAACAGATATGTAGAGCGTTTCCGCTTTTCTCCGAAATGCGGAAACGCTCCAGTTTATTACAGGCCGAGCAGGCCGAAGATGGTGCCAGCAGACTTGTAGCCCATGTACCACGTCAAGGCACAGGTCAGAACGCCAAGCCCGAGCAGGATGCGCGAGTAGCGATGGCCGCCCATCAGGTCTTCGCGTTTCCACGCGGCAAACAGGAAGATGCTAAGGCCGATGGGCAGGATGAGGCCGTTCAGGCCGCCGACGAAAACCAGCATGGCGGCGGGTGGCGTGGTGATCAGCAGGTAGCAGACGAGCGAAACGGCGATGAAAATAATCGTCGCTATGTTACGGGCACGTTCGCTCATGTCCTGCTTGAAGACGGGCAGGAACGATACGGAGGTGTAGGCTGCGCCGATGACGCTGGTGATGGCCGCTGCCCAGAAGATGATGCCGAAGAGCCGGAAGCCGAGATCGCCCGCAGCCGACCGGAAAGCCTGTGCGGCAGGGTTGGCGGCCTGGCCGGACGTATCGATGATGACGCCGCTGGCGACGACGCCGAGAATGGCGAGGAACAGCACATAGCGCATGATGCCGGTGACGGCGATGCCGGTCAGCGCGGCGCGGTTGACGACAGGCAGGTTTTCGATGCCGACCATTCCCCGGTCCAGCAACCGGTGTGCGCCCGAATAGGTGATGTAGCCGCCCACGGTGCCGCCGACGATGGTGGTGATGGTCGCAAAATTGATCGTATCGGGCAAGAAGGTCTGGCGGAAGGCGTCACCCACCGGCGGTGCCGAAACGAACGCCACATAGAGCGTCAGCACGATCATCATGAGGCCGGCGAAGATAATGAACCGGTCGACTGCCAGCCCTGCACGCTTGGAAACGAAGATGGCGATGGAGAATATCGCGCTGATGGCGCCGCCGATTTTCGGGTCCAGCCCGAAAATGGCATTGAGACCAAGGCCGGTGCCGCCGATATTGCCGATGTTGAAGAACAGGCCACCGATGATGACGAGGATAGCCAGGAAATAACCGGCGCCGGGAATGGCGGCATTGGCGATATCGGATGCGCGCATACGCGTCAGCGTCACAATGCGCCAGATGTTGAGCTGGACGACGAAGTCGATGAGGATGGAGGCAAGAATGCCGAAAGCGAAGGCCGCGCCCAGCTGCGTGGTGAATGTCGCCGTCTGCGTGATGAAGCCCGGACCGATGGCGGATGTCGCCATCAGGAAGATCGCTCCCAGAAGAGATGCGCGTTTTGACATTTTTAGGTCGGCAGTCGGGGTGAGCTTTTTCTGCTCCATGGATTTTCTCCGCTCCTATCGCTATCCGCCCCTCGCGGATGCTTTATGGCAAGAGTTTGTCGTGTTCCGTGAATTTGTCAATATTGTTCAACAATAAATAATAATCGTTCTCTCATTTTGTCTATTTGTTGGACGTTATGCGCATGAATTCACCACGTTTTTTTCGTGCTTTGCTAATGCTTTGTGCTATGGGCAGAACATAGCCGTGTCTGAACATGCCTGTCACGGAATTCCCGATGCTGCATTGCTCTTCAGAAAGGAGCGCCATGACGGAAACGATAGAGGGTCTGCCGCTTGCGGATCGATTGGCAAAGGGTATTCGCACCCTGCTGATATCTGGTGAGCTGGCGCCGGGGCAGCGCCTTTCCGAGGCAGCCTTCAGCGAACGTTTCGACGTCTCCCGCAATTCGTTGCGTGAAGCCTTCCGGCTTTTGACCAAGGACGGGCTATTGCGCCATGAAGCCAATCGCGGTGTCTTCGTTGCCGTGCCCACCATGTCTTCGGTGATCGATATCTACCGGGTGCGGCGCATGGTGGAATGCGGCGCGTTGCGTCAGGCCTGGCACAAGCACCCCGCGATCAAGACAATGCGGGCAGCGGTCGAGGACGCCAAGGTCAAGCGTGAAGATGCCGACTGGCTGGGTGTTGGAAGCGCCAACATGAAATTCCACGCTGCGGTCGTCGATCTTCTCGACAGTGCCCGTCTCAGTGATTTTTACGAGCGTATCGCCGCTGAGCTCAGGCTTTGCTTCGGTTTGCTGAAAGATCCCGAACAGCTTCATTCCCCCTTTGTGGACATGAACAGCAAGATCCTGTCGCTGATGGAAGAAGGCAAGGCGCAACAAGCCGGTGAGGAGATGGAAATCTATCTCAATCTGTCCGAGCGTACGGTTCTGAAGGCGCTTGAACGCGCCGTCGAACACGCTTCCTGACATGACGGGCGGCAGGGGAGGAAACGACCCTTGCCGCTCCCGCCATTTTTTGCATCCGCAGCCGATTGCCAAGTTTGCTGCGCTGCGTCATCAATGACGACATGACGCTTCGCGACCTGACCATTCTCGTTATCGACGAAAACGCGATCCGCGCCTCCATCATCGAGGAGGGGCTACGCGAGGCGGGCTATTATCGCGTCACGGTCATCCATGAGGTGAATGGGGTGGCGCGCACCATCGAGACGCTGCAGCCCGACGTCATTTTCATCGATCTGGAAAATCCCAATCGTGACATGATGGAGCATCTGTTCCAGCTCACCCGCACGGTTGGCCGGCCGATCGCCATGTTTGTCGATCGTTCCGACACGGCGTCCATCGAGGCGGCCGTCGAGGCGGGCGTTTCCGCCTATGTGGTGGACGGGCTGAAGAAGGAGCGGGTCAAGCCCATTCTCGATATGGCAGTCAGCCGCTTTAATGCTTTCAGCCGTCTGCAACGGGAACTTGCCGACGCCAAGTCGGCGCTTGAGGAACGCAAGGTCATCGAGCGCGCCAAGGGCATCCTGATGAAGATGCGTGGTCTTTCCGAAGAGGAGGCGTTTGCGCTTTTGCGCCAGACGGCAATGAACGAGAAAAAGAAGATTTCCGAGATCGCGCAAAGCGTGGTCACCGCGGCCGGTCTGTTGATGTGACGAACCGCCGGTCGGACAGTCAAGGAGTGCATGATATGGCGGCACCGGAAAAAACGGCCGGATCACACAGTGGAATAACGCAAGCCCAGGGCGCACCCGCAGTCGTCGGCAGCGACCGGCAGAAAATCCTGCGTGCCGGCTTTATTCCGCTTGTCGACGCATCCGTCCTGATTGCTGCGGCCGAATTCGGTTTCGCCGAACGCGAAGGCCTTTCGCTCGATCTCGTCAAGGATGTTTCCTGGGCGAATGTGCGCGACCGGCTGGCGTTTCGGCAATTCGATATCGCCCACATGCTGTCGCCGATGCCGGTCGCCTCCATGCTCGGGCTCGGCTCCAACCCGTCGCCGACGATCACGCCCTTTTCACTCGGACGGGGCGGCAATGCGATCACGCTCTCGACCCGGCTTTTTGAGCGGATGAAGGCTTTGACCGGGCTTTCCGAAACGGCGGGAGCGCTGGAAAACGCCGAGGCGTTGAAGCGGGTGCTCGATGATATGCGCGCCCGCGGCGAGCCGCCGCCGACGCTCGGCATGACCTATCCGTTTTCATCGCATAATTACGAATTTCGCTATTGGCTGGCCGCTGGCGGTATTCATCCCGATCATGATGTGAAGCTTGTGGTGGTTCCGCCGCCATTGACCTCGGATGCGCTCGCTGCCGGAGCCATTGACGGTTTCTGCGTCGGTGCGCCATGGAACATCGTCGCCGCCGAGCGTGGTGTCGGCCGGATCGTTGCCGCCAAGCAGGATCTGTGGCCTTCCGCACCGGAAAAGGTCATTGGCATGCGACCCGAATGGGCGGAAAACCAGCAGGAAACCGTCGGGCGGTTGCTGTCGGCGCTCGATGCCGCCGCGCGCTGGTGTGATGTTGCGGGAAATCACGATGATCTGAGCCGGGTGCTTGCTGATCCCCGCTATATCGGCGCACCGGAAGGCATCATCCGCCGTGTGCTTGCTGGTGAGTTCAGCATCGACAGCCAGGGCAACCGCCGGGTGATCGACAATTATTTCATCTTCCACGGCCGTCACGCCAATTATCCGCGCCAGAGCCAGGCATTGTGGATTTACAGCCAGATGATCCGCTGGGGGCAGGCCGAGTTTTCACAGGCAGGTATGGAGGCCGCCCTGTCTGCCTATCGGCCGGATATTTATAGGGCGGCGCTGGGCGATGCCAATGCGCCTGATGATGCCGATATCCGCATCGAAGGGCAGGAGGCTGGCGACCGTTTTGTGGACGGCTTCGTCTTTGATCCCGCTGACATTACAGGGTATGTGAATGGTTTTGCCGTGCGCAGTTCTGCCCCTGTTTCCACCTCCCAAGGCGAAGCCTGAGAGCAGTTCAGCCGGGCTAGCTGCGCAAATTTCAAGCGCGGAATTTCTCCAGTTGCGCAAACGATAGACAAAATTGCGGCTGGTTAAAATTTGATCGTTTGACGAGAATTCAGAAATTCTGTTTTATTTACAATAATATAGCTTCCATATAGAAAACTGGCACGCCTCTTGCGTCTCTTTGTTTGCACCGGTCAACGGCGATCGGGGCGAGCAGGGCGCGGCATAGGCGCTTTCAAAGACATAGACGTCGCAAGGTTTTGCTGCCCGGAACACCTCCCGTTCCGCAGGCGCAAACACCGAGCGGCGTTTTTTTATTTTCAGGTTTTTTCGCAAGCGAAAACGTCACCCGCAAAGGTGGCCTAATAAGGGGAACATGCGAATGAAAGAGATAGTCTCCGGCGCTGTCAGCCGCCGCACGATATTGAAGACGACAGCCGCCGTCGCCCTCGTCAGCGCCGTGCGCGCGGCCTTTCCTTCCGGTGCTTTCGCAGCCACCGCTGAGCCCGAGGTGAAAGGCGCGAAAATAGGGTTCATCGCGCTGACCGATGCCGCCCCGCTCATCGTTGCGGCAGAAAAGGGCCTCTTCGCCAAACACGGCATGCCGGATGTCGAGGTTCTGAAACAGGCCTCCTGGGGTGCGACGCGCGACAATCTCGTGCTCGGCGGCGCATCGAACGGCATTGACGGCGCGCATATCCTGACACCCATGCCCTATCTCATGCATACCGGCAGGGTGACCCAGAATAATGTGCCGGTGCCGATGGCCATCCTCGCCCGCCTCAACCTCGACAGCCAGGGCATTTCCGCCGCCAGGGAATATGCCGAAACCGGCGTTCAACTGGATGCTTCCAAGTTAAAGGCGGCTTTTGAGAAAAAGAAGGCCGAGGGCAAGGAAATCAAGGCCGCCATGACCTTCCCCGGCGGCACGCATGATCTGTGGCTTCGCTATTGGCTTGCCGCCGGCGGCATCGACCCGGACAAGGACGTCTCCACCATTGTCGTTCCGCCGCCGCAGATGGTCGCCAATATGAAGGTCGGCAATATGGACGTCTTCTGTGTGGGCGAACCCTGGAACGAGCAGCTCGTCAATCAGGGCATCGGTTTCACCGCCTGTACCACCGGCGAACTCTGGAAGGGCCATCCGGAAAAGGCGCTCGGCATGCGCGCCGACTGGGTGGAAAAGAACCCTAACGCCACCAAGGCGCTGCTGATGGCCGTCATGGAGGCGCAGCAATGGTGCGATGAAATGGCGAACAAGGAGGAAATGTCCGCCATCCTCGGCAAACGCCAATGGTTTAACGTGCCACCGAAGGACGTTCTCGGTCGCCTCAAGGGCAATATCAATTACGGCAACGGCCGCGTGCTCGAAAATACCGGCCTGCAGATGAAGTTCTGGCAGGACCACACCTCCTATCCCTTCCGCAGCCATGACAGCTGGTTCATCGCGGAGAACATCCGCTGGGGCAAATTCGCGCCCGATACGGATGTGAAGGCGCTGGTCGCGAAGGTCAACCGCGAGGATATCTGGCGCGAGGCGGCCAAGGATCTCGGCGTTGCCGATCTTCCCGCCTCCACCTCGCGCGGCAAGGAAACCTTCTTCGACGGCAAGGTCTTCGATCCTGAAAACCCGTCGGCCTATCTCGAAAGCCTGTCCATCAAGGCGGCCTCCTGAGGAGGAGAGCCGGGTGCCGCTCCTCATCCGCCAGCAGTGCCACCCAACCGGCGCCGCTGAAGACCGGATGAGGGGCGAGCCCAGACCGCAACCGAAATCAAGAGGGAACGCCCATGTCCGCATTGGCCCGTAAATTCAACGAAGAGCCGCATCAGCCGGTAGCGCAGAAGGCAAATATCGTGTCGCTTGCGCCGAAACAGTCACCGCGCATCGATCTGCGCAAATGGAGTGTGGCGGCGGCCCGCAACACCATACCGCCATTCCTCGTACTCGCCATTCTGCTCGGTGTCTGGCAGCTTCTCTGTTCCGCGCCGGGCGCATCGCTGCCGCCGCCAAGCCAGGTCTTCGAGGAAAGCTACGATCTCATCGTATCGCCGTTCTTCGAGAACGGATCGCAGGATATCGGCCTTGGCTGGCGTGTGCTGGTATCGCTGGAGCGCGTGGCTTACGGTTTCGGCCTTGCGGCGATCGCCGGCATCATTCTCGGTGCCGTCATCGGCCAGTCGGTCTGGGCCTTGCGTGGTCTCGACCCGATCTTTCAGGTGCTGCGCACCGTGCCGCCGCTTGCCTGGCTGCCGCTGTCGCTGGCCGCTTTTCAGGACAGCAACCCTTCCGCCATTTTCGTGATCTTCATCACCTCCATCTGGCCGGTCATCATCAACACGGCGGTCGGCGTGCGCAATATTCCGCAGGACTACCGCAACGTGGCGCAGGTGCTGCGGCTCAACCAGCTGGAATTTTTCTTCAAGATCATGCTGCCTTCGGCGGCGCCCTATATCTTCACCGGCCTGCGTATCGGCATCGGCCTTTCGTGGCTCGCCATCGTTGCGGCGGAAATGCTGACCGGCGGCGTCGGCATCGGTTTCTTCATCTGGGATGCGTGGAACTCCTCGCGCCTGCCCGACATCATCGTGGCGCTCGCTTACATCGGCATTGTCGGCTTCATGCTCGACAAGCTGGTGGCTGCTCTCGGCAAGGTCATCACCCGCGGCGCTGCGGCTAATTGAGGGGGCCAAAATTATGAACGTTTATCTTAAGCTCGATCATATCGACAAATATTTCGACAAGGGCGGCGCACGCGCCGAGGTGTTGAAAGGCATCAACCTCACCATCGGCAGAGGCGAATTCGTCTCGGTCATCGGCCATTCCGGCTGTGGCAAGTCCACCATGCTGAACCTCATCGCCGGGCTGACAAAAGTCTCCGCCGGTGCGGTGCTTCTCGAAAACCGGGAGGTCAACGAGCCCGGTCCGGAACGCGCTGTCGTGTTCCAGAACCACAGCCTGCTGCCGTGGCTTTCGGTCTATGAAAACGTCAATCTCGCCGTGGAGAAAGTGTTCCGCAACACCAAGACACGGGCCGAGCGGCACGACTGGGTCATGCGCAATCTCGATCTCGTGCAGATGGCCCACGCAAAAGACAAGAAACCGTCTGAAATTTCCGGCGGCATGAAGCAGCGCGTCGGCATCGCACGGGCGCTCGCCATGGAGCCGAAAATCCTGCTGCTGGACGAGCCTTTCGGAGCGCTCGACGCGCTGACCCGCGCCCATCTTCAAGACGCGGTGATGGAAATCCACGCCCGGCTCGGCAACACCATGGTCATGATCACCCATGATGTCGACGAGGCGGTGCTGCTCTCCGACCGTATCGTGATGATGACCAACGGTCCCGCCGCCCATATCGGCGAAGTGCTGGACGTGCCGCTGGCACGCCCGCGCAACCGCATCGAGCTCGCCTCCGACAAGACCTATCTCAAATGCCGCGAGGCCGTGCTGAAATTCCTTTACGAACGTCACCGCTTCATCGAAGCTGCGGAGTAACGACCATGACGCAAAAACTCGTCATCATCGGCAATGGCATGGCGCCGGGGCGCATGCTGGAGAACCTGTTCGAAACCACTCCCGGCCTCTACGACGTCACCATTTTCAACGCCGAGCCGCGCGTCAATTACGACCGCATCATGCTCTCGCCGGTTCTTTCAGGCGAAAAGAGCTATGAGGATATCGTCATTCATAATGACGAATGGTACGCCGCCAATAATGTCACGCTGCACAAGGGCGCGAAGGTCACCGGCATCGACCGCGACAGAAAGACCGTGACCAGCGAAAACGGCATCACGGTTTCCTACGACAAGCTGGTGATCGCCACCGGCTCTCTGCCCTTCATCATTCCCGTTCCCGGCCATCAGCTGCCGGGCGTGCTTGCCTATCGCGATCTCGACGACGTCACGAAAATGCTGGAAATCGCCGAGGGGAAAGGCCGCGCCATCGTCATCGGCGCCGGTCTTCTCGGGCTGGAAGCGGCCTATGGCCTCAAGCGTCAGGGCATGGATGTCACCGTCATCCACCTGATGCCGACGATCATGGAGCGCCAGCTCGATCCGGCAGCGGCCTATCTTCTGGAAAAAGCGCTGAACGAGCGCGGCATCGACATCGTCACCAAGGCCAACACCAAGTGCATCCTCGGTGAAGACAAGGTCGAAGGCATAGAGCTGGAAGACGGCCGTGTTATCAAGGGCGATATGGTGGTGATGGCGGTCGGCATCCGTCCCGCCTCCGGTCTCGCAAAGGAAGCCGGCATCGCCGTCAATCGCGGCATCGTCGTGGATGACGGCATGATGACCTCGGATGCCTCGATCTACGCGCTCGGCGAATGCGCCGAACATCGCGGCATCTGCTACGGGCTGGTTGCACCGCTTTACGAATCGGCGCGGGTGCTGGCCGACCGGCTTCGCGGCGGTTCGGCCGAATATCACGGCTCCGTCACCAATACGAAGCTGAAGGTCACCGGCATCAACCTGTTTTCCGCCGGCGATTTCGCCGAAGGTGACGACCGCGAGGAAATCGTGCTGCGCGATGCCACGGCCGGTGTCTACAAGCGCCTGATCCTCAAGGACAACCGCATCATCGGCGCGGTTCTTTACGGCGAGACGGCGGACGGATCATGGTTCTTCGACCTGATGAAGAAATCCACCGACATTTCCGCCATGCGCGAAACCCTGATCTTCGGCCAGGCCTATCAGGGAGGGTCGCCGCTGGACCCTATGGCGGCCGTTGCAGCCTTGCCGGATGATGCGGAAATCTGCGGCTGCAACGGCGTGTGCAAGGGCAAGATCACCACGGCCATCACCTCCAAGGGGCTGACATCGCTCGACGATGTGCGGGCCCACACCAAGGCGTCCGCCTCCTGCGGCAATTGCACCGGCCTTGTCGAGCAGCTGATGACGCTGACGCTCGGCGACAGCTACAACCCCGCCGCCGTGCAGCCCATGTGCAAATGCACGGATCTCGGCCATGACGATGTGCGCCGGCTCATTGAGGCCAAGGGTCTGAAGACCATTCCCGCCGTGATGCAGGAACTGGAATGGAAGACCTCCTGCGGCTGCGCCAAGTGCCGGCCGGCGCTTAATTATTACCTCGTCTGCGACTTCCCGGACGAATATGCCGATGATTACCAGTCGCGCTACATCAATGAGCGCGTTCACGCCAATATCCAGAAGGACGGCACCTATTCCGTCGTGCCGCGCATGTGGGGCGGCGTCACCTCCTCCTCTGAGCTTAGGGCGATTGCCGATGTGGTCGACAAGTTCGATATCCCTATGGTGAAGGTAACGGGCGGCCAGCGTATCGACCTGCTCGGCATCGAGAAGGAGGATCTGCCCGCCGTCTGGGCCGATCTCGGCAAGGCCGGCTTCATTTCCGGTCAGGCCTACGCCAAGGGCTTGCGCACGGTAAAAACCTGTGTCGGTCAGCAATGGTGCCGTTTCGGCACGCAGGATTCGACCGGGCTCGGCATCCGCATCGAAAAATTCATGTGGGGCTCGTGGACGCCCGCCAAGCTGAAGCTTGCCGTTTCCGGCTGTCCGCGTAACTGCGCGGAGGCCACCTGCAAGGATATCGGCGTCATCTGCGTCGATTCCGGTTTTGAAATCCACTTCGCCGGTGCTGCGGGTCTCGATATCAAGGGCACGGAAGTTCTGGGTCTCGTCCATACCGAGGACGAGGCGCTGGAACATATCGTCGCGCTGACGCAGATGTATCGCGAACAGGCGCGCTATCTCGAGCGTATCTACAAATGGGCCAAGCGCATCGGTTACGACGAGGTGCGCCGCCAAATCATGGAGGATGCTGACAAGCGCCGGGCCTATTTCGAGCGCTTCGTCTTCAGTCAAAAATTCGCGCAGATCGATCCCTGGTCGGAGCGTGTCTCCGGCCGCGACAAGCATGAGTTCAGGCCCATGGCGGCGATCGGTTTCAGCGAGGCGGCGGAGTGAGAACGATGGACAGCAACTGGATCGATATTGGCGATATCTCCGACATCCCGCTGCGCGGCGCGCGGTGCGTGAAGACACCGATGGGCAAGATTGCGGTGTTCCGCACGGCGGAAAATCAGGTCTTCGCCATCGAGGATCATTGCCCGCACAAGGGCGGGCCGCTCTCCCAGGGCATCGTGCACGGGGCTTCGGTGACGTGTCCGCTGCACAATTGGGTGATTTCGCTGGAAACCGGCAAGGCGTTGGGGGCGGATGAAGGGGAGGTACGGACGATTCCGGTGCGTAATCTGGATGGGCGGCTTTCTATTGCGCTTGAGACCCTGATGATTGCGGCGGAGTGAATGGAGATGGCGGCGAAGATACCCCCCTCTGTCCTGCCGGACATCTCCCCCTCAAGGGGGGAGATCGACAAGCGGATGGCTCCCATCTTCATAGCCGCAGGCCGTATCGCAAGCTGTGAATCGGCGTTCGCGCCACAATTGATCTCCCCCCTTGAGGGGGAGATGTCCGGCAGGACAGAGGGGGGTAAACGCCACGCGCCGAGAGGGCAAATAAGAGGGCAAAACCATACCCGTTGAAACCAAAACCACCTGTCCCTATTGCGGCGTCGGCTGTGGCGTCATCGCCACCGTTGCCGATGACGGCGTCGTTTCCGTCAAAGGCGATCCGGACCACCCCGCCAATTTCGGTCGCCTGTGCTCTAAAGGTTCTGCTCTGGCCGAAACCATCGATCTCGACGGCCGCCTGCTTTACCCTGAAATCGCCGGCCGGCGGGCGGCATGGGGCGAGGCGCTCGATCTCGTCGCGTCCCGTTTTTTCGACGCCATTGCCGAACACGGCCCGGATTCGGTCGCCTTTTACGTTTCCGGCCAGTTGCTGACCGAGGATTATTACCTGGCGAACAAGCTGATGAAAGGTTTCATCGGCTCGGCCAATATCGACACCAATTCAAGGCTCTGCATGTCGTCCTCCGTCGCCGGCCACCGCCGCGCCTTCGGCGCCGATACGGTGCCGGGCACCTACGAGGATATGGAGCTTGCCGATCTGGTGATCCTCACCGGTTCCAACCTCGCCTGGTGCCATCCCGTTCTTTATCAAAGGCTGGCGGCGGCGAAGGCGGCGCGGCCGGGGATGAAGGTCGTCGTCATCGATCCGCGCCGGACGATGAGCGCCGATATTGCCGATATGCACCTTGCGATCCGCCCGGATGGGGATGTGGCGCTGTTTACCGGCCTGCTGGCACATCTTTCCGACAGTTTGGCCATCGATCGCGCTTACGTGCAAAACCATACGGTCGGCTTCGATGCCGCCATGCAGACCGCACGCGCGCATAGCCTGACGGAAATCGCGGCGGCCACCGGCCTGACCATCGCCGAACTGATATCCTTTTACGAATTGTTCGAGCGCACGGAAAAAACCGTCACCTGCTACAGCCAGGGCGTCAACCAGTCTGAAAGCGGCACCGACAAGGTCAACGCCATCATCAATTGCCATCTCGCCACCGGCCGCATCGGCCGGCCGGGCATGGGGCCATTTTCGCTGACCGGCCAGCCGAACGCCATGGGCGGGCGAGAGGTGGGCGGGCTTGCCAATATGCTGGCCGCCCATATGGCTATCGAAAGCGCCGAGGATCGCGGCCGTGTCCAGCGCTTCTGGGGATCGCCCGTCATCGCGCAAAAGCCCGGCCTGAAGGCGGTGGACATGTTCCGGGCGGTGGCGGACGGTCGCATCAAGGCGCTGTGGATCATGGCCACGAACCCGGTCGTCTCCATGCCGGATGCCGGTGCCGTCGAGGCGGCGATAAAGGCCTGTCCTTTTGTCGTCGTCTCCGATGTCATGGCGAGTACCGACACGGCTCGCCATGCGCATGTGCTTCTGCCATCGCTTGGCTGGGGGGAAAAGGACGGGACCGTCACCAACTCCGAGCGCCGCATTTCCCGCCAGCGCGGCTTTCTGCCTGTGCCTGGCCAAGCCAGGGCCGACTGGTGGCAGATGGCGGAAGTGGGCCGGCGCATGGGCTTCGGCGCGGCCTTCGCCTATCGCAATCCATCGGAGATTTTTGCCGAACATGCCGCTCTTTCCGCTTTCGAAAATGCCGGTAGCCGTGATTTCGATATCGGCGGGATCGACCGGGATGGCTACGACGGGATGACTCCCTTCCAATGGCCGAAAGCCGAGGCCGGCAAGGCCGAGGTGACGCGCTTTTTCGCGAACGGCCGGTTTTATCATGAAGATGGCAAGGCAAGGCTGATCGCCACCGCCTTGCCGCAGACAAACAGGACATCGGCGGACTATCCGCTGACGCTGAATACCGGGCGCGTTCGCGACCAATGGCACACGATGACCCGCACCGGCAAAAGCGCCCGCCTCACCGCCCATATCGCCGAGCCTTTCGCCGAGTTTCACCCGCGCGATGCGCAGGCGCTGGGAATAGAAAGCGCCGATCTGGTGGAGCTGGAAAGTCCTCATGGCAAGGTGTTGCTGCGGGCGCTGATCAGTGAGAGGCAGGCGCGCGGCTCGGTGTTTGCGCCGATGCACTGGAACGACCAGTTCGCCTCGCAGGCGCGCATCGATGTCGTGGTTGCCCCGGTGACGGACCCGCATTCCGGTCAGCCCGCCTCGAAAAACATGGGCGTAAGGGCAAGGCGCTTCGAAGCAAAAGCCTATGGTTTCGCCATCTCCCGCATCCGGCCGGATGCGCAAGATTGTGCCTATTGGGCCATGGCCAAAGCGGATGGCGGCTATCGCATGGAACTCGCTTTTGCGGAGGAGCCGCAGGACTGGACATTCTGGGCGCGGCAGGTCTTCGGCATTGAGGCCAGAATCGAGCCCTTGGGTTACAGCGACCGGCACACGGGCGACCTGCGCCTTGCCTTCTTCGACGGCGATATCCTGCTGGCGGCGCTGTTCATCGCGAGGCAGCCGGTGGCCGTTGCCCGCAATTGGGCGATCTCGCAGTTGACCGAACGCCATGAAGATTTGCGCATGCGTTTTGCGCTGGTCGCTGGTCGCCCCGGCGCCGGCCGCGCCGATCCGGGCGCCACTGTCTGCTCCTGCTTTAACGTCGGGATGAACCAGATTACCGCCGCCATCCGTGAGGGTTGTCACAGCGTCGAAGCCATCGGCAAAGCGCTGAATGCCGGAACCAATTGCGGCTCCTGCCGCGCCGAAATCAGGGGGATCATCGATGGATGCCTTAAAACCGCAGCGGAATGAACCGGCCCGCATGGAAAGACTGGCCAAGCTGCCGGTCTTCTGGGGGCTCGAGAGCAAGCGTGTGGTTCTGGCGGGCGGATCGGAAGGCGCCGCCTGGAAGGCGGAACTTCTGCTGGCCTGCGGGGCGGAGGTGCATGTCTATTGCAGCAAAGGCGATTTGTCGGAGACCTTTGCGGCTCTTATCGAAAGAAACTCATGCCTGAACGTCCATGACGAGCCTTGGCATCCGGGCATATTCGAAAATGCCGAACTTGCGCTGGCGGATTGCGAAACGGATGTGGAGGCTGAAGCTTTTTATTCCGCCGCACGGGGGGCCGGCGTGCCCGTCAATGTCATCGACAAGCCGGAATTCTGCCAGTTCCAGTTCGGCTCCATCGTCAATCGCTCGCCGGTGGTGGTGTCGATCTCCACCGACGGTGCCGCGCCCATTCTGGCACAGGCCATCCGCCGGCGCATCGAGACATTGCTGCCGCTTTCGCTGAAGGACTGGGGCGCGCTCGCCCAGGCAATCCGCGAGCGCGTCAATCTGCGGCTCGCTCCCGGCGCGTCGCGGCGTTATTTCTGGGAAAAATTCGTCGATCGGGCCTTCACCGAAAGGCTGGATGAGGGCAGCGAGGAACGGCTGCTTGCGGATATCGGAATGCAGGCTGCGCGGGCAGGATTGGGGCGCGGCCTTGTGACGCTTGTGGGCGCCGGACCGGGCGATGCCGAACTGCTGACGCTGAAAGCGGTGCGCGCTTTGCAGGCGGCCGATGTCATCCTGTTCGACGATCTCGTTTCAGCCGAGGTGCTTGAACTGGCGCGACGGGAGGCGAAGCGCATGCTGGTCGGCAAGCGCGGCGGTCGGGAAAGTTGCCGGCAGGAAGACATCAATGACATGATGATCCGCCTCGCCAAGGCCGGCAAACGGGTGGTGCGGTTGAAATCCGGCGATCCGATGATTTTCGGGCGCGCCGGCGAGGAGATCGCCGCGCTGGAAGCCGAAAATATCCCGGTCGAGATTGTGCCCGGCATCACTGCCGCAAGTGCCATGGCCTCGCGTCTGGGTGTTTCCCTGACCCATCGCGACCATGCCCAGTCGGTACGCTTCATCACCGGCCATTCCCGGCAGGGAAAGCTACCGGAGAATATCGACTGGCAATCCCTGTCAAACCCTTCCGTGACCACGATTTTTTACATGGGCGGGCGAACCGCAGCCAGCATAGAGGCCTGCCTGCTCGCTCACGGCATGCCCGCTTCAACGCCCGTTGCGGTCATGATTTCCGTCAGCCGGGCGAATGAGCAGCGCTGGTGCGGCCCCCTGATGGAACTCGGTGCCGCCGTCAAGAGACTGGGCGTGAACGAACCTGTGCTGATCGGTATCGGCGATGTATTTGCTGTCGCCTCCTCGGCGATGTCCCGCTCCAACCTGTTGATTGAGAAAGTCGGCTAAATAATATCGTCAAGTGGCTTCAAGCCCTGCCTGCGGAACCGCATTTCGCTGTTTTGATACCGCCACTATCGCTACTGTGGAACGGTCCCTTGACATTGGTTTTCCCTTCGCTCTTCAATAAAACGAAAAAATTGAAAGAGGAGGGAGGGTGAAATGCTGCTCACACCGCGTCAGGAGGAAATCGTTGCGCTGGCGAAGGCCAATGGGCGGGTGCTGGTCGATGAGCTGGCGGCGCGGTTTTCGGTGACACCCCAGACGATCCGCAAGGACTTAAACGATCTCTGCGATACGCGGGTTCTGACCCGCATCCATGGCGGCGCGCTTTTTCCAAGCGGCAACGAAAACGTCAAATACGAGGCGCGTCGGGCGATAGCCTCTTCCGAAAAGCAGGCGATCGGCGCCGCCGCTGCCGCCCTCATCCCCAACAACTCGTCACTTTTCATCAATATCGGCACGACGACCGAAGCCGTGGGCGAAGCGCTGGCGGATCATCACGAGTTGATGGTCATTACCAACAACATCAATGTTGCCAACAGGTTGAGGGTCTTCCCCGGTATCGAGGTGGTGATTGCCGGTGGTGTCGTGCGCGGTTCCGATGGCGGTATCGTCGGCGAGGCGGCGGTGGATTTCATTCGCCAGTTCAAGGTGGATTTCGCCGTCATCGGCGTTTCGGCCATAGATGAGGACGGCGCCTTGCTGGATTTTGACTTTCGTGAGGTGAAGGTCGCGCAGGCAATCATCTCCAATGCGCGCCATGTCATTCTCGTGTCGGATTCGCTCAAATTCGAGCGCACGGCTCCGGTTCGTATCGGCCATCTTTCCCAGGTGCATACTTTCATCACCGATCATTGTCCGGTGGATTCGATCCGGTCCATCTGCGCCGATCATGACGTCCGGTTGATCGAAACCGAGACGCGCGAGTCCTGATCGGGACGATCTATCAATTTCGTTTGACATTCGTTTTGTCTTCGAATTAGATGTTCGTGCTTTCAATATGTCGATGGGGAGAGCGTCGATGAAAGCGCGGGAGGATTCATGTCTGACGAGGCAATTCACGATATTTTCGTGATCGGCGGCGGTATCAATGGCTGCGGAATCGCGCGTGATGCCGTCGGCAGAGGTTATTCCGTCGCACTTGCGGAAATGAACGATTTTGCCTCCGGCACGTCTTCCGCCGCTACCAAGCTCATACATGGCGGTTTGCGTTATCTCGAACATTACGAGTTTCGTCTCGTGCGCGAAGCGCTGATGGAACGTGAAGTGCTGTGGGCTATGGCGCCGCACATCATCTGGCCCATGCGCTTCGTACTGCCGTTCCAGAAGGGCGGGGTGCGCCCGGCCTGGCTCGTGCGTCTCGGGCTATTTCTGTACGACCATCTCGGCGGCCGCAAGCTTCTGCCTGCGACCCGCTCGCTCGATCTGCGCCGCGATCCCGCCGGGAAACCTTTGAAACCGATTTTTGCCCGCGCCTTCGAATATTCGGATGGCTGGGTGGACGATGCCCGCCTGGTGGTGCTGAATGCCCGCGACGCTGCCAATCGCGGCGCGCTCATCCTCAACCGGACGCAGGTGGTTTCAGCTCGGCGCGAAGGCGCCTTCTGGCGAGTCGAAACGAAAAATGCGGTCGGAGAGGCCAAGACCTACCGGGCGCGCATGCTGGTGAATGCCGCGGGTCCCTGGGTGGACAAGGTGTTGTCCTCGGCATTCGGCAAAAACAATGTCCATAATGTCCGCCTGGTGCAGGGCAGCCACATCATCGTGCGCAAGAAATTTTCCGATCCGCGTGCGTATTTTTTCCAGAATCCGGACGGGCGGATCATCTTCGCCATTCCCTATGAACAGGACTTTACGCTGATCGGCACGACGGATCGCGACTATACCGCCGACCCCCGGGCTGTTAAGATCAGCGAAGAGGAGATCAGCTATCTTTGCAATGCGGCGAGCGAATATTTCGCTGAACCGGTGAAGCCTGAGGATATCGTCTGGACCTATTCCGGCGTGCGCCCGCTATTCGATGACGGGGCATCGAAGGCGCAGGAAGCGACCCGCGATTATGTGCTGAAAACCGAAGGGGCGGAGGGCGAAGCGCCGCTCCTTAATATATTCGGCGGCAAGCTTACCACCTATAGGCGGCTTGCCGAACATGCTCTTGAAAAAATTGGCGATGCGCTGGGTGAAAAGGGTGCGCCATGGACGGCGGGTTCGCATCTGCCGGGTGGGAATTTCGGCGCGGAGGCCTACAACGCGGAAGTTTCGGCGCTGCGGTCGCGTTACCCCTTTCTTGAAGAGCGTCATGCGGAGCGGCTTGTGCGCTGCTACGGAACGGATGCGGCGGTACTGATCGGCGATGCCACAGAGGCGGCGGCGCTGGGGCGGTATTTCGGCGGTACGCTCTACGAAGCTGAGGTTCGCTGGCTGATGGCGCGGGAATGGGCGCTGACGGCCGAGGATATTCTGTGGCGCCGCACCAAGCAGGGCCTCTTTTTTACCCCGGAAGAGGTGCGTGCGCTGGAGGATTATGTCGAAGACATTGCAGGTGGGCGCTTAAGGGCAATCTGACGATCCGGATAAAAGCGGAGGAGGCTTTGGATCACCATGCTTGAATTGCGAAACGTCTCGAAGATGGTTGGCGGTGAATATCATATTCACCCGACCGATCTGACGTTGCAGCGCGGAAGCCTGAACGTCCTGCTTGGACCGACACTTTCGGGCAAGACGACGCTGATGCGGCTGATGGCCGGGCTGGACAAGCCGAGCGCCGGCTCGATCTTTTTCAATGGCGAAGACGTAACGGGTTTTCCGGTGCAGAAGCGCAACGTCGCCATGGTCTATCAGCAGTTCATCAACTATCCGGCGCTCAGCGTTTATGAAAACATCGCCTCGCCCATGCGCGTTGCCGGCAAGGACCAGGCGACCATCGACAGGGAAGTGAGGAAAGCCGCCGAGCTTTTGAAGCTGACGCCCTATCTAGACCGTACGCCGCTCAATCTTTCCGGCGGCCAGCAGCAGCGCACAGCACTCGCCCGCGCCATCGTCAAAAATGCCGATCTGGTGCTGCTTGATGAGCCGCTGGCCAATCTCGATTACAAGCTGCGCGAAGAGCTGCGCGAGGAGCTGCCGCGCATCTTCGCCGAATCCGGCGCCATTTTCGTTTATGCCACCACCGAACCTTCCGAGGCGCTGCTTTTGGGCGGCAATACCGCAACGCTCAACGAGGGCAGGGTAACGCAGTTCAGCCACACCATCGAGGTTTACCGGCGTCCGGTGGATATCGTCACCGCCGAAATTTTTGCGGACCCGCCGCTCAATACCATCGAGGTCGTCAAGGCGGGCGGCGCATTCACCCGTGCCGACCAGGCGGTAATTGCGGTGCCCGCGCATCTTGCCGCCGTGCCGGATGGACCTTTGACCATCGCTTTCCAGCCGCATCATCTTTTCCCGCAAGCGAAGGGCGAGGCCCGCCAGTCGATCCGGGCGCGGACGCTGATTTCGGAAATCGCCGGATCGGAAAGCTTCGTGCATGTAGAATTTTCGGGCCGGCGCTGGGTCATGCTGGCGCATGGCATTCACGACATCGAGCCGGACAGGGACATAGAACTGTTTCTCGATACAAAACACCTGATGGCCTTTGACGCGAATGGCCGCGCCATCGGCAAAGCGGCTTGAGGGAGATCGATCATGGCACGCATCACGCTCGATCACATCCGCCACGCTTATAACGCAAAGGCGCAGGCTGCCGGCGACTATGCGCTGAAGGAAGTCCACCATGAATGGGAAGACGGCGGGGCCTACGCGCTGCTGGGGCCTTCCGGCTGCGGCAAGACCACGCTGCTCAACATCATTTCCGGGCTGCTGCGCCCCTCCGAAGGCCGCATCGCTTTTGACGGAACCGACGTGACGGATTTCGCCACGGAAGACCGCAATATTGCGCAGGTGTTCCAGTTCCCGGTCGTTTACGACACGATGACGGTCTACGACAATCTGGCCTTTCCGCTGCGCAACCGGCATGTGCCGGAAGCCGAAGTCGACCGCCGGGTGCGGGAAATCCTGGAAATGACCGATCTTTCCGGCATGGCCAAACGCCATGCGCGTGGTCTGACGGCGGATCAGAAACAGAAGATTTCGCTGGCGCGCGGGCTGGTGCGGTCCGATGTCAACGCGATCCTCTTCGATGAGCCGTTGACGGTCATCGATCCGCACATGAAATGGGTGTTGCGCTCGCAGCTGAAGCGGTTGCACCGGCAATCCGGTTTCACCATGGTCTATGTGACCCACGACCAGACCGAAGCGCTGACCTTCGCCGACAAGGTTGTGGTCATGTATGACGGGCAGATCGTCCAGATCGGCACGCCGGCTGAGCTCTTCGAGCGGCCGGGCCATACATTCGTCGGTTATTTCATCGGCTCGCCCGGCATGAACGTGCTGCCCGCCAGTATCGCCGGCGCGACCGCAATGGTCGGCGGCCTCGACGTACCGCTGGCCGGTGCGCCAAAGGTTGAGGGAGGGCAACGCATCGAGATCGGCATCCGTCCAGAATTTGTCCGGCTGGAACGGGGCGGCATGCCCATCATTGTCGACAAGGTCGAGGATATCGGCCGGCAGAAGATCGTGCGCGCCCGGTTTGCCGGACAGAAGCTTGCGATTGTCGTTGCCGAAGACGAGGAAATCCCGGCTGAAGCGGGCGTTCGCTTCGATCCGGCCGCCATTGGCGTCTTCGCCGATTCCTGGCGTGTAAAGATGGGGGCCTGACCATGGAAAAGAGCTGGAACAACAAGGCATGGTTCATGGTGCTGCCGGTGCTGGTGCTGGTCGCCTTTTCCGCCGTCATTCCGCTGATGACCGTCGTGAATTATTCGGTGCAGGATACGTTCGGCAATAACCAGTTCTTCTGGGCGGGAACGCAATGGTTCGAGGACATTCTCCGTTCCGCCCGTTTCTGGGATGCGCTGGGCCGCAACCTTTTGTTTTCCGGCATTATTCTGGCGATTGAAATTCCGCTCGGCATCTTCATCGCGCTCAAGATGCCGAAGTCCGGCATCGGCGTGCCCGTCTGCCTTGTCACCATGGCGCTGCCGCTGCTGGTGCCGTGGAATGTCGTCGGCACGATCTGGCAGGTTTTCGGCCGCAGCGATATCGGTCTGCTCGGCTATTACGCCAATCAACTCGGGCTCGATTACAACTATGTCAACGATCCGGTCGATGCGTGGATCACCGTGGTCATCATGGATGTCTGGCACTGGACGAGCCTTGTCGTGCTTCTGTGTTACGCCAGTCTCGTCTCCATTCCGGACGCCTATTATCAAGCGGCAAGGATCGATGGCGCGTCGCGTTTTGCGGTGTTCCGGTACATCCAGCTGCCGAAGATGAAGCGGGTACTGCTGATCGCCTTCCTGCTTCGCTTCATGGACAGTTTCATGATCTATACCGAGCCTTTCGTTGTCACCGGCGGCGGCCCGGGCAATTCCACGACCTTCCTGTCGATAGATCTCGTTAAGGTTGCGCTCGGCCAGTTTGACCTCGGGCCGGCGGCAGCCATGTCGCTGATCTACTTCCTCATCATCCTGCTGCTGTCCTGGGTGTTCTACACCGTCATGACCAGCCACGACGCGGAGACTTGAGACATGAGCGCCTCGAATGTCACCACAAGCGTGGAGCGCAACGGCATCGGCAGTTCGCCGGTGAGAGCGAATGCGACGGGGCGATCCGGACTTGCCGTCAATGCGCGGCGTCGCCGCCATGGGCCGTCGCGTTTTTCCTGGCTGGTCCCGACGATCTATATCCTGCTGCTGCTTGTTCCGATCTACTGGCTCGTCAATATGAGCTTCAAGACGAACACGGAAATCGTCTCGTCCATGACGCTTTATCCGCATGAGCCGACGTTGCAGAACTACCGGACGATCTTTACCGATTCGTCCTGGTATTCGGGCTATATCAATTCAATCATCTATGTCGTGATGAACATGGTGATTTCGGTCGCGGCTGCGCTGCCGGCGGCCTACGCCTTCTCGCGTTATCGTTTTCTGGGCGACAAGCACCTGTTCTTCTGGCTTTTGACCAACCGCATGGCGCCGCCCGCCGTCTTCGCGCTGCCCTTCTTCCAGCTGTATTCGGCTTTCGGGCTGATCGATACGCATATAGCCGTGGCGCTGGCGCATTGCCTGTTCAACGTGCCGCTGGCGGTGTGGATTCTCGAAGGCTTCATGTCCGGCGTGCCGAAGGAAATCGACGAGACCGCCTATATTGACGGCTACTCCTTCCCGAAATTCTTCGTGAAGATTTTCATGCCGCTCATCGCTTCCGGCATTGGTGTCGCCTGCTTCTTCAGCTTCATGTTCTCGTGGGTCGAGCTTCTGATCGCCCGCACGCTGACGACGACGGACGCAAAACCGATCGCTGCGACCATGACACGCACCGTTTCGGCCGCCGGTATGGACTGGGGCTTGCTTGCCGCCGCCGGCGTGCTGACGCTGATCCCCGGCGCGCTGGTGATCTGGTTCGTGCGCAATTATATCGCCAAGGGCTTTGCGCTCGGGAGGGTTTGACCATGATGAAGATGCCCGATTTTACCTGGATGGCGTGGACTTGGCAGACGGGTGCGTTTTTCGGCGCTATCGCCGTGCTGCTCGTCGGCATGTGGGTGTGGGAGCAACTCTCGCCCGGCGGCAATCCCCGCTTCGGCCTGTTGCGCTTCGAGACCACGCGGGGCGACAGGTTGTTCATCTCGCTGCTCGGCAGCGCCTTCATTCATCTCGCATGGCTCGGGCTGGTCGGCCCGAACCTGTGGTGGGCTCTCGCTCTATCCTTGGTCTACGCCATCGGCGTTTTCCGTTTTGTCTAGAGCAGGAAACGGTGCGGCGGAGGAAAACCGCACCCGTAGACTTCATGCAATCGCAAACCCTTGGGAGGACTGATATGCGACGGCATTTGATGACGACGACGGCGGCCATGCTGCTGGCAATGACGGGTTCCGCTTTCGCCGGAATGGAGGAAGCAAAGCAGTTTCTGGATAAGGAAATCGGCGACATGTCGTCCCTTTCCCGTGCGGATCAGGAAAAGGAGCTGCAATGGTTTGTCGATGCCGCGAAACCTTTTGCGGGCATGGAAATCAAGGTCGTTTCGGAATCTCTGACGACCCATGAATACGAATCCAAGGTTCTGGCCCCGGCCTTCACCGCCATTACCGGCATCAAGGTCACGCACGACCTGATCCAGGAGGGTGACGTTGTCGAAAAAATCCAGACCCAGATGCAGACCGGCCAAAACCTTTATGACGGCTGGGTCAACGATAGCGACCTCATCGGCACCCATTGGCGCTACCAGCAGGTGCGCAACCTGACCGACTTCATGGCCAATGAAGGCAAGGACGTCACCAATCCCGGTCTCGACCTTAAGGACTTCATCGGCAGCGCCTTTACGACGGCGCCGGACAAGAAGCTCTACCAGCTTCCGGATCAGCAGTTCGCGAACCTCTACTGGTTCCGTTACGACTGGTTCAACGATGAAAAGAACAAGGCCGATTTCAAGGCTAAATACGGGTATGACCTCGGCGTGCCGGTCAACTGGTCGGCCTATGAGGATATTGCCGAATTCTTCACCGGCCGGGATGTCGACGGCAAGAAGGTCTTCGGCCATATGGACTATGGCAAGAAGGACCCGTCGCTCGGCTGGCGCTTCACAGATGCCTGGCTTTCCATGGCCGGCAACGGCGACAAGGGCCTGCCGAATGGTCTGCCCGTCGATGAATGGGGCATCAAGGTCAACGACAAGTCGCAGCCGGTCGGCTCCTGCGTGGCGCGCGGCGGCGATACCAACGGTCCGGCTTCGGTCTACTCCATCGAGAAATATCTTGAATGGCTGAAGAAATATGCGCCGCCGGAGGCGCAGGGCATGACCTTCTCCGAATCCGGTCCGGTGCCGGCGCAGGGCAATATCGCCCAGCAGATCTTCTGGTATACGGCGTTTACCGCCGATATGGCCAAACCCGGCCTGCCGGTCGTGAACGAGGACGGTTCGCCGAAATGGCGTGTCGCACCTTCGCCACATGGCGTCTACTGGAAGGACGGCATGAAACTCGGTTATCAGGATGTGGGTTCGTGGACGCTGATGAAATCCACCCCCGACGACCGCGCCAAGGCCGCCTGGCTCTACGCGCAGTTCGTGACCTCCAAGACCGTGGATGTGAAGAAGAGCCATGTGGGCCTGACCTTCATTCGCGACACCACCATCCACCACAAGAGCTTCACGGACCGGGCCTCCAAGCTCGGCGGTCTCATCGAGTTCTATCGTTCGCCGGCCCGCGTGCAATGGTCGCCGACCGGCACCAACGTTCCAGATTATCCGAAGCTGGCGCAATTGTGGTGGCAGGCGATCGGGGATGCTTCGTCGGGTGCGAAAACCGCGCAGGCCGCGATGGACTCTCTCTGCGCCGAGCAGGAAAAGGTCATGAGCCGTCTGGAACGCGCTGGCGTGCAGGGCGATATCGGCCCGAAGCTGGCGGAAGAGCACGATATCGAATACTGGAACAAGGATGCCGTTTCGAAGGGCAATCTGGCGCCGCAGTTGAAGATAGCCGACGAAAAGGAAAAGCCGGTCACCGTCAACTACGACGAACTGGTCAAAAGCTGGCAGAAGTGATTTCTGCGTAAAATCTGAAACCGGGGCGGCTTGCCGCCCCGGTCATTGCGTCTGAAAGGGAGTGGCATGATGGGCGGTTATATTCTGGCGATCGATCAGGGAACGACATCGACACGGTCGATGGTCTTTGATCGCGACATGCGGGTCATCGGTGTCGGGCAGCGAGAATTTCCGCAACATTTCCCGGCCTCGGGCTGGGTTGAACACGATGCCGAGGATATCTGGAGAAGCGTGCTCGAAACCATTCGGCTGGCGCTTGCCGATGCCGGCATCGCCGCCTCCGATATCGAGGCGATCGGCATTACCAACCAGCGCGAAACGACGGTACTGTGGGACAGGAACACGGGCGAGGCCGTGCATCGGGCCGTGGTCTGGCAGGATCGGCGCGCCGCGCCCATCTGCGAGGATCTAAAACGCCGGGGACTTGAGCCGCTGTTTTCGAAAAAGACCGGTCTGTTGCTCGATCCCTATTTTTCCGGCACGAAGCTGAAATGGCTTCTGGACAGCGTCAGCGGTCTTCGCGAAAAAGCCGTGAAGGGAGAAATCTGCTTCGGCACTGTCGACAGTTTCCTGATTTATCGCCTGACTGGCGGCCGCCGCCATGTCACCGACGCCACCAATGCCTCGCGGACGCTGATCTACAATATCGAAGAAAATACATGGGACGATGAGCTTCTGTCGATCCTCGACATTCCCAGCGCCATGCTGCCGGAAGTGCTGGATTGCGCCGCCGATTTCGGCGTGACCGACAAGTCGTTGCTGGGCGCGGAAATTCCGATTCTGGGTGTGGCCGGCGACCAGCAGGCAGCCGTCATCGGCAATGCCTGCTTCGAACCGGGCATGATGAAATCCACCTACGGCACGGGCTGCTTTGCGCTCCTTAATACCGGCACGGATCGCGTCGCCTCGACCAACCGGCTGCTGACGACCATCGCTTACCGTCTCGACGGTGTCACCACCTATGCGCTGGAAGGCTCCATTTTCATTGCCGGTGCCGCCGTGCAATGGCTGCGCGATGAGCTTGGTTTCATCTCGGTCGCTTCCGAGGTTAGCGCACTTGCGGAAAAGGCCGACGCCCATCAGCGTGTCTATCTGGTTCCGGCCTTCACCGGTCTTGGCGCGCCCTATTGGGACGCGGAGGCCCGTGGCGCGATCTTCGGCCTGACGCGCGGCACGGGCCCGGCTGAATTTGCCCGCGCGGCGCTGGAAAGCGTCGCCTATCAGACCTTCGACCTGCTGGACGCCATGCGCAAGGACTGGGCGGGTGACAACGGCAAGACAGTGCTCCGGGTCGATGGCGGCATGGTTGCCTCCGATTGGACCATGCAGCGCCTGGCGGATATTCTCGCCGCACCGGTCGATCGGCCGGTTTTTCTGGAAACGACCATTCTTGGAGCGGCCTGGCTTGCCGCCTCACGCGCCGGCATCTGGCCGGACCGCAAGGCCTTTGCTGAGCATTGGCGGCGTGATCGCCGTTTCAGCCCCGCAATGGAAGAGGCCGAAAGGAAAGACGCCATTGCCGGCTGGCGCGATAGCGTCGGCCGCTGCCTGTCGCGACGGGAGAATTGAACAGGCTACACGAAACTGCCGGGTGCGATGCTCTTGCTGGAAACGAGATCGGAAAGCGCGCGCACCAGCTTCGCATCCGCGCCCTTGCTTGGTTGAAGCACGAATTCCACGTCCTCCAGAGGCGGTAGCACGCCTGAGGTAATTTCCTTCAGGCCTGCCGGTGCCATGCTGCGCGGCTGCACCAGAATGCCCATGCCCGCCCTTGCTGCCGCGGTCAGCCCGCTGAGACTGCCGCAGGTGCAGACGATCCGCCAGGCGAGGCCGGCCCGGTCGAGCGCCTCCTGCGCCGCCTTTCGGGTGATGCTCGGCGGCGGAAAGGCAATCAGCGGCAGCGCATCCGGCTGGTTCAGCATCCGCTCCGGGTCGCGCGCCAGCCATACGAGCGGTTCGCGGTAGAGAAAGTGCCCGAGCTTGTCGCCAAGACGGCGTTTGGCGAGCACCACATCCAGTTCACCATTGTCCTGCATCTGGTAAAGCACGCCGCTCAGCGAAACCGTCAGCTCCAGATCGACCAGTGGATAAAGGCGGATGAACTCCTCCAGAATGGCCGTCAGCCGGCTGGCGACGAAATCTTCTGACACACCGAGCCTTAAGCGCCCGCGCAGGCGGTTTTCGCTGAACAGCGATGAGACCTTGCTGTCGATATCAAGCATGTTGCGGGCGTAACCGAGGAGCGCCTCACCTTCACCCGTCAGTTTTACCTGATGGGTGCTGCGCGCGATCAGCCGGCGGCCAAGTGCGGTCTCAAGCCTTTGAATATGCTGGCTGACAGTGGACTGGCCAATCCCCAGCCGTTCGGCCGCCAGCGTGAAGCTGCCGGTCTGGTGAAGCATCACGAAGCTCGCAAGATGTTGAAGGTTCAGCATTATCCTGAATCGCGATAACTGTTAATCTTTGCATCGGAATTCATGATGAGCGATAGTAACGCGCGTTTCAAGCAAACCGATGCCGGAAAGACCTCCCATGACCCGCTTCCTACCTGATCGCTTCACCATGATGCTGGTGGCCACCGTACTTTTGGCTTCCATTTTGCCGATCAGCGGTGAGCCGGCGGAGTATTTCGGGCTGGCGACAAAACTCGCGATAGCGTTGCTGTTTTTCCTCCACGGCGCGCGGCTTTCCCGGGATGTGGTGATTGCCGGTATCCTGCACTGGCGCCTGCATCTGGCGATCCTTCTCGTGACCTTCGGCCTGTTCCCGCTGCTCGGCGTGGCGATCGGTTTCATTCCCGAGAATATTCTGCCTGCCCCGCTTTATATGGGCATGTTGTTCCTCTGCGTGCTGCCATCCACCGTGCAGTCCTCCATTGCCTTCACCTCCATGGCGGGCGGAAACGTGCCGGCGGCAATTTGTTCTGCCTCCGCTTCGAATATTTTCGGCATGTTCCTCACCCCGCTGCTGGTCGGCCTGCTGTTTACGGTGGGCGGCCATGGTGGTGGATTTTCGCTGGATGCGTTTCTGCAAATCTTCCTGCAACTGCTTCTGCCCTTTATCGTCGGTCAGGTTTTGCAGCCGTGGATCGGCGACTGGATCAGGGCGCGCAAGAAATTGCTGGCGCCGGTCGATCGCGGCTCCATCCTTATGGTCGTTTATCTCGCTTTTTCCGATGCGGTTATCGAAGGCATCTGGCACACATTTTCGCTCAGGGATATTGGCGTGGTCATCGTCATCAATATCCTGCTGCTGGCGCTTGTTCTGTGCGTGACGATGTTCGGCAGCCGTTTGCTGGGTTTCGACAAGGCCGATGAAATCACCATCACCTTCTGCGGTTCGAAAAAGAGCCTCGCCAGCGGCGTGCCCATGGCGGGCGCCATCTTTGCCAGCCAGAGCATCGGCGCGATCGTCCTGCCAATCATGCTTTTTCATCAGATTCAGCTGATGGTCTGCGCGGTTCTGGCTCAGCGTTACGCGCGCAAGGCCCATGAAAAAGCGGCGATGCCGGAACCGGTTGCCACGGAAGGCGCGGCTGCTTCCAGCCGCTGACGCGAGGGTTCTCCGCAAATAAAACGGCCCCATGAAGGGGCCGTTCGTTTTGCATGAAGGAAAGCTTAGTTGACCTGAGCCGGCGAAATCTGGGCTTCTATGGTCTTCGGCGCATCTGCGCTGTCGGACGAGATCGCAATGCGGCGCGGCTTCATGGCTTCCGGAATATTGCGGACGAGGTCGATGTGGAGCAGGCCGTTCTTCAGGGAAGCGGTCTGGACTTCGACGTGATCGGCAAGCTGGAAGCGACGCTCGAAAGCGCGCGTGGCGATACCGCGATAAAGAAACTCGCCTTCCGTGGATTTCTCATCCGCGGATTTCTCGGCTTTTACAGTCAGCGCATTGGCGCGGGATTCGATGCTGAGTTCGTTCTCGTCGAAACCAGCGACGGCCATGGTGATGCGATAGGTGTTCTCGCCGGTCCGCTCGATATTGTAGGGCGGATAGGACTGGGCCTGCTCGGGCTGGCCGAGGCCGTCAAGCATCGAGAAAAGACGGTCGAAGCCGACGGTGGAACGATAGAGGGGGGAAAAATCAACGTGACGCATGGTGTCCTCCTTAAGAAGCGACTGTTTGCGGTTAAGCCCGGCATCCCGTTCTGGCGACGGCCGGACATTTGGCGCGGTCCCGTTCTGGCGACCGCATGAATGAGATGGGAATGGCTTGCCGCCGCGTCAAGGGGGCGTGAAAAGGCGAAAGCAACATGAACCATGGCTGAACGTCAGGTTCCGGCATCGTTCAGTTTGAGAGCCATAAAACATCGGTCATCGGAGACATTCTCCGTGGACAGAAGCAATAACGTCCCTTCTTCTTCTGTCTTATTCGCCGGAACCGCGACTGCTTTAACCGACGGTTCCGGCAATTTTTTCTTTGACCTTCCCGCGCCGCCGACCTATCCCGAAGAGGCAGAAAAGCCGGAAAAGACCGATGATCGAAGCCACATTGCGCGCCAGCGAAGACAACCCGGTTCCCGACAACCATACCGTCGGATATTTTACCGGCTATCGCGGCAAACAGCTTCGCTATGCGATCTTTCGCGCCAGCCGCCAGGTGGCCCGCGGAACCGTGGTTCTGCTACATGGCAGGAACGAATGTATCGAGAAATATTTCGAAACGGTGAGCGATCTCACCGCCATGGGTTTCTGGGTTGCGACCTTCGATACGCGCGGGCAGGGCGGTTCCGAAAGATTGCTGAAAAAACCGGGCGCCGGGCATGTGCGAAGGTTCTCCGACTACCAGCGTGATATCGGCCTTTTTCTCGAACAGGTGGTGTTGCCGGATACGCGGCTGCCGTTCTTCATGATCGCGCATTCCACCGGCGCTCTTGCAGCGCTTGCCGCCGCGCCCGGCCTGTCGAACCGGATCGACCGTCTGGCGCTTTGCTCGCCCTTCATCGAGCTGGACAGCCAGCAATCCGTCCCCTCATCCGTCATTCGGGTGGTGGCGACGGCTCTAAGTCTCGTTGGCCTCGGGCGGGTTCAGCTCGGCAAGGATCAGCGCGAGCGGGATTTTGACGGCAATCCGCTCACCTCGGACTCCAGACGTTTTGCAAGAAATCTCTCGCTGCACAGGCAGTTTCCGGAGCTTTTCATCGGTGCGCCGACGGCGCGCTGGGTCTATGAGGCGCTGAAGACCATGGGACGGGTGGTCACTCAGGACCATCTGACGAATATCACCATTCCGACCCTCATTCTGGCGCCGATGCTGGATACCATTACGCCCTACAAGGCACAGGAAGAACTCTCACGCAATTTCCGGGCAGCGCAGCTTCTTCCGATCACCGGTGCGCGCCACGAATTGCTGCATGAGCGCGATGTTTTCCGCAAACAGGCGCTGGCGGCCATCGACGCCTTTTTCGCGCCGGAGTGATGGCCGCTTAAGCGGGCTGCCTAGAGTTTCGAGAGAATGGCAAGAGCTTCTTCGTGCACGGCCTTGGAGCCGGCCGCCAGAATGCGCCCGCCATTTTCCGGACGCCTGCCATCCCAGGTCGTCATGATGCCGCCGGCCTGCTCGATCACAGGGATCAACGCGCCGACATCATAGGGCTTCAAGCCGGATTCGATCACCAAATCGACGTGGCCGGCCGCAAGCAGGCAATAGGCGTAACAATCCACGCCGTAGCGGAAAAGGCGGACCTGATCCTGTACTTTTTCGTAGAAGGGCTTTTCTTCCGCAGTAAAGATGTGGGGTGTCGTAGTGAACAGCACGGCGTCCGATAGCGACGCACAGTCGCGCGTGTGGATTTTCCGCTCGCCATCCGGCCCGAAATACCAGGCCGCTTCGCCATCGGCGAAATAACGCTCCTTCGTGAAAGGCTGGTCCATCATGCCCATGGTGGCGCGGCCGGCGGACTGGAAACCGATCAGCGTGCCCCAGACAGGCACGCCGGAAATGAAGGCGCGTGTGCCGTCAATCGGGTCTATGACCCAGATGTGATCGCGGTCGAGACCAATATTGCCGTGTTCTTCGCCCAGAATGCCATGCTGCGGAAAACGCTGTTCGATAAGCGCGCGAATAGCTGTTTCCGCCGCCTGATCGCCTTCTGTCACCGGATCATAGCCGCCATCCTGCTTGTTGGTGACGGCAATGCCCGTGCGAAAGCGGGGGAGCGTTTCTGCGCTGGCGGCATCGGCAAGTTTGAAGAAGAAATCCCGGTCGGGCAGCATGCGAAACCTCATTGCCTGGATATTTGGTCTGAATTTTGTGGGGCAATGCATAGACCGGAATCACATCCGCCGTCCACTCATACGAATGGCGGTACCGGTGTTTCCATATTTTCAGCATAAGCCTAAAAAATATGCATATAAAAAAATGATTGACAATTGTGCAATTACTACGTAGCGTGATCCTGCAGTCTTTGACTGTAAATACCCTCCTTGGGTGTTTCCTCCCTAGACTTGACCGCGCCAAGGCGCGGTTTTTTTTGTCCGGCGGGCCGCCAGACGATACGGGATAAAAATTGAAATAGCGGATGATTCGCGCTGCTATTCGGCAGCGAGCGACGTTTCTATCGCGTATTCGGAAACGAAGGCGCCGAGCTGGCGCATGAAGATTTCAAGCGACGCCTGAATGGCGGGAAAATCGGCTTTTTTCAAAAGCGTTTTTTCATCAACGTAAAGCGCTCGGTTGACCTCGATCTGCAGTGCATGGAGAGAGCGGATTGGCCGGCCGTAATGTTCGGTGATGAAGCCGCCGGCATAGGGTTTGTTGCAGACCGCGACGAAACCCAGTTCCTCAAGAAAATGCAGCGCGGCGCGGGAGACTTCCTGGGATGCGCTGGTGCCATAGCGATCGCCGATGATCACATCCGGCCTCAGATTCGAGCCGGCGACGCGAATATTGCCCGGCATGGAATGGCAGTCAATCAGCACCGCCATTCCGAAATTGGCGTGGGTGCGTGAAAGCAGGCGGCGCAGACAGGCATGATAGGGCTTGTAAATCGTCTCGATCCGCGAAAGCGCCTCGTCGACGGGCAGGCGGTGGGCATAGATGTCCATATTCTCGGCGACGATGCGCGGCACTGTGCCCAGGCCGCCGGCGACCCGCATGGAGCCGATATTGGCGTAAGGCGGGAGCGTGCCGTCGAACATGCGGGGATCGAGTTCGTAGGGCTCGCGATTGACGTCCAGATAGGCGCGCGGGAAATTCGCTTTAAGAAGCGGCGCGCCGATCTCCGGCGCCGCCGCGAACAACTCGTCGACGAAGTGATCTTCGGAGCGGCGGATCTCATGCGAATCGAGCCTTGCCGATTCCAAGAAGGAGATGGGGTAGCAGCGGCCGCTATGGGGGGAATTATAGACGAATGGCAGGGTCTGAACGGCAGGTTCCGTTACTTCGAAGAGTTCATATTCACCCGTTACCCAGTCCATTCAGTGCCATTTACCATGTCGCAAACAATCGGGATGTTCATGTTGCCAGTTACGGTGCGGCAAGTCCATACTATCGCCCAAGCAGCGCTATACCGATTCACGTGTTCACAGGATATTTACCGTGAAAATCCTATAATCGGGCTAGGGTATCCCAAACATTGAGTAGTTACGGTCACTTATGATGAATCAGAAAATTCTTCTCGCTGAAGACGACAATGATATGCGCCGCTTTCTCGTCAAGGCGCTGGAAAAAGCCGGTTACAAGGTTTCTTCCTTCGACAATGGCGCCAGCGCCTACGACCGGCTTCGCGAAGAGCCTTTCTCGCTTCTGCTGACTGATATCGTCATGCCCGAAATGGACGGCATCGAGCTGGCGCGGCGCGCCACCGAACTCGACCCGGACCTGAAGGTGATGTTCATCACCGGCTTCGCAGCCGTCGCGCTGAATGCCGATTCGAAGGCTCCGAAGGATGCCAAGGTGCTTTCCAAGCCATTCCATCTGCGCGATCTCGTGGATGAAGTGAACAAACTCCTTGTGGCGTAAGGCCTCTCAAAAAACCTTCACAAAACCGAAAAAAAGCAGTTGACGCATGAACCGGTTTTGTGGTCTATCCGCCGCCACGGAGGGCGTGTAGCTCAGCGGGAGAGCACTACGTTGACATCGTAGGGGTCACAGGTTCAATCCCTGTCACGCCCACCATCCGAATTTTGATATCATTGAGAAATCCCCTTCTGGGGATTTTTCATTTTTAGCGACTGACACGCTTCTGACACGTGAACTAGCCTTGGAACAGTGTAGGTCACAAGCCAAGCGACTCGAAATAAGCGTCTATGGCCATTCGACCTGCGCTCGAGTAATCCGGCGCGAGAAGCTTTGTCTGGCGTGCGACCGACAATTTGTGCCCGCGGTCGATCATTTCTTTGCGCCCAGTAATCCTGCCTTGCCTAGCGCACCGGATAAAAATCGTTCTCCAGTGTCAGTTCGCCGATCTCCGTGCAAACGCAGTTTGTCACATGGCGTGCAGCGTTTTGACGTCGACGGTTGGACCCGCCGGTTCTGCTTTGGCTTCATCGCCGAAAACGCCTGTCGCCCCCTCAAGGAGCTGGTCTTTCCACTGTTGGATCTGGTTGGCGTGCACGTCAAACTGCTGCGATAATTCCACCAGAGTCTGCTCGCCGCGGATCGTAGCGAGCGCCACCTTTGCCTTGAGAGCCAGGCTTTGGTTCCGGCGCGGTCGTCTCCTCGTGGTATCTCCTGTTCCTGGCATCTAAGCCGAAGTCAGGCAGAAATTCCACTTATCCTAGCGGTGCAGATTTCCCGAGCCATCTGTGGACGGCCCCGTTTTTGCAAGTGGAAAAAGTAAGTTTCGATGCGGTCGGGTGCAGCCATGTGTCAGGCCTCGACCTGCGGCGCACATGTGGCCGCGGGCCTTGATGAAGTCCGCAGATTGGATCCCAATCACCTCTATGCGCACGAAGCGCTTGGCTCGGAAGGGTTGTCCCAATCCCCGGTTCGACCGGTGCGCCATCAATACTCAGTCCTCATGCAAACCACTTCGAGATAGGATTGCTTCCGGAGTCGACGCAGACCGGGCAAAGGCACCGTCGGTTGCCGCGCATTGCGGCTTCCTGGTTGAGGATGCAGAAGCTGCCTTCCTGGCGGGCGCCATTTTGCCCGAGCTAACTGTCGACTTTGGCGGTCGTCGTTCTTCGGCTGTTGGTGGTGCGCCGAGCCAGCGGATGATTGCATCCAAGCCTGGCCGGAGCTGCTTTTTCAGTTCTGCCGTCAGCTGGGCTTCGATCCCACGGGCCTGACTGATCATCGTCCAGTCGATATGGCCATTCAGAAGCGGTGGCGATGTGCGGGGACCTCTTTTCTCGCCTGATCGATGAAGCGAGGCCTCCTCGACTTCCCTCCTTGGCGAAAAAAGCCGTCGCCTTCTTCAGAATATCCCGCTCCTGACGCAAAATCTCATTCTCCCGCCGCAGCCGTTTGAGTTCAGCCGCCTTATCTTCATCGCCTTCACGACGTCTGGGATCATCCATAGCCACATCCCCGCTTCGGCTAAGCCATCGCGTCAGTGTCGACAGCCCGATTCCAAGATCATCAGCAACCTCGCGCCGCGTACGCCCGTTCGTTTCGGCCACGCGAACAGCCTCACGCTCGTATTCTTTCGTAGAGGCCACTTTCTTCGTCATAACGGTTTCCTTTCAACTCAAGAAAACCTCTCCACTTTTCCGAAGCAAGTCCATCATGAAGCCGCGCGCCTCGACTGGAGAGCAACCTGTAGTGATTGCCACAGACGCCGAGTCAGTAAGGACGCGTATTAGTCATTATTGTTTGGAATGTTGAGCAGGTGTCCGCAGGCCTTGCAATGGACCGCGTCAACCTCGTGCCTTTGCAGTCCGCATTTTCCGCACGGAAAGAGTACCTTGCGGGGGCGCACGATCGACTGCGCCAACCTGACGAAGAGAGAAATACCGACAATCATCGTAACCACGGAGGTCAGTTTTCCGAGAGGTCCAGGAAGCGTAATGTCGCCGAAACCTGTCGTCGTCATCGTCGCGACCGTAAAGTAAAGGGCGTCGATGAAGCCGACTAAACCGCTCTGGTGATAGAAGAAGGTCGTGTAGACAAATCCTGTCACCATGAACAGGAAGACGAGGAAGTTAAGTGATGCGCGCGCAACGTCCTTGTAGTGATGGCAACCGAGCCGTTTCAGGATGACGGCGAAGAGCGGGCTTTCGCCCACGGCCCAGAGACGCATCGCCCTCAGGAAAGCAAAATTGAAAAGCGCGTTTGGAAACAACAACGTGGCAAGAATAACAAGATCAATCCAAGTCATCGGCCTCTTGAGGAGCGCGCCTAAAGAGCCAGTTGCGAATGCGCGTGCGAACAGTTCGGCAAGTATCCACACCGCGATCATGTAATCAATGATCAGATAGGAAGGCCCGCTGCGCAAAAATGGCCCGAAAATGAAGAACGAGATGATGCTGACATCGATAACAGCAAGCACAGCTTGCCAACGAAGTGCCCATGTGTCGCGCCCGCGCTCGATACGACGCAACTTCATCTGCAAGATTTCGAGACGAGACGAGACGGACCTTCTGGTTTTTGTCGTGAATATCATTTCTAACGGATAGGCGCGAGTGAAGACCGGGTCAATGCCAAGCAAAAGGCGCGTCATGCGGCAAGGCGGCAACCTTATTGAGGAAGAATATGGAGCCAAATCGTCGTTTCCGCATTCTCCAACAGCGGAAGATGTACAGTCTGTGATGATCTTTTGCCGAAACTTGGGGTAAAATCAAAGAGCATATTTAAAATCCATCTGCTCATACGCATAAGGGAAGGCCATTGCAGCTATGAAATCGTTCATCATCAATCCGCCGGTGTTCTACGGGTCGGTGATTGTCATCACCTTGTTCGTCGCCATCGGTATCGTGCTCCCCGGCCAGGCGGAAGCACTTTTTGGTATCATTCAAGGTTCCATTCTCGGCGCTTTCGGCTGGTTCTACCTGCTTTCTGTCGGCGTATTTCTGGCGGCGATGCTGCTATTGTGTTTCGGCAGGTTTGGCCAGCTCAAACTGGGACCGGACGATTCAGTTCCCGATTTCCGTTTCCTGTCGTGGATTGCGATGTTGTTTGCCGCCGGGATGGGCATCGGTCTCATGTTCTATGCCGTTGGCGAACCGATGACCCACTATATGGCGCCGCCGACCGCCGAACCGAAAAGCGTGGCGGCAATGCGCGAAGCGATGACTGTGACTTTCTTTCACTGGGGCATACACGCCTGGGCGATTTACGCCGTCGTTGGCTTGTCGCTCGCCTATTTCGGTTACCGCTACAACCTTCCGCTGACAGTTCGCTCAGGCTTGTATCCATTGTTGAAGAACAGGATTAACGGCCCGATCGGACACGCGGTCGACATTTTTGCGATTGTCGGCACCATGTTCGGCATTGCGACATCGCTAGGGGTCGGCGTCGCGCAGATCAATGCCGGCCTCAACCACCTTGTAGGCTTGCCGATCAGCACCAGCGTACAGCTTGTCCTGATTGTCGTGGTGACCGGTATGGCCACCATCTCGGTTGTGACAGGCCTGGATAAAGGCGTGAGAATATTATCGGAGACCAATCTGGTTGTCGCCGTACTGCTCATGCTTTTCGTGCTGATCGCCGGACCGACGACACAGCTCTTCCGGGACTTCGTGCAGAATCTCGGCCTCTATCTCGATACGATCGTCCTGCGAACCTTCAACATTTACGCCTACGAGCCCACGCCCTGGATCGATTCGTGGACGCTGTTTTATTGGGCCTGGTGGATTTCCTGGTCGCCGTTCGTGGGAATGTTCATCGCGCGGATATCTCGCGGAAGAACCGTGCGCGAATTTGTTGCTGCCGTGCTGTTCATCCCGGCCGGTTTTACATTCTTCTGGATGACGGTATTCGGCAACACGGCAATGTTCATTGATACAGGTGTAGCCGCGGGCGCTCTGGGCGCCGCCATCTCGAACGACGTTTCCGTAGGCCTTTTCCGCTTCTTCGAATATTTGCCTCTTTCTGGCGTCACTTCGACACTGGCGGTTCTGCTGGTCTCCATATTCTTCATCACTTCGGCTGATTCCGGGGCGCTTGTGGTGGATTCCATCGCCGCTGGCGGTGAAACGGAAACGACAACGGGCCAGCGGATTTTTTGGTGTTCGATGGAGGGGCTCGTTGCCGCATGCCTGCTGATGGCGGGTGGTCTCACCGCGTTGCAGTCCGCAACCGTCGCCAGCGCATTGCCTTTTACCGTGGTAATGCTGGCCTTGGTCGTGTCGCTGTATCTTGGAATGCAGCAGGATTTAGCGCAGCGTGAGGTGCACAGCAGCCGAAACGTTGGGCCCGCGGAGCCCGCTTCTGGTCAGACCTGGCAACGAAGGCTCGCTCTGATGCTGAGCACCACGACGGAGAAAGAAGTTGCGATCTTCATCGATGACAAGGTCGCACCCGCGCTTGACAAGGTTGCTGCCGAACTTCAGTCGCGCGGGAGACCGACGGAGGTAGATCGGGAGGGGGCCGGCGTTGTCACCCTTCGATCTCCTGCGTCTGACGTCCGTGACTTTATCTATGGTGTATCGGTCCAGAAACATCGGGTTGCAAGCTTCACCACCATCCGCGCAGGCGAGGCAGAGTTTCGATACGAAGCGAGAACCTTTTTCTCCAGCGGCAATAGCGGCTACGATCTGATGGGCATGTCGCAGGATCAGATCATCAGCGATGTCTTGATTCAATTTGAACGCTACCTGCATCTGGTCAACTCGCCGGAGTTTCAGCTTGTCCATGGCGCGCCGGAACACACGGCATAATGTTCGGATTGCACGAGTTTTGACCACCCGGCACAAGTGACGGTCCGGGTGGTCGCTTTTGAAGGGAGCTGGCGAGTGATGAAGTCAAAGTGGCGGTGGTGGCTGGGCCAGATCGTTCGACGGATATGGTTCAGGGCAACGCTTTTTTCCATGGCTGGTGTCGTGACTGCTCTGCTTGCCGTCGCGCTTTCGCCTTACATCCCGCAAGAACTGCCAACAAAAATAGGCGCGGACGCCGTTGACAAGATTCTCGGTATTATTGCCTCCAGCATGTTGACGGTAACGACTTTCTCATTGAGCACAATGGTTTCCGCCTATTCCGCGGCCACCACCAACGTCACGCCGCGAGCCACGAAACTGGTCATGGAAGACAGTACGACACAGAATGTGCTGGCTACCTTCGTGGGCTCCTTCCTGTTCAGTCTGGTCGGAATAATTGCGCTTACGACAGGTGCATACGGGGATCGCGGACGCCTCATCCTTTTTGTGGTCACCATCGGCGTGATCGTTCTCATTATCGTCACGCTGCTGCGCTGGATTGATCATCTTTCGCGACTTGGGCGAGTGACCGAAACCACGGAGCGGGTTGAACGGACAACGATTGAAGCACTGACGGCATGGGTGGAAACGCCAAATCTCGGCGGCCACAGATTGCTTGAGGGTGACCCGAGATTAGGAGAGCCCAATACGCCCATTCACCAGAACGAGGTTGGCTACGTTCAACACGTCGATGCAACGCTTCTCTCCGAGATCGCCGAGGAGTTCGATTTTGACATTTTCATTGTCGCGATAGCGGGCAAGCTGGTTGCACCCAACACTCCGCTGGCCTGGGTTAACGGTGAGGTTCATGACAATGTTTACGAGCGTATCGCCTCGGCTTTTACTATTGGTAATGTCAGGTCGTTCGATCAGGATCCTCGCTTCGGGGCTGCGGTTTTGTCTGAAATTGCCTCCAGAGCGCTTTCACCGGCTATCAACGATCCCGGCACTGCGATTGATGTGATCTCCCGAGCGATACGCGTGCTGTCCGTCTGGGATTTGCAGGACAGCAAAACAAAGGTGGTGCATCCTCGGCTCTTCGTTACCCCAATTCGACTTGAAGACCTATTTGATGACCTCTTCTTGCCCATCGCACGAGACGGTGCGTCCATCATCGAAGTCGGGCTTCGATTACAGAAAGCCTTTCTTACCCTATCGAAATTCGGCGATGCGGAGTTCAAGAAGATTGCAATGCTGAACGCGGCAAGCGCTCTCAAGCGTTCTGAAGCAACTGCAATGATTGACGAAGACTTGGCCAGGCTACGACATACGGCAGCGCTGCTGAACAAAAACCAGTCGTAACCAGGATGTTTCGCCTAGCCTCTGCTTCCCGCGGAAGAACGAGAATTATAACCGAATGGCAAGACGTTCTCTTTGCGCCTTGGACTATGTTTTCCTGCAACTATTAAATTTACGGGGTGACACCAAGATCGTTGCTATCAAGCAGCCGAACGGCGTCGTTCACGTCATAGACAAGGTCCTGCTTCCCGAAATGTAACCCTTTCGGCCGTGCAGATGGAAAGGGCTGGCTCCATTCAGGGGGCAGCCCTTTCATTCACGTTTTCATTGTCGCGACAAAGGCTCACATTGCGGGGAGAACGGTGATGTCGCGCAGCTCACCCTCGGCGCCGGTAATGGAACCAATTTCGGTCGCAGCGCCTGTTTCCAGATCGACGGTGTAAAGCATCTTGCCCGCGGCGAGATAGGCAGTGTTCTTGCCGCCTTCTTCTCCCTGGATATCAAAGGCATAGTTTGCCGGCATTTCCTTCAGGCCGAGCTTGCCGATCGCCTTCAATGTTCCGTCATTGGGTTTTGTCTGTTGGATCAGGGCACCGATGGTGGCATCGATATTGTACATTGCCGTTTTCTCGGGCTTGCCGGTCGAGTTGGTGTAGGCCGCAGCGACGATGTTTGGCGTTTCGCCCTTATGCATGTCGCCATCCTCGAAAGCGAGTGCGCCATCTACCGTGACGGCCCCGGTATCGGGATGCACGCGGTGATTTGTCGTGCCCGTCATGAAACGCAGACGGTCAGCGGCAGGATTGAAATCAACGACAACCGGCGCATCGGCAAGGGTAAGCATCTTGTCCATCTTGGCGACCTCGGTTGCAGCGCCGGTTTCGAGATCGATGGTGACAATGTTATGATCCGGCGTCACACCGACGACGGTCTTGTTGCCCGGACGAAAGTCGATGCCGACAAGCCTGTCTACACCAGTCACATCCATCGACTTCGTAACTGCGGGCTTCTCCGTATCGAACATGACGAGGGTCTTGTCTCCCATGAGGCCAAGGACCGGCGCTGAAACGGCAATGCCTGCCGATGCCGTCAGGGCCATTGAGGCGAGAAGAGTGAGGCGGATAGTGCGCATGTGTTTCTCCCGTGAATTGAGCCATTCGGAAGGCGTCGTTTGAACGCTTCCGTCTCTAGGACACGGGGGGCAACGCATTTGGATGCAGACAGGAAAAATTATTTTTTAAGTGCATCCATTAACCTGTCTGATGGGTATTATGCACAGTTGACGGTGCTTTCGATCACGAGTGGAAAGGATTCAAATGCAGACGGGCCCTGTGCCGAACGATCTCGACAGGGCGCTTGCAGCCTGCGCGAAAGGCGATAAAAGCGCCTTGCGCTTGATTTTCGATCGCGAGGCCGGACGTCTGGTCGCGGTCGCCCAACGCATTGTCAAGCGGCGCGAACTGGCCGAGGAGGTCGTTCAGGAGAGCTTTGTGCGAATCTGGACACATGCTCATCAATACCGTGCCGACCAGGGGTCGGCACGAGGATGGATTTACGCAATCGTTCGCAACCGGGCACTCAATCTTGTCCGTGATACGAGACGCGAGCTGATCGTTGAGGATGTCGAGATGCTTCGCGATGGTGAAGAAGCAACGGAGGTGGTTGCAGTCTGGCAGAAACTCGACAGGAATTCGCGGCTCTATGAGTGTCTCGGAAGTCTCGATGAGACGAAACGCCAGGGAATCCTGATGGCCTATGTCGCGGGATACTCCCATGGGGAAATCGCCGGCAGGCTTCGCATTCCCCTGGGAACAACAAAATCCTGGATCAGGCGAGGGCTTATCGCTCTGCGGGAGTGCATGGCATGAAATTTGATCGCAAAGACATTCCCGATCTTGCCGACGACTACGTTCTGGGATTGCTGGACGCTCTCGAGGCCGAGGCTATTGAAGCTGCACTCGTGCATGATGATGCTCTGCGGGCGGCAGTCTCCAGAAGCCGCGAGCGTTTTCTTCCCCTCGATACCACTGTTGAACCTGCCGCAATCAAAGACGACCTGTGGGAAAAAATTGAAACCCGCCTGTTGCCGCAGACCGGCGCTGCATACGCTACGTCGCCCAAGACAGCAAACGACAATAGGTCTAACAGCTGGCGTGGCATCGCCCTCTCTGCCATTGCCGCGAGTTTCCTCCTGGCCGCGGGTCTGGCCTTCAGCCTTACCCGCCCGATCGATCCGCTCGTGATCGCCGTGCTCCTTGATGAGAACGGTCAGGTTAAGGCTGTTGTCGAGGATTTTGGAAACGAGAAGGCAACCGTGCGGATGCTGGCTGATTTTGCAGTGCCGCGCGACAAGACGATTCAGTTGTGGACCTTACCTTCGAAGGAAGTCGGCCCCGTTTCTCTCGGATTGATCGAGGGTGTGCGTTCAGCAAAGCTAGAAGGGCCGGCTCTGCCGGCTCCCAGAAGCGATCAGCTCTACGAAATCACCCTCGAGCAGGCGGGTGGTTCGCCAACCGGCAGGCCCACCGGGCCCATTCTCGCAAAGGGATTTGCTCGAATGCCGCGATAGGTGTGTTCAGTCCCCGAGAACCGCTCCCTCGCGTCTTGGATCGGCGCTACCGGCCAAACCCTGGGCGGTCAGCTCGATCGCATGCAAACCGGAATTCATCTCACCCGGTTTCACCTCGTAACCCAGCGCCTTCAGCGGTCCTGCCAGCTCCTCCGCGCTGGTGTCTGCCTCGATGTCGTAGGTGCCGAACCGGTTGATGAGATGCGGCTGGGCGACGATCGCCTCAACCGGCATGCCCCAGTCGATATAGGCGATCAGCGCCTGCGCCACATAGCCGATGATCTGGCTGCCGCCGGGCGAACCAATAGCGAGCAGCGGTTTTCCATCTTTCATCACGATAGTCGGGGCCATCGAAGAGCGCGGCCGTTTGCCGGGCTCGACTCGGTTGGCGATCGGCAGGCCGCCATCGTGGGTCTTGAAGGAAAAGTCCGTCAATTCGTTATTGAGCAGGAAGCCTTTCGTCATCAGACGCGAGCCGAAACCGCTTTCGATCGTCGTTGTCATCGAAACAACGTTGCCCTGCCTGTCGACGATGACGAAATGGCTCGTCGAGGGCAACTCAAGCGCGGCATCCCGGCCGAAAAGCAGCGCATGGTCCCATTCCGGCTCGCCGGCCTTGACGACATCTTTGGCCAAGGCCTTTTCGCCGTCGAGCAAGCTTGCCCTTTCGCCTAGATAGGCCTTGTCGAGCAGGCCCTTGACCGGTAGCGGCACGAAATCGGCGTCAGCGACGTAACGCTCGCGGTCGGCGAAGGCAAGACGCTGCGCATCGCCGATAATGCGCCAGCTTTCGACATTTTTGGGCCCCAGCGAGCTTAGATCGAAGTTCTCCGCCATGCCGAGTATCTGGCCAATGGCGATACCGCCAGAAGATGGCGGCCCCATGCCGCAAACATCAAGCGCACGATAGATAAAGCAGACAGGCTCGCGTTCGATGACGCGATAATTGGCAAGGTCGGAAAGCGACAGCACGCCGGCATTGTCGGCCGCCTCGCGCACGGTTTTGACAATGGCTTCGGCAATTTGCCCCTTGTAAAACGCATCTGCACCGCCTTTGGCGATCATTGCAAGCGTTTCGGCATAGGACGGATTTTTCAACAAAGTACCAGCCTGCAACGCGGCCCCGGCGGTGTCAAAGAAATAGGACCGCGCCTCTGGATATGTCTTCAGCCGGTCACCCTCGGACGCGATCAGAGAGGCAAGGCGAGGCGACACCTGAAAGCCCTCGGTCGCCAGCGTTTCCGCCGGTTTCAGCAGGCTCGCCCATTCAGCCTTGCCATAGCGTTTATGAGCTTCCTCCAGAAGTCGCACCGTTCCCGGCGTTCCGACGGAACGGCCGCCGATGACCGCGTTCATGAATTTAAGCGGCTGGCCATTTTCATCCAGGAAGAGTTTTGGCGTGGCTTCCATCGGTGCCGTCTCCCGGCCATCCAACGTCGTCAGCTTGCCGCTTTCTGCGTGGTAATAAACAAGGAAGGCGCCGCCGCCGAGACCGGAGCTCTGTGGTTCAACGAGGCCCAGCACGGTCTGCACCGCCACCATCGCATCTATGGCGTTGCCGCCCGCCGCAATCACGTCGCGTCCCGCTTTGGTCGCCAGCGGATTGGCTGCGGCGACCATGAAGTTCTTCGACTCGACACGTTTGGCGGTGGCAAGCCCGGTTGCCCTTTCCGGCGCCACCGTGTCGGACGCCTGCTGGGCGGAGGCGATTGCGGTGGAAAACATCAAGGCGAGAACAGCCTCACAGAGAAATCTCATTTTCATCGGCCTCATCCTTCAAAGCGGCGCAAACCATGAATGTGAGAAGGGCAAATCTCGCGGGGCGCTTAAGATCAACTCTCGGGCGACTGCCCTTCCCGGTCAAACATACGATTTTAATGGCAGTGTGATCAGCCAATCTGGAACGACGATCTGCCGGCGCCGTTCAGCGTTCAAGTTCGTAAGAAAACACAACAGCCTCCGGGTTGGCCAGAATATTCGGCGCCAATGGAATGCCAGCAAGCTCCCGCAAGTCCCAGTTCATTCTCACTATCGCCTTATGTCAGGCCTTCACCCCGTGCAGGATGAGGCGCTATCCCTTTATACCGCTCGCTGCGATACTGGAGATGAACAGCCTCTGCAGGCAGAGATAAAAAATCAGCACCGGCAGCGTAATGATGGTCAGATAAGCCATGACTTCACCCCAGGGCGTGTTGAGCTGGAAAAAGTATTGCAGCCCGACCATGACAGGTCTGTATGTCTCGGATTGAGTGACAAGAAGCGGCCATAGATATTGCTGGCTGTACATGACGAGAAATTTCAAGATCGCAGCGGTTGCGATCACCGGGCCGCTGAGCGGCATCACCACCTGCGCATAAATCCGCAGCCAGCCGGCCCCGTCGATGCGCGCCGCCTCCAGCAACTCCTTCGGGAGATCCTTGAAATATTGCACGAAAAGGAAAATCGTCAGCCCGTCTGCGATCCATGGGATGATCTGCACATGCCAGGAGTTGAGCCATCCCCAGGTAAACCCGTTGCTGCCAATCCATGGCAGGCTGTTGACTTCCAGTAGCAACGGCACGGCAATGGTTTCAAAAGGAATGATGAGCGTGGCGAGGATGATCGAGAAGAGAACGTCCTTTCCGCGCCAGTTCAAGAAGGTGAAGGCGAAGGCCGCAAGCGAGCCAAGCAGCAGGGCGAGAAATACGGTAACGCCCGTCACCAGCACCGAATTGAATATGAAGGTCGCAATCGGCGCCCGGGCGAAAGCTGCTGTATAGTTTTCAAACGAAAGATCCCCGACCGGCAGAAAGGCTCGTATCGACGTGGCGTCATTCAGCAACTGGTCGTTCGGTTTTAGCGACGAGAACCCCATGAACAACAGCGGCAAAATGAATATCGCCGCGAAGGCGAGCAAAAGTAGATAGTTGCCGATGAGAAAGCCGAGGCTTTTGCGTTGTCCGGCCTGCATCATTGCTTCTCCCTTGTGAGGTATCGCTGGGTCAGCGAAATGCACAGAACAAGCAGGAACAGCACGACCGAAATTGCGGAACCGGCCGCAATGTCCTGCTGGCGGTATCCTCGCTCAACCGCCTGATAGACGATGCTTTGCGTCGAATCGCGGGGTCCGCCCTTGGTCATCACATCGATCTGCGCAAAAAGGGCAAAAGCCTGCATGGTAATGACGATGATAATCAGCACGGCCGTGTTGCGCAGCAGCGGCCAGGTTATCATGCTGAATTTCTGCCAGCGGCTCGCGCCTTCGATATCAGCCGCCTCGTAAAGATCCGGAGAGATTGTCTGCAGGCCGGAAAGCCATATGACCATATGGAAACCGACGCCCTGCCAGACTGACATCACCAGAATGGCCCATAGGGCGGTATCGGTTCTGCCCAGCCAGTCGACGGGCTGGAACAGCCCGAAGCTCATGTAACTCAAAAGGCTGTTCAGGAGCCCGTTATCCGCCGCATAGATAAACCGCCAGAGCAGGGCCACCACCACCACCGACAGCACCACAGGCATGAAGTAGATCGCACGGAAAATCGTGACGCCGGGAATCTTCTGGTTCACCAACAGGGCAAGAAACAACGCAAGTGCTGCCTGAACCGGCGCAACGACCGCCACGAAGGAAAGCGTATTGACGAGTGCTGTCAAAAACACAACGTCGCGCGCCAGAATGACGATCTGGTTCTCGCCCCAGGTGAAGCTCTTATATTCCCGCATCCCTTCCAGATAGGGATAGTCGGGATTGTTGCGGGTGAAATTGCGAATTCGCGGATAGGAGATGGCGCCATCCGCACCCTGCTTGAGGCTCCCATCCGCCTCCCTTTCCGGCTCGAGCGTGAGCACGCCGATACCCAGCAGCCGGGTGTAGTTTTCAACGCCGACAAACTCGGTCGGATTGGGAGATGTCAGCCGCTGGTTGGTGAAGGAAAAACCGAGCCCCAGCAGAAAGGGCGTGATCAGGAACAGCCCGATCAGCACCATGGCCGGTCCAGCCATGAACCAGCCGATGAAACCGTCCCGGGTCAGTTTCCCCTTTGAGGAAAAGAGCGCCATCGATCACATGCCCCTATTTGGGTTGGTAACCGGAATTACGCTCTATGTTGTTGTTTATCTCGTCGGTTGCATTGTCCAGCGTATCGGCCACATCCGCGCCATTGGCAATGTCGGACACGGCCTTGGAAAAGACCGGAGAGATGAAGGCATAAGCTGGCGTCACCGGACGCAATGTTCCCTGACGCTTGGAGAGCTCGAAGAAAACCTCGAGCGGGCCGCCCTGCTTGTAATTCTTCGTCATCTGGGCCGCTGAAGACGTGGCCGGGATCAGGCCGATCGCGTCGGAGAACTGCGCGAGATATTTGTCCTGTATGGCGAATTCGATGAAGGCGGACGCGCCTTCGGGATGTTTGCTGGTGGCCGACACGCCAAACTGCCAGGATCCGGCGCCGATCTTCGGACCGTTCCCGAAATCAGGGGCCGGCAGGAACAGCAGGTCGTCCCCATATTTCTCCAGAGCCTTCACCGCAACCCAGTTGCCCATCCATTGCAGGGCGTGGCGGCCCTCCAGAAATCCGGTTTCATGGTCGGCAGGCGACTGCGATGTTCCGGGTGCGAGCTTCTTCTGGAACAGGGACTGCCACCATTCTCCGAACTTGATGGCACTGTCTCCGTTAAGGACGTTCTCGGCGGTTTGATAATTTTCCTTGTCAATCAAGCTGCCGCCGAAGCTTTCCAGAAACGGGCTGAAGGCGTAGCTGTACCATTCGGTTTTATCGGCCATGCCGAGGTCGATCGCATAGTCGAACTTGCCGCTGGCCGCGAGCTTTTCGAGCGCTGCATTAAATTCTTCGCCGCTCCATGGCTGGTCCAGCGTTGGAATGCGAATGCCATTTTCATCGAGAACGGATTTGCGGGCAAAGACCGCGACGGCTGCGTCCCACAGGCCTACTGAATAGAGCTTGTCCCCCCACTTTCCCACCGCGCCCGGCAGGAAGTTCGCAAGCTTTGCCTCGTCGATCTGCAATGGCTGCAGATAACCTGACCACGCCCAGTTCGGCATGTTCGGGCCGTCGACATCCAAAATGTCAGGCAACTTGCTGGAAAGCGCAGCGGCGGTGACGGATTCGTTATATGCGGTTTGAGGGAACTCCTGAAGCGATACCCTCCAGTCTGTCTGGGATGAATTGAAGTCCTCGATGATGCCGGTCAGGATCTTGCGCTCTTCAACGTTTCCGGCACCATGATACCACATCGTCAGCTCGGTCTGCGCCAGCGCAACGGTGGAAAAAAGCGTCGACAAGGCAGTGGCTGCCCCCACTAAAATGGCTTTTGCGATCATGGATAGTCCTCCTCCTGATGAAGGGTAACTTCAACATCCACAGATTGTTCCGCAAAAAAAATGCGTTCTGGCATTGCGTCGTCTCGAGAACGCGACAGGAAGAAGCTTTCCAGGCATGAACATCAGGGAGAAACAACAAGGGCCCTGACCATGCCTGCGAAGATCGACGTTGCCAGCATCACGCCCTGGAATTCAGGCGGCCGGGGTGTTCCACGATCAACGTTCGGTCAGTGTCGGCGCAATTTGACAAGGGCATCCAGCGCTATCCGGCCGCCGCCATAGACCACGAGGGTCAGCGCCATGGCAGCCCAGGGCAGATGGAAATTGGCCCAGCCATCCGGAACGGTAAGCTGGATCACCGCCGTCATCACCAGCAGACCCAAAGCGGCGTAACGGGTGAAAAGGCCGAGAACTAGCAGCACGGGCAGAACGAGTTCGGCAATGCCCGAGGCCGCCGCCATGACCAGCGGCATAGGGTAGGGGATCAGGTTGCCGAAGATATGCAGCCTGAATTCCTGTTCGAACAGATATCTGGCGCCGGTCGATAACGTCAGAAATCCGTCCCATTTGGTCAGTCCCGATTTGAAGAACGGAATTGCCAAGCCAAACCGCAGTGCCAAAAGCGGCAATGATTGCGGAATGGAGGCGAGCAGGCATTCGGCGTGGCGATGAAGTGCTAAGAACGCGCCACTGAGGCTGCGTGCGGAGGCAAGTTCTGTGGTCATGGAAGGTCCCCTTCACGGTGTTCAACGGCGCTAAAAGCGCCAAGGCCGATCAGGCCAATCAAGGCCGATCCGAAATCAAAGGAAGATTTTGCGGCCAAAGCCGTCTCAGCCGCTTCGCCAAGGCTTGCGCCGGCAAAGAGACGCGCCGCGAAGGCAACATCTGCCGATGGCAGGACGTTGATCTCGACCTGCATGGCCGGCCGCACGACAAGCACCGTTTCGGCTCGCCAGTCGACAGGCGGTGTCACGGTTTCGCCCTGGTGGGCGTTCCAGATGCTGCCGGCCGGAAACGGCGATTGCACAAGCCGGGCAGAAGGATGCGGGATAAGCACCCTATCGAGAAGGTGTTCGGGTGAAAGGGCGGCGAGTTGGGAGACTTCGAGCGGCGCTCTGTCTGCCGCGTGATAGGCCGTGCTCCACGCCGCCTCGATCCGCGCCACATCCGCGAGATAGGCGAGAGACGATGCTGGCGGGAAAGTCGCAACAAAATCCGGGAAATCGTCGCCGTACTGCATGATGAGCGGTGAGGCCGGTTTGCGGTCGGCGGCATAGGCACGGGCCATTCCGGCAAAGAACTCAACGCCAACCAGCCGTTTCGTCACTGGAAAACGTAGCCCCAACGCCGTCGTCAGCCCGACATAGACGTTGTTGCGATAGATGGCAAAACGCGAGGGATCGGCAGCACCGCGCGCGGTGGTGATGCCGTACGGTAGCGGTTGGCCCGGATCGAGCAGGGCGGCGGCAAAGGCGCCTTGGCTTTCGTAAAACCGCATGGTCACGCCGCCTGGCTGGAGCGGCTTTTCAGGGCCGCTTCGTTCAACAGGATGTCAGCGCGCACCGCTTCTGCCTGAAGCGTCGTAAAGTCTGGCACGTCGTTGTCCCATTCGATCAGGGTTGGCAAAGCGCCGCTGCGCGATAGCGTGTGCCGGTAAAGCTCCATCACATCGGATCTGACGGCGGTGCCGTGGACATCGATCAGCAGCCGGTCTCCAACGCTGTCGATGGTCTCGTCATAACCGGCAAGGTGGATTTCACCCACCAGCTCGACCGGGAAGCGGTCGATATAGGCGACCGGATCGAGGCGATGGTTCACCGCCGAGACCATGACATTGTTCACATCGAGCAACAGCCCGCATCCGGTTCGGCTTGCAATGGCGGTGAGGAAATCCACCTCATCGATGGTGCTTTCGGAAAACAGCACATAGGTTGATGGATTTTCAATCAGCATTTGCCGGCCCAGCCATTGCTGGGTCTCATCGACATGGTCGGCGACACGCGACAGGGTTTCGGCCGTGTAGGGCAAGGGCAGAAGATCGTTGAGGAAACCGGTGTCATGGGTCGACCACGCCAGATGCTCCGAAAAGCTCTGCGGCCGGTAACGATCGATAAGGTCGCGAAGCCGTCTCAGATGCCCGGTGTCGAGGTCACGGGCCGAACCGATCGACAGGCCAACGCCATGCAGCGACAGGGGATAAAGTGCTGCAACGGCTTCAAGATAACGGTGCGGCGGGCCACCGGCGCCCATATAGTTTTCCGCGTGGACTTCGAAAAAACCGATATCCGGCCTTGCGTCGAGAATAGTGTCGTAATGTTCCGGCTTGAGGCCGAGGCCAGCACGGGGTGGCAGGACGGTGGCGCGGTCGGCTGAAACGGTCATTGCTGGTCTCCCGGTTTTGACGGATGAGGAGGAGGCCCGGCAAGCGGGCCTCCGGTGTCGCGGCTCAGCTTTTAGACGGCTCCAGCATGCCCTTGTGGCCATCCACGTTCATCGTGGTGCACGTGCCGGCGGGTACGGCCTTCCAGGCATTGCCCTGGTAATCCATGGTGGAGGTTCCGGCGCAGGTCGTGCCGGCGCCGGCAGCGCAATCATTCTGCCCCTTCAGGGCGATGCCGTAGCATTTCTCGTTTCCGGCCATCTTTTCCGGTGCCAGCGGCGCAGCAAAAGACACAGATGCGACAGCGCTTGCGAGTGAGCCTGCCAAAGCGAGGGTGAGCGTGGAACGGTTCATAAATGATCTCCTCTTGAATGTCCGCAGACCGTTCATCGGCCGCGTATGGCTGTATTCGATCTTTCCGGGAGCGACGTTACAGCGTGAGGCGAACACGAAAGCGTGACCGCAATCTGTGACCAACGATTTTCGTCTCAACGGTCGGCGCGCGTCATCACGGCCTGCAGAGGGCGTCGGCGGTCGCAGTATTTGATTTTCCCGCTCTCTCAACCCGAACCCGGTTTTCGTCGAGCAACTCGACATTGAAAAAAATATCATGTCGTGATATAAAATCGGTTGGGAGACTGTATCATTCGGGGGGAACAGATGAGCGACGTCAGTGAGATTGCAAAATTGTCTTCGTTGCTTGAAACGCGACTTTTGCAACATGGCCTGATTGAAAGGCCGGGCGGTGCAGTTCGAACTCTACCCGCTGATTTTCTCGAAAAATTCGATGGGCTGATTGATAATTCAACGGAACTGGAAGGTCTTTTGCGGATTGGCTATGCGGCCAGGCAGGGCGAAACCCTATCGGCTCCGGTCGCGAGCGCCGCACGATTTATGATTCAGGAAGTGTGTGAAGCCCTCTTCGACCGGAATGAACTGCAAGCGTTTCGCCGGACACACTGATTGATGGGTGTGCGTGACATTTTGTGTTCTTCGGTTTCTCTCACTGTGGCTTTCGTCTTGTGCGCCCTGCTGAATTTGGTTGGTGCGCCAGCCGTTGCCCAGACTGACTGTGCCGCCGCCGCTGAAGCATTCATGCGTGGGACGTCGGACAGATTGCTGTCAGTAAGCTCCAGAGGCGATCAATGTGTCGTCACTTATCTGATGCATCGAAGAGACAAACGGCCGATTCGGGTATCGCAGGATTTATCATTGGGAAGGGCTGACATCCTTCAGGCCGGTGATGAGAAGGACTTCTCGCAAAATAACAACGTCGATGAGTAGCTGAATTACGACTGCGCCTCCTGAGATTGCGCGGTCGCCAGCCGATTGATCAGCGATCTATCCGCTTGGGAGCTCCGGTGCGGCCGGTTGTCCCTCTTCAGTTTTGTCAATCGTTGTTGTCGGGCTAACATGTTTCTCGTCGCTTTATCCCGCCATACGTGTCGCGCAACACCTAAATGTGACCAAAATGTGTTCAGTACGGCCGGGTCGCGTCTGCCGCTTTATGTCACCCCGTGATATACTTCGCGGCTATCGGCTAAGGAGGATGTGGTCGTGTTTCATGCGGTGCCAATAACAACTCGGATATTGGCTGCAATCAAGGTTGCTGGCCGCGCGCTCGATGAAACCTACGGCTGGCTGATCTTGTGGCTTCCAATCGCTCCGGTAATCATAGTTGTCGGTGCAACGATGATTGCCTTGACTGGTGATAGTGTAACGCCACTCTGGTTAAGGCTGTTGGCCGGCCTCGTCACTGCGACAAGTATTTTTGTCATTATATTTGGTGGATTTTTCAGCGCGTTGTTTTTCGCAGGGGCGGCGTGGCGACTTGCGCGGTCGCCTCAGCCTGGCAAAAAATCGACCGGCTCCTCTCAGTTGGAGCTCGGTCGATGGTTTTGGGTGTCGGGCACTGTATTGACATTGCTGTGGCTGATTCCATTTGCGATTACCATGGAGAATATCGCTTCAATGGTCATATCGTCCGCGGTTGTGACGCAGCCTTTAGGTTAGTTCGTTCAGATCGCGCAGTTTCCCAAGGGATTCGACAAGCAGGTCTTGATTGGCCAAGAGTCCTTCCAGATGTATTCTGGCAAGCGTTCGCAAAATGTGTTCGCCCTTTGGGGTGAGGCTAATCAGAATGCTCCTTTTGTCTCTCTGTGACGGTGTTCTTTCCACCAGACCGGCCGCCGCCAACCGGTCGACCAATTGCACCGCCCCATGCGCCTGGATGAGCATCAGTTCCGAGAAATCCCGTATTCTCATTTTCCCTTCCGGTGCGGTCTTGATGACCAGCATGGCCTGGTATTGCTGAGAAGTGACGTCGGCTTTTGCGAGAGCAGCGTCACTGAGCGACAGGAAGCGCCGCATGGCAAGCCGAAAGCCGGCAAGTCCATCATAGAGAGTAGAGGGGAGTTCAGCGTCTTCCGCGACATCTCCAGCGAGGCTCATTCGTAAAACCCTTCCAATAATTCACGGTATGACACTACATTATTATGGTCCGATTTAGGAGGACTGTGCGCGCAGCAAACCCTATGAACACAGGCCGGAAATGACTTGGGGTCACTGCGGTTCCCGCGAACCCTAATCTGCCGTCGCGGCCATAAAAAGATGGCGAGTTGCAAGAAGGCTGGCGGCGGCTTGTCGCCGAGCGATCGATAGGGCCGCACGCGCATGTCCAACTATGTTTCCACCAGCGAGATCCGTGCAGCGTTTTCAAGCGCCATGTCAGAAATATACCGTGAGGAGGTTCCTGCCTACGGCACGCCGATGGCACTCGTGGCACGCGTCAATGACGAGGCGCTGAAGCGCAATCCTTTCCGTGTCTTCGGATGCCGACTGTTTCGTAAAGGAGGTGCTGGAAACATTTCGTTGGCATGACAAGGCCAATGTCGATTTGCATATGCCTTTCGGAGAAGCCACGCGTTCCGAGGACTCCTATTACGTCGTTTATCCGGAGAGAAAGGCAAATAACCGCAACGTTGTGCTGTTCGGAGACTGGCTTATCAGGCAATCCCGAAAACATGCAGATCAAGAGGCCAATCTACCAGGCATTTGATATTCCATAAATCGTGATTTCGATGCTCGGAGCCGTCTGCGGCGCGGCGAATTGTCAGCACTTGCCTATCCCGGGTAACACTTCATTTAGTTATTTTGTGAAATCTAAAATACGCAGGTTCCAAGGTTTCATCGGCGGAGCCGGTAGAACAAGCGGACCCGGAACGACCCGCCCGGCGGTGACTCGAAAAAGGCCGTCCGCTTGTCGCCCTATGAGGGGCAACAGCTACCCGCGATGTTTCATTATATATTCTCCGGCCTCCCGCGAGGGCGGCTGGAGAAATGTTTGCCTTGAGGCCATTCATGTCTTTCCTGAACAATACCAAGATAAAAACAAAGGTCGTTTTTGTCATCGCGCTGATGAGCCTGATGTCGCTTTCCGGCATAGGCTACGTCAGCCTGCAATATAAAAGCACCGACAACGTCTATAGCGATTTCATCGGCCATGAGGCCCTTGCTGCGGTTCTGAACGCCAGAACCAGCGGAAACCTCAATGCGCTCGGCATGCAGATGCTTCGCGCCAGCCTTAACGACCCGACGAGCGCTGATTTCGAAGCCGCTGTCAAAACCTTCAGAGCCGACCGTAAGCAGCTTGAAGAACGTCAGAATAAGATCATGGAGCTGGTGCCGGCACGCACCGATGCCGCGCGCGATATCCTAAAGGGTGTTGTCGAAGTCGAGGAGATCGGCAATCAGGTCATCGCCCTCATGCAGGCAGGGCAACGCGCCGAAGCGCAGCAGATGGCGCTCAACGTGCTTCGGAAAATTGCCGAAGTCTCGCCAAAGATCAGCGCCGGCAATGAGCAGCTCATCCAGGTGATGAATGAGGGTAGAGAACGCCTTACCGCCAGCACCAATACGACGATCTGGACAGGCCTGATTACGCTCGCGCTCGTTTCGCTGGCCGTGATCGCACTTGGCCTGCTCATTTCCTCCCGGGGCATCACCACCCCGATTGCGCGACTTCGCGCGCGCATGGAATCGCTCGCGGCCGGCGATACGGCAAGCGAAATTTCCGGGATGGATCGCAAGGATGAAGTCGGCCAGATGGCGGCCGCGGTTCAGGCGTTTCGCGAGAGCGCAATCGAACGCCTCCGCCTTGAGACTGAGACAGAAGCCAACCGGTCGACTTCGGAAAAGGACCGGATCGAGCGTGAAAAACAGAAGGCCAGGGAGGCTGCCGACGTACAGTTTGCCGTCGACAATCTTGCCACGGCCCTTTCGAAAATAGCACAGGGCGACGTTACTTACCGGATCGTTCAGCCGTTCGTCTCCGGTCTCGACGGTATACGCGGTGATTTCAACCGGGCTGCGGAACAGTTGCAGTCGACCTTAAGCCAGGTGGCGCAGAACGCCCGCGGTATCGACGCCGGCGCCAATGAGATCAGGTCTGCGGCGGACGATCTGGCCAAGCGCACGGAGCAGCAGGCGGCTGCCGTTGAAGAGACTGCGGCTGCGCTGGAAGAGATCACCACGACGGTGAAGGACGCCACGAAACGGGCGCAGGAAGCGGGTCTCCTCGTCGGCCGCGCCAAAGTCGGCGCTGAAAAATCCGGAGAGGTGGTGCAGCAGGCCGTCGCCGCAATGGAGCAGATCGCAACATCCGCCAATGAGATTTCCAACATCATCGGCGTGATCGACGAGATCGCCTTCCAGACCAACCTTCTGGCGCTGAATGCGGGCGTGGAAGCTGCCCGTGCGGGTGAGGCGGGCAAGGGTTTTGCCGTTGTCGCGCAGGAGGTTCGCGAATTGGCGCAACGATCCGCCGGCGCCGCCAAGGAGATCAAGAACCTGATCACGACATCCAATGGTCAGGTTCAGCAAGGCGTGCAGCTGGTTGGTGAAACCGGCAAGGCGCTGGAACTGATCGTGACGGAGGTGCAGGAAATCAACCGGCACGTCGCTGCCATCGCGGAATCGGCGCAGGAACAATCCTCCGGTCTTCAGCAGATCAATACGGCCGTGAACCAGATGGATCAGGACACCCAGAAGAACGCCGCCATGGTGGAGGAAAGCACCGCCGCCAGCCACGGGCTTGCACGCGAGGCCTCTTCGCTCAACGGGCTGATCGCCCAGTTCAAACTGTCCGAAGGCGGTTATGGCGAGACCTCCGCCCTCGTGCGCACGGCGTCGGTTGCCGACAGGCCCACAGCGTCTCCCGCGCGTGCGCTTGGCGGCAGGATAAGGGCTGCTTTTTCAGGCAATGCCGCGTTGAATACCGCGCCCGACAATTGGGAGGAGTTTTGATCCTTGCCCTGTCTTTACGGCGCCTTCAGCTGAGGCGCTGAAAGCGTGGCTCTAAAAATTGGTCCCGGTGATCGGAGGTTTCGGACTCCGATCACCGGGACCTTGCTTTTGGGCAATGTCAGCCGGCCCGTCGCGGAGCAGGAATTGTGGCCGTCCCGACCGGAGAAAACGGCGGTGCGACCCTAGCCCAGCATCACCATATGCGCGGGTAACTGCTCTTCGAAGAATTTCGAGAAAGTCGCGATGCGCGGCGGCAGTGCCTGATAGGGCGGATAATAAAGCGTCAGCCAAAGTTCCGGCGGAGCCCAGTCAGGCAGGACATGAACGAGCCGGCCGCTGCGGATATGTTCGGCAATGTGAAATCCCGGCAGCATGGCCACACCGGCGCCTTCCGCCGCCATATCGGCCAGAACCTCGCCATTATTGGCGCTGAATGCGCGGCCGGCCGAGATGGCGATGCTCGATCCGCCGTCCGACAGGACCCAGTTCTCCCGCCGGCTTTCGCCGCTATAGGCAAGGCAATCGTCAGGGGTCAGTTCGCCCGGATGTTCCATCTGCGTGAACCGGCTGCCCGGGGCCGCCACCAATATTCTCGGCACGGCCCTGATCTTGCGCCAGATGGTGAATTTGTCCGATGGGGCCGACGAAATGCGGATTGCCAGATCGTAGTCGTCATCCACGATATTGATCAGGCCGTCCGAGAGCGAAATCTCGAAGCACATCTTCGGATAGAGTTCCCGGAAGCCGGACAGGATCGGCGGCAGCACCGTCTTGCCGAGCCATGTCGGCGCGCTAATCCTCAGCCGCCCCTCATCGGCCTTGTGCGCGTTGCGGACATCGCGCCGGGCATTCTCCAGCGCCTCGACCGCCGGCTGGATCTGTGCGGCGAAGACGGCGCCGTCGGTCGTCAACGACACCTGGCGGGTGGTGCGGACGAATAATTGCACACCGAGATCGTCTTCAAGCGCGGCAATTGCACGGGTGACGGCAGCCGCCGTCATGCCCAGTTCGCGGGCGACCTGCGCGAAGTTGCGCTTTTCGGCCGCCATCAGGAAGGTTTTGAGAGCTTTATAATCGTTCATCGCTATTATTTCAAAAATCGCAATTCATTCGAGAGAAATATTGCAATTCCGCGAGGCAATCAAGCAGGTTACATCTTTATCCATCGAAACGGACACACCAAAGATGAAAGGCGCCGACGATGATCAAGGATATCAAGGGCCTGCACCACGTCACCTCCATGGCGTCGGATGCGCGGCAGAACAACAGTTTCTTCACCGATACGCTCGGCCTGCGCCGGGTCAAGAAAACCGTCAACTTTGACGAACCCAGCGTCTATCACCTCTATTACGGTGACGAAAAGGGAACACCGGGTACGGTCATGACCTATTTTCCCTTCGCCAACATGATGACCGGTCGTCCCGGTGTCGGCGAAGTGGGCGAGACGCAGTTTTCCATCCCGAAGGGTTCGCTGGGCTTCTGGAAAGAGCGTCTCATTGCCAAAGGCGCCGCCGGCATTCAGACCGACACGGTCTTTGGCGCCAATCGCCTGCGCTTCACTGGTCCCGATGGCGATGGCCTTGCACTGATCGAAACCGGCGATGACGCCCGTGCCGCCTGGCTGGCCGAGGGAATTTCCGAAGATAACGCCATACGCGGTTTCACCGGCGCACGCTTTAATTTGCATGACACTGCCGCAACCGAAGAACTGCTGCGTTTCATGGGTTATGATCGGACTGAAGTTGAAGGCAATGTGACACGTTTCGTCATTCCCGGCGGCAACGGGGCAGATACGATCGATCTTGCCGCCCTGCCCAAGACGCCCTTTGCCCGTCCGGGAGCAGGTTCTGTCCACCATATCGCCTTCGCGGTCGAAAACCGCGAGAAGCAGCTGGAAGTGCGCAAGGCGCTGATGGATACGGGCTATCAGGTCACCCCCGTCATCGACCGCGATTATTTCTGGGCGATCTATTTCCGCACGCCGGGCGGCATCCTGTTCGAGATCGCCACCAATGAACCCGGTTTCGACCGCGACGAGGATACCGCGCATCTGGGCGAAGCGCTCAAGCTGCCGAACCGCTACGAACCTTTCCGCAATCAGATCGAGGCGAACCTCGCTCCGCTTGCGGCATAAAGCGGGCTTTTGCTCCGCATCGACTGACTGAAGCATATCCAAGCCATTCAAGACGGCTGCCCCGCTGGCAGCCGACCGGCCAAGCCTTCTCAATTTCCATAGCCGCAGACCGGCAACAACCACCTGAACGGAGAACTGAAAATGTCCAAGCTCGAAGTCCTTACCCCCGCCAACAGCCAGCTCATCTTCATCGACCAGCAACCGCAGATGGCTTTCGGTGTGCAGTCGATCGACCGGCAGACCCTGAAAAACAATGTCGTCGGCCTCGCCAAGGCGGCAAAGATTTTCAATATCCCGACGACCATTACCACGGTCGAAACGGAAAGCTTCTCCGGCAACACCTTCCCTGAACTGCTCGCGGTCTTCCCGGAAAACGACATTCTGGAACGTACTTCGATGAATTCCTGGGATGACCAGAATGTCCGCGATGCCCTGGCGAAGAATGCCGCCAACGGTCGCAAGAAGATCGTCGTCTCGGGCCTGTGGACGGAAGTCTGCAACACCACATTCGCGCTCTCGGCGCTCCATGATGTCACGGATTACGAAATCTACATGGTGGCGGATGCGTCTGGCGGCACCTCCGCCGATGCGCACAAATATGCCATGGACCGCATGGTGCAGGCCGGTGTCATTCCCGTCACCTGGCAGCAGGTGCTGCTTGAATGGCAGCGCGACTGGGCACGCAAGGAAACCTACGACGCCGTCACCTCGCTGGTGAAGGAACATTCCGGCGCCTACGGCATGGGTATCGATTATGCCGTCACCCATGTCCATGGTGGTGAAGAACGCGTCAAGCACGGCAAGCGCATCGGCCCGAACCCGGCCAAGAAATAAGCTTTCACCCGCGCCGCGCCGGCAGGATCGCCATCCAGCCCGGTGCGGCTTTCATCCATCGAGGAGGTTCCCATGAAAGTCTATCTTCTGTCCCTTGGCGCCGGTCTGCTGGTCGGCATCGTTTACAGCCTGCTCAATGTGCGCTCTCCCGCACCGCCCGTCATCGCTCTCGTCGGTCTGCTCGGCATATTGGTCGGAGAGCAGATCATCCCCTTCGCGAAGACGATCGCCGGCAAGGAACCGGCCGCCGTTTCGTGGTTCAACCAGATCAAGCCGCACATGTTCGGCCATATGCCGAAGGGCGGCGCTGAAACAACTGGCCTTGCCGAAGTCAAGCGGCCGACCGAGCGGGAGAGAAGCTGATGACGACACGTCGTACCTTTCTTGGCGCGGCCTCGAGCCTTGCCTTTCCGAATCTGTTTTCACCGGCTAAAGCCGCTGATCCCATCAAGAGCGGAGGTTCTTCCATGCATCCAGATACGATCCTTCACAACGGCCGCGTCACGACGCTCGATCGCGGCAATCCGAATGCAACGGCAGTCGCCATCAAGGACGGACTGTTCCTGGAGGTGGGAAGCGACACCGAGATCATGGCCCTTGCCGGGCCGGACACGAAGATCATCGACCTGAAGGGAAAGCGGGTTCTGCCCGGCCTGATCGACAACCACACCCACGTCGTGCGCGGCGGCCTGAACTTCAACATGGAACTGCGCTGGGATGGCGTGCGCTCGCTTGCAGATGCCATGGACATGCTGAAGCGCCAGGTGGCCATTACTCCAGCTCCACAATGGGTACGTGTCGTCGGCGGTTTCACCGAACATCAATTCGTCGAAAAGCGCCTGCCGACCATTGAGGAGATCAATGCGGTGGCGCCGGATACGCCGGTCTTTTTGCTGCATCTTTATGACCGGGCGCTGCTGAACGGCGCAGCGCTTCGCGCCGTCGGCTATACCAAGGATACGCCGAACCCGCCCGGCGGCGAGATCACCCGCGATGCGAACGGTAATCCGACCGGCCTGCTGCTCGCCAAGCCGAATGCCGGCATTCTCTATTCGACGCTCGCAAAGGGACCGAAGCTGCCGCTCGATTATCAGGTCAATTCCACCCGCCATTTCATGCGTGAGCTGAACCGGCTGGGTGTGACCGGTGTAATCGACGCCGGTGGCGGCTTCCAGAACTATCCCGACGACTACGAGGTGATTCAGAAACTGTCGGATGAGAACCAGATGACGGTTCGGCTGGCCTATAATCTCTTCACCCAGAAGCCGAAACAGGAGAAGGAGGATTTCCTCAACTGGACGTCATCGGTCAAATACAAGCAGGGTAACGACTATTTCCGGCACAATGGTGCAGGCGAAATGCTGGTCTTTTCCGCAGCCGATTTCGAGGATTTCCGTCAGCCGAGACCGGACATGCCGCCGGAAATGGAAGGCGAACTCGAAGACGTCGTCCGGATACTGGCGGAAAACCGCTGGCCCTGGCGTCTGCACGCCACCTATGACGAGACGATTTCGCGGGCGCTCGACGTCTTCGAAAAGGTCAATCGCGATATCCCGCTCGAAGGTCTGAACTGGTTCTTCGACCATGCCGAAACCATCTCCGATCGCTCCATCGACCGTATCGCCGCCCTTGGCGGCGGCATCGCCACCCAGCACCGGATGGCCTATCAGGGCGAATATTTCGTCGAGCGTTACGGCCAGGGCGTGGCGGAAGCCACACCGCCTATTGCCCGGATGCTGGAAAAGGGCGTGAATGTTTCGGCCGGTACGGATGCAACGCGCGTCGCCTCCTATAATCCGTGGGTATCGCTGTTCTGGATGGTGACGGGCAAGACGGTGGGCGGCATGCAGCTTTATCCGCGCGCCAACTGCCTCGACCGTGAGACGGCGTTGCGCATGTGGACCGAAAAAGTCACCTGGTTTTCCAACGAGGAAGGCAAGAAGGGCCGCATCGAAAAAGGCCAGTTCGCCGATCTCGTGGTGCCGGACAAGGATTATTTCTCCTGCGCGGAGGATGAAATCTCCTTCCTTACCTCCGAACTGACCATGGTCGGCGGCAAGATCGTCTATGGCGCCGGCGACTTCAGGACACTCGATGAAAGCAATATTCCGCCGGCCATGCCCGATTGGTCGCCTGTGCGAACCTTTGGAGGTTATGCCGCCTGGGGAGAGCCGCAGGGTGCTGGAAAGAACTCGCTCAGACGCGCAGCCATCACCTCTTGCGGCTGTGCCAGCGATTGCGGCGTCCATGGTCATGACCATGCCGGTGCCTGGACGTCGAAACTGCCGATTGCTGACCTCAAGGGGTTCTTCGGCGCGTTGGGCTGCTCCTGCTGGGCAGTCTGAGCCGATCTTAAAGATCCAACGGGCGGCGCATGCCGCCGTCCGTTGGCATGAAAATCGACCATAAACTCAATATTGCGAAAATAACAATTATATCGAAACTATTGATGCAATTGTTGGCGGTAATCCTTTGCGCCAATATCGCTCCATCAGATGAACGCAGCGCCGCTCGAACCGACCGGCCAGATCGCAGGAGCAAAAATGACCGAGCCATCTTCAACCCTTCGACTTCGCGGCTTCCTCGCAAATGTCGTTGCCGCCCCCACCACAAAGACCCTTGCGCTTCTCGCGCTTTGCTCGGCCTATATTCAGGGGCCGCTGACCAAGATCTTCGACTTCCCCGGCGCTATCGCCGAGATGAACCATTTTGGCCTTCAGCCGGCGGCCGCATTCGCCGTCGTCGTCATCCTGTTCGAGCTTACCGCCTCCGCATTGGTGGTGTCGGGCTTCCTCCGCTGGGCCGGTGCTCTCTCACTTGCAGGTTTCACGCTTCTGGCCACCTTCATCGCTTTGCGCTTCTGGGAAATGGCGCCTGGCATGAACCGCATGATGGCCACCAACGCCTTCTTCGAGCATCTTGGCCTTGCCGGTGCCTTCATCATCGTCGCCGCAATCGATCTCACGAAAGGAACAGGCAAATGAGTGCCGCAAAATCCTCCGCGAGCAGCTTTGCTCCCCTTGCTCAACCGGTTTTCGCCGTCCTCTGGGCGGCGACGGTGCTTGGCAATACCGGCAGCTTCATGCGCGATGTCGCCAGTTCATGGCTGATGACCGATCTTTCAGCCTCGCCGGCGGCCGTCGCCATGGTTCAGGCGGCAGGGACGCTGCCGATCTTTCTCTTGGCAATCCCGGCCGGCGTGCTGACGGATATTCTCGACCGCCGCAAATTCCTGATCGCGGTGCAGCTTCTGCTGGCCTCGGTCAGCGTCACCCTCATGGTTCTTGCTCACACCGGACTTCTATCCGTCAGCGCCCTGATCGGGCTCACCTTCCTCGGCGGTATCGGTGCGGCGCTGATGGGCCCGACGTGGCAGGCCATCGTGCCGGAACTGGTGAAGCGTGAGGATATCAAGAGCGCCGTGGCGCTGAACTCGCTCGGCATCAACATCGCCCGTTCCATCGGTCCTGCCGCCGGCGGCATTCTGCTTGCGGCCTTCGGTGCGGCCGTTACCTATGGCGCCGACGTTGCCAGCTATTTCATTGTCATCGCCGCCCTATTGTGGTGGCCGCGGGTGAAGAACGCCGACGATGCGCTGGCCGAAGATTTCCTCGGCGCTTTCCGGGCAGGCCTTCGTTACACCCGCGCGAGCCGGCCACTGCATGTCGTCCTGCTGCGGGCTGCGATCTTCTTTGCATTTGCCAGTGCTGTGTGGGCGCTGTTGCCTTTGGTCGCCCGGCAATTGCTCGGCGGCGATGCGAGCTTCTATGGCATCCTGCTCGGTGCCGTCGGCGCCGGCGCCATTGGCGGCGCGCTGATCATGCCGAAGCTGCGCGGCCGTTTCGATGCCGATGCCCTGCTGCTGGGTGCGGCTCTCACCACTGCGCTCGTCATGGCCGGGTTGTCCTTCGCACCGCCAAAGTGGCTTGCCATCATCATCCTGCTCTTCCTCGGTGGCGCATGGATCACGGCGCTGACCACGCTGAATGGTGCCGCCCAGGCGGTTCTGCCGAACTGGGTGCGCGGCCGTGGCCTTGCCGTTTACCTCACCGTCTTCAATGGCGCGATGACGGTCGGCAGCCTTGGCTGGGGCGCTGTTGGTGAAGCGACAGGCGTTCCGGGTGCGTTGCTGATTGGCGCTGCGGGATTGCTGATTGCGGGCGTCGTCATGCACCGCCTGAAATTGCCTGCGGGCGATGCGGATATGGTGCCGTCCAACCATTGGCCCGAACCGCTCGTTGCCGAGCCGGTCGCCCATGATCGCGGCCCGGTTCTGATCCTGATCGAATATAATGTCGAAAAGCGTCACCGCTCGGCTTTCCTGCATGCGCTGGACGAACTTTCCCAGGAACGTCGCCGCGATGGCGCCTATGGTTGGGGTGTGACGGAAGACTCCGCCGATCCGCAAAAGATCGTTGAATGGTTCATGGTGGAATCCTGGGCCGAGCATCTGCGCCAGCACAAGCGGGTTTCCCACGCTGATGCGGATTTGCAGGGCAAGGTGCTGGCTTATCATTCCGGGCTGGAAAAGCCTGTCGTGCGGCACTTCCTCACAATCAATCGTCCGGGGAAGGCATAAGACAGAAAGGGGCCGAAAGGTCCCTTTTTTGTTATTGCCGCTGCAACTATCCGGCTATTGCGTAATCCGCTCCAGCACGCGGCTCAATGCTTCTTTCAGAGTCCTTGAACCTCCCTTGCCGTTAAAGTCCAGCAGCACCTGCTCGTTGAGGCCGCCTTTGGTGGCGAATTCGCGGCTGGTCTCGCTAAAATCAGCCTTGCTTCCGGCCAATACCGCCACCTCGGAGAGACCGGCGAATAGGGGAGTAATATAGGAACGGGCCTTTTCTTCTGGCAGACCGTTTTCAGCCAACCATTCGGTCGTTGTCTGCATGATGCCGAAATAGGTGGCCATCAGCGCGCTGGCGGCGGCCAGAAGATCGTATTCCGCTTTCGTCTCGCATTCCACCGCATTACCAAGCACGTTGAAGATTGCAGCCGTATCCGTATCGGCGGGAAAAATGGCGGTGACGCCCTTGCGCCGGGCGACGAAGGGCAGCGGGATCGCTTGGGCGAGACGCACATCCGCGCCGATCCAGTCCAGAAGCGTCTCGCGGCCGGTTGCGGCAACGACGCTGATGATTTTCTGCGCGTCCCGGAACCGGAGAGACCGAATGACTTCCTCAGCTATCTGCGGCCGGATAGCCAGCATGACGGTATCGCAGCCATCGACGATTGCCTGATTATCGCCAGAGACGATCACCTGTGGGAAATCGGCGGCAAGCCTGGCGGAAATATCGGCACTGCGTTGTGACACCATCACATGTGGAACGGCGGCGGGCTTCGCGAGCAGGCCACGCACCATCGCGTCGGTGATGGCGCCGGTTCCGATAAAGCCGATTTTCTGAGGAAGTGACATGAAGTCTCCGCTGCGGCGATTGGACCGAGAGAAGCATCGGTCGTTTCATTTTTCGTCCGATGCTAAATTTTCTGCCGGGAATTGTCGACAAGCAGGCGACGCAATCTGCGGGACCATAGTGATTATGCTGGGCGGTGCTCGCGAAATGCCGCGGCGAGTGTGCGTAACGCTTCCCGAGATCTGCCGTCCGTCAGGGTCGAGAACATGATGATTTCCGTGGAAGGCAGTGGCGGCAGGCCAAAACGCTGGCTGACCTCCACGGTGCCGGGTGGCGCAAGACGGCAGGAGAAGGCGGAAACCGCAAGGCCCGCCGAGACGGCGGCGGTCACCATCGACGATGTGCCGCCGAGAAACACTTCCGTCCACGCAATCGCAGCCGCATCCAGGGCGCGGGTGGCGATGTCGCGCACGCCACAGGCGGGTGAGAGCGCCGCCAGCCGCAGCGGTTCACCCTGACGATATTCGAATTGCGGGGTCGCATACCAGCCGAAGTGTTCCGGTCCGAGCACTTCGCCGTCGCGCCGGTCATCCTCGCGCCGGATGATCGCCGCATCGATCTCCCCGCGGTCGAAGGCGTCCAGCAGGGATCGGGAATGATCCATGCGCACTTCAATCGTAAGCCCGGGGTCGTGGTCGTTGAGACGTGCAAGCAGGGTCGGAACCTCCGGTCCCGCAACGTGGGCGGCAATGCCAAGGCCGAAGCGGCGGCGCGGCGAGGAAAGACCCGCCAGCGCCCGATCATGCGCGGCGAGAAACTCGCGGGCGGGGGCCAGAAACACCGCGCCCTGCGCTGAGAGCCGCACGGAGCGCGGCGTGCGTTCGAGCAGCCGCTGGCCGAGCCTATCTTCCAGCCGCTTGAGCTTGACGCTGATGGCGCCCTGAGTGGTACCGAGCGCTTCGGCAGCACGGGTGAAGCTCTGCATATCGGCGATGGTGACGAAGGCCTCGACGGCCTCAACATCCAGCGTGCTCATATCGATCATTCCAATTTGTTGTCTCTGAAATAGCCAATCATCCAATTCAGTTATGGTCAAGCTTTGTCTAGCGTACCTCCTCCACAGACCGGTTTTCGCAGTGGCGGACCGACCCATGAAAGGCTGAAGAATGACCCTTGCCGTTACCGCACCAGCAAACAGCAGAAGCGCCATGGCGCTCGCTGCCGTTTGCCTCTCCGCCCTGATGTTCGGGCTGGAAATTTCCAGCGTTCCGGCGATCCTGCCAACACTCGAACAGGTGCTGCATGCGGATTTCCGCCAGCTTCAGTGGATCATGAACGCCTACACGATCGGCGTAACGATGGTGCTGATGGCGACGGGGGCGCTGGCAGATCGCTTCGGTCGCAAACGTGTCTTCATCGCCAGCATCGCCGCTTTTGCACTCTCCTCTCTGGCCTGCGGAATGACGGAAGACGTCTCGGTGCTGATCGGCGCCCGTTTCCTTCAGGGGCTGAGCGGCGGAGCGATGCTGGTGTGCCAGATCGCCATCCTGTCGCATCAGTTCCGCACGGCACGCGAACGCGGCATGGCGTTCGGGTGGTGGGGTGTCGTCTCGGGCATGGGGCTGGGCTTCGGCCCAATCGTAGGCGGCGTCATCGTTGCGCTTTGGAGCTGGGAATGGGTTTTCCTCGTTCACGTCCTGCTCGGCGCGGGAACATGGCTGCTTGCCGCCGGCGGCGTTGGGGAATCGCGTGATCCGGAGGCGGCGCGTCTCGATCTTGCCGGCATGGTCACGCTTTCAGTCGCCGTTTTTTGCCTTGCCTTTTTCATCACCCAGGGACCCGCGCTCGGTTTTGTGGGCCCGGCGGCGCTTCTGATCCTTGGCATTTCTCTGGCAAGCTTCATCGCCTTCGTGATTGCTGAAAAGCTTAGTTCAAGACCGATGTTCGATTTCTCCGTCTTCCGCATCAGGCCTTTTTTGGGGGCGATCATCGGCTCTGCGGCGATGAATATCAGCTTCTGGCCATTCATGATCTATCTGCCGATCTGGTTTCAGGCGGGCCTCGGTTATGACAGCGTCACCGCCGGCCTCGGCCTGCTTGCCTATACGCTGCCAGCGCTGGTGATGCCGCCCTTGGCGGAGCGCCTGTCGTTGCGCTATCAGCCGCGCCTCGTCATTCCGGCCGGGCTGTTCACCATCGGTCTCGGTTTTATGCTGATGAAATTGGGAAGCGGCATCGAAAATGCGAGCTGGCTCACCATGCTGCCCGGCTGCATCCTCGCCGGTATCGGGCTGGGGCTGACCAATACGCCCGTCACCAACACCACCACGGGTGCGGTTTCTCCCGCCCGTTCCGGCATGGCCTCGGGCATCGACATGAGCGCACGGATGATTTCGCTCGCCATCAACATCCCGATCATGGGCTTTATTCTGGTCGAGGGCGTCCAGGCTTCGCTTTGGGCAAACCTGCCTTCCGGTGCGGATGTGCATGAAGTGCAGTCGCTGGCGGAAAAGATCGCGGCGGGAACTGCCGGCGCCTCGGCGCAGGGGATTTCGGAAGAACTCGTCCATCGCGCGCTTGCGGACGGGTTCGGGCTGGTCATGCTCTATGCCGGCATCAGCGTCTGGTTCCTTGCCGCCATCAGTTTCATGATCTTCGGTCCGGCGCGAAAACCCGTCCGAGGTTAGGGCGACGGCTGCCAGAGGGAAAGCTGTTTTCTTCGCCTCGTCATTAGCAGCGTTGCGCCTGCAAGCGCGGAAACAGGGCCGCAGCATGCTGGAATGGATCAGCTTTATGGATGATGCCAGCTCGGGAAAATCTGCGATCCCGTGGCTTGTTTACCATCGTATCGCACACGCCTGTGCGGATCTCTCACAGGCGTGTGCAACTGCCGATGTCTTATTTCACCTGGGCGACGACCAGCTTGCCGTTTTCGCGTTCGGCGACGAACTCGATATTGGCGCCTTCCTTGAGCTTGGCGAGGATCGCATCGTCCTTGACGCGGAACACCATCGTCATGGCCGGCATGTCGAGGTTCTTCAGTTCTTCATGGATGATGGTGACCTTCTTGGCTGCAGTATCGACCTTTTTGACCGTTCCCTTGGTGAATTCTTCCGCGAATGCACTGAGGGGAGCGGTGAGCAGGAGTGCCGTTGCAACGGCGATTTTTACGATGGTCTTCATGGTCAGATTCCTTTGTTGCCGGGTTACTTTGCCGAAACTTTGAGATCGCCGCGCATGCCGGCTTCGTAGTGCCCGGGTTTCAGGCAGGCGAATTCGAACATGCCGTCATTGGTGAATTTCCAGACGATTTCGCCGCTTTCGCCGGGCGCGAGGCTGATGGCGTTCGGATTGTCATGTTCCATCTCTGGAGCCTTCGCCATGACGGCCTTGTGCTCCAGATTGGCCTTCTGTTCGTCGAGGATGAATTCATGGTCCAGTTCGCCGACATTCTTCACGGCGAAACGCACGGTCTTGCCTTTCTTGAATTCGAATTTGCCGGGAGTGAAGATCATCTTGCCATCGGGTGTTTCCTTCATCGTCACCTGAATGGTCTGGGTCACCTTGGCCTTGTCGCCGGGCTCGCCGATCGCCATTGCTTCATGGCCACCGCCATGGGTGCCGGATGCCAGGGCTGGCGTGGCGAGGGCGGCAACGAGCAGTGCAAGTTTCAGTCTGGTCATGTCATGGTTCCTTGGTTGGTAAGGTTGATCGTATTCAGCCGTGTTTCATCGGGTGCGGCGTGATCTGCGTTTTGGGGTCGGTGGTTTTCTGCGTCTCCGGCAGTTCGCCGGTCCATTCCCAGGCCTGTGTGCCGGGCGGGTTTTCGTACCAGCCGGGATCGGTGTAATCGCCCGCGGAGATGCCTTCGCGAACCTTCACGACGGAGAACATGCCGCCCATTTCAATCGGGCCGTGCGGGCCCCATCCCGTCATCATGGGAACGGTGTTCTCAGGGATTTCCATTTCCATTGCGCCCATGTCGGCCATGCCGGCGGTGCCCATCGGCATATAGTCCGGCCGGACCTTGCGGATTTTTTCGGTCACGGTCTTCTTGTCGACGCCGATGAAGGTGGGGACGTCATGCCCCATGGCATTCATCGTATGGTGCGACTTGTGGCAATGGATCGCCCAGTCTCCGACATATTTGGCGTCGAATTCATAGGCCCGCATGGCACCGACGGGGATATCGATGCTGACCTCCGGCCAGCGCGCCTCCGGCCGCACCCAGCCGCCATCCGTGCAGGTCACTTCGAAATCGTAACCGTGCATGTGGATCGGATGGTTGGTCATCGTCAGGTTGCCGACACGGACACGCACCCGGTCGTCCTTGGAAACCACCAGCGGATCGATGCCCGGGAACACCCTGCTATTCCACGCCCACAGATTAAAATCCGTCATCGTCATGATTTTGGGGACGGAGGCGCCGGGGTTGATATCGAAGGCGTTGAGGAGGAACACGAAATCGCGGTCCACCGGCATGAAGGCCGGGTCCTTCGGATGGATGACGAAAAAGCCCATCATGCCCATCGCCATCTGCACCATCTCGTCCGAATGCGGGTGGTACATGAAGGTGCCTGATTTCACGAGGTCGAACTCGTAAACGAAGGTTTTTCCAACGGGGATATGCGGCTGCGACAGGCCGCCAACCCCATCCATGCCCGACGGCAGGATCATACCGTGCCAGTGGATCGTCGTATGTTCCGGCAGCTTGTTGGTGACGAAAATGCGCACCCGGTCGCCTTCGACGGCCTCGATGGTCGGGCCGGGCGACTGACCGTTATAACCCCAGAGACGGGCGGTCATGCCCTCCGCCATTTCGCGCTCCACCGGCTCGGCGACAAGGTGGAATTCCTTGACGCCGTTGTTCATCCGGAAGGGCAGGGTCCAGCCGTTCAACGTGACCACAGGGTTGTAATCGGGGCCGGTGGTGGGCTTGACCGGGGCCTGGGTCGCGGCCGTTTCCATCACGGCCGCTTCCGGCAGGCTGGTGTTGGATGTTTTCGCCCAGGCCGCCGAGGAGACCATGGCGGCGCCGACACCCAGAAAGTTTCTTCTATTGAACATGGTGATTTCCTTTCTCAGTGTCCGCCACCGCCGCCAGCGGCGGCAACCTCGGTCTCCGCACCTGCCGCAGCACCCGTACCTCCCCCGTAGATGGCGGGAGCGAGGCCGGCCTGCGCGAGCCAGAAGTCGCGTTTGGCATTGATGGCCAGCAGGTTGGAATTGACCTTTTCCCGGCTGTCGGCCAGAAGCTCGAAGGTGTTGGTGATCATGCCATTATAGGTCAGCAGCGACTGCTCCTCGATTTTGGTGCGCAGCGGCACCACGCTGTTGCGGTAGTGTCGGGCGATGTCGTAATTTGAGCGATAGGCCTGATAGGCGGAGCGGGCTTCCGAGCGGACATTGACCGCCTTTTCCGCCAGCAGGTTCGCCGCGCGCATATAGGCGAGTTCGGATTCCCGCATGCGTGCCTGACCGGAATCGAAGATCGGAATGACGAATTCCAGCTCTGCATTGCCGGTTGTCTGCTTGTGTTTTTCGCCATCCTCCAGCTCGCGTTCGGTCTCGAAGCCGGAGCGGATTTCGAGATCGGTCACATATTGGGTGGCTTCGGTGAGCTTGAACGATCGGGCGGTTGCCTCCAGATCGAGCCTGGCCATCTGCAGGTCCACGCGGCGCTGCAGCGCCTCGGCCTCGATCATGTCCCGTTTGGCAAGCGCCTTCGGAAGCGGGGGCAGGCGGTTGGGAATGGTGTATTCGATGTCGGCGCCCCACAGTCCCATCAGCCGCGTCACTTCCTCCTTGGCAAGGCGGGCCTCAAGCCGCGCCTTGGCGATCTGGCCCGTCAGTTCGGCGTAAAAGACCTGCTCGCGGGCTTGGCCCTCTTTGTTGAGCGAACCCGCTTCCCCAAGCTTGACGGCAAGTTCCGAGGCGGCATCCGCCGCGGTCTGTGCCTGCGCCAGCTGGCCGACATTTTCCCATGCCGCCACTGCGGTGATCCAGGCGCGGCGGGTATCAGACGCCAGTTGCAGCGTCTTCAGCGCGGCGCCAAGCTGCGCCTTGCGGAAACCGGTATCGGCGATCTCGACATTTTTCTTGAGGGTGGCGAGCGCCAGAATATTGGTGACGACGACACCTTCGATCGCCTTGTAGGCCCTGAGCCCTGGGGTGCCGATCCCCGTCAACCCGATGCCGATCCGCGGATTGACCAGCATGGTCGATTGCCATGCGGTGGCGGCGGATTCGCCGAGATCGGCATAGGCCGCCTGAAGGCCTTTGTTATTCAGCAGCGCAACCTGCACCGCCGTCTCGACATCAAGGGTCTTGCTCGCTGCCATCAGCGATTTAACGCGGGCCTGCGTCGCCTGCGCCTCGGTCCGGTTCTGCACCCAGACCGCCTGTTTTCCCGTCGCCTCGGATGTTCTGACCGAAACATTGGTGAAACCGGCGTCGCGCGACGCATATTGGGCGGCCGTAACACAGCCGCCAAGAAGAAACGGCAGGCAAAGGGTGGCCGCGAGTTTCGCGCCCAGTTTGAAGGTAAGTATCGTCATGATGCGTCTCCTTTCGGAGCCTGCGCATCGTTCTGGTTCCGCCAGGGCTTCGGGTCCACCGGCGTGCGGTGCGCGTAACCCGCGACCGGGGTCTGATAGCGGATGGGGCCGGCGCCGAGCGACGGGTTTGCCGCGTCGTCATAGGAGGCGGTCTCGTTCATCAGGGATGTGGCTGTGCAGCCGCCCAAAAGCAGGGGCGCTGCAACCACAATGTAAATTGGGTTCATGGTTATTTTCCGAACAGGAGATTCAACGGCGCGACGGCGCTAAAGCCGCTCACGCACGGTCACTGCCCAAAGGCGGGCTTTGCCTGTTCAGATATTCGGGGGACGGTGAAGCAGCGGAGTCTGGCCCAGCGCCTTGCTGTCATCGAGGAACGAGCGGATGCTGTTGACGACGGGTCTGCCAGTAGTGTCGTGGCTGATCAGGACCGCCATGCCGAGACAGAAATCGCCGCAGCATTGGGGCTTTGCGGTTTTTTGGGCGCCGCTATCATGCTCGGCGGTCATGTCGTTGTGATCATGACTATCGGACATCATGGTTGAACCGCCATGGTCCATCATCGCGCCGTGGTCGAGCATGGCGGACTGATCGTGCTGCATTCCACCGGCTTCGGCAGGATGCATTGCGGCATCGACAGTGGAAACGCTATAGCCCGCCAGTGACAGGATCATCACCAGTCTGAACAACAGGGCCATTAATTTCGATGCTCGCAACATCTCACGCATGCTGGATAGAAAAGCTGCAGTCCTGTGATTTGTCAATGGATATACCTCATAACCATTGACGAAAGCCGTCATGTCGCATTCCCGCGCAGCGCGGGTGGCAAGCGTACTGGCGTAGCTTGCGGCCTATTCTCCCGTTGCGCGACATTGAAGAGGAGCGAGCGGATAGGGTCGCCCCTGTCCGTCGAGGGCGGAGCGTCCCGTCTGTTCGAATCCCAGCTGGCGATAACCCCATGGCCCCGACGATCCTGCTCCCCGCATCTGCCGCCCATCTCTCCTGTCAAAAAATCTTTCTCGAAAAAAGTGCTTGCAAAACGGGGCTCGAGAAAAATAGATAAAACGAACTTCTATCTATTTATTTTGAGGGAAAGATCGACAGATGGGCCAGATCATGACGCAAATTGACAGAAATCTAGCTCCAATTGCGAGTCTTGGAGATCGTTCGTCGCTTGAGGAAGCCATAATTATCTATAATTTGCCGTTTAACGATCTTCTGTTCCGCGCCCAGCAGTTGCATCGCTGTCATTTCGATCCCAACGCCATCCAGATGAGCCGGCTTTTATCCATCAAGACCGGCGGCTGCCCGGAGGATTGCAGCTATTGCAGCCAGTCCGCCCGCAACCCGACAGGCCTCAAGGCCTCCAAACTCATGGAAGTGGAGCGGGTGCTGGCTGAGGCGCGCAAGGCGAAGGAAGGCGGCGCGACGCGTTATTGCATGGGTGCTGCCTGGCGCAATCCCAAGGAGCGCGACATGGAGGCCGTGGTGGCCATGGTCGAGGGCGTGAAGGCGCTCGGCATGGAAACCTGCATGACGCTCGGCATGCTGACGCCGGAGCAATCCGAACGGCTGGCCGATGCCGGTCTCGACTACTACAACCACAACGTCGACACTTCCGAGCGGTTTTATTCTGAGATCATCACCACCCGCACCTTCGAGGACCGGCTGGAAACGCTGGCCAATGTCCGAGATGCCGGCATCAAGGTCTGCGCCGGCGGCATTCTCGGCATGGGGGAAACGGTGGAAGACCGGATCTCGATGCTGGTGACGCTCGCCAATCTACCGGTTCCGCCGGAAAGCGTGCCGATCAACATGCTGATCCCGATCCCCGGATCGAAGCTTGCCAATGCCGATCCCGTCGATCCCATCGATTTCGTCCGCACCATCGCGCTGGCGCGTATCCTCATGCCGCGTTCGCATGTGCGGCTTTCGGCCGGGCGCACGGAGATGAGCGATGAGACACAGGCGCTCTGTTTCCTGGCCGGCGCCAACTCCATCTTCATCGGCGAGACGCTGCTGACGGCGGATAATCCGGGTGAGGACCACGACACAGCGCTTTTCCGCCGTCTGGGCCTGAAGCCGATGGAATTGCAGTCTGGGGAGGCGGGAGGGTGCCGGTGAACCTTGCGGCGTTCTCCCCCTATGAGGCGAAGCTTGCCGGCCTGGAGCGCAAATCGCGGCTGCGCGCACTTGCTCCTCAACAGGGGGTCGACTTCACCTCCAACGACTATCTTGGGCTTGCCGATTCACCCCGGCTGAAGGCGGCAATCGCCGACGCCATCGGAAGGGGCGTGCCGGCGGGGGCCGGCGGCTCGCGGCTGCTGCGTGGCAACCATCCCGAACATGAGGCGCTGGAAGCGGAAGCGGCGGTGCTTTTCGGGGCGGAAAAAGCGATCAATTTCGGCAGCGGTTTTGCCGCTAATGTCGCACTGTTCTCCACATTGCCGCTGCGGGAAGACCTCGTTCTTCACGACGCCCTGATCCATGCCAGCGTCCATGACGGTATCGTGGCCGGCAAGGCGAAGGCGATCGCGGTGCCGCATAATCAGGTCGAGGCATTCGAACGGGAAATAATCCGCTGGCGGCAAGAGGGTGGCCGGGGCCGACCGTGGATCGCCGTCGAAAGCCTTTATTCCATGGATGGCGACCGTGCGCCGCTTTCGGCCCTGGCTGATCTTGCCGGGAAATATGAGGGCTTCCTTGTCGTCGACGAGGCCCATGCCACCGGTGTTTTCGGCCCCGGCGGGCGTGGCCTTGCCGCGGAGCTGGAAGGCCGGGACAATTTGGTGGCGTTGCACACCTGCGGCAAGGCGCTCGGTCTTTCCGGTGCGCTTTTGAGCCTGCCGGCGGTTCTCGCCGATTATCTCGTCAACCGCGCCCGCGGTTTCATCTATTCGACCGCACCTTCGCCGCTGATGGCTGCGGCGGTTCGGGAAGCCCTGCGCATCGTCGACGATGAACCATGGCGGCGCTTGCGGCTGGCGGAACTGGTAAACTTTGCTGGCGAGGAGCTTCGCTCCCGGCTCGGCGTTGCGCCCAGCGGCTCGCAGATATTACCGGTGATGATAGGCGACAATGCCCGTTCGCTGCGTATCGCCGCGCATTTGCGGGAGGGTGGTTTCGATGTGCGGGCGATCCGCCCGCCGACGGTGCCGGAGGGCACGGCGCGCCTGCGCATCGCCATCACGCTCAATGTGGATGAAAGCCAGATCGCCAATATGATCGGGCTGCTCGCCCTTTCGCTTGCGGAGGAGCGGAAATGAGCCCTCGTTTCGTCATCTCCGGCACCGACACGGGCATCGGCAAGACGGTTTTTTCCGCAGCGCTGACCCAGGCCCTGCAGGCATATTACTGGAAACCCGTGCAATCCGGGCTGGAGGAAGAAACAGACAGCGAGACGGTGGAACGGCTGGGTGGCGTGCCGCGCGGGCGTATTCTACCGGAGGCCTATCGCCTGAAAATGCCGGCTTCGCCGCATCTGTCGGCCCGCGGCGAGAATATAACGATCGATCCCGCGCTGCTGCTGCCGCCGCAAACGGATGGACCGCTGGTGATCGAGGGGGCGGGCGGGCTTCTGGTGCCGCTGACGGACACGGTGCTCTTCGCCGATATCTTCGCCCGCTGGCAAATTCCGCTTGTGTTATGCGCAAGGACGTCGTTGGGCACCATCAACCACACGCTGCTCTCGCTCGAGGCGTTGCGGCACCGTGCCATTCCCGTGCAGGGCGTGGTTTTCATCGGAGACGAGAACCGGGAAAATGAGCGCGTCATCGCCAATATAGGCGCCGTTCGCCCGCTCGGACGTCTGCCGCGCCTGCCGGAGATGACATCGGAGGCGCTGCATCGGGCCTTTGCGCGACACTTCAATCTCGCTGATTTTCTGGAGACGCCGGCATGAGCCGTTCCCCGATCTGGCATCCCTTCACCCAGCATGGGCTGGAACCGCCAATGAAACGCGTGGTTTCTGCGGAAGGCGCATTTCTCGTCGATGAGGACGGCAATCGCCTGTTCGACGCCATTTCCTCCTGGTGGGTCATCACCCACGGGCACCGGCACCCGGCGATCATGGCGGCCATCCGCGCTGCGACAGAGGCCTTCGATCAGGTCATTTTCGCCGAGTTCTCCCATGAACCCGCCGAAACGCTGGCGCGCGGGCTGATCGAGCTTGCGCCCGCCGGGTTAAGCCATGTGTTTTATTCCGATAGCGGCTCGACTGCGGTTGAGGTAGCGCTGAAAATGGCGCTGGGATATTTCCATAATCGCGGAGAAAAGCGCGACCGTATCGTGGTGATGGAGCACGGCTATCACGGCGACACTATCGGCACCATGTCGACCGGTGAGCGCGGTGTGTTCAATGCCGCTTACGAACCGCTGCTCTTCGGCGTCGACCGGCTGGCTTTTCCGGAAGCGGGCAACGAACAGCACACGCTGGACATGTTCGAAAACTTCTGCCGTTCAGGCCGTATCGCCGCCCTGTTGGTCGAGCCGCTGGTGCTCGGGGCGGGCGGCATGAAGATTTACGGCGCGGATGTTCTGGCCGGGCTGAAACAGATCGCCGAACGCCATGGCTGCCTCGTTATTGCAGACGAGGTGATGACGGGCTGGGGCAGAACCGGAACCATGTTCGCCTGCGAACAGGCCGGCATTGCCTCGGATATTCTGTGCACCTCCAAGGGCCTGACCGGCGGCTCCTTGCCGCTGGCGGCAACGCTGTGCAGCGCGGAAATCTTTGATGCGCATTTTTCGACGGATCGCCGCAAGACCTTCTTCCATTCCAGTTCCTATACGGCCAATCCGATCGCCTGTGCTGCGGCCGTCGCCAATCTTCAGGTCTGGCGGGATGAGCCCGTGCTTCAACGCATGGGGCAATTGCAACAGGTTCTGCACGACAATCTCCAGCGATTTGCGGATGACCGGCGTTTTACCGGTATTCGGCAAATTGGGACCATCGCGGCCCTCGATCTCGTGACGCCCGCCGGTGGGTATCTCGCCGAGGCGGGGCCGCGCATGCGGCAATTGTTTCGTAAGCGCGGGTTCGTTATCCGGCCGCTCGGCAATGTGCTTTACCTGATGCCGCCCTATTGTTCGACGGCGGAAGATTTAAGCAGCGTCTTTGACGCCATCGACGAGGTGGCCGGGATCGTCACCGAAACCGCTCCGCTAAAATCGCGCGCGCTCGGCATCGCGTGAAAACAGGGTGCGGCCATGTTTAGCCTGTTCCAGAACCGTCTCCGAAAGTCCTGACAATGCAGACCCGTTCTTCCCGCATGGCCGGTTTTGGTCATGCCGTTCCGTCAAGATGTGTTGAAAATGCCGAGATTGAGACCAGTCTCGGGCTGGAAGCCGGCTGGATCGAGCGGCGCACCGGCATCCGCACGCGTTATTGGGCGCAAGAGGACGACACGCTGAGCGGCCTTGCGGCGAGAGCCGGCCGCATGGCGTTGGAAGACGCCGAAATCGCCTCCGATGACATCGCATTGACGCTGCTTGCGACTTCCACGCCGGATCATCTTCTGCCGCCCTCGGCGCCGCTGCTCGCACACAGGTTGGGCCTTACCCGATCCGGCGCGATCGATCTTGCCGGGGCCTGTTCCGGCTTTCTTTATGCGCTCACGCTTGCGGATGGCTTTGTCCGCACCCACGGCCGCGCCGTGCTCGTCGTTGCCGCCAATATATTGAGCCGTCGTATCAATCCGGCGGAAAGGGCAAGCGCTGTCCTGTTCGCCGATGCCGCCGGCGCTGTCGTACTCAAGCCCTGCCGCCAGGCGCAGCGTGGGCTTTTGTCGGCCGATCTCGTTGCGGATGGCGGCGGTTACGATCTGATCCAGATAGCGGCGGGGGGCAGTAGCCAGCCCTTCTCAGCCGATACCTCCACTGAGGAGGCGCTGATGACAATGCGTGACGGCCGCGAGGTTTTCTCCCGTGCCGTGACGCTGATGACCGAGACCGCGCAAAGGGTGTTGCATGAAGTCGGAATGACGGCAGTCGATATCGACCGTTTCGTGCCGCATCAGGCCAATGCCCGTATGTTCGACGCCGTCTGCGGCAATCTCGGCATTGACAGGCAAAAGACGGTCCGCACCATAGAAAGCTTCGGCAATTCTTCCGCCGCAACCATTCCGCTTTCGCTCTCCGTCACCAATGCCGAAAGGCCTCTCGCAGAAGGCGAAATCCTGCTTTTGAGCGCCGCCGGCGCCGGTATGACGGGTGGAGCGGCCGTTTATCGCGCATGAACGATGCAGGGCACGGGATGTCGCGATGCTGTGCTGTATTCACAACTCAGGAAGCTGACTTTATTTGGAGAAATTTGGCTGTGGAACCTGGACCTTCATGGGGTACGGAGGTGCTGCATAAGGCGGGTTTCCACATCAAGGATGAGCTGCCTGATTTAGGCAGGTTGTTCAAGCTGGGCCGTGTGGTTTCGCGACATTAAGCGCATGATGCCGATGAAAGCTGCGACTGCAGCTGAACCGAGCAAGGCGGCGACCGACAAGGCCCATGCGACGCCGACCTCGTTCATCATGAAAGCCAAGACAAACGGTGCAGTCGACGAGATGACCAAACGGATCGAAAGGATTTGGCCTTGACGTTTTCCGTAACCTTGGCTTCCGAAGAGGACTAGCGGAAGAGTGCCTTGCACAATGCTGCTGAGGCCTGAACCCAGGCCGAAAACCACCGCAAACACCAGAGCACCTGGAACAGATGGAGCGGTGGCGATCAGAATAATGAGCGCCGCTGGCAACAGAACGGCGGAAATGAGTGCCAAGGTCAATTGAGACAGACCGCTCCCGAAAACCATATTAACGAAGCGGCTCAGAACTTGAGATGGACCAAACAGTGTGCCGACCATGACGGCCATGGCTCCAAGCCCGAGTCCGGAGAGAACGGGAACCATGTGTACGAGCAGCGCGGCGTTGACGAAACTCTCAAGCGCAAAGCCCGTCACCATCAGGACGAACGCAGCTGGTCGTATCGAAGGTTGCAGACCGGGAGCCACTTGCCTGGCCGGTTCGCGGCTCGCGCCCTTGCGGTTTCTTGTAACCTTGAACGACAGCCACGCGTGAAGTGGCAAGCAGACCGAGAGATTGAGCGCAGCGAAGACCAGATAGACCTGCTGCCACGACATGTGAGCCTGTAGCGCTGTCGTAATCGGCCAGAAGATCGTTGAAGCGAAGCCGGCGATCAGTGTCAGGTAGGTGATGCTGCGCTGCGCGACGTCCGGCTTGATCTGGACGAGCAATGCGAAGGCCGCTCCATATTGCACCAGGTTGGATGCCGTCTCGATCGCGATCAGCGAGAGAACGAATGCCACCTTGCCGGAAGAGAGGGCGCAGGCCACCAGCGCCGCGGCGGCGATTGCCGAGCCGCCCGTCATGACACGGCCGGCGCCGAACCGATCGATCCATTTCCCCATCGTGGGCGCGGCGAGGCCCCCGATCAGGAGAGCGGCGGATAGTGCGCCGAAAATCCATTCCAACGACCAGTCCAAATCTCGCGCCATGGCGGGCGCGAGAATGCTGAAGCTGTAATAGAGACTTCCATAGCCAATGATCTGGGTCAGACCGAGGGCAAGGATCGCGGCGACAGGAACCTTGTTATCGCTCATCGAACCTGTACCAACGTGTTGTCGGCACGGGCAGCACCGTTGCATCCGCATCCCGTTTGCTGGGCCGCCTTCGCCGCCGCGTCGGCCACGCAGCAGGCATCAACATTCGCTGGCGCCGGGCCGCCGCAACACCCCCCGGACTTGCCGTCTTGCGTGCCGCTCACGCCAAGATCGACGCTGCAGACACCTGTCTTCGGCAATACCAAATGGACCTCGCGCGCCGCCTTGTGATCGCCGGCGATCTCCGCCGCCACGGAGCGCACCTGCTCGTATCCGGTCGCCATCAGGAAGGTGGGCGCGCGCCCGTAGGACTTCGACCCGACGATCGTAAAGCCAGGTTCCGGATGCGCGAGTTCGACGATGCCATGCGGAGGCACGTCGCCACAGGAGTGGAGATTGGGATCGATCAGCGGCGCAAGCGCCGGCGGCGCCTCGACGGTAGGATCGAGTGCGATACGCAGTTCGCGCAGGAACGAGTGATCCGGCCGGAATCCCGTGGTCACAATGATCCGATCGACGACGATCGAGTATCGCGCACCAGCGAGCATTGCCTCCACGCGCAGACTGTAACCTTCCTTCTGAATCCTGTTCACCGCGAACGGTGTCAACATGTTCAGGCGACCATCCTCCATGGCGCTCTTGGCGGCAAGGCCGAGCGCGCCGCGCTCCGGCAACTGATCGTTCAATCCGCCGCCTAGCAGGCGGTCGAGGCCACCACGACGAAGCGCCCAGAATATCTCCGTGCCCGGTTCTGCCTCCTGAACCTCCATCAGCGCCAGCGCCGCATTGATCGCGGAATGGCCGCCGCCAATCACGAGGACGCGCTTGCCCGCAAACTTACCCCTCTCTACGCCAGCGACATCGGGAATGCCATACGAGATGGAATCGGAAGCCGCCGTCTCGCCGGGGACGGGTAGGCCGTCGACGCCGATCGGGTTCGGTTGCGTCCAAGTGCCGGAGGCGTCGATCACAGCGCGGGCCCGAACCCGAGCTTCCTCGCCATCTTGGTCCCTGTATCTGACGAGGAAGGCCGAAACGTCGCGGCCGGCGGACGAGACTTTGTCCAGACCCTCGCGGGTGATCGCGGTGATGGTGGCGCCCAGCTTGAGGTTCCGCGCGATCTGCGGGAGTGCGGCGAGCGGCTGCAGATAGGCGCCAACAATGTCGGACCCGGTTGGCAGAGCATCTTCATCAGGGCCTTGCCATCCAGCGTTCTCAAGAAGGGAGCGGGCGGCTGCGTCAATATTGTATCTCCATGGAGAGAACATGCGGACATGTCCCCACTCGATCAGCGAAGCACCAACCGTGTCGCCGCGCTCGAAAACAATTAACGGGATGCCACGGATGGCGAGATGCGCTGCGGCGGCGAGACCGACCGGTCCAGCACCAATGACGGCCACGGGAAGTTCACCAGCATTCAACATGACAGTTCCTTCGATATTTCTAGTAATTTAGAATTATATGGGCAAAAAAAGGGATCATTCCGCGGCCTCCACGGTCTTCGATGAACAGTTGGCATCGGCACAGCATTCGTCAACGAGATAGCCGACTAGTGCCTGCATCTCCGGATAGTTGGCGCGGCAGATCAGCGTCGTCACTTGCCGTTCCTGGGTCACGAGGCCGGTATCGACCAGGCGCTTCAGATGATGGGAGAGCGTCGACGCCGCGATATCCAGCTTTTCCTGAATGCGGCCTACGGGCAATCCATCCTCTCCGGCGCGAACAAGCGTCCGGTAGAGTTGGAGGCGGGTGATATTCCCGAGGGCTTCAAGCTGGGCGGCTGCTACTTCGATTTTCATGGAAATAAAATGGCTCGCATTCACCACGACGTCAAGGCTATTTCGACAGATGTGGAAATAGCCTTGACGCGGTCAGATCGTAGCAGGAGGATGGCTTCATGCGCCCGTCGGCGTCGAATTCCTGAAAGGCCTCGGCGACCGACGACTGGTTGGGAACGGTGATCATGCGCATCCAGCGGCTGAGAACCCGGAGCTGGTTGATGGCGTTGAACGACTGCGATCCGCTCAACACCTGCATGAGCGCAAGCGTCTTGCCCTGCGTCGGCCGGACTGAGTCGACAGACAGCGGAATCCAGTCGATCTGCGCTATCGGCAGCAATGGTCGGAAGGTCATCCGATGAACAGCCAACCCAACAGTGCCATCGAGAACGGCTTGACCGCCCAGTTCACCAGCAGCGTTACGCCGATGCCGCACCAATCGACCGGACTGTATCTCGCCGTCAATAAAGCGGATCAAAGTGGCCGGCTCCGTATCCACGAAACGCGGCTTCAACGGCTAATTCATCGGTATCAACGCCGAGAGCGCACGATCATTGAATGAAGCGGATTGTAGCAGAATTCAGGCGGAATCTTGCCAGTCATCCGCGCGCGACAGGCGGAATTTCGCCCGCTGTCGTTCGGGACCCTTTTTCTTCACCGCAAATTCAATTAGTTAGAGTTGGCCCGTCTTTTGCTGCTTTGGCGTCACGCGGTTCCGTTCCGGTAACGGTCGCGTCGATCACAAATGAGTGGGAGGAACCCAGTGAACAGCATACTGAAACGCGCCATCATTTTGGCAATCGCAAGCACGTCCATCACCTTTTCCGGGACAGCGGCAAAGGCGGCGGATTTCATCAACATCCTGACCGGCGGCACATCGGGCGTTTATTACCCGCTCGGCGTTGCGCTCTCCAAGATCTACGGCGAGAAGATTGAAGGTGCTCGCACCCAGGTTCAGGCGACGAAGGCCTCGGTCGAGAACCTCAACCTGCTGCAGCAGGGTCGCGGTGAAATCGCCTTTGCGCTGGGGGATTCGGTCAAGCTGGCCTGGGAGGGTAACACGGATGCCGGATTCAAGGCCCCGCTCGATAAGCTGCGCGGGATCGCGGCCATCTATCCGAACTATATCCAGATCATGGCGTCGAAAGAATCCGGTATCGCCACCCTTGCCGATTTCAAGGGCAAGAGCCTTTCCGTCGGCGCGCCGAAATCCGGCACGGAGTTGAATGCCCGAGCGATTCTTGCCGCTGCCGGCATGAGCTATGCAGACCTCGGCAAAACGGAATATCTGCCCTTTGCCGAATCCGTCGAGTTGATGAAGAACCGGCAACTCGATGCGACGCTGCAGTCTGCCGGTCTCGGCGTCTCCTCTTTCAAAGATCTGGCAACCTCCGTCGAGGTACAGATGGTCACGATACCCGAGGAAATCGCCACGAAGCTCGGCGCGCCCTACATCAGCGCAACTGTTCCAGCCGGCACATATCAGGGCCAGACCAGCGATGTGAAGACGGTTGCGGTCGTCAATTTCCTCATCACACATTCCGAGGTTTCCGACGAAACCGCCTACCAGATGACCAAGCAGTTGTTCGAGAACCTGCCGGCGCTCGAGGCGGCGCACAAGGCGGCAGCGAATATCCGCATCGAGGACGCGCTCAAAGGCATGCCTGTTCCCCTCCATCCAGGAGCTGAGCGCTTCTATAAGGAAAAAGGTCTGCTTTAACGGCGACGGGCGGCGTCCGGCGCCGAGGTTGCTGCTGCGGCCATTGCGCCTCGGCCTCTGGAAGCACGGCCCTCCAGCGGGCCAGCGCCGCCCACATTTGCTCGGATTTTCGGGAGGAATCCATGCTCGACAATACAAATGAACAAAATCATGCCGCGGAGCTTAACGGGCACGAGACTCTGACCCAGGCCTTTCCGAAGACCTGGGACGGACGACTCCTGTTTGCGATCGCGCTTGCCTTCTCCATTTTCCAGATCTCGACCGCTGCGCATCTGCTCGACTTGCCGAGTCAGATCGTCAGGGCAGTGCACGTCGGCTTCGTCACCGTGCTCGTATTCCCGTTGCTGGCGACATTCGCCGGGCGCGGCGTGCCCGCAAAGACGTTTGCCTGGGTCCTTGCCCTGCTTGGCGCGGCGGTGGCCTTCTACCAGTGCTACGAATATGCCGAACTGCTCGTTCGTGCCGGCGATCCGCTTCCGCGCGATGTTGCCGTCGGCGTCCTGGCGATTGCTATCGTCTTCGCCGCCGCATGGGCGATCATGGGACCGGCCTTGCCAATCATATCCGGCGTCTTTCTCGCCTACAGCCTGTTCGGTGAATATCTGCCGCCGCCGCTTGATCATCGCGGCTATGGTTTCGCACAGGTGATAGACCATATGGCCTATGGTACGGAGGGCATCTACGGCATTCCGACCTTTGTGTCGTCGACCTATATCTTCCTGTTCATTCTCTTCGGCGCCTTCCTCGAAAAGGCCGGTATGATCCGGCTCTTCACCGATGTCTCACTAAGCTTCGTCGGCCACAAGCGCGGCGGTGCGGCGAAGGTGGCAATCATTTCCTCCGGCCTGATGGGCACGATATCCGGCTCCGGCGTTGCGAATGTGGTGACGACCGGGCAATTCACCATTCCCCTGATGAAGAAGTTCGGTTATCGACCGGCTTTTGCCGGCGGCGTCGAAGCGACGGCCTCGATGGGCGGGCAGATCATGCCGCCGGTCATGGGCGCTGTCGCCTTCATCATGGCAGAGACGCTCGGCGTCGAATATCACGAGATCGTCAAGGCGGCGATCATTCCGGCTATTCTTTATTTCGCTTCCGCCTTCTGGATGGTGCACCTCGAGGCCGGCAAGCGCGGGCTGCTCGGCCTGCCGAAGGCGGATTTGCCTTCGGCCAAGGCTGCGGTCGTCGAGCAATGGTATCTGATCCTGCCGCTCGCGGCGCTGGTCTGGCTGCTGTTCTCGGGCTACACGCCGCTCTTCGCAGGCACGGTCGGCCTTGCCTTCACGACCCTGCTGATCCTCGGCAGTTCGGTTGTCTTGGGTTTGCCCGCCGGCGTAATCCGAATCATCTTCTGGATCGGCCTTGGTCTCGTGGCGGCCGCCTTCTTCCAGTACGGCATCGGCGTGATCGTCGCCGCGCTGGCATTGCTCATCGGGGCCAACGCGTTCTCGAAGGGCGGCCGGGAGACGCTGGTGACCTGTCGCGACGCCCTTGCAGAAGGTGCGAAGACGGCCTTGCCGGTCGCAATCGCCTGCGCGCTTGTCGGTGTGATCATCGGAACGATGACGCTGACGGGTGCGGCCAACACCTTCGGCCAGTTCATCGTCTCGGTTGGCGGCCAGAGCCTCTTCCTGTCGCTGCTCCTGACCATGGTGACCTGCCTCGTGCTCGGCATGGGTATACCGACGATCCCTAACTACATCATCACCTCGTCGATCGCTGGCCCGGCGTTGCTGGAACTTGGCGTGCCGCTCATCGTCAGCCACATGTTCGTCTTCTATTTCGGAATCCTGGCGGACCTGACGCCGCCGGTCGCGCTCGCCTGCTTTGCGGCAGCGCCAATTGCGCGCGAAAGTGGACTGAAGATCGCGATGCAGGCGATCAAGGTGGCGGCGGCGGGTTTCGTCATCCCGTTCATGGCCGTCTATTCGCCGGCGCTGATGCTCCAAGACGGCGGAGCGATGGCCGCGGCCGTCGGCTATCCGCTCGCGGTCGCCTATATCGTCATCAAGACCGGCCTTGCGATCGGGCTCTGGGGTACGGCCGTGATCGGCTTCGTTGCCGTCCGGCTGTCGATTGCAGAGCGCGCGCTTGCGGCCGCGGCTGCTTTTACCCTGCTTGCGGCCCTTCCTTTGACCGATGAGGTGGGCTTCGGGCTTGCCGCTCTCTTCGTATTTCTGATCTGGCGGCGGGCGCGAACGGCGAATGGCAAGCCGGCGTCGGAGGCCGTGTGAGCACGCTGGTCTGCATCATTGCTGGCGGCAAGGCCGTTGCCTTGGCCGCCAGCGTCTTCACGCTCGGCTGGACGCATTCTGTCGAGAAAACCCAGTGGCAGGAGCGCTGGGCTGCCACATCGCAGGGCCTTCTTCTCGAGGAGGCGCGCGTCCAGGGCTCGGGCGCCGGTATGGAACCGGGAGAAAATGCCCATCGCGAAGACGGCTGGTCAATCTGGACGCCGGACCTTCCGCCGATCCCCGAGTTGGTCCTGGCCGCTTCCGGGGCGACAATCTCCGGCTGGACGCTCTGCGATGTCGGTGGTTGCCGCGAGTTCGGGCGAGAGAAACAGGAGCCGATCGTCCTGCGGCCATGTGACGCCCCTCCGCCGTGAGGCCTGCTGCAGGGGTCCTTAAATCGCAAGGTATTTGAAGAGGGAACGATGCAGCAGTTCAGATCGCTCGCTTGCGGATCTGCTGTTCTCTCTGCAAGAAAGAGGCGCTACACTTGATGCATCGGACAATTCTTGCGGCACGACACGGTTTTCAGATCCGCAAAGGTCGCTGCAACACTTACAATCCGTCCTTGGGTCGCTTTCGATCTAAGGACACATCCGGAAGGCAGGTCGACTCGGCAATGGCGCGCAACATCGGCAGAATGACTGTCCTGATGCTGGTCGTGACCTGCATTGCGCCTTTTGTCGCCTACCATCTTGCGAGCAGTTCGGCGACCGGCGCCCTGGAAGGGCAGATTCAGCGAAGTCTTTTCCTGACCAACAGGGCGATTGCCACGGAGATCGAACGGTTTCGTTATCTACCACTTGTTATGGGCGAGGATGCCCGCATACGCGCCCTTGCAGAACGCGAACCCAGCCCGGCTGTTCTTGATGCCGCCAACCGCTATCTCCAGACAGTCGTAAGGCAAGCCGGCGCCGCCGAGCTCTACGTGCTCGACGCCAGCGGGATCGCGCTTGCCGCGAGCAATTTCGCGACTGGTGAAAGCTTCGTCGGCCACGATTACAGCTTCCGCCCTTATTTCCAGGATGCGCTGCGTGCGGGCGAGGGACGTTATTACGCGATCGGCGTTACCACTCGCAAGCCTGGCTATTTTCTCACGTCGCGGATAGACGTGCCGGGTCGTCCGCCGATCGTCGCCGTCGTTAAGGCGGATCTGCTGCCGCTCGAATTGACCTGGGAGGCTGCGGGTGTCCAGACTGCGATCGCCGACCGCTGGGGCATCGTCTTTCTTTCTGGCAACCCGGATTGGAAATACCGGCCGTTGGCGGCACTTTCCGATGAGGCCGTCGAGCGGCTTGCCAAAGAACGGACCTACGAGGGGGCCGATCTCGCGGCGAGACAACCTATCCTCCCTCCGGGCGTAACCCCGCCGACGGACAATACGGACGAGCGGGCGGTCCATGTGGAGGAGGGCGGGCAGCGGCTCCTGGCAAAATTCTCGCGCGTCGAGCCGGACGGTTGGATGGTGCTGGCGGCAACGAGCACGGGTGACGCCGGCAAGATCGCCGGCTTCTGGGCGCTCGCGGCGCTGATCGCCGGCCTCATATCCACCGGCGCGCTCTACTTCCTGCATCAGCGCGCGCTCATCATCCGGATGCGGCTGCGCCAGGGCGAAATCCTGGAACGCAAGGTGGCCGAACGCACGCAGGACCTCGCCCGCGAGATCGACATGCGCAAGCGGACAGAGGACGAGCTTCGCCGCGCGCAGGAAGGGCTCATCCATTCCGAAAAGATGGCTGCCCTCGGCCGGATGTCGACTGCGATCGTGCATGAGGTCAGCCAGCCGCTGGCGGCGCTTGAAGCCACATTGGCGACCGCCGGTGTTCTGGCGGAGAAAGAGGCCGCCGCGAAAGTGGGCGACCGGCTTCTCGATGCGCGCGCGCTGGTCAAGCGGATGCAACGAACGGTCAAGCACCTCAAGACATTTGGCCGTAAGGGGGCTTCCGACCTCGAAGCGGTCACCATCGACGCGGTCATAGGAAATGCTCTCGATCTTGCGGCTCCTCGGGCGAAGGCGCTTGGTGTCACGCCGGCGTTTGAGGCGAGGGGGCCGTCGCCGGTTGTCGTTGCCGTGGCGGTGAAGCTCGAACAGGTGACGCTCAATTTACTCCTGAACGCTCTCGATGCGGTGGAAGGCATACAGAACCCTTCTGTCACCATCCAACGGACTGCGCATGCCGGGCGGGTGAGCGTAGCGGTGATCGACAACGGTTCGGGTATCGCACCGGAGCACCGTGATCGTATTGCCGAGCCCTTCTTCACCACCAAGCTCACGGGTGAGGGCCTTGGCCTTGGCCTGTCCATTGCAACCGCGATTGTTCGGGAGTTCGGCGGTGAGATTCTTTTTGCCGAAACGCCAGGCGGCGGGACAATGGCGACGATTTCGATGCCGGTGGGCAAGCGGCCCGCACATCCGCTCGAGGCGGCGCAATGACCCGCGGACATATTCTTCTTGTTGATGACGACCGCGACCTCCTGAAGGCGGCAACCGACTGGTTGGAGGTCAGCGGGTTTTCCGTATCCGCTTTCCATCGGCCTGAAGAAGCGTACCAGCAATTCTTTCGCGACGAGCCGGATGTCGTGTTGAGCGATATCCGCATGCCCAGCATAGACGGCATGACGCTTCTGAACTCCCTCATCAAGGCCCGCAGCGAGGTTCCTATCGTTCTGATGACTGGCCACGGCGATGTTACCCTGGCGGTCAAGGCGATGAAGCAGGGAGCGGAGGACTTTATCGAAAAGCCCTATGATGCCGAGCATCTGCTTTCGATCCTCGACAAGGCGGTCGAGAAGCGTCGGATGAAACAAGAAATCGCCCGCCTTCAGGGGTTGGTCCAGACGGGCGGCGGCGTCGAGATCGTCGGCGACAGCCCGGCGCTCCGGGACTTGCGCAGCCGCATCCAGATGCTGGCGAATGTCGATATCGACGTGCTGGTCGTCGGTGAAACCGGAACCGGCAAGGAGCTCGTCGCCCAGGCGCTCCACCAGCAAAGCCGCCGGGCGGGCGGTCCCTTCGTGGCGATCAATTGCGCAGCGCTGCCCGAAAGCATCTTCGAGAGTGAAATTTTGGGTCATGCGAAGGGGGCCTTCACCGGCGCGCTCGCCGACCGGCAAGGCAAGTTCGAGCATGCCGCGGGTGGAACCATCTTTCTCGATGAAATCGAGTCGATGCCCCTGGGACTGCAGGCGAAAATCCTGCGCGTGCTGCAGGAGCGCTTGGTCGAGCGACTGGGCGAAAACCGGCTGCGACCGATCGATGTGCGGGTTATCGCCGCTGCCAAGAGCGACCTTTCCGGCGAAATCGCCGCCGGGTGGTTCCGCGAAGATCTGTTCTACCGGCTGGCGACCGTGGATGTGCGCATCCCGCCGCTCAGGCAGCGCCGGCAGGATATCGGCCTGCTCTTTGGTCATTTCGCTTCGCTTGCCGCCCATCGCTACGGCCGGGCCGAGCGGAGCGTATCCGCCGATCTCCTGGCGCGATTGCGGCAGCAGGAATGGCGAGGCAACGTCCGGGAGCTCAAGGCGTACGCCGAGCGCTTCGCTCTTGGGCTCGATGACGCCGCATCCGGAGGGGAAGTCCTGCAGCCCGGCGATCCCCTGACTTTGCCCGAGCAATTGGTCGCCTTCGAGGCTGACGTCATCGGCCGCGCGATCGATGACAGCAACGGCAATACGGCTAAGGCGGCCGCGAGGCTCGGCATCCCCCACCGCACGCTCAATGAGAAAATCGCCCGTCTCGGCCTGAGGGATCGGCCGGGAGAGCCTGCGGATACAGGGTTAAAGCGATAGAAGCGCGCGAGAGAGATCATGCTGAAGGGCTTCCGGCACTAAAAAAGCGTGCGATTGGCGATGCTCCTGGTTGGCCCGCGGCGGATTCGGATTCCTTCGATGCGAAGATAAAGTTGCCACCCGCCTCAGTTGTGTAGGCCCAGCGTTTTTCTGAGCGCTTCCGACCAGACGGCATAGCCTGCGGCATTCAGGTGAACCAGATCGGGTAAATAATAACGGAACATCGGGAGGCCGTTCTCACCAATGAGGCCGGCGTTCGGGTCAAGCCATGTTGTACGTTCGCTGCTATCGCACCAGTCGCGCGACATCTGGTTGAAGAGATCGAATTCATGGCGGTATATCCAGCGCGCCGGACTGTGCTTGATCGCCACAACAAACACGTCCGCCTGCGGTAGCGCACGATAGATTCCATCCCGCAAATCGTGCAGGTGCCGGAGCGACGTCTGAGCCTTGAGGCCGTCGCTGGCAATATCGTTTTCGCCGAAATAAAGCACCACTCTGTTTGGTTTTAAAGGAACCAGAAGCTGGTGCATGTAGTGGCTGGCGGAGAGGTAAGTGCCGCCGCCAAATCCCAGATTGACGATATCCAGCGAGCCTAGATCTTCGGCAATTGAACCCCAGATTCGAAACGAGGATGAGCCATAAAAGGCGATCGGATTGTCTGGGAGGCCGATGCGTTGAAGGCGGACCAGAGCGGTAATGATATCGTTTTCGTGACGGCTGGTGCCGATATTGGCTGGGAAGTCGTACATGACGGTCCTAAAAACATGGGGTTTGAAAGCAGGATGCCGCCATTTGGGCATCCGGCGCTCGGCAGAGGTTACGAAATCGCTTGGCGCAAGACAGCCAGGGCACCCTTCGTGAGAGCATCGTCCGCCCCCATGGATGTCTTGAGCCCGAAAAAATCTGCGGCAACCAGATAGAGATCGTTCAGCCCGTCATTGCCGACGATCGCTGCCTCGTCTCCCTCCGCATACCATCCGGCATCGCGGGCCTGCCGAAACTCCTGCCCGATGACCAGTCCCCGCACATAGGAGCGCAACTGATCCGGCGAAAGCCGGCCGGCAAGCCCGCCAGTTCGCGCCGAAAACAGCAGCGACAGCATGGCGGCGGATCGTTTTGCCTCTTTCAGACCCCAGCGATAGGCCTGCGGATCATCGACCGGCGGCTGCGTGGAACCGCGCGCGATGAAAGAGTTATTGATCAGCAGATTGAAGATTTCACCGGTCACGAATGTCTGGAAACCGTCGATCCGACCCGCCTTTATCCGCGCCCATTTGCTGTGCGTTCCGGGGATGATGAGGGTGGCGTCTTCGCCGAGGCCATGGCCGACGATCTGGGTTTCTTCGCCGCGCATCACGTCGGGAAAGGGCTGGCGGGCGGGGTCGTTGAGACCCGGCAAGAAGACGAGATCGGAGCCGTTCGGCAGCGATTTGCGCACCGTTCCGGCGGCAAGTTCCGCCGGGCCTGCCGGGCACGGCACATAAGCGACTTCGACCCAGCCGTTGCGGCTGGTGATCATGCCGAGCGCTGCGACGGGCAAGGCCCCGTGACGCGAAAACCAGGGCGCGAGTGCTGCCATCAGCGCCGCCTCGTGCTCACCCTTGCCGAGGCTCGAAATTCCGTCGGCGGTTTCCAGATGATCGAGTTCTTGACCACTTTCACCAACGAGCGCCGCCCTCAGTGATGTCGTTCCCCAATCAACGATGATTGATGTCGCCGGTGCTGGCATGTCTTGAACCTCCTCGTTCATTTCATCTTGGGGCTTGTCATAGGGTGCGAGTCTATGTAGTGTCAATTAGTGAATTCAAGGTATCAAAATATGATACTTAATTGGGAGGAGAATGATGGTGGCTGGCCTCAAGGGGATTTTGCCTGTTCTGCCCACGCCTTTTCTGGCGGATGGCGGCATTGACGAAGCGGGTATGAAGCGGCTGGTGGTCTTTGCGCTCGACAAGGGCGTGGATGGTGTCGTGTTTCCCGGTTTTGCCAGCGAGGTGGAGACTTTGAATGCCGCCGAGCGTGCAACGCTCTTGAAGATCGTCGTGGATGCGGTGGCCGGTCGGGTGCCTGTTGTGGCCGGCGCCAGTGCGGCCGACTGGCGTGAGGTGGTCGAGCACGGGCGGGCGGCATCGGCGCTTGGCATTCGCCACCTGATGGTGCAGCCGCCCAAATCCGTCGGCACGGATGCGCCGGCGCTGATCGAATTCCTCGGGCGAATCGTCGAGGCACTGCCCGAGGTTGAAATCATCCTGCAGAACGCGCCTGCGCCGCGCGGCTCCGACCTTTCGCCGCAGGCGATTGTGGAGATCGTGGGCGCCTTGCCGCAGGTCGCCTACGTCAAGGAAGAAACGCTTCCCGCCGGCCCGGCCATCAGCCACATCATCGCCCACGCGCCTTCGACGCTGAAGGGCGTCATCGGCGGCGGCGGTGCGCGGTACATTCTCGACGAATATGCCCGAGGCGCTACGGCGGCGATGCCGGCGCTGGAGATTGCCGAGGAACATGTGGCCATCGACCGGGCGCTTGTCGCGGGGCGGCAGGAGGAGGCTCGGAGAATCTATATCCGAACCCTGCCGCTTCTGGTGTTGCAGGCTGTTTATCGCATGCGGCTGACCAAATATGTGCTGGCCCGCCGAGGGGTGATCGACGGCATTGGCGTGCGCGCGCCGACACCCGAGCTCGATGCGGCGGCGCTTGCCGATATCGACGCCAATCTGGTCGAACTCGGCCTTGTTGCCGCGGAGGCCGCATGAATAGCCCCATCGCAACCGTCGAAGTCTTCACGCTGACCCAGCCGCGCAAGGTGCCCTATCTTGGCGCGCTTAGGGAAGGCGAGGTGGTCAATCCCAACGGCTACATCGTGCGCAAGGGCAATCGCACGGTCTACCCCACCTTCGACCGCAGCGTGCTGGTGCGCATGGCCACCGAGGCCGGCACTGTCGGCTGGGGCGAGACCTATGGCATCGTCGCCCCCGGCGCGGTCGCCGCCCTCATCAATGATCTTCTCGCCGGTTTCGTGATCGGCCGCGATGCGTCCGATCCTTCGGCTGTTTATGACGACCTCTACGACATGATGCGGGTGCGCGGTTATACCGGCGGCTTTTACGTCGATGCGCTCGCCGCGCTTGATATCGCGCTCTGGGATATTGCTGGGCAGGAAGCCGGAAAATCCATCCGCGATCTTCTTGGCGGCGGGGTAGATACGTTTCCGGCCTATGTTTCCGGCCTGCCTGAAAAAACGCTGAAGGCTCGTGGAGAGTTGGCGAAATACTGGCAGGATCGTGGTTTCGATGCCTTCAAATTCGCAACGCCGGTGGCTGATGACGGCCCGGCGGCGGAAATCGCCAATCTCCGGCAGGTGCTTGGTCCGCAGGCGAAGATCGCCGCCGACATGCACTGGAATCAGACGCCGGAACGGGCGCTGGAGCTGATTGCCGAGATGAAACCTTTCGATCCTTGGTTCGCCGAGGCTCCGGTCTGGACGGAGGACATTGCCGGTCTTGAGAGGGTTTCGAAGAACACCGATGTTCCGATAGCCGTCGGCGAGGAATGGCGCACCCATTGGGATATGCGCGCCCGCATAGAGCGCTGTCGTATCGCCATTGTGCAGCCGGAAATGGGACACAAGGGCATCACCAATTTCATCCGCATCGGCGCTCTTGCCGCCGAGCATGGCATTGATGTCATCCCGCACGCAACAGTCGGCGCCGGCATTTTCCTTGCCGCCAGCCTGCAGGCGTCTTCGACATTGTCGATGCTGAAGGGGCACGAATTCCAGCACTCGATCTTCGAACCCAACCGCCGCCTGCTGGAGGGCGACATGGATTGCCGCGAAGGCAGATATCACCTGCCTTCGGGACCGGGACTTGGGGTAAGACCGTCGGAGGCGGCACTCGGTCTGATTGAACGCATCTGATTTGGTTTTTTGGAGGAGGAAACCATGACAAAAAGAATGAAAAAGCTGGCGCTCAGCACCGCGGCCGCCGTTTTGGTAACGATGGGGGCCGTTGCCCCTGCCATGGCCGATACCGTGCTGAAGTTCATTTCCTGGCAAACCGATGATGCCGGCACGGGCGAATGGTGGCGTTCCGCCATTGCCGCCTTCGAGAAACAGCATCCGGGCGTGAAGATCGAGTTCACCAAGGCGGAGCGCAGTTCCTATGCCGACACGATGACGACGCTTTTTGCAGCCAACCAGCCGCCGCAGATCGTGCATCTGGCGTCTTTCGAATTCCAGATGTTTGCCGATAGCGGTTGGCTGGAGCCGCTCGATCCGTGGCTGAAGAAGGACGGTATCGACATGACGGGCTGGGCCGGCCAGCAGAAATGCGAATGGAACGGTGAAACCGTCTGCATCATGACCAACTATTTCGGTTTCGTGATGGCCTACAACAAGAAGCTTCTCGAAGAAGCGGGCGTTGCAGTTCCGAAGACCTATGACGAGTTTCTGGCCGCTGCAAAAGCCACGACCAAGGATCTGAACGGCGACGGTATTGTCGATCAGTTCGGAACAGGTCATGAGACAAAGGGCGGCCCGGGGCAATATCTCACGGAGATGCTGAACTACATTCTCGACGCCGGCGCCTACTGGACCGACAAGGACGGCAAAATCACCATCGACACGCCGCAGATGGTGGAAGGTTTGACCCGATGGAAAACCGTGATGAAAAGCGGCATCAGCCCGGTGGACATGAGCGCCAGCGACGTGCGCAAGCTGTTTGCCGATGGCAAGATGGCCATGCGGCTCGATGGGCCGTGGCTTTATGGCACAACCGAAAAGGGTTCGGCCAAGAGTGACATTGTTTATGCCGTACCGCCGCTTCATCCGCCGCTTGGCGGGTCTTCCAACGTGCTTGCCATGCCGGCCGATATTCCCGACGACCAGAAGGCATTGGTCTGGGATTTCATCAAGCTGACGATGACGCCGGAATTCCAGCGTAGTTACGCTATCCTCGGCGGCAACACCCCGCCTAGCCCGAAAGCGGATGTCTCTGGCGTCGAAAAGACCATCCCGCATTTTCCGGTGCTGATCGAGACAATGAAGGCCGCGTCTGAAGCCGGTATCGACCGCATTCCGACCGGGCTTGAGCTTTTCTACAACGAGTTCAGCAAGATGGTGATGGAAGAAAGCCAGCGGATGATCATTCAGGATCTCGATCCGGCGGAGGTGGCGAAAACCATGCAGGCAAAGGCCGAAGCCATCAAGGGTTGATCCCCCATTGTCCTGATCTTGTTGTCTTGCCATGGCCCGTAAAGGTCCATGGCCATCATCCGCATCCGGCAGGAGGACCATCCATGACCGAACCCGTTCGGGCTGGGCGTCGCAAGTTCTTTGATCTTGCGCGTCCCAGCCGGCAACATCTCCTCGGCTATATTCTGATCGCCCCCGCGGTCCTGATGGTTGCCGCCATCATCGTCTGGCCGCTCGTTCTGGCAATCGACCTGTCGTTCCAGCAGGTCAAGATACCGAGGCTCGGCGGCGCCAGCCGCCCGTTCTCCTTGACGAATTACAACTGGCTGTTTTCGTCGCCGGAATTCTGGCTGGCCTGCTGGGTCACGCTAAAACTGGTCATCGTCGTTACTGCCGGCAGCGTCGCAGTTGGCCTCAGCACGGCGCTTCTTGCCAATAACCGTTTCAAGGGCCGCACCGTCGCGCGGCTGGGGATGGCGCTGCCCTGGGCGGTGCCGGAAATCATCGCGGTCGTCATCTTTGCATGGATGTTCGACACCTCCTTCGGCCTTTTCGGCTGGCTGGCGATCAAGCTCGGTTTTACCGACCAGATGATCCCATGGGTGAGCAGCTCCACGGCAGCCTTCTGGGCTGTTGCCATCACCATGGTGTGGAAGGGTTTTCCTTTCGTGTCGATCATGTGTCTGGCCGGCCTGCAGTCCATTCCCGCCGATTATTACGCCGCCGCCAAGGTGGATGGCGCAAGTGTCTGGCAGCGTTTTCGCTGGATCACCATGCCGCTTCTGATGCCGGTGCTGGGCGTGACGCTGGTGCTGACGCTTCTGTGGGTGTTCCGCGACTTTTCGATCATCAAGGTTCTGACCGGCGGCGGGCCGCTGCGTTCAACCCAGACGCTTTCGATCATGACCTATGACCAGGCCTTCCAGTATCACAATTTCGGCCGTGCCGCCGCCGTCGGCGTGCTGACACTGGTGATCTGCATCGTCGCGAGCCTCCTGATGCTCGGCCGGCGCTCGAAATCGATCTATTGAGGAGGCTTTGATGAAACGGACATTTTTACAGAGCCTTGCCCTTTACGCGACTGTGATTTTCACGCTGATGATGATCCTGTTCCCGGTCTACTGGTTGCTGGTCACGGCACTTTCCACCACCGATGAGCTGTACCGCCTGCCGCCGACCTTCTGGCCGGACGATCCGCAGTGGGACATCTTCGCCCGTGTCTGGGCGGCAAAACCGATCCTGCTGTGGCTTTGGAATTCGATGCTGGCGGCCATCGGCTCGGTGGCGCTGTCGATGTTGGTCTCGGTCAGCGCCGGTTATGCGCTGTCGCGTTATTCCATGCGGGGCGGGGCGACCATGGGGCTCTTCGTCCTGACGGCGAAGATGCTGCCCGCGACGCTGCTCGTCATTCCGCTGTTTTCGATTTTTTCCAGCTTCGGCCTGATCGGCAGCCTGTGGACGCTGGTTCTGGCGCATTCGACAATGATCATTCCTTTCGCCACATGGATGCTGAAAGGCTATTTCGACACCATTCCGAAGGAACTGGAACAGGCTGCCATGGTCGACGGCTGCTCGCCCATCGGCGCGATGGTGCGTGTTGTGCTGCCGATCGCCACGCCGGGGCTTGCCGCTACCGCACTTTATGCCTTCGTGCTCAGCTGGGCAGACTATGCCTATGCGCGCACCTTCCTCGTCAACTCGCCGGACAACTGGACGGCCAATCTCGGCATCACCACGATGCAGGGCGAATATGTCACCTACTGGAACGACATTTCCGCCGCATCCGTGTTCATCGCGCTGCCGATCATCGCAATCTACCTGTTCCTTGAACGTTATTTGGTCGGCGGCCTCACCGCTGGCGCGGAGAAATAAGCATGGCCAATATTTCCATTCGCAACGTCAGCAAGTCCTACGGCGCGCTCAACGTGCTCAGGCCCTTTTCGCTGGAGATCGAGAACGGCGAGTTCGTGGTGCTGGTCGGGCCTTCCGGCTGCGGCAAGTCGACGATGCTGAAAATCCTCGCCGGTCTCGAACCGGCAAGCGAAGGCCAGATCTTCATCGGCGACAACGAAGTGACGGATCTGGCGCCGGGTGACCGCGACATCGCCATGGTGTTTCAGAACTATGCGCTTTATCCGCACCTCACCGTTCGCCAGAATATCGGCTTCGGTCTGAAGATGCGCGGCACGGACAAGGCCGAGATCGATCGCCGGGTTGACGATGCGGCGCGCATTCTGGAAGTGACCCCCTATCTCGATCGCAAGCCCAAGGATCTTTCGGGCGGCCAGCGCCAGCGCGTGGCACTTGGCCGTGCCATCGTGCGCCAGCCCCAGGCCTTCCTGATGGACGAGCCTCTTTCCAACCTCGATGCCAAGCTGCGCGTCCACATGCGTGCCGAAATCGGCGCATTGCACAAGCGCATCGGCGTCACCACCGTTTATGTGACGCATGATCAGGTCGAGGCGATGACGATGGCGGATCGCGTCGTCATCATGCAGGGCGGCGTCATCCAGCAGATCGCCGCACCTGACGAGCTTTTCAACAATCCGGCCAATCTTTTCGTTGCCGGTTTCATCGGCTCGCCGGGCATGAATTTCCTCAATGCGGAACTGCGTGACGGCACTGTTACCGTGTTTGGGCAACCGGTTGCCCTGCCGGGTGCGGTCGGCCGCCAGGGCAGCGTGATTGTCGGTCTGCGGCCGGAACATCTCGTTCTGGGCGATGCGCCGGTTACCTTCGATGTCCGTCCGACGCTGGTGGAGAGCCTCGGATCGGAAAAATACGTCTATTTCGATGCGGGAGGCGCAAGGGTCGCGGATGGCGAGGAGAGCAAGTCCAAGGGGCTGATCGCCCGCGTCTCGCATACCGGCAGCCTTCCCGGCAATGAGGCGCTCCGGCTCGGTTTCGATCCGGCCCAGCTTTATCTCTTCGATGCAAAGACCGGAGCACGGCTATGATCCTCGTCACCGGATCGGCAGGTCGTGTCGGCCGTGCCGTTGTTGCCGCCTTGCGCGCGCAGGGCCGCACCGTTCGCGGTTTCGATCTCAGGCCATCGGGAAGCGGCGGCGAGGAGGTTGTCGGCTCGCTGGAAGATGCGCGGGCGCTGTCCGACGCCATCGAGGGTGTGAGCGCCGTTCTGCATCTGGGAGCTTTCATGTCATGGGTCCCGGCGGATCGCGACCGCATGTTCGCCGTCAATGTCGAGGGCACCCGCCGGCTTCTGGATGTGGCTTCAGCGGCTGGCGTGCGGCGGTTCGTTTTCGCTTCGTCGGGTGAGGTCTATCCGGAAAACCGGCCGGAATTCCTGCCCGTCACCGAGGACCATCCGCTTCGTCCAAATTCACCTTATGGCTTGACCAAGCTTCTCGGCGAAGAACTGGTTCGCTTTCACCAGCGAAGCGGCGCCATGGAAACGGTGATCCTGCGTTTTTCGCATACGCAGGATGCGGCGGAACTGCTGGATGAGGAGAGTTTCTTTTCCGGTCCCCGGTTTTTCCTGCGGCCGCGCATTCGCCAGCAGCAGAATTTTGGAAACACTGTCATCGCCGAATTGCTTCAGTCCCGCGATATCGGTGAGCCGTCGCACATTCTGGCGCGCAATGAAAACGGCCGGCCGTTCCGCATGCACATAACCGATACGCGTGACATGGTGGCGGGGATTTTGCTTGCCCTCGATCACCCCGAGGCGGCGGGTTGCACCTTCAACCTCGGTGCCGATGAGCCAGCCGATTTCGCCGTGCTTTTGCCGAAGATAGCGGCGCTGACCGGCCTGCCCATCGTGACAGTCGATTTTCCCGGCGACGGCGTTTATTACCATACGTCCAACGAGCGGATCAGAAACACTTTGGGGTTTGAAGCTGAATGGACGATGGACCGGATGCTGGACGACGCGGCAGCCGCAAGGTGGCTGCGATTAGCGAAGGAGCAGAGGCGATGAAACCGGAGACACCGGGCGGCACGGCGGCGCTGGCCAAGGGGCTGACCCTGCTCGACATGGTCGCCGATGCGCCGGAACCGCTGCGTTTTGCCGAGCTGTTGCGTGCCTCCGGTCTGCCGAAGCCGACATTCGCGCGCATCCTGCGCACCCTCATTGCCTATGGCCTCGTCCGTCAGGATGAGGCCCGTGGCACCTATGTCCTGGGCCAGCGTTTTCTGGAAATGTCCCACAAGGTCTGGGAGAGCTTCGATCTCGTCTCGGCGGCGACGCCGGAACTCGAGCGGCTGGCGGCCGAACTGGGGGAAACGGTTGCATTGTGCCGGCTTGACGGCACCATGACGCAATATCTGGCGGAACGTTCGCCGAACGGTCTTTCGGTGCGCGTCGAGGTGGGACGCCGTGTTCCCCTGCATTGCACCGCACCGGGCAAGGCGCTGCTCGCCTTTCAGGACCCCGCCGTCGGCCGCGCCCTGCTGGATCGCCTGACGCTCGATCTGCAGACACCCAAAACCATTACCACCCTCGATGCGCTGCAGGCTGATCTGACGCTGACCCGGGCACGAGGTTATTCGATTTCCTACGAGGAGCATCTGCCGGGCGTGAATTCGGTCGCCGCCCCTGTCATGGGCCGGGACAATACGCCGATGGGCGTGCTTGTTGCGCTCGGGCCGTCCTCGCGGCTGGATTCCTCCAATATCCATCCCGCCGGGCGTGAGTTGATTGCCGCCGCCCGCCGCATTACCGGCGCCGCCGGGGCCGTGGCGATCAGCTCGCGGCCCCGCCCGCGTTCGGCAACGGGCCGCCCCAGCGCCGAACTCAGTTGCATTCTGCCATGGGGTGCGCAGCTGGGGGAAAGCCCGGTCTGGCACGAGGGGGAAAACGCGCTCTACTGGGTGGATATCCTGCATCCGGCGGTGCACCGCTTCGATCCCGTGACTGGCCGCAACGAAACCTGCGAGACCGGCAAGCTGGTCAGCGCGGTCATTCCGGTCACCGAGGGACGGTTACTGGTGGCATCGCAGGACGGCGTCGAATGGCTGGATTTCGCCTCCAGCCGGCTAACCCCCTTCGTCAGCCCGGAGGCTGGCATTGCAGATAACCGCCTGAACGACGCCAAATGCGGGCCGGATGGCGCGATCTGGGTCGGCTCGATGCGTATCGACGCCTCCAAGCCCACGGGTGCGCTTTATCGGATCAATGCCAATGGCGCATCCGAGCGCAAGGAAGGGGGCATCATCGTCTCCAACGGTCTCGGCTGGAGCCCCGATGGCAGGACCTTCTATTTCGTCGACACCGTGCCCGGCCTTATCCACGCCTATGATTGCGATCCGGCGACGGGCGCCCTGTCGCAGCGCCGTGAGTTCGCCCGCATTCCCGTGTCAGACGGCCGGCCGGATGGGCTGGCCGTGGATGCGGAAGGCGGTGTCTGGTGCGCGATCTGGGATGGCTGGTGCGTGCGCCGTTATCTTCCGAACGGCAAGCTGGATCAGGTGATCGACATGCCGGTGCCGCGTCCTTCCAGCATCGCTTTCGGCGGGCCGGACCTGTCGACGCTGTTCATCACCAGCGCCCGCACGCGCCTGCCGGCGTCGACACTCGCCGACGCGCCGCTCTCCGGCGGCCTGTTTTCCTGCCGCCCGGGAATCGCCGGCGCGCACATCTCGCTGTTTGAAGGATAAAGGATGCGTCTCGAAAGCGTGTTTGGACTGAAAGGCCGCACGGCGCTCGTCACCGGTTCCAGCCGCGGCATAGGCGCCGCCATTGCCGAGGGGCTGGCGGGCGCGGGTGCCCATGTCATTCTTCATGGTGTGAAGCCGGGCGCCGCAGCAGCCGTGCAACAGCGGATTGTCGCAGGCGGCGGTACGGCGCAGGAACTGGCGGGCGATCTTTCCCAGCCGGGCGCCGGCCGTGATCTCATCGAGCGGGCCGAGGCGGTCGCACTGGTCGATATTCTTGTCATCAATGCCAGCGCCCAGATCAACGCCGTGCTGTCGGAACTGACGCCTGACGATCTGGCGTTTCAGCTGGCGGTCAATCTGGGCTCGACGGTGGATATGCTGCAGGCGGCTCTGCCGCGCATGGCGGCCCGCAAATGGGGCAGGGTGGTTTCCATCGGCTCGGTCAATCAGCTGCGGCCGAAGGGCATCGTTACCGCTTACGCCGCCACTAAGGCGGCTCAACACAATCTGATCCAGAGTCAGGCGCGGGACTACGCGCGCGACAATGTGCTGCTCAACACGCTCGCGCCCGGCCTCATTGACACCGACCGCAATGCCAACCGTCGTGATGAGGATCCCGAAGGCTGGGCCGAATACGTCCGGACGCTGAACTGGATGGGCCGTGCCGGGCAGCCGCAAGAAATGGTGGGTGCCGCGATCTTCCTGTCGTCGCAGGCCTGTAGCTTTATGACAGGCGAGACCATCGTCCTGACGGGTGGTTATTGACGGATTTGCCGGTGTAGCCGAATTGGATAATCGTTTGCGATCAGCGCTTGAATAAATCCAGATTTGGCAAGCTGTATGGTCGGATCAGTCGGTACCAGCTATCGATAAAGGTGCGCCGTTGAATCTCGTCCTGGGCCGCCAGCAGTGTGGGTCCAATGCGGATGGGCCTCCCCACTCCGGATTCGATCAGATCTTCAGGTCCTTCTACACCCTCGGGAAGTGGCGCATTCTCGGCGAAAAAGAAAGACGAGCGCGACGCGATGTCTCGGCTGCGATCAGAGAGGAGATAGTCGAGAAAGCGGCGCCCCAATACAGCGTCTCGTGCTGTCGAAGGTATCATCGCGCCGCGAGACAGCACCAGAGTGTAATCCTGGGGAATAACGATACCCAGCGCCGGGTTGGATCGCATCGCGAAATAGGCGTAGGACCCAAGGACGTTGTAGGCAATACGAATCTCGCCCGTCGACAAGGCGCCGAGCACCTCATTGTTGCAGCAACGGATCACGGGCTCCACGCGGCTGATGCTCTCGAGCAGGCGACCATAGGTCGTTGGCGCCTGGCGCGAGTCGTAGAAGGCCAGAAGATAACCAATTCCAGAGGCGCTGATATCATAGGTGCCGATGCGTCCGCGATATTCATCCGGCTTGCGGCGCAAAAGATCGACCAGCGCCACGTGGCTGGTCGGAACGTCTTCTGGTGGAATCGCACGCTTGTCATAGGCAAATACGACAGGTTCGAAGGTAAAGCCAAACACTTCGTCACGCCAGTTGGCCCAGTTGGCAACCTTGGCGGTTTCACTGGACTGGTGCGGTTGTGCGCAGCCGTCATTTGCCAAACGAACGAGTTGATCAACGGAGGAAGACAGGATGATGTCGGCATTTTGCCTTCCGTCCGCGCAGGCAGCAGCAACCTCACGAAACAAATCATTGGTCACAAAGTCGAGGATCTCGACAGCGACCCCCGGCGCGGTCTCCTGGAAATCCAAAACGATTGGTCGCATGGCTTCAAGATCCGTGGCCGCATGAATGAGAAGGCGCCCGGTTTCCTCCATTCCCTTCGCCGGGAACAACTCCCTATCCCCTTCCACTGCATGGGCGCTGGTGATGAGGCAGAAACATGAAATGGCTGCGATGGCGGAGTAAACGCTTTTCATGGCCGTTCCTGCTTGATCAGCGGCAGTTCCAAATAGACGGCAAACAAATCCGTTTCTGTCTTCTCGCGAAACCCAAGCCTCCCCCCCAGCGCGCGCGCTACTTCCGCAGCAATTGCGAATCCCAAACCAGACGCCGGTCCCTGGCTGCGCGTCGAGAAGAAACGTTCGGTGACGCTCTCCCAATCGGCTTGAGGAATGCCAGGACCGTCATCCTCGATGACGATCAACCCGAAGTCGCCACAATTTTCCACGCGCACTGCCAGCTGTGTCTCGGCTCCGTGCCGCAATGCATTGTCGATAATGTTGGCCACGGCCTCTCGAAGGCTTAACGTGTCGCCCATCACTTGAAGCTGTTGTTCATCCGGCTCGAAGGACACCACAATATCCGGATCGATCGTGATCGGTATTGCCTGGCGAAAGGCTGCACGGGCGACCTCGTTCAGGAACAGGGGTGCAAGTTGCGCAGAATCGACCCGATGGATCACCATGGCATGATTGAGGAGTTGGTTGGTCAAGCGTGAAAGCTCCGACGTTCTGTTGCGGACACGCTCCAGATGGCGCCGATCCTCCGGTGCAAGCCTTTCCTCATTGATGAGACTAACCTGCGCCGATAACGCTGTAAGGGGCGTGCGTATCTGATGCGCGCTGTCTGCGACGTAACGCTGCATCAAACGCACGCGTTCATCGAGCCTTCGGATGAAGTGGTTTATAGAGGCAACGAAGGGCCAAAGTTCGCCGGGGACCGACACGGACAAGGGTGTTAGGTCTTGCGGTTCGCGGCTTGCCAAAGCCTCGCCAAGCGTCTCGACCGGTCGCAGCGAATAGCGGATTGCAAAGGCAGTGCCGACGAGCGCAAGTAGGCTCATCAGGCTCACGATGAAAATCGCCCTCGTCATCAGTTCCGAGATGAGCGCACGGCGTGCCTCCGTCGTTTGGGCGACCATCATATAGGCCCATTTCGTTTCCTCATTGATCGTGATCGCGTGGGATAGCGTGACCATGCGAACATCGACGCCGCGATAGACGGCGTTTTCAATGAGCGGAGCGGGGCGGCTGTGCGAAATCTCCAGGGGAGTTCCAAGATCGCGATAACCTGTCAGCGTCTCCCCTTCAGTATCAAGGACGCGATAGAAGATGCGGTCGCGTTGCGCGAGCCCCAGAAGTTCAAACGCAGAGGTTGGAAGTTGAAAAGTGAGTTTGTCATCGGAGACGACGAGCCCTTCGCTCATCTGAAACGCAGCACCCAGCAGAAGCCGGTCATACGCTTCGTCGGCCGCAGCGCGCGCATAATACAACGCAGCTGTGATCATGGCTGCTGCGCCCAGGGCCAGCACGATGCCGACGCGGCGCATCAGGCGAGAGAAGAGGGAGCCTCTATGCGCCAGCATCGGAAACCAGTTGGTAGCCCATGCCACGCACTGTCACGATGCGGGTCTGGGCGCCTTCGAGCTTTTTACGCAACCTGCCCACATAAAGCTCGATCGCATTCGGGCCTGCCGCCTCGTCGAAGCCAAACAGGCGGTCCAGCAGTTCCTCCTTGCTGAACACTTTGCCGGGGCGCGAAGCCAGCACTTCGAGCAGCGTCATCTCCCTCCGCTTCAACTGCACCTCCCGTTTGCCGACCCGAACGCTGCGATTGGTCCTGTCGAGACTGACATCGCCGCAGACGAGTATGTTCGTGGCGTCGCCGCCGCTACGTCGTCGCAGCAGCACCCGCGCGCGCGCCTCCAGTTCACGGAAATCGAACGGCTTTATCAGGTAATCGTCGGCGCCAAGATCCAATGCGCTGACCCGATCGTCGATCTCGGAACGAGCGGTCAATACGAGGACAGGCGCGGTGCTGCCAGATTTTCGCAACGCCTTCAGTATGGCAAAGCCATCCATGCCCGGCAGCATCACGTCGAGAATGATGAGGTCGTAGTCGGTGTAGGAAAGGACGTTGGACGCAGAAAGCCCATCCGAAATCCAGTCGACGGAATGCCCCGTCTGCTGAAATCGGCGGCAAATTGCCTCTCCAACATCTTGTGTATCTTCGACCAGAAATACCCGCACCTGAAAACCATCGCATAGCACTCTGTGCAGATCAAGATCGGCCCGATCCAGAGGTCAAGGCGGTCGCTAACGGCTTGACAGGATCGTGACAGGAACAGGCTTTATTTTCTGCGCGTCGACTTCAAGGGAGAGAACAAGTCGACCCGAGGAGGAATTCTGCACCGTCGCCGATAGCCAACCACTGTTCCGGTTGTGCTGGACCGATGCGAGCATTGCGGTCCTCCCGGTCTCAGGGATGAATGGGAGAGATCAATGATCCGTATGACGATGAAGACAATCGCCGCTGCCGCTTTCGGTACGCTCTGCATGACCATGGCCGCATCCGCCGAACCATCGAAGCCTGAATGCCTTGCTGGTGCAAAACCCGGCGGCGGCTTCGACCTGACGTGCCGATTGGCCGGCAATGCTCTTTTGGAGACCAAACAGATCTCCAGACCCATGGTTGTGACGTACATGGAAGGGGGCGTCGGGGCGGTGGCCTTCAACCATGTGATTGGCAAACGGGGCAAGGACGGCAATCTGATCACGGCTGCTTCGTCCGGTTCCGCCTTGCTGATCGCCCAAGGGAAATTCGGCAAATATGACGAAACGGGTGTGCGCTGGCTCGGGGCGCTCGGCGCCGATTACGGTGTTCTCGTCGTGGCCGCCGATTCGCCATACAAGACGCTCGGCGAACTTGTTGATGCATACAAGGCAAGCCCGAACGATTTTCCTATTGCCGGTGGTGGCGCCGTTGGCTCGCAGGATTGGATGAAGGGGTCGCTGCTCGCAAAGGCAGCCGGCCAGGACGCCAAGAAAATGCGCTATGTGGCTCTTGAAGGCGGCGGAGCGGTGCTGACTGCACTCGAAGGCGGCCATGTGAAGGTCGGTTCCGGTGATGCAGCTGAAATGGTCAAGCATCACGTTGCCGGCAAGGTTCGCATCCTGGCCGTGATGGCGCCGGAGCGTCTGCCGGGTGAGCTAGCGAGTGTGCCCACGGCCAAGGAGCAGGGATTCGATATCGATTGGCCTATCTGGCGTGGCTACTATGTCGGCAAGGATGTTTCCGACGAGGACTACAACTGGTGGGTCGACGCCCTCAAGAAAATGGCCGCCACCCCTGAATTTGCAAAGGAGCGCGAAGCGCGCGGTCTCTTCGAGTTCACCCTTCTCGGTCAAGATTTCGAGAACCGCGTCAAGGAAGATGTGGCGCGCTTCAAGGTTCTTGCCAAGGAATCCGGCATGTGAGGCAACCCTTGCCGGGCTCGATGCTTTCGCCCGGCAAGTTTCGATCTGAAGCGATCTCCGGACCACGGGATTGGTGCGAGAGCTTCGAAATCCGTCCAGCTTTTTACACATGGCGAGGGCTGAAAACAGCCTCGCCTATCATCCCCTTTTGTGAGGCTATAATGTCAGAAGCCCGTAACACCGAGCCGCGTAACGCCCGGCTGATTGGTCGCGTCTCGGCTGTCATTCTCCTGCTGCTTGCGATTGCCTATGGCTTTGGCGGAAGCGTCATCGACTACGCTTTCGCCTCCGATCCGCTCGGCCCCCGCGTTTTCCCGGTGGCCCTTGCCTTCATCCTCGGTGCGCTCGCAATCGTCTATTACCTTTCGCCCGGTTCGGTGGAAGGGTTTCCAGACGGGCCGCTTCTCACCAGGGTGCTCGCCATACCGGCTTTGGTCTTGATCGCTGCGCTGCTTTTTGAACCCGCCGGCTTTTTCGTCTCCATTCTCGTGCTGACCTTCGGCTCCGGTCTCCTCTTCGGTGCGCCGCTCAAAACGGCTCTGGCTGGTGCTGTGGGACATGCGCTGCTTTGGTGGTTCGTCTTCGACTTCTTGCTCGAAGTCTATCTGCCGGTCGGTTCCATGTTTGGTGGCTGAGCCAAGTCGCAATCCCGAAAGGTTCTTATCATGAATTTCGACTATCTCTGGCACGGCTTTGCCGTTGCTCTCACCGGGCAGAATCTTCTTATCGGTTTCATTGGCTGCTTCATCGGCACAATGGTTGGGGCACTGCCAGCCATTGGCCCGATCAACGGGATCGCGCTGCTGATGCCGATCGCGTATTCTATGGGGCTGCCGGCGGAAAGCACCATGATCCTGTTGGCCGCGGTTTATTGTGGCGCAGAATATGGCGGACGTATTTCCTCAATTCTGCTCAATGTTCCAGGTGATGCCGGCGCCGTCATGACGGCGATGGACGGCTATCCGATGGCCCGGCAGGGACGCGCTGGCGAAGCGCTGGCGCTTTCCGGAATTTCATCCTTTGTCGGAGGTATCATTGGCTCTATCGGTTTGGCGCTGTTTGCGCCCGTGCTATCCGGGCTTGCCATCGGTTTCGGTCCCGCCGAATATTTTGTGCTTATGGTCTTCGCCTTTGCAACGCTCGGATCCATGGTCGGCTCCCAGCCCACCAAAACGCTGATCGGCTGTATGCTCGGTTTGATGCTGGCAACCGTTGGCCTTGACGCCACCTCCGGCGCTTATCGCTTCACCTTCAACGAACCGGAACTGGGCGACGGTATCGAATTCGTCGTGCTCGTCATCGGTCTGTTCTCGATTTCCGAAGCAATGCTCATTCTGGAGCACCAGGGCAGGGGCGTCACGGTGATCCGCGAACTCGGGCGCACGACCGCTCGCTGGGCGGATGTCGTCAAAAGCGCCGGTGCGACGGTGCGCGGGTCGCTTATCGGCTTTGTCGTCGGCGTCTTGCCAGGGACCGGCGCGTCGGTATCTTCCGCTGTATCCTATACCACTGAAAAACGCATCTCGGACTCGGAAGGCACCTTCGGCAAGGGCGATGTGCGAGGATTGGCGGCGCCCGAGGCGGCGAATAATGCGACAGCCGCCGGCGCCTTCGTTCCCATGCTCACACTCGGTGTTCCCGGATCGGGCACCACCGCCGTGATGCTGGGTGCGCTGATGCTTTACAACATTCAGCCAGGCCCAATGTTGCTTGCAGAGCGCCCCGAAGTCGTCGGCGGCCTCATCGCCTCGCTTTTTGTGGGCAACTTTATCCTGCTCGCACTCAACCTGCCGCTCGTTAACATATTCGCTCGCGTGCTGACGGTGCCGAACTGGTTGCTTGTTCCAGGCATCCTCGTCCTGTCGATCGTCGGCGTCTATTCCACGCACGCCTCGGTCTTCTCGATCGTGCTCATGCTGGCTATCGGCTTCCTGGGCTGGTTGTTGCGCAAGGTCGGTTTCGATATGGCGCCGATCATCCTTGGTTTCGTGCTGGGACGCGTCATGGAGGTGAACTTGCGCAATGCCCTCGCGATCTCCGGGGGAGACGTCTCCATCCTCTTCAGCAGCACCATCTCCATCGTCTTGTGGTGCATGGCGGCAGGTGTTGCCATCCTCCCATTGGTGCTGGCCCGCCGCGCGCGCAGGATCAAGGCCATGGCTCTTGCCAAAGAGTAAGGCGTGATAACGACCGTTGCCGTTCTGACGGCAACGGTCTTGACGGGATATCGGTCGCTATTGGTATCGCCCATCCCCGCAGCGCGGATGGGATGTCCCGCTTTATCTCAAGACCGACCAGCAGGACGAGGCCTCCCAAGGCCCTGAGACCCAAGTTTCCTCCGGAATTTCGGAGAGTCTTCGATTTCTTGCTCCGCGACCAAAATTCGGAAGAAGTTCAGTGGCTCAGGTCAACGCTTAGAACCCGCACTCGGCGAGAAATGCTCTGCTGGCCGCCAGATCGTCCAGAATGCCGCCGGCATTGCGCGGGTCGCGCTCCTGTTCGATGGTGATATAACCGCCATAGCCAAGTTCCGTCAGAAGGCGGCGGATGGCCGGATAATCGATTGAGCCGCGACCGATAGGGCACATGACGCCCTTGGCGCAGGCGTCGAAGAAGCGGATGCGTTCTGCCATCACCTTTTCAAAAACCGTGGCGTCGATGTCCTTGAAATGAATATAATCGACGCGATCCCAATAGCGACGAAGCGTGGTGACGGGGTCCATGCCCGAATAGGCCATATGGCCGGTATCGAGGCACAAGCCAGCCAGATCGGCGGGAATGTCGTCGACGATCTGCTGCAACTCATCGGCAAATTCGATGTAACCGCCGGCATGGGGGTGGATGGTGGCGCGCACGTCATATTTGTCACGGGCGAGGGTTGCGATGGCGCGGATGTTTTCGACCATGCCGCTCCATGCGCCGCCATCGAGGCGCGGCGCACGATCGGAATGGCCGGCGGCATAGTCCCGCTCGTCATGGCCCCAGTCCATCACCGTCAAATAGGGGGCGGAAAAGCGTTGGCCGGCATGGGTTTCCGGTTTTGGCAGGCGGGTGATCAGCGCGCAGATTTCATCAGTCTGGCGCAGCAGATTGTCGCGGTTCTGAGGTGAGACCAGATCGTCGAAGATCGTGCCGGCGACGATCTTCAAGTCGCGCCCATTGAGCGCCTGCGAAACGCGCTCGAGGTCGAGCGGCAGATAACCGTAGGGGCCGAGTTCCAGGCCGCCGAAACCGGCGGCCTTTGTCTCGTCCAACACCTTTTCCCAATGGGGCAGATGGGGGTTTTTGACGTCGTCGACGCCCCAGCAGCAGGGAGCGGTGGTGATGGTGATCTGGTTGGTCATGGCATCCTCGGGGCGCAATTGATGCTGGCCGCGTTCTGCGGCCCGAAGCAGGTCTCGGCGGCTGATAGTGGCTTGAAGGGCGTGTAGCCAATCTGATTATGCGAAGTCGATCCAGGCGGCGCCGGCGTCGGCCGAGCGGACGCAGTTCTCCAGCCAGCGAACGCCTTCGGTGCCGGCCGCGATGCCGGGATAATGGTGGGTTTTCAGGAAAGCCCTGTCACCGCGGTTTGCCGCGTCGATCGCCTGGGCGATCCAGAGATAGATATTCGACCAGCTATCCCCGAGACCTTCGGTATGCAGCGCGCCCATGCGGTCTATGGCGAGGCTTTCCTGTTCCAGATAAGGCATGCCGTGATGCAAGATGCGACCGGGTTCGCCCTGAACCTCGTAGATCAGCTGGTCGGGGTGGGAATCGGACCATTCGAGTGAGGCCTTGGAGCCGACGAAACGGTAACGCTGCGACCCCATATTGCCGGCATTCACCGAAGAGACCCAGAGACGGCCGCGTGCGCCATTGTCATAATGCATCAAGACCGTGGCGTGGTCTTCCAGCGGGGCGCGCGTGGGGATGAAGGCCTTGCGGTCGCAGAGCAGCCGTTCCACCTTCATGTGAGGGAGCACGATTTGCGAGAGATAATAGAGATGCGTTCCGATATCGCCGAGTACGAAGGTTGGGCCGGCGGTGCGGGGATTGGTGCGCCACTTGACGGCTTCGCCCGCGCCCACGTCGTCACCTGCATTGAAGCCGTGGGTATATTGCAGGTCGACGATACGGATGTCGCCCAGCATTCCCTTTTTGACCATGGCCGCCATCTGGTGGACGAGCGGATGCCCGGTATAGCCATAGGTAACGCCGACAATCAGCCCCTTCTGTTCGGCCAGCCGCGCCACCTCATCGCATTCGGCCACCGTGAAGAATAGCGGCTTTTCGCAGATGACATGCAGTCCCGCCTGAAGACAGGCTTTAGTGATTTCGTAGTGGGTGAAATTGGGGGTGGCGATGGAGACGACGTCAACGCCGTCTTCGCGCGCGGTTTCGCCGGCAATCAGCGCCTTGTAATCCTGATAGCAGCGTTCCGCTGCCACGCCGATGTTGACGCCGAAATCGCGGCCCATTTCTGCATCGAGATCGAAGGCGCCGGCGACGAGCTGGTAGCCGCCGTCGCGCAGAGCGCCTGTGCGATGTTTGTAGCCCACCTGTCCTGTGCGACCGCCGCCCACCATGGCCCAGCGCAACGGACGCGAAATCAGTCTTTCTCCATTGATCATGTCAATCGTCTTTCCATTTGATCGTTCGAATGACGGTGTTCCCCAAGGGCCGTCTCGGCCGCAGCGCCCGGCTGCCTCGTTATTTTCTGAAATAAAGGTCGATATAGTCCTGCATCTTGGTGCGCATGAGCCGGCCTGATTCATCCGCCCTGTCCTCCCAGGCGAAGACGCAGGAGGTCATGATGCCGTCAAAGCCGATTTCGGAAAGCGTGGCGAAGAAGTCGTCCCATGGCACTTCGCCCTGGCCGATATTCAGGTGCTGGTGCACTCGCGCCTGCGTGCCCGGCGGGTTGAGGATATAGCGCAGCCCGGAGCTGGCCTTGTGGTTGAAGGTATCGCCCACATGCACATGGGCGAGCACGTCCTTGGCTTCGCGCAGCATCGCCTTGGTGTCGTCGCCGAAATAAAAGGTATGCGGTGCGCAATAGAGGAACTTGACGTTCTTCGAATTGACGGTGCGGATGATGTCCAGCGCCGGCTGCAGCGTTTCGCACCAGTCTTCTGGATGCGGCTCGACATGCAGGTTGATGTTTTCGCGCTCGAATATCGGCACCAGTTCTTCCATCGAGCGCCACCAGGCATCCTCGCAGGCCTCGATCATCGAGCCGGTGTGGCAGCAATAACATGAACCCTTGTCGGGATGCGGTCCGCGGCCGAATTCGGAGTTCATCGTGTCGACATCGAGTTCGATGGCGATCTCGATGGCGCGTTTCCAGTGTTTGACCGCCGCCTGCCGCTCGGTTTCGTCATTGGAGGCCCAGCGATACATCGGCAGCAGCGAGGCGATGCCGACATCAGCGTCCCTCAGCGCCTTCTTGAAAGACTTGATCCGCTCGGGAAAGGCGCGCGGTGCCTTGAACCATTCGAGGAAATCGGCGCGCGGACTGAGTTCGATCCAATCGTAACCAAGTTCCTTCACCTTGGCGGGAAGGACTTCAAGGCTGAGATGGCGGTGCATATGGGGGTCTAGGGCGATTTTCAACGGTCCTGATCCTTGCTTTATGTTTTTGTTTTTACGAATTTCCCGGACGTAAAAGCGCAATCGCTCTTACTCGAAATGCTTTAATTCGATGGCGGCTGCGGCGGATGGCCCGTCATGGTTGGCCATTAAATTTTCCACCTCGGCGCCGAGATCGGCGACCGCCTCACCGCGACCTTCTGGCCGATGGCGGCCTGGATCAGCTGCACCACATCTGGCGCGAAATTGTCATAGGTCTGCAAACGCAGGTAGTTGACCTTGCCGCCATTCGCCTCCGCCGCGAGGCGTGCGTTGTTGACATCCTTTTGGATGAGGTTCCAGACCGCATCGTCATTCTTGTCGCCGACAAGGGCTATAGTGGCTGCAACCGCGCCGGACGCCACCACGAGCGACACCGCGCCCGTTGCGAGAAATTTCCTGACAAATGCCATTGCTTCCTCCCTGCCCATTCTCCCGACGGGCCTTAACGACAGGAGGGTTTATATCTTCCATCCTCGTGGAAATGGAATTTATATTTCATTTAATGTTGCAATAAATATCATTTTATGTCATTCATGGATGATACAATTGTGAGGCGTCATGAATCGACCGACCATTGCCGATCTTGCGAAAGCCGCCGGTGTAAGCATCTCCACGGTCAATCGGTTGCTGCACGGCTCGACTGCCGTACGTCAGGATACGATCGACCAGATATTCAAGGCGGCGGAGGAGATCGGTTTTTATGGTCTCGGCACCATCAGGGACCGTCGCCGCGAGGCCATGCCTCATCACCGGCTCGGTTTTCTGTTACAGCAATCCCACCGGTCGCTTTACCGGCTTTGGGCGGAAGGGATTGTCGCTGCCGCACGCCAGCGGCCGGATAGCATCATCGAGCCGGATATCGTTTTCGAGGATGATCTTTCACCGGAAGCTGTGTCCTCCGATCTCTTGAAGATGGGACAATCCTGCGGCGCAATCGCGGTGGTGACGGCCGATCATCCGCTCGTCAGCCAGGCGATCGACGAGCTGCGAGGCAAGGGCGTTCCCGTGGTGACTTACGTATCCGATCTGTCGGCGGCGAGCCGCGCGGGCTTTGTCGGCACCGACAGCTGGAAACGCGGCCGCACGGCGGCATGGTTCCTCAGCCAGACGGTTAAGGGCGAGGGCGTGGTCGTGCCGCTGATCGGTAGCAATCGGTATCAGTGCCAGGATGTTTCGGACGCAAGCTTCCGCTCCTATATGCGCGAAAACACACCCGAACTTCAGGTCGTGGAAACCCTGCTGACCCACGAGGAACCGGAAAATGCCTATGTCATCGTGCGGGATATGATTGCTGCCGAACCGGGGCTCAGGGGGATTTATGTCAATGGCGGCGGCATATCGGGTGTTCTGCGTGCACTCAGGGAATTGCCTGCCGAGCGGCAGCGCGACATAAAAATCATTTGCAACGACATCGGACCGGAAACAAGAAAAGGCCTCAACGAAGGGCTGATCACCGCCTCGCTGCCGCTTCCTCTCGACAGGATGCCGCAGCAGTTGATCGACGTGATGTTGCGGCGCATCGAGAACGGAGATTCGTCCTCCGTTGAACAGCGGATCGTTCCTTTCGAAATCCTGACGCCCGAAAGCATCTGGACCTGACCGGCACGATCACTGGAATTCGAGGCTCATCCGGGCAAGGTCGTCCCACAGGCTTTCGGCAAAACCGCGCAGCACGATGACTTCGAAGACCCGCCCGTCAAGCCGGGTGAGGTGGGCGGCGATGTGGCCGATCAGCGTCGCGACGGAATGTCCTACCGGGAAGGCTACTAGAGACAGGTCGACCGCCGTGCCTTTGGCCAGAACCCGCTCGGCCATCTTGCCTTCGATGCGAATGCGAACGCGTCCCTGGCTCTGGTCGACACCCGTTGCCTGAGGTTCGAGCGCCGTAAGAAGCGCCTTCACATCAGCGTGAGGCAGAGGTTGTTCACCGACGATAAACCATTGGCCCGGTGAGAACGCGCGTATATCGCCTTTGGCAAGGTGGCGAAGGCGGGCTTCCAAATCCGTTGCGTCGGGTGCGGCCAGAACATGGATGATCGCGCCTTCCGGCAGGGGAGAGAGCTTGATGGCGGTGGAGGCAATTGCCCGCTTCGCGCCCAGCACCGGGCGCAGCGCCGGCCGGAAGCCAGACTTGAAATCAGACATGGAGTTTCTCGTTTTGAGGATCGACAAAAACCGGGTTGCAAAGGCGGGCTTGAGTAAATTCGCTACGCAGGCCGTTCCAGACCATGATTTCCTCGCCATGCCGCGCAGGGCCATTCTTGACCAGGGCGAGACCGATCGTTGAACCTAAATGCGGTGAGAACGCGCTGGAGGTCACATAACCCTGATCGTTCTCCAGCGTTGCCGCGGCATCCTTCGCAAGAATATGCGAGCCGGTGCGGAAAGACTGTTTTGGATCAAGCGGCACGACGCCGACGAGGCTCGGACGGTCGGTGGCGGAAAGCCCCTCGCGTTCCAGCATCCGTCGGCCAATGAAATCGGCCTTCGTGGCGGAGACCATTTTGCCGAAGCCGAGATCGGCGGGCACCACCGTGCCGTTGATTTCATTGTGGGTGACATGGCCCTTTTCGATACGCAACACACCGAGCGCCTCTACGCCATAGGGCATGATATTCTCCGGCTTGCCAGCTTCCAGCAGCGCGTCGGCAACGCTTTCACCGTAACCGGCCGGGACGGCAAGCTCGTAGGCCAGTTCACCGGAAAAGGAGATCCGGAACAGGCGTCCATGCAGTTGCCCACCAAACAGGGAGACTTCCCGGGCTGCAAGGAAGGCAAAGGCCTCGTCGGAAATATCTTCATCGACGATCCTCTGGAGAATGGTGCGTGCCTTCGGCCCGGCAATCGCCATCTGCGCCCACTGGTCTGTGACGGAGGCAAGTCGCACGTCGAGGTGCGGCCAGAGCGCCTGCGCGCAGAATTCCAGATGGTTCATAACGCCCGCCGCATAGGCGGTGGTGGTCGTCATGAAGAAGCGGTTTTCCTCCAGCCGGCTGGTGGTGCCGTCGTCATAGATCATGCCGTCTTCGCGCAGCATCAGGCCATAACGCGCCTTGCCGACCGGCAGCTTGAGAAAGGCGTTGCAATAGACCCGGTTGAGGAATTCGGCGGCGTCCTTGCCGCAAATCTCGATCTTGCCGAGCATCGATACATCGCAGAGCCCGGCATTCTTGCGCACATTCAGAACCTCACGGTCGACGCTTTCCCGCCAGCCGTTTTCACCTTCGCGCGGAAACCAGGAGGAGCGATACCAGAGCCCGGTTTCGACGAAGACGGCCCCGTTTTTCTCGGCCCAGCCATGCAGTGGCGATTTGCGCACCGGCTGGAAATGCTGGCCATGATAGGCCCCAGTCAGTGCGCCGAAGGAGACGGGCGTATAAAACGGCCGGAACGTCGTGGTGCCGACATCCGCCGGGGAGATACCGCGCGCTTCGGCCAGCAGCCCGATGGCATTGACATTCGACAGCTTGCCCTGATCCGGCGCCATGCCGTTGGTGGTGTAGCGTTTGGCGAGTTCGACATGGCCATAACCTTCACGGATGGCGAGGCCGAGATCCTTGCGATGAACGTCGTTCTGGTAATCGACAAAGGCTTTGGCCTTGATTCCGGGAATGGACCAGAGCGGCATTGCGGGCGGGGCTACGATATCGTTTTCCACGGTGCCGAATGTCAGGGCGGTTGATGCAAAGCCGAGCTCTTGTGCCAGCGCTGCGCCCTTCCGCGCACCATCCTCAAGGCAGACGGCGATACCGTTTGTTGCGGAAACCGCGCCGGCGAGCTCCAGCCCTTTGAGATTGCCGGGTGCCAGAAAAGCGGCTTGGTCTTCCGACCAGACCGGCTTGCCGCCGCGATGGCAGGCGAGATGGATGATGGGGCTGAAGCCGCCCGACATGGCCAGCGCATCTACATTGAGGTTTTCCGAGCGGCCATTCGCATAAATCTCGATGGCGGAAAGCGCCTTGCCGCCCTTGGCATTGGATACGACGCCACCCCTGATGACGCGTGCCTTGCCGTCATAGCCCGAGTGACCCTGTTCGCGGCTATCGATGATGGCGGCAAGAGGAATACCCCGTGCCTCCAGATCTTGGGCGAGCGCATACCCGCTGTCGTTGGTGGTAAAAATTGCCGTCGCCGTGCCGGGGCTTATGGCATAGCGGTTGAGATAGCTGCGCATGGCGCCGGCCATCATCACGCCGGGAATATCGTTGCCGCCGAACACCAGCGGCCGCTCTTCCGTGCCGGTGGCGAGCAGCGCACGCTTGGCCACAATGCGCCACAGGCGCTCCACGGGCACATGTGATTTCGGGTTGGCCAGGTGTTTCTGCACCCGCTCCACTGCGCCGAAGACATTGCCGTCATACCAACCGAAAGCCGTGGTTCGCGTCAGCACCGTCACATCAGGCAGGGCTTCGAGTTCGGCGACACAGTGCGCGGCAAAGTCGGGAGCGCTCCTGCCGCCGATGATGGCGGTTTCGGACAAAAGTCCGCCGCCTGCCACAGAATGCTCATCGACAATGATAACGCGTGCCCCTGCGCGGCCGGCTGCAAGAGCAGCGGCGAGTCCTGCCGCACCAGAGCCGATCACCAGCAGATCGCAATGCGCCCAGCATTTGTCATAGGTATCCGGGTCCGCCTCGTGGCTCGCCTTGCCGAGACCGGCGGCCTTGCGGATGAAAGGCTCGTAGATTTTTTCCCAGAAGGCGGCGGGCCACATGAAGGTCTTGTAGTAGAAACCCGCCCCGACGAAGGGTGAAAGCAGGCCGGTCAACGCGCCGATATCAACGTCGAGCGAGGGCCAGCGGTTCTGGCTTTTCGCTTCCAGCCCGGCATAAAGCTCTTGCATGGTGGCGCGTGTGTTCGGCTCGGTGCGGCCACCGCTGCCAATGGTCATCAGCGCATTCGGCTCGGCGGCGCCTGCCGTCAATATGCCGCGCGGGCGGTGATATTTGAAACTGCGGCCGACGAGCTGCTGGCCATTGGCGAGCAGGGCGGAGGCGAGGCTGTCACCCGCAAAGCCTGACATCGGCTTGCCATCGAAGGTGAAGGAAAGCGGTTTGGAGCGGTCGATCAGACCGCCGGTCTTCAGGCGGTTGGAACTCATGCGCTTGTCACTTTCGTCTTGTCGGCAGCATCGCGGCAGGCGGATATTTCGTGGCTGACGGTATCGCGGGCCACGACCAGCCAGCGGCGGCAACCGGAGGTGTGGTGCCAATATTCCTCATAGGAGCCGCGCGGATTGTCGCGCAGATAGACATAGTCGAACCATTCATCGGTGCCGGCATAGGCGGCCGGCCTTTGGAGGGCTGCACCCTTGATGGTGAATTCTTCCTTGGGTCTTGGCCCGCAATGCGGGCAGGGCACCAGACTTGCCATTTCAGATGTCCTTGCTGCGCAAAATCAGTGAAGGTTGGGCTGGGCGCCCTGACCCTTTTCATCGATGAGATAACCGCGCCGGAAGCGGTCCAGCCGGAAGGCCGTCGCCGTCTCCTGCGGTGTGCCGCGAGCGAGAAGATGGGCGAAGCAGAAACCGGAGGCGGGCGTCGCCTTGAAGCCGCCGTAACACCAGCCGGCATTGAGATAGAGATTGTCGATCGGGGTCTGGTCGATGATTGGCGAACCATCCATCGACATATCCATGATACCGCCCCAGGAGCGTAACACCCGGACGCGGGAGAGCGCCGGTATCATCGCCTTGCCGGCTTCCGCCACATGCTCGACCGTCGCCAGATTGCCGCGCTGGGCGTAGGAATTATAGCCGTCTATATCGCCGCCGAAGACGAGGCCGCCCTTGTCCGATTGCGAGACGTAAAAATGGCCCGCCCCGAAAGTGACGACGCCATCGATAAAGGGCTTCAGCCCTTCCGACACGAAAGCCTGTAGCACATGGCTTTCGATCGGCAGTTTCAACCCGGCCATGGCGGCCACCTGCGAGGAATTGCCGGCTGCCGCGAGCGCCAGCTTGCCGCAGCCGATGAAGCCCTTGGCGGTCTCCACACCCACGACCCGGCCGTTTTCGCGGCGAATGCCGGTTACCTCGCAGCCCTGAATGATATCGACGCCGCGGCTGTCTGCGCCGCGCGCATAACCCCAGGCCACGGCATCGTGACGCACGGTACCGCCGCGTCTTTGCAGCAGGCCACCCTGCACCGGAAAGCGGGCATTGTCGAAATCGAGAAACGGCAGCATGGCCTTGACTGCGGCGCGGTCCAGCAAATCGGCATCGACGCCGTGCAGTCGCATGGCATTGCCGCGCCTTGTATAGGCGTCGCGCTGGGCATCCGAATGATAGAGGTTCAGCACACCGCGCTGGGAAACCATGGCGTTGAAATTGAAATCCTGCTCCAGCCCTTCCCACAGTTTCATCGAAAGCTCGTAAAACGGGTTGTTGCCCGGCAGCAGATAATTGGAGCGGATGATCGTGGTATTGCGGCCGACATTGCCGGAGCCGATGTAGTTTTTCTCCAACACCGCGACATTGGTGATGCCGAATTCCTTGGCGAGATAATAGGCCGTCGCCAGCCCATGCCCACCGCCGCCAACGATAATGACATCATAATGCGGTTTCGGAGAAACGTCCCGCCAGGCGGGTTTCCAGGATTTGTTGTCGAAGAGACCATTCTTGAAAATGGAAAAGGCGGAATAGCGCATCTGCGTACCTCGAACGATATGGCGCAAGCTTACCGGCGTCGTTCGAAAGGGAATTGCAAATAAAGGACATAATGATTTAAAAAAGAGACATGACGATCATTGAGCAGAAGAATGTCCAGCGCATTGGTTTCATCCTAGTTCCGAATTTCGCGCTGATGTCTTACGCCTCGGCGGCAGAGCCGCTGCGGGCCGCCAATCTAATCGCCGGAACCGATCTTTACGATGTGGTTCCGCTTTCTTTCGATAGCGAGGCCGTCAGAAGTTCTTCCGGTATCATTGTCGGCTGCGAGGCACTCGCCACCGCAGGCGAGAGATGCCACACGATCTTCGTCTGCGCGGGGGGCGCGCCGCAGGACTGGACTGTTGCGGAAAATTCCTACGGGACTTTAAGGCGGCTGGCGCGGCAGGGTGTCAGGATCGGGGGCATTTCAAGCGGCGCTTATGTGCTGGCAGCGGCGGGATTACTGGAAAACCGAGATTTCACCATCCATTGGGAGCATGCGTCGGTACTGAAAGAGGCCTTCGGCCACCTCACGCCCCGGCAGGCACGGTTTGTTTTCGATGGAGACCGCATCACCTGCGCTGGCGGCGTTGCCCCCCTCGACATGATGCATGCGATGATTTCGCAGAGAATGGGCGCGCATTTCGCAAGGCGTGTCAGTGACTGGTACCTGCATACGGCGGTCGCCGAACCCGGCGCACCGCAGCGCGGTTCCTCGGCGGAGCGTCATGGCACCAACCATCCGGCCCTGTTGACCGTGCTGGAAAAAATGGCAACGACCATTGAAAGCCCGCTTGATCGGCAGACCATGGCGAAATTGGCGGGAACCAGCGCGCGCCACCTCGACCGGCTTTTCGCAACCCATCTGAAAACGACGTTTTTGGGAACATACCGCGCGATCCGCCTCGATCACGCCCGGCGATTGCTCGAGCAAAGCCCGCTCTCCATCGCGGAAGTTGCCTTCGCCACCGGCTTTTCCAGCGCCGGACATTTTTCAGGGAGCTTCAAGGCCCGGTTCGGCCATACCCCAAATACACTGCGGCAAAGATTTCTTCCGAATTAAAATAGTTTTCCTGTAAGGAAGGAAAACACGATAATGCCGGAGGACCCCATGGCGAAGGATGCCACCCAGAGCGAAGCTGCGCAGTTCCTGTCACAGGATCCGCATGCCGTTCGTGAGCCGAGAGTGAATAATCTGGAAATGGCGATCGGCCACGAGGTTCGCGCCTATCGAAAGAAGCTCGGCATCACCGTCACCGATCTTGCTTCGGCCACTGGCGTTTCCGTGGGCATGCTTTCCAAGATCGAAAACGGCAATATCTCCCCATCGCTTACCACCCTGCAGACGCTTTCAAAGGCGCTCGGCGTGCCGATCACGGCTTTCTTCCGCGGTTTCGAGGAACCGCGCAGCGCCACTTTCGTCAAGGCGGGGCAGGGCGTGAATATCGAGCGCAGGGGTACGCGCGCCGGTCATCAATACAGCCTGCTTGGCCATATCGACAACAATACCAGCGGCGTCACCGTCGAGCCCTATCTCATCACGCTGACCAAGGACTCGGATGTGTTCCCAACCTTCCAGCATGAGGGAATGGAGTTTCTCTACATGCTGGAAGGCGAGGTGGTTTACCGCCACGGCGAGCAGCTTTTCACCATGCAGGCCGGCGATAGCTTGTTTTTCGACGCCGATGCACCGCACGGGCCGGAGGAATTGGTGAAGCTTCCCGCCCGTTATTTGTCGATCATTTCCTATCCGCAAAGGCGGCTAGGCAACGATTGATAATTTGCCTTAGAAGAAAAAAATATTCCTCATAGTTGACGGAATAGAATTCCATATGTTAGCCCTTCATTCGGAAACGAATGGAGGCGCCTGTCGATGTGCGGCATTGTTGGACTATTCCTGAAAGACAAAAGCCTTGAGCCGCAGCTGGGTCAGCTGCTCTCGGACATGCTCGTCACCATGACCGATCGCGGGCCGGATTCAGCCGGCATCGCGATCTATGGAAGTGCGGCCGATGGCCGTGCGAAAGTGACGATCCAGTCGGCCGATCCTGCCGCCGATTTTTCCGGCCTCGCCGCAGCGCTGAAGGAAAGCGGCGTCGATGCCGCGGTCACGATAAAAAGCACCCATGCTGTTCTCGATATTCCCGCCGAAAAACTGGATGGTATCCGTCCGGTTCTTTCCGCAATCCGCCCGAATGTGCGCGTGATGGGTTCCGGCGACAGTGTGGAAATCTATAAGGAAACCGGCCTGCCGAAGGATGTCGTCGCCCGTTTCGACGTGCGTTCCATGGCCGGCAGCCATGGCATCGGCCATACCCGCATGGCAACGGAATCGGCAGTGACGACGCTTGGCGCGCACCCCTTTTCCACCGGTGCCGACCAGTGCCTGGTGCATAATGGTTCGCTTTCCAACCACAATAATCTGCGCCGTGAACTGGTGCGCGAAGGCATGACCTTCGAAACCCAGAACGACTCGGAAGTTGCGGCCGCCTATCTCACGGCGGAAATGGCCAAGGGCAAGGATCTGGGCGAAGCACTGACAAGTGCGCTCGATGATCTCGATGGTTTCTTCACTTTCGTCGTCGGCACCAAATCCGGTTTTGGCGTGGTGCGTGATCCCATCGCTTGCAAGCCTGCTGTCATGGCCGAGACCGACCAATATGTCGCTTTCGGTTCGGAATATCGCGCTCTGGTCAACCTGCCCGGCATTGAAAATGCCCGGGTGTGGGAGCCGGAGCCGGCGACCGTCTATTTCTGGGACCATGAAAAGGCCGCCTGAGACCCGTCATCGGCGCCTGTTTTGAAAGTCATAATCCATGCCAGTTTTCGATCTCTCCCAAACACCCTTGCGTGAATTGAATAGCGCGCTCCACGGTCTTTCCTCCGGTGTCAACGATACCGAATTCGAAGTCGTCAATCCGCGCGGCCACCATGCCGTCGCCGTTGGCATCGACAGCCCCGTCACCGTCGATGTGCGCGGTTCGGTCGGTTATTATTGCGCCGGCATGAATGATGGCGGCACAGTCACCGTTCATGGCTCGGCCGGACCGGGCGTTGCCGAAAACATGATGTCGGGCACCGTCGTCATCGAGGGCGATGCTTCGCAATATGCTGGCGCCACCGGCCGCGGCGGGCTTCTGGTCATAAAGGGGAATGCCGCCTCCCGCTGCGGCATTTCCATGAAGGGCATCGATATCGTCGTGAAAGGCAATATCGGCCATATGTCCGCCTTCATGGGCCAGTCCGGCCATCTCGTCGTCTGCGGCGATGCGGGCGATGCGCTGGGCGATTCCCTTTATGAGGCGAAGCTTTTCGTGCGCGGCTCGGTGAAGAGCCTGGGTGCCGATTGTATCGAGAAGGACATGCGGCCGGAACATCTCGAAAAGCTTGCAGAGCTTCTCGAAAAAGCCGGCGTCACGGATGTCAGCCCAAGCGAGTTCAAACGCTATGGTTCGGCCCGCACGCTCTATAATTTCAACATCGACAACGCCGACGCGTATTGAGGCGAGGGATTTTCAGATGAGCTATCACAACCCCTTCACCCCGCCACGTAGATCCGCAACCTTCGACGACCATACGCTGGCGGAAATCCGCCGCGCGGCGGCGACCGGCATCTATGACATTCGTGGTGCGGGCACCAAGCGCAAGGTGCCGCATTTCGACGACCTGTTGTTTCTCGGCGCCTCCATCTCGCGTTATCCGCTCGAAGGTTATCGCGAGAAATGCGATACGACCGTGACCCTCGGCACGCGCTTCGCCAAGAAGCCTATCACGTTGAAAACGCCGATCACCATTGCCGGCATGAGTTTTGGCGCGCTTTCGGGCAACGCCAAGGAAGCGCTCGGCCGCGGCGCGACAATCGCTGGCACCTCCACCACGACGGGCGATGGCGGCATGACGGATGAGGAGCGCGGCCACAGCCAGACGTTGGTCTATCAATATCTGCCCTCGCGTTACGGCATGAATCCGAAGGATCTGCGTCGCGCGGACGCCATTGAGGTCGTTGTCGGCCAGGGTGCGAAGCCGGGTGGTGGTGGCATGTTGCTCGGCCAGAAGATTTCCGATCGCGTCGCCAATATGCGCAACCTGCCGAAGGGCATCGATCAGCGCTCCGCCTGCCGTCATCCTGATTGGACCGGCCCCGACGATCTGGAAATCAAGATCCTCGAACTGCGCGAAATCACCGACTGGGAAAAGCCGATCTACATCAAGGTCGGTGGTGCGCGGCCCTATTACGACACCGCACTGGCGGTGAAGGCTGGTGCCGATGTGGTGGTGCTGGACGGCATGCAGGGCGGCACGGCCGCCACGCAGGATGTCTTCATCGAAAATGTCGGCATGCCCACGCTTGCCTGCATTCGCCCCGCCGTTCAGGCGCTTCAGGATCTCGGCATGCACCGCAAGGTGCAGCTGATCGTCTCCGGCGGCATTCGGTCGGGTGCTGATGTCGCCAAGGCGCTGGCGCTTGGTGCGGATGCTGTCGCCATCGGCACGGCGGCGCTGGTGGCGCTGGGTGATAACGATCCGAAATGGGAAGACGAATATCAAAAACTCGGTACGACAGCAGGCGCTTATGATGACTGGCACGAAGGCAAAGACCCCGCAGGAATCACCACGCAGGATCCCGAACTTGCCGCACGCCTCGATCCCGTCGCCGCCGGCCGCCGTCTTGCCAATTATCTGAAGGTCATGACGCTCGAGGCGCAGACCATCGCGCGCGCCTGCGGCAAGAACCATCTCCATAATCTGGAGCCGGAAGATCTGGTGGCGCTGACGATGGAGGCCGCCGCCATGGCGCAGGTTCCGCTGGCGGGAACCAGCTGGTTCCCGGGCAAAGGCAGCTTTTAAGCCATAAAGACGGACGGGCGCATTTGGGAGGATGTGCCCGTCTTTTTTGATGAGTGTCTGATATTCAAAAAAGGGGAATGACGTGACACTGGACCTCTCCAAATTTGCTGCCGAAAAGGGCGTCAAATATTTCATGATCAGTTATACCGATCTCTTCGGGGGCCAGCGCGCCAAGCTGGTTCCTGCAGAAGCGATCGCTGATATGCAGAAGGATGGCGCGGGTTTTGCAGGCTTCGCCACCTGGTTCGATTTGACGCCCGCCCATCCCGATCTATTCGCCGTGCCCGACGCCTCTTCGGTCATCCAGCTTCCATGGAAAAAGGATGTCGCCTGGGTCGCTGCCGATTGCATGATGGAAGACCAGCCGGTGGAGCAGGCGCCGCGCGTGGTGCTGAAGAAGCTCATCGCTGAGGCGGCCAGCGAAGGGCTCAGGGTCAAGACCGGCGTGGAGCCGGAATTTTTCCTGATTTCGCCGGATGGTGCGAAAATCTCCGACGAATACGACACAGCGGAAAAGCCCTGCTACGACCAGCAGGCGGTGATGCGCCGTTACGATGTGATCGCCGAGATTTGCGACTATATGCTGGAGCTGGGCTGGAAGCCCTACCAGAACGACCATGAGGACGCGAACGGCCAGTTCGAGATGAACTGGGAATATGACGACGCGCTGCAGACCGCCGACAAACATTCCTTCTTTAAATTCATGGTCAAATCCGTCGCCGAAAAACACGGGCTGCGCGCCACCTTCATGCCGAAGCCTTTCAAGGGCCTGACCGGCAATGGCTGCCATGCCCATATTTCGGTCTGGGACCTCGACGGCAAGGTCAACGCCTTCGCCGACAGGGAAATGCCGTTCGGTCTGTCGGCCAAGGGCAAGACGTTTCTCGGCGGCATCATGAAACACGCGTCGGCGCTTGCGGCCGTCACCAATCCGACGGTCAATTCCTATAAGCGCATCAACGCGCCGCGTACCGTTTCCGGCGCGACCTGGGCGCCGAATACGGTGACCTGGACCGGCAATAACCGCACCCATATGGTGCGCGTGCCGGGGCCGGGACGGTTCGAACTGCGCCTGCCGGATGGAGCCGTGAACCCTTATCTGTTGCAGGCCATCATCATCGCGGCCGGCCTTTCCGGTGTCCGCTCCAAGGCCGATCCCGGTCCGCACTACGATATCGACATGTATCGCGAGGGCCATACGGTCACGGATGCACCGAAGCTACCGCTCAACCTTCTCGATGCGCTGCGCGAATATGAGAAAGATGCGGAATTGCAGCAGGCGCTCGGCATGGAATTCTCGAATGCCTATCTCAAGCTCAAGCAGGGGGAGTGGAACAGCTATTGCGCGCAGTTCACCGCATGGGAGCATCAGACGACCCTCGATGTCTAAGCCCGATTTTCCCCGCCGCGCTTGCGGCTTTCCCCGCGCGTCCAGCCGCGCGGGCGTTTTCCATATTGATGACAGAAAGATCGCCAGATGACGAACTTCGTCCTGACCGTGACATGCAAGTCTACCCGCGGCATCGTCGCCGCCCTTTCAGGCTTTCTCGCTGAGAAGGGGTGCAACATCGTCGACAGTTCGCAGTTCGACGATCTCGGCACAGGCCGTTTTTTCATACGCGTGGGTTTCATTTCCGAGGAGGGTGAGACACGCGACGCGTTGATGGACGGGCTGGCGCCCATCTCGGAAAAATTCGGCATGGAGGTGGCGCTGCACGATCAGGCAGAGCGGATGAAGGTTCTTTTGATGGTGTCGCGCTTCGGCCATTGCCTCAATGACCTGCTCTATCGCTGGCGCATCGGGGCGCTGCCGATCGATATTGTCGGCGTCGTCTCCAATCATTTCGATTACCAGAAGGTTGTCGTCAATCACGACATTCCGTTCCACCACATTCCGGTGACGAAACAGAACAAGCCGCAGGCCGAAGCCCGGATCATGGAGATCGTGGAAAGCTCGGGTACGGAACTCATCGTGCTGGCACGTTACATGCAGGTGCTTTCCGACAGGATGTGCGAGGCGATGTCGGGCAGGATCATCAATATCCACCACTCCTTCCTGCCCTCTTTTAAGGGCGCCAACCCTTACAAGCAGGCCTATCAGCGCGGTGTGAAACTGATTGGCGCGACGGCGCATTATGTGACCGCCGATCTGGATGAGGGACCGATCATTGAACAGGATATCGTGCGCATCACCCATGCCCAGTCGGCGGAGGATTACGTGTCGCTCGGCCGCGACGTGGAGGCGCAGGTGCTGGCGCGCGCCATACACGCCCATATTCATCGGCGTTTATTCCTGAACGGCAGCCGAACCGTGGTGTTCCCCCCCGGTCCCGGCTCTTACGCTTCAGAAAGAATGGGATGAGCATTCTGCGTGAGGCGGGTTGATGTTGTCGACACCTATCCCCGTAAGCGTGGTTTGCAACATTTCCCGAATGGCGGCTACCAGATTGTTGAGCGGCTGGTCATCGCGGTAAAATGGTGCCGCCGTCCGGACGCGCTGATAAAGCCTATCGGTGCCGGGCGCACGGCCGCCTTCGTCAGGCTGCATGTCGTAAGCCTGCGCGGCGCTCATGATCTCGATTGCGAGAATGGTTTCCAGGTTGCCGATAATCGAAAGCGTCTTGTCGGCGGCGGCGGTGGCGTGAGTCAATATATCCTCCTGCAAGGCGGAGGTGATGCCGCCATCGAGGCTGGCGGGGGCGGCGAGGCGGCGGTTTTCCGCGGCAAGCGCTGCGGCGGTGTACTGGATGATCATGAAACCGGAACAGACACCATCACCTTCCGCCAGAAAGGCGGGCAGCCCGCTGACAAGCGGGTTGACGAGCCGGTCGATACGCCGCTCGGAAATCGCCGCGAGTTCGGCTGCGGCCGTTGCCAGCCCATCCATGGCAAGCCCGAGCGACGCACCGACGGCGTGGGCCTGGGAGTGGACCTCGGGCGACTGCGGCGTGCCGCCGACGACCGGGTTGTCCGTGACACTCGCGAGTTCGCGGTCTACGACGTCCGCGATCTGCGCGACGCTGTCGCGAACGGCGCCGTGCACCTGCGGCACGGCGCGCAGGCTAAGCGGATCCTGCGTGCGGGATCCGGCTGACCGGGCAAGCAGCGGGCTTGCCGCCAGAAGCTGGCGCAGGTTTGCGCCGACAGTCTGGATGCCGGGCGAGCTGCGCAGTGCCAGCGGCCCTGCGGCGAAGGGATCGGCCTGCGCGCCAAGGTTTTCATAGCTCATTGCTGCTGCCGCATCGGCCCAGTCAAGGAGCGAAGCCGTGCGCGCAAGCGCGAGGCTGGCGAGGCCGGTGGCGCAGGGTGTGCCGTTGACGAGGCTGAGCCCTTCCTTCGCCTGCAAAACCATGGGTTCGAGGCTAAGCTTTTCGAGCCCCTGCCGGCCGCTGATGAGTTCGCCCCCGTGGCGAGCCCGGCCTTCGCCGATCAGCACCAGCCCAATGGCTGCGGCATGGGTGAGGTAACCCACCGAGCCCTTTGACGGAATAACGGGAAGAATATCGCCATTCAGCAGGGCGAGCAGCGCTTCGACCGTTTTGACCTGCACGCCGGAATAACCATGCGCGAAGTTGTTGATCTGGGCGGCCATGATGGCCCGTGTTTCTTCGCGCCCGAGCGGTTCGCCGACGCCGCAGGAGTGGCTGAGCAGGATGTTGCGGGAAAGAGCCTGCTGCTGTGGGATGTCTACAATCACATCGCAGAGCGCGCCGACACCTGTGTTGATGCCGTAACCGCGCACCCGTTTTTCGACGAGCGCATCGACGACGGCGCGGGCTTCGGCAATCCGCCGCCACGCTTTATCCGACAGGGAAAGCGTGGCGCCTTTTGCAACAGCGGCGATCTCTTGCCAGGTGAGGGGACGATCGATGGTGATCGTGTCAACCATGCTGGCCTTCTCCCGCACTCGCGCGGCGTTCCACGAAACGGGCGACATAATCATTTGCGGGGCTGTTGAGAATCTGATCCGGCGTTCCAACCTGCACCAGTTTGCCGTCCTTCAGGATCGCGATCTGTGCGCCGATGCGGAGCGCCTCGTCGAGATCGTGGGTGATGAAAACGATGGTCTTGTGCAGGTTCTTTTCGAGCTGCAGCAACTGGTCCTGCATGTCGGCGCGGATCAAGGGGTCGAGCGCCGAAAAGGCCTCGTCCATCAGTATGACGTCGGTATCGGCCGCGAGTGCCCGGGCCAGACCGACGCGCTGCTTCATGCCGCCGGAAAGCTGGTGCGGAAACTTGTCCTCATAGCCGGAAAGGCCGACGGTCTCGATCCACTTCATGCCGATGGGCCGCGCGTCGGCCTTGGTCAGCCCGCGCACGCGCTGGCCATAAACGACGTTCTGCAAGACGGTGCGGTGCGGCATCAGACCGAAATTCTGGAACACCATGCTGACGCGTCGGTTGCGGAAGTCGCGCAGGTCTTTGGGCTTCAGTGCTAGAACATTGTCGCCGCCGACGAGAATCTCGCCGCTTGTCGGTTCGATCAGCCGGTTGATGTGGCGCACCAGCGTCGACTTGCCGGAACCGGAGAGGCCCATGATCACGAAAATGCGGCCGGCTTCGATGTCGAGGCTGACATTGTCGAGGCCGACGCTGCATCCCGTTTTTGCCAGGATTTCGCTTTTTTCCGCGCCCTGCTGGGCCATGGTCAGCGCAGCTTTCCAGTTGCCGCCGAATATCTTGGACACGTTGCGGATATGGATATCAGTCATTGCCCATTTCCTTCCGGCTGGATCGACCAAAACCCTGGGTGATGCGATCGAGCACGATTGCGAGAATAACGATGCCGAGACCTGCTTCGAGGCCCTTGCCGACATCGAGCGTCTGGATGCCGTTCAGCACCTGCTCGCCAAGGCCGCGCGCGCCGATCATCGAGGCGACGACGACCATGGAGAGCGCCATCATAATCGTCTGGTTGAGGCCGGCCATGATCGTGGGCGTGGCGAGCGGCAATTCGACGCCGAAGAGGATTTGTCTCGGGCTGCCGCCAAATGCGGTCGCCGCCTCCACCACTTCCCGGTCCACCTGCCGGATGCCGAGATCGGTCAGGCGGATCAGCGGCGGCACGGCATAAACGATGGTGGCCAGTACGGCCGGGACCTTGCCGAGGCCGAAAAGCATGATGGCGGGAATGAGATAGACGAAGCTCGGCATGGTCTGCATGACATCGAGTATCGGCAGGGTGATGCGCCGAGCCCATTCGCTTTTGGCAAGCAGGATACCCATGGGTACGCCGATGACGATGGAAATGAGGCTGGCAATCAGCATCAGCGCCAGCGTCTGCATCGTCAGGTCCCAGAGACCGAGCGCGCCGACGATGAACAGCATCACCGCCACCATGATGACGAGCGAAATCTTCTTCGCCGCGAACCAGGCGAGCACCAGGAAGACCAGAAAAATGGCCCACCACGGCAGACCGCGCAGCACCCATTCCACAAAGAGGATCGCCTGCAGGATCGTCTGCGAGATCGCCTTGAAAACGGAGCCGTAATTCACCACCAGCGAGCGCACGATCTCATTGATCGGGCCGCGGATGGAAATATGGAAAACTTCAGGAAACATTGGTGTCGTCCTCGCGCCTGCCGACCCCATGTGCGGTAGCCGGCCCCTGTCCTGACGGGAAAAGGCGCGCCGGAAGCCCGGCGCGCGTGCGATGTTTACTTGACGGCGGCTTCGATACGCGCCTTGGCGTCGGCAGAAACCCAGCTGCCCCAGACATCGCTCTTGGTCTGAAGGAAGGTTTTGGCGGCGGCTGTCGCATCGACCTGCTTGTCGGTCATGTAGGCGAGGCTGGCGTTGATCTCCGTCAACGGGAAGGTCGCCTTTTCAAGGATCGCAATGATCTCCGGTGCTTCCTTCGCAAAGGTGCTGTTCACGCCATAGGCTACCTCGACGGAGGGGAAGGCGCAACCGGCGTCGCGCTTTCCATCGGCGCTCGTCAGTTCCTTCCAGCAGGCGTCGCTATAGGCCGGCTCCTGCAGCTGGATGAGCTTGTATTTGCCCATGATTGCCGTCGGGCTCCAGTAATAGAACAGCATCGGTTCGCCCTGGAGATAGGCGGCGGCAATTGCGGCGTCGAGAGCGGTGCCGGTGCCGGGCCGGAAGTTCACATAGTTTGCTTCCAGCTTGTAGGCCTGCAGCTTTGCGGTGTTGACGCCTTCGCAGGTCCAGCCCGAGGGGCAATTGAGGAAGCGGCCCTTGGCGGGCTCTTCCGGATCCTTGAACAGTTCAACGATCTTCGGGTCGGAAAGCTGGTCGACGTTCTTCAGGTCCGGAGCTTTGGCTTCGATGCCTTTCGCCGGGTCGCCCTTGACCAGATACTCCGGCACGAACCAGCCTTCGGCGGCGCCGACGAAGGTCTTGCCGACCGATGTTACCTGCCCGGCTTCCGCAGCCTTGTTCCAGACGTCGGAGCGGCCGATCCATTCTTCAGCAAAGATCTGCACGTCGTTATTGGCGGTTGCCTGTTCCAGCGTCACGGAGTTACCGGGAATGGAATCGACCTTGCAATCATAGCCCTTGGAGAGGATTTCCTTCATGACTTCGGTGATGAAAGCGCCGCTTTCCCAGTCAATGCCGGCGAAGGTGATGGTCTTTCCAGCGGCGCAATAGCCTTCCGCTCTCGCTGACCCGGCATAGGCTCCCATGATGAGCGCGGTGGTGGCCAGCGCGATTTTCAACTTTGAATTCAGCATTGCATTCCCCTTTTGGTTTGATGATTGGCAAGTTGCTGGCATGCGTTTTGTGGTTTCAGCCGGGCGTGCCCTGGGCAGATGCCTACCCCTGAGCCCGGCGGTCATTGGTGCATTTCATGTCCCTGCGAAATCGGCGGTCGGGCGCTCGTCGAATCAACGTGGAATTGGATGTTCGCCTTGAAGCGGTATGCTGGAAGTTCACTATACAACTTTGAAAAATTCGCATGGGACGCGCGTATCGCCGACGTTGGGTCGAACGCGCCTGCGCTGGTTGGTTCTGAAAAGGGTGAGCTTTCAGCGCATATTGCCTAGCCGCGCCATCAAATACAGCTTCGACTTCGGCATGGCAGCCGCTGCCCTTGCGCTGGGCAGGCATTTGAGTATCACCACGACCATCGGCGGGAGACCTGCTGTTGCCAGAGATCGAGTCTTCGCTCGCCATTATTTTCCCCTCAAGTTGTATATGTAACTTCACACATTTGCGAAAGACAAGCAAGGCGGGATGTGATAATTTTGTGCTTGTGCGGATTCTGGCTGCGTTTTGTGCAGTCGCCCGATTTTTAGGAGTTTCAATGCTGTCCGTCATCGAAAACGAGCTTCCTGTCTCGGGCGATCGCTCCTCCCTGCCGCTGTATGAGCGAGTGAAAGAACAGATCAAGGAAAAGATCGCCGGCGGAGAGTGGTTGACGAACCACAGGATACCCTCCGAAAACGAGATCGTGGACATGCTGGGTGTCAGTCGGATGACGGCGAACCGAGCGCTGCGGGAATTGGCAACCGAGGGGGTGATCGTTCGTGTGCAGGGGCGCGGGTCTTTTGTCGCCCCGAAAAAGCGAAGCGCTGGCATGATGGGCGTGCGCAACATTGCCGACGAGATCAAGGAGCGCGGTTCGACGCATCGACCGAGCCTGATCCTTGCCCAGACGGAAGTTTGCGGTCCCGATCTCGCAACGGCGCTGGAGATCGCCGTGGGAGCGAAGGTTTTTCACTCCATCATTGTCCACCACGAAGACGATGTGCCGATCCAGCTTGAAGATCGCTTCGTCAATGCGGAGATCGCTCCAGATTATCTGATGCAGGATTTCAATACGCTCACCCCGAATGCCTATTTGACAGCGGCGGCGCCAATTTCGCGAACAGAGCAATTCATCGAGGCCGCGTCGCCCCAACCCTGGGAGTGCAAATTGATGGCCATAAGCCGAAACGAGCCTTGCCTTCTCGTGCGCCGCAGAACCTGGTCATCGAGCCGCGCCGTTACATCCGTACGGCTGCTCTACCCCGGTTCCCGATATCGGCTTGAAAGTCAGGAATAGAGGTCCGCGGCCGCGTGCCTTGATGGCTATGCCAGCAGTCCGCGCATAATCAGTTCGAGATGAATCTTGAGAACGGCCTGCCTGTCCAGAATGCGCCGGTCGTTGAAGATCAGCCGAAACACCAACGTTCCAACCATGGGCGACATCACGACCTTGGCGAGTTCGGGGGGATTAGCCCTGAACCTTTTTTTCGCCACGCCCTCCTCCAGGATCGTATCGATGCGCGCAAAGACCGGCGCCATCATCGTGTCATAGTGCTGGTCGATGAGATCCGGGAATTTTGCGCCTTCCGCGACGATTAGACGAAACAGTTCCCGCATTTTTCTGTTGTCGACGAGTGAGTCGAACAGGAATTCGAGCAGCAGGCGAAGCTGCTCGACGGGATCGTCTGACTTATGCGTATAGGCGCTGAACGTCTCCCGGAACGGCATGGAGGCACGTTTTACCATGGCCTCGAAAAGCGCCTCCTTGGTTTCGAAATAGACGTAGACCGTGCCTTTCGTCACTCCCACCCGTTCCGCGATGTCCTCCACCCGGGTCGCGGTAAATCCCCTTTTGGTGAATTCCTCGAATGCTGCATCGAGAATTTGCAACGGACGTTGTATCTTCTGTTCAGCACGTGTCAGCTTTGCTTTCGGCATGGCCCCGGATCCTTCTGTTTTCGACGCGCGCCCTTCCGTCCGTCGCGATTGGCGGAAGTGAGAGATGGGTTTGCCTATAGCACCGGCGCAAAAACCGGAACGATTTTTGTGAAGGCGCGCACATGCTTCGCTATGCCGGACCATTGCCAATGCGCCCGCAGGTATGTGCCGGACGACGAGGGAATGATCATTCGGGAACCCGTGCGGATGCTCCGGACAGCTCCCCGATCAGCAGCATAAGAATTTCATTGACTATTCAGTCAGTCAAATATTATAGGATGAGGCGAAAATCAAGAGGTCACCATGAGAACCATTCTTATCGCGGCGGCGCTTGGCGGCATTTTCGCCCTGTCGTCCTGCAGCAATGACGAGCCGCCCGCCGAAAAGCCGCTTCGCACCGTCGATGTGGTCGCGGTTGAGAAAAAGCCCGTCGATCGCGGTAGCGTCATCACGGGCGAAGTAAAGGCGCGGGTCCAAACGGATCTGTCCTTCCGGGTCAGCGGCAAGATCACCGAGCGGCTGGTGGATGTGGGCGCACGGGTCAAGACCGGGCAATTGCTTGCCCGCATGGATCCCGAAGAGCAAAAGGCCGATCTCGATGTCGCCTTGGCCAACCTGCAATCTGCGGAGGCGCAGCAGACGCAGGCGCAATTGACGTTCGATCGTCAACAAAGCCTTTTCAAGACGCAGGTGACCTCGCGTTCGGCGGTCGACAAGGCCCAGGAAACCCTGCTCACGACGCAGGGTGCGGTGAGATCGGCGCAGGCGCAGCTCGATACGGCGCGCGATGCCCTGTCCTACACCGAACTCAGGGCGGATGCGGATGGCGTCATCACGGCGCGTAATGTCGAGGTCGGCCAGGTGGCGCAGGCCGCCCAGCTCGTCTTCACGCTGGCGCATGACGGGCCGCGCGATGCGGTCTTCGACGTTTATGAATCCCTGTTCCTCGAGCGCGATATCGATAATCTCGTCAATGTCAGCCTCCTGTCGGATCCCACCCACAGAATTGCGGCGCCGGTACGGGAGATTTCGCCGACTATCGACCCCGACAATGGAACGATCAGGGTCAAGGTGGGCCTGAACGGCGACATGACCATGCCGCTCGGCGCGCCCGTTTCCGGCCATTTCCGTTTCGAACAGATCGATGCGATTGAGCTTCCGTGGTCGGCGATGACGTCGCAGGACGGCCTGCCTGCCGTCTGGGTGGTCGATCCGCAATCTTCGGAAATCGCCATGCGGCGTGTCGAGGTCGCCGACTACGAGACGGGTCAATTCGTCGTCGCACAAGGGCTCAATCCCGGCGAACTTGTGGTCACCGTTGGTACCAAATTTCTCCGCGCCGGCGAAAAGGTCGCCTATGAAAAGGGGCAGGCACAATAATGTCCAGTATATACAGAAGCTTGTTTTTGGCGGTTGCGGCGATTGCGGTTTCCTCCTGCGAGGAGAAGCAGGAAGCCGCCGCCGAGGCGCCGCGTCCGGTGCTTTCCGTTGTCGTGGAAGAGAAGTCGGCCGACGCCCTGCGGCTGACCGGCACGGTGGAATCGCGCATTCAGACCGACCTCGGCTTTCGCGTTCTCGGGCGCATTATCGCGCGCAATGTCGATGTCGCCGATCTGGTAAAGAAAGGTGATGTGGTCGCGTCGATCGATCCGCTGGCGCTGGAGCTTGCGGTGAAGAGCGCGCAGTCCGACCTTTCCAATGCGGAAGCGCAGCTCGCCAATGCAATAACGACCGAGCAGCGCCAGCGCGTGTTGGCGGAGGCCCGCAGCGGCACGGAGGCCGCGCTGGAAGAAGCCCAACAGGCAACACGCACCGCCAACGCCGCCGTCGCCAAGGCCCGCGCCAATCTGGACAAAGCCGAGGAGCAGCTGGGCTATGCGCAGCTGCATGCGGAATTTGACGGTGTGGTTACGGGGACTTCGGGCGAAATCGGTCAGGTTGTCTCGGCCGGCCAGACAGTCGTGACCATCGCTCGCCCGGAAGTGCGCGATGTGGTGGTCGACGTTCCGCAATTTGCGGCGCAGCGCCTGGAGATCGGCTCCGCCTTCGAGATCGCCCTGCAGCTCGACCCGAAAATTCGAACCACCGGCGTGGTGCGCGAGATCGCTCCGGAAGCCGAAACGGCGACGCGCACGCGCCGCACGAAGATCAGCCTGCAGGATGCGCCGTCGGCATTCCGGCTCGGCTCCGTTGTCACGGCCTCGGTGCTTGCTGCATCCGAACCGCAGATCATGCTTCCGTCATCGGCCCTGCTGAAAACCGACAATGGCTGGGGTGTCTGGATCGTCAATGCCGAAACGGCGACGGTAACGCTCCGCACGGTCAAGATAGATGGCGAGCCTGCTGAAGGCGGCAACGTGCGCATCACCGGCGGTGTCAAGCCCGGCGAGCGCGTCGCCAGCGCCGGCGTTCACAAGCTCAAGGATGGACAGGCCATCAGGATCGATCAGGAGGTCCGTCAGTGAAGAAATTCAACCTTTCCGACTGGGCGCTCGAGCACCGTTCGCTCGTCTGGTACTTCATGCTGGTTTTCGTTCTTGCCGGCGTTTTCTCCTATATCAACCTTGGTCGCGAGGAAGATCCGAACTTCACCATCAAGACGATGGTGATCAGCGCGCAATGGCCCGGCGCTTCCGCCGAAGAAGTGGCGCGGCAGGTGACCGACAGGATCGAGAAGAAGCTCGAGGAACTCGACAATCTCGATCATCTGCGCAGCCAGACGGTGGCCGGCCGCACGACGATCTTCGTGGAATTGGTGCCGGAAACCAAGGCGCGCAACGTCGAACCGACATGGTTGCGGGTGCGCAACATGATCGGCGATATCAAGGGCGATTTCCCCTCGGGCGTTGTCGGTCCCTTCTTCAACGACCGTTTCGGCGATGTCTATGGCAATATCTACGCTTTCACCAGCGATGGTCTCAGCCAGCGACAATTGCGCGATCTGGTGGAGGATGCCCGTGCGAAGGTGCTGACTGTCGACAATATCGGCAAGGTCGATGTCATCGGCGCGCAGGACGAAACGATCTATCTGGAGTTCTCCACGCGGAAGATCGCGGCGCTTGGCATCGACCAGCAGTCGATCATCAAGACGCTGCAATCACAGAACGCCGTCACGCAATCCGGTTTCGTCAATGCCGGGCCAGAGCGCGTGGCGCTGCGTGTCAGCGGCCAGTTCACTTCGGAAGACAGCCTGCGGTCCATCAATCTGCGGGTCAACAACCGGTTCTTCCCGCTGACGGAAGTGGCAACGATCCGGCGTGGTTATGTCGATCCGCCATCCTCGCTCTTCCGCTTCAACGGTCAGCCGGCCATCGGCCTTGCAATCGGCATGAAAACCGGCGCAAACCTGCTGCACTTCGGCGAGGCGCTGGATGCGCAGATGAAGCGGGTGGTGGCGGATCTGCCGGTTGGTGTCGATGTGCATCGCGTGTCCGATCAGCCGGCCGTGGTCGATGAGGCGGTCTCGGGCTTCACCTCGGCGCTGTTCGAGGCCATCGCCATCGTTCTTGTCATCAGCTTCATCAGCCTTGGTCTCAGGGCCGGCATGGTGGTTGCCGTTTCCATTCCGCTCGTGCTGGCGATCACCTTCGTCTATATGGAATATACCGGCATTTCTTTGCAGCGTATCTCTCTGGGCGCCCTCATCATCGCGCTCGGCCTTCTTGTCGACGATGCGATGATTGCCGTCGAGATGATGGTCGCGCGGCTCGAGGTCGGAGACGATCTCAGGAAAGCGGCGACCCATGTTTATACCTCGACCGCTTTCCCGATGCTGACCGGAACGCTGGTCACTGTCGCCGGCTTCATTCCGGTCGGTCTCAACAACAGCGCGGCAGGTGAATTCACCTTCACGCTCTTTGTGGTGATCGCCGTTTCGCTGATCGTGTCATGGATCGTCGCGGTTCTGTTCACGCCGTTGCTCGGTGTGACGATCCTGCCGAAGACGATGAAATCGCACCATGAGAAAAAGGGCCGTTTTGCCTCCGCCTTTTCCTGGCTTCTCGGCCGGGCGCTGCGCTGGCGCTGGGTGACGATCGTCGCTACGGTTGCGTTGTTTGCCCTGTCCATTGGCGGCATGGGCCTTGTGCAGCAGCAGTTCTTCCCGTCTTCCGACCGCGTGGAGCTGATCGTCGACTGGAACCTGCCGCAGAACAGCTCCATTGCCGAAACCAACCGGCAGATGGCCAAGTTCGAACAGGAAATGCTGGCCAACAATCCGGATGTCGATCACTGGACAAGTTATGTTGGTGAGGGCGCACCGCGCTTCATCCTGTCTTTCGACGTTCAGACGCCTGACGTCACCTTCGGTCAGACGGTCATCGTCACCAAGGGGCTGGATGTGCGCGACAAGGTGCGCATCGAATTGCAGGACTATCTGAACAAGACTTTTATCGGCACCGACGCCTTCGTGAAATTGCTCGATATCGGCCCTCCCGTCGGGAAACCGGTTCAATATCGCCTGAGTGGACCCGATATCCAGAAAGTCCGCGAGCTTGGACAGCAATTGTCGGGCGTCGTCAGCGAAAACCGGCTGCTGTCCAACATGGTCATGGACTGGAACGAGCCGACGCGCGTGGTCAAGGTCGATGTTCTGCAGGACAAGGCCCGCCAGCTCGGCGTCTCCTCGGAAGACATCGCCAATGCCATGAACAGCATTGTCGAAGGCTCCACCGTCACGCAGGTGAGAGACGATATCTACCTCGTCAACGTGGTGGCGCGGGCGCAGATGTCCGAGCGCGGCTCCATCGAGACGTTGCAGAACCTGCAATTGCCGGCGACCAACGGCAAGGCCGTCCCGCTTTCGGCGATCGCCAATTTCCGCTATGAGCTGGAGCAGCCGACCATCTGGCGTCGCGACCGAATCCCGACTGTCACGGTCAAGGCCGCCATTATCGGCCCAACGCAGCCGGCCACGATTGTGGAGCAGCTGAAGCCGAAGATCGAGGCGTTCCAGAAAACGCTTCCCGTCGGCTACACGCTGGAGACGGGTGGCTCGGTGGAATCCAGCGCGGATTCGCAGGCGCCGATTGTCGCTGTTGTGCCCATGATGCTGTTTGCTATGGCGACGATCCTGATGATCCAGCTGCAAAGCTTCAGCCGGCTGTTCCTTGTATTCGCCGTCGCGCCGACTGCCCTGATCGGTGTCGTGGTGGCGTTGCTCTTCTCCAATGCGCCGATGGGCTTCGTCGCCATCCTCGGTGTGCTGGCGTTGATCGGCATCCTGATCCGCAACTCGGTCATTCTCGTCGTGCAGATCGAGCATCTGAGAAGCGAAGGGGTTTCGGCCTGGCGGGCGGTCATCGAGGCGACCGAGCACCGCATGCGGCCAATCATGCTGACGGCGGCGGCAGCCACACTTGCCCTCATTCCCATATCCCGGGAGATTTTCTGGGGGCCGATGGCCTATGCCATGATGGGTGGTATCGTGGTGGGTACGGCGCTGACGCTGCTTTTCCTGCCGGCGCTCTATGTCGCGTGGTTCCGGATTCCGCGCGAGGATGACAAGCCGGAAGGACACGACGTCACGGCCTGATACTAGAAAAGGAGTGAGGGCGTTACCTCATCATTCCCATAAAAATATCCGCCGTCGTTGTTCCCATGGGCAGGATAATGTTAGGAAGGTCGGCTTAGCTGCGAGAGCGGCGGCCGTCCTTTCGTTTTTGGACGCCGCATGATCTTGCATATCGAATCCGTATGTCGCCGATATTGCGGATCACATTGGGGTGCCGGAGGGCTTGAAGATGGGCGGGTTGTCGGATTGGCTTGCGGATGCGCAGCCGATCAATCGCAAGAATGCCGCAGAAGCGGTGTTCGATGATATCCGTTCCGCCATCACTTCGGGGCAGCTTGCGGTCGGCACCCGGCTGCCTTCCGAAGCCCATCTGGCCGCCCGATATGGCGTCAGCCGACCGATTGTTCGCGAGGCTTTGCGGTCTCTCCAGACCCTGGGGCTGACACAGACCCGCACCGGAAGCGGCACCTATGTGATGACGCCGACGCCGCCTTCCGAATTGAATTACGGCGCCTATTCCGCCCGCGATCTGATCGAGGCTCGCCCTTTCATCGAGGTTCCCGCGGCCGGTTGGGCGGCGTTGAGGCGGACCGACGCCCAACTGGCGGTCTTGCTTGATCTTTGCGGCCGGATGGAAGCCGAAGAAAGGCCGCATCCCTGGGTGCTGCTGGATGGTCAATTCCATTGCGCCATTGCGGAAGCTTCGGCCAACAGGCTGTTCGCCAAGGTGGTGGCCGACGCCCGTGAGGCGCTGTCCCAACAGTCAGAGATGGTCAACCTGATGGCCGGTCGCCGCGTCGCCTCGAATTTCGAGCACCGCCGGATCGTCGAGGCGATCCGGCGGGGTTCAGCGCCTGAGGCGCGGCAGGCGATGGAGCTTCACCTTGGGCAGGTGAAACAGGTGGTGACGACGATCATTGGCGAAGATCGGCTTCGCCAGCCGTGAGGGCGGGCAGGTTGGCAAGGTGCCGCGGGCTCAGCGCCTGCTGCAATTGTGCGTTCGTTAGATAACCGCGTTCCAGAACCACTTGCGGCACCGTGCGGCCGCTGGCAAGCGCTTCCTTGGCCACTTCCGTCGCCGCATAATAACCGATCAGCGGGTTGAGCGCGGTGGCGAGGCCAATGGATTCTTCCACGCGCTGCGCCATGATCGCCGGATTGGCGACGATGCCGTCGACGCAGCGTTCCGCCAAGGTGCGGCAGGCGGCGCTGAGTTGGCTGATGCTCTGTGAAAGCGCGCGCACGATGATCGGCTCGAAAGCGTTCAGCTGCAACTGCCCGGCTTCGGCGGCCATGGTGATGGTGATGTCATTGCCGATCACCGCATAGGCCACCTGGTTGACCACTTCGGGAATGACCGGATTGATCTTGCCCGGCATGATGCTGGAACCCGCCTGGACGGAGGGCAGGGTGATCTCACCGATGCCGGCGCGCGGACCGGAGGAGAGCAGGCGAAGGTCGTTGCAGGTCTTCGACAGCTTGACGGCAACGCGTTTCAGCACGCCGGAAAGGTGCACGAAGGCACCGGGGTCCTGTGTGGCTTCGATCAGGTCGGCAGCCGTCACGAGCGGCCTTCCCGTCAGTTCCGCCAGATGCTGGCAGGCGAGCGCTGCATAACCGCGCGGTGCATTCAGCCCGGTGCCGATGGCGGTGGCGCCGAGATTGATTTCGTGCAGGAGTGCTGCGGATTCGATGAGACGCGCCTGATCTTCTCCCAGCATCACCACGAAGGTACGGAATTCCTGGCCGAGCGTCATCGGCACGGCGTCCTGCAATTGGGTGCGGCCGATCTTGATGAAGCCGGCAAATTCCTGCGCCTTGCGGTCGAAAGCGTCCTTCAGAACGCCCATGGAAGCCGCCAGATCATCGATCGCCTCGATCAGGCCGACATTGATCGCGGTCGGATAAGCGTCGTTGGTCGATTGGCTGAGATTGACATGGTCGTTCGGGTGAAGCCGGGCATAATCGCCTTTCTCGTGACCAAGCAGCTCAAGCGCGCGGTTGGCGATGACCTCATTGGCGTTCATGTTGGTGGAGGTACCGGCGCCGCCCTGGATTTCATCCACCACGAACTGCTCATGCAGCGCCCCGGCGCGGATTTCGCGGCAAGCCTCTGCAATGGCTTCCATGCGTTCGGCATCGATGAGGCCGAGCTCGTGATTTGCGCGTGCGGCCGCCTCCTTCACATAGGCCAGTCCCCGGACGAGATAAGGGTTGTGGCCTATGGTCACCCCGGTGATCTTGAAGTTTTCCACAGCGCGCGCCGTGTGCACGCCCCAATAGACATCCGCCGGAATTTCCTTCGTCCCGAGCAAATCATGCTCCTTGCGCGTCACGCTCACTCTTTCCTCCACTGGCTTTTAAGTGTTGTAATATCTGTAAAGCTGTCTTACAGATTTTTCGACCTTAAACTTGGTGGAGGAGAAGGTCAATCATGTCGAATACCCTTGACGAACGGCATTATCTGCCATTATGACGGCAAAAATCTGTCATGCAGCTTTACAGCATGTTTGCATTCGCTGGCCATATTTCCAGCATTGGGGACGGCGCCAGTTCCACTTTGATTTCCGGCTTATTGCCGACTACAAGCGTTTTATCGGGAAGATAAATCCATGCATTCTGGAAAAACGGCACCCGCCGAACGTGAGGTCTTCGTCGAAGAGGATCTCGGTTATCATAAAGCCCTGAAGCCGCGCCAAATCCAGATGATCGCCATCGGCGGCGCCATCGGCACGGGTCTGTTTCTGGGTGCCGGTGGGCGTCTCGCGCAGGCTGGTCCGGCGCTGGTTTTCGTTTATGCGCTTTGCGGCTTCTTCGCGTTTCTGGTGCTGCGCGCGCTCGGTGAGCTGATCATGCATCGCCCGAGCTCCGGCTCCTTTGTGTCCTATGCGCGCGAGTTCTACGGCGAGAAGATGGCCTTTGCAGCCGGCTGGATGTATTGGCTCAACTGGGCCATGACCTCGGTGGCCGATGTCACCGCCGTTGCGCTTTATATGAATTTCTTCAAGCAATACGTGCCGTGGCTTGCGGGTATCGACCAGTGGGTCTTCGCGATGACGGCGCTGGTGGTCGTGCTGGCGATGAACATGCTGTCGGTGAAGGTGTTCGGCGAACTGGAGTTCTGGTTCAGCCTGATCAAGGTGCTGGCGCTCGCGATCTTCCTCGTCGTCGGCATTTATTTCGTCATTTTCGGTACGCCCATCGAGGGCCACGTCACCGGCTTCAGCCTCATCACTGACAATGGCGGCTTTTTCCCGAACGGCATTCTTCCCGCCTTCGTGATCATACAAGGAGTCGTTTTCGCTTATGCCTCGATCGAGTTGATCGGCACGGCGGCGGGCGAGACCGAAGACCCCCGCAAGGTCATGCCGCGCGCCATCCGCGCGGTGGTTCTGCGCCTCGTCGTCTTTTACGTCGGCTCCGTGCTGCTGTTCACGCTGCTTCTGCCCTATACCGCCTACAAGGCCGGCGAGAGCCCCTTCGTCACCTTCTTCGGCTCCATCGGTGTAGAGGGCGCTGACGTGATCATGAACCTCGTCGTGCTGACAGCCGTGCTCTCCTCGCTCAATGCCGGCCTGTATTCCACAGGCCGCATTCTCCACTCCATGGCGGTTTCCGGTTCGGCTCCGGCAGCGCTCGCGAAGATGAACAAGAACGGCGTGCCCTATGGCGGCATTGCGGTCACCGCTGTCGTCACGGTTCTCGGCGTGGCTTTGAACGCGGTCGTGCCCTCCTCCGCCTTCGAGATCGCGCTCAACCTTTCGGCGCTCGGCATCATCTGCGCCTGGGCCGTTATCGTGCTCTGCCAGCTGAAGCTCTGGCAGCTGTCGCAGCGCGGTGAGATCGTGCGTCCGGATTTCCGCATGTTCGGCGCGCCCTATACCGGCATCCTCACACTCATCTTCCTTTTCGGTGTCCTTGTGCTGATGGCGTTTGACTATCCTGTCGGCTCCTGGACCATCGCCTCGCTGATTGTCATCATTCCAGCGCTCGTCATCGGCTGGTATCTGTTGCGTGATCGCATCTACCGCCTCGCGGACGAGCGTGCGGGAGCGATACAGTGAGCGGGCAGGGTGCAACGCCTCTGGTGGCGGTCATCGCCACCGGCGGCACCATCGCCAGCCGGCGTGGCGCCGATGGCGCAAGCCAGCCCAGCCTTTCGGGTGAGGACCTGCTGGCGCTGGTTCCGCAGATCAACGCCCGGCTGAAGCCTGTCGATTTGATGGCGAAGGATTCCTCAAGCCTGACATTGGCGGACATGCAGCGCATCAGTGATGCGGTGGGAATGGAGCTTGATGATCCCGCCGTTGCCGGCATCGTGGTTCTGCATGGCACCGACGCCATGGAGGAATCCTCGCTGCTCGTACATTTGCAGCGGGCCATCACAAAGCCGGTGGTTTTCACCGGCGCGCAGTTTACCGCAGACCATAAGGACGCGGACGGACCGGCCAATCTGGCCAAGGCCATAGAAACAGCGCTCGATCACGCGAATGCCGCAAAAGGTGTGCTCCTTTCCTTCGGCGGCCGCTGTCTGCCGGCCTGGGGGCTTTACAAGCTGAGCGCGGACGAGGCGGATGCCTTCCGCTCGACCCGGCCAATGGTGGCTGCCGCAACGCTGCGGCTTTCCGCCCCGGTAACCGATCAGCGCGTCGATATCGTCGCCATTCATCCCGGCTGTGACGCCACCCATATCGATGCAAGCCTGCAGGTGGGCGCGAAAGGCATCGTTCTTGCCGCACTTGGTTCCGGCAATGCCAATCCGCGTATCGCCGAAGCCGTGAAGCGCTGCGCAGAACGCGGCGTTCCCGTCATCGTTTCCAGCCGCGTGCCGGAAGGGCGGCTCGTGGCAAGTTACGGCGGCGGTGGCGGCGGGCATGACCTTGTCGCAGCGGGCGCCGTGCATTCATCCACCCTTCGTCCCGGACAGGCCCGCATTTTGCTGGCCGCGCTGCTTGCCAGTAAAAGCCCGGCGGAAACCATCGTTTCCGCTTTCGGTGACAGCCGGCTTGCTTAGAGCACTTCCAGGAAAAGTGGACCCCGGTTTCCCGTCCGGAGATGCGTCAAAACTCTAAGTAGCGGTAGCGATGCCCGCGACCGGCGGGCATAAAAATTCCTATAGAATTCCTATTTTATTCCATCTGTGGCCGTCTCGAACCTTTATGCGGTTCGGGTGCATTCTTCTGTTCGGGAAGGGATGGTGTTCCCTTTCCAGCCAGAAAGATTGAAAAGCGACGTCCCACATGACGGCGCTTTTCTTCCTGTACGGCTCCTCGATTAAAAAGGAGTCCCATCGATGATGGATGTTGTTCTGATCGGTGCAGCCACGGTGTTTTTCGCCCTCTGCTTTGCCTATACGCGCGCCTGCGACCGGCTTTAGACGGAGGCTGCGATGACATTCGACTATATCTTGAGCGGTGCTGTCACGGTCTTTATCGCCGCCTATCTCACCTATGCTCTCATTCGCCCCGAACGCTTCTGATCGGGAAGCGGCGGCTATTGAAAGTTAAAGTACCATGACCCTCAATGGATGGTTTCAGATTCTGCTGTTTTGCGGGATCATTTTTGCGCTGGTGAAGCCGCTCGGCTTCTATATGGCGCGCGTCTTTAATGGCGACCGCACCCTGCTGTCGCCGGTTATCGCACCCGTAGAGCGTGGCCTCTATGCCCTTGCAGGAACAAGCGAGCGCGAGGAACAGCACTGGACGACTTATGCTTTCTCCATGCTTCTCTTCAACCTCTTCGGCTTTGCCCTGCTTTACGCCTTGATGCGCTTTCAGGCCGTGCTGCCCTACAATCCGCAGGCGATGCCGGCCGTCGGGCCTGAATTGTCCTTCAATACGGCGGTCAGCTTCGTCACCAACACCAACTGGCAGAACTATGGCGGGGAAAGCACCCTGTCCTATCTGACCCAGATGGCCGGTCTCACCGTGCAGAACTTCGTCTCCGCCGCAACAGGCATGGCCATAGCCATCGGCCTCATCCGCGCTTTTTCGCGTGCTTCCGGCAAGGCGATCGGCAATTTCTGGGTGGATATGGTCCGCGCGACCCTCTACGTGCTTTTACCCTTCTGCATCGTGCTGACCCTCGTTTACGTCTGGCTCGGCGTGCCACAGACGCTCGGCGCCTATGTTAATGCGCAGACGCTGGAAGGCGCAAAGCAGACCATTGCCGTCGGGCCCGTGGCGTCGCAATTGGCGATCAAGATGTTGGGCACCAATGGCGGCGGCTTCTTCAGTGCCAATTCCGCGCACCCATTCGAAAACCCCAACGCCATTTCCAACATGATCCAGATGGTGTCGATCTTCGCTATCGGGGCAGCCTTCACCAATGTTTTCGGCCGCATGGTCGGCAACCAGCGTCAGGGCTGGGCGATCCTCGCCGCCATGGGCGTGCTGTTCATCGCCGGCGTCGCCGTCACCTATTGGGCGGAAGCGGCTGGAAATCCGCTGATGCATGGCTTCGGTCTTGCCGGCGGCAATATGGAGGGCAAGGAGGCCCGTTTCGGCGTGGCGCTCTCGTCGCTCTTCGCGGTCATCACCACCGCGGCCTCGTGCGGTGCGGTCAATGCCATGCATGGCAGCTTCACGGCGCTGGGTGGTCTAATCCCGCTTATCAATATGCAACTGGGCGAAGTGATCGTCGGCGGTGTCGGCGCTGGTTTTTACGGCATTCTGCTCTTCATCGTCATCGCCATCTTCGTGGCGGGGCTGATGGTCGGGCGGACGCCGGAATATCTCGGCAAGAAGATCGAGGCCAAGGAAATGAAGATGGCGGTTCTGGCCATTCTCTGCCTGCCGCTCGCCATGCTTTTCTTCACGGCAATGGCCACTGTTCTGCCTTCGGCCGTGGCGTCGATAGGAACGGCGGGGCCGCACGGCTTCTCCGAAATCCTCTATGCCTATACCTCGGCGGCCGCCAATAACGGCTCCGCCTTCGGCGGGCTTACCGGCAATACGACCTGGTACAACATCACGCTTGGTTTCGGCATGTTGATGGGCCGTTTTCTGGTTATCATTCCAGCACTCGCCATTGCCGGTTCCTTGGTCGCCAAGAAGACCGTTCCGGCCTCGGCTGGCACCTTCCCGACGGATGGCCCGCTTTTCGTTGGTCTGCTGGTCGGCACGATCCTGATTGTCGGCGGCCTTACCTTCCTGCCTGCGCTGGCACTCGGCCCAGTTGCCGAACATCTGGCGATGGCGGTAGGCCAGGTCTTCTGAGGTGATGCCATGAACGACGACAAATCCCGAAGTAACCGCGTCGTTTCCATCCGGAAAGGCGCTCCCGGCAGGGGGAGCGCGACGCCCGGCGGCTGGTGCGCTTCCAATGTCATTCTCGCGATGATGGCGGCTCTTGTCGCCGCCGTCGTCGCTCTCGAAGTTATCACGGGCTGATCGATCTTTATCGGTCGCCCCGTTTCAAACGCTGGAGCCTCTTCATGAGCCAGTCCAAACAAGCGAGCATCCTTGATTCTCGCATTCTCGTTCCGGCCATCGCCGCCGCATTCAAAAAACTCAATCCGCGCACATTGGCCCGCAACCCGGTCATGTTCGTGGTCGCGACGGTGTCGGTGCTGACAACAGTGCTGTTCATCCGCGATTTCATCATGGGTGGCGACAATCTCGGGTTTTCCTTCCAGATCAATCTCTGGCTCTGGTTCACCGTATTGTTCGCCAATTTCGCGGAAGCCGTCGCCGAAGGGCGCGGCAAGGCGCAGGCGGATTCACTGCGCCGGACCCGCACCGAAACCCAGGCGAAACTGCTCACCGGCGATGACCGCAGCCAGTATAAGATGGTGGCGGGCGCCGGCCTGAAGGTGAACGATGTCGTTCTCGTCGAGGCCGGCGATATCATTCCCTCCGACGGAGAGGTCATCGAAGGTGTCGCCTCCGTCAACGAGGCGGCAATCACCGGCGAATCCGCTCCCGTCATCCGTGAATCCGGCGGTGATCGCTCTGCCGTCACCGGCGGTACGCAGGTGCTGTCGGACTGGATCAGGGTTCGCATCACGGCCGCCGCGGGCTCCACCTTCCTTGACCGGATGATTTCGCTGGTTGAGGGTGCTGAACGCCAGAAGACGCCGAACGAGATCGCGCTCAACATTCTGCTCGCCGGCATGACGCTGATTTTCGTGCTGGCCACCGCGACCATTCCGAGCTTTGCATCCTATGCCGGCGGTTCCATCCCCATCATCGTGCTGGTGGCGCTGTTCGTGACGCTTATCCCCACCACTATCGGTGCTCTTCTCTCCGCCATCGGCATTGCCGGTATGGACAGGCTGGTGCGTTTCAACGTGCTCGCCATGTCCGGCCGCGCCGTCGAGGCGGCCGGCGATGTGGATACGTTGTTGCTGGACAAGACCGGCACCATCACGCTTGGTAACCGGCAGGCAACCGAATTCCGCCCCGTTGCCGGCGTTTCCGAGCAGGAACTGGCCGATGCAGCGCAGCTTGCCTCCCTTGCCGACGAAACGCCGGAAGGCCGTTCCATCGTGGTTCTCGCCAAGGAAAAATACGGCATCCGCGCCCGTGACATGCAGAAACTGCATGCGAATTTCGTACCCTTCACCGCCCAGACCCGCATGAGCGGTGTCGATTTTGAGGGCTCCTCCATCCGCAAGGGCGCAGTCGACGCCGTTCTCGCCTACGTCAACGGCGGCGCTTCGCAACAGGGCAATGCGGCGGTTGCCGTCAAAACCGAAACGGACGCCGCACGCGGCATCCGGACAATTGCGGAAGAGATCGCCAAGACAGGCGGCACGCCGCTCGCCGTCGTGCGGGATGGAAAGCTGCTCGGCGTCGTGCAGCTGAAGGATATCGTCAAGGGTGGCATTCGCGAGCGTTTCGCGGAGCTTCGGCGCATGGGCATCCGCACCGTGATGATCACCGGGGACAATCCGATGACGGCCGCCGCCATCGCAGCGGAAGCCGGCGTCGATGATTTCCTCGCCCAGGCGACACCGGAAAACAAGCTGGAGCTTATCCGCGAGGAACAGGCCAAGGGCAAGCTTGTCGCCATGTGCGGCGATGGCACCAACGACGCGCCGGCGCTGGCGCAGGCCGATGTCGGCGTTGCCATGAATACCGGCACGGTGGCGGCACGTGAGGCGGGCAATATGGTCGATCTCGACAGCGACCCCACCAAGCTCATCGAGATCGTCGAAATCGGCAAGCAATTGCTGATGACGCGCGGTGCGCTGACGACGTTCTCCATCGCAAACGATATCGCAAAATATTTTGCCATCATCCCGGCAATGTTCCTGGCGCTCTATCCGCAGCTTGGCGTCCTGAACGTCATGGGGCTCTCGACACCGCAGAGCGCCATCCTCTCTGCCATCATCTTCAACGCGCTCATCATTATCGCGTTGATCCCGCTGTCGCTGAAAGGCGTCAAATATCGGCCGATCGGCGCGGGGGCGCTGCTGTCGCGCAATCTGGTCATCTATGGCTTCGGCGGCATCATCGTTCCCTTCATCGGCATCAAGGCCATCGACCTCACTATTACGGCGCTCGGTCTTGCTTGAGGAGTAAAGACAATGTTTAGACAGTTTCGTCCCGCACTGGTGCTGATCCTTGCCACCACGGCCATCACCGGCCTCGCCTATCCGCTGGGCATGACGGGCCTCGCACAGGCGATCTTTCCCGTTCAGGCGAATGGCAGCCTGATCGAGAAGAATGGCACTGTCGTCGGATCGCAATTGATCGGGCAGGCTTTCACCGGCGAGAAATATTTCCATGGCAGGCCGTCGGCCGCCGGCGACGGCTACAATGCTGCTTCGTCTTCCGGCTCCAACCTCGGTCCGACGAGCGCAAAGCTCATTGACCGGGTGAAGCAGGATTACGAGGCGGCGAAAACCGAAAATCCGACAGCTGAGGTGCCGGCCGATCTGGTGACGGCCTCGGGCAGCGGCCTTGATCCGCATGTTTCGCCAGAGGCCGCCTATTTCCAGGTTCCGCGTGTCGCCAGGGCAAGGGGCATGGATGAGGCCGCACTTCGCGCTATCGTAGAACGCCATGTGGAAGGACCGGAACTCGGATTTATGGGAGAGCCGGTCGTGAATGTGCTGGCGCTCAACATGGCTCTTGACGAAGCCGGCTCATGAACTGAAATGGCTATGGCTTGTTCGCAAGCCATAGCCTCGACCACTGGTGGGTTCAATGCCTGACGATATCAGCAATATGCCAAGCCGACCATCGCCCGATGCGCTGCTGGAACACGCCCGGCGCGAGGCGCGGGGCCGGCTGAAGATTTTTTTAGGGGCGGCGCCCGGCGTCGGCAAGACCTATGAAATGCTGATGTCCGGCCGTGCGAAGCTAGCGGATGGTGTCGACACCGTCATCGGCGTTGTGGAAACGCACGGCCGCAAGGAAACCGAAACGCTGGTGCAGGGCTTCGAGATCGTTGCGCGGAAGCGCATCGATTATCGCGGCCAGACGCTGGAGGAGATGGATCTCGACGCCATTCTCGCCCGTCGTCCCGCCTTGGTTCTGGTCGATGAACTTGCCCACACCAATGCCGCCGGCAGCCGCCACCCCAAGCGCTACATGGACGTTCAGGAAATTCTGGCGCAGGGAATCGACGTCTATACGACGCTGAACATCCAGCATGTCGAAAGCCTGAACGATGTCGTTGCGCAGATCACCCGCATCCGTGTTCGTGAAACGGTGCCCGATAGCATCATCGACCGGGCCGACGATGTCGAAATAATCGATATTACGCCAGACGATCTGATCAAACGGCTGCAGGATGGCAAGGTTTACCTGCCCCGCACCGCCCGGCGTGCCATCGAGAATTATTTCTCGCGCGGCAATCTGACGGCGCTGCGGGAGCTTGCGCTCCGGCGCACCGCGCAACGGGTGGATGAGCAATTGCTCAACCACATGCAGTCCCACGCCATTTCCGGCCCTTGGGCGGCAGGAGACAGGGTTCTGGTCTGCCTTGACCATGGCAGCAACGGCCCGGGGCTGGTGCGTTATGCCCGCCGGCAGGCGGATCGCCTACGCGCACCCTGGACGGCACTGCATCTCGATACGCCGCGTTCGCAACAATTGTCAGAGTTGGAGAAGGACCGGCTGGCCGGCGCGATGCGGCTTGCCCAGCAGCTCGGCGGCGAGACGGTGACCCTGCCGGCGCTTGATCTCACACGGGAAATCGTCTCCTACGCCAACGCCAATAATTTCACCCACATCATCATCGGCCGCCCGCGAAAATCCTGGTGGCAGCGGATTTTTCAGCGTTCGCTGACGCATGATCTGATCGACCATGCGGGCGATATCAGCGTTCATGTCATTTCCGGCGATAAAAAAGAAGAGAAACTGGGCCAGGCCGCAAAGCCGGCCTCGGCGCAATCTCATCCTTCTATACGACCCTATCTTAACAGCACCCTGTTCGTCGGTTTGGCGATCGTGGCCGGCATCGTGCTGGACCAGACACTCGATGTCAGAAATCTGGCGCTGGTGTTCCTGATGGCGGTTCTGGCCGCCGCCGTACGCGGCGGGCTGGGGCCAGCGCTTTATGCTTCCCTGCTCGGCGCTTTTGCATTCAATTTTTTCTTCCTCGAGCCGCGTTACACCCTGACTGTTCGCGATCCGGAAAGTGTCGTGGCGCTGCTGTTTTATCTCGGCGTGGCGCTTGTCGCCTCCAATCTCACGGCGGCCGTGCAAAGACAGGCCGCCGCCGCGCGGGCAAGAGCGCGAACGACGGAAGATTTATATCTGTTCTCCAAGAAGCTTTCGGTGACGGGAACGCTGGACGACGTGCTGTGGGCGGCTGCTTTTCAGATGGCCTCGATGCTGAAGGTTCGGATCGTTCTGCTTTTACCGGAAAACAATACGATCATGGTCAAGGCGGGATATCCGCCGGACGACACGCTGGGGGATGCCGATATTGCCGCCGCGCAATGGGCCTGGGAACATAACAAGGCCGCTGGCAGGGGCGCGGATACGCTTCCTGGCGCCAAACGTCTTTACCTGCCCCTACGCACCGGCAGCGGCGCCGTCGGCGTGGTGGGACTGGACGATGACCGGCTCGGTCCGCTTCTGACGCCGGAACAGCAGCGGCTGTTCGATGCCCTGGCCGATCAGGCGGCGCTCGCTATCGAGCGAATCCAGCTTGTCTCGGATGTCGACCGGGCAAGGCTTGCGGCGGAAACCGACCGGCTGCGCACCGCGCTCCTGACGTCCATTTCCCACGACCTTAAAACACCGCTTGCGGCCATTCTGGGTTCGGCCGGAACGTTGAAGGATTTCGCCGAGGACATCCCGCCGGATGCGCGCGCCGAACTGCTTTCGACGATCATTGAGGAATCCGAGCGGCTGAACCGGTTCATCTCCAATCTTCTTGATATGACGCGGATCGGCTCGGGCGCGATGGAGCCGAATTACGGTCTGCATTTCTTGGGCGATATGGTTGGAACCGCACTGTCGCGCGCCGCCAAAATCGTCGCCAGGCATGAGATCGTTCTGGATATTCCCTCCGACCTGCCGATGCTGAAGGTCGATCCCGTGCTTTTCGAACAGGTCCTGTTCAATCTCATCGACAATGCCGCCAAATACGCTCCCGAACATACCGCCATCGAGATTCGCGGCTGGCGGCAGGGCAAGAATATCTTCCTCTCCGTGGCCGATGCGGGACCGGGTATTCCACCTGACGATACGGAGCGGGTGTTTGACAGCTTCTACCGCGTGCGCAAGGCGGATCATGTGCAGGCCGGAACCGGCCTGGGACTATCCATCTGCAAGGGGTTTATCGAGGCCATGGGCGGTTCGATCCACGCGGAAAACAGGTCAGGCCGTACCGGTGCGCAATTTACCGTCAGTCTGCCGATTTCCTCCGGAGCTCCGGTGATCGATCATGATTAAGGCGCGATTGCCGACGACAAGCGATCATGCCGCTGAAGGAGATCGGGAATGACCAATTCCGCCGTTCGTATTCTGATCGTCGACGACGAACCGCCGATCCGCAAGCTTTTGCGCGTAGGGCTGTCGACCCAAGAATATGCGGTGAGCGAGGCGATGAACGCCAAGGTCGCCATGGAGTTGGTCAGCGAGGACAAGCCCGATCTCGTCGTTCTCGATCTCGGCCTGCCGGATATGTCGGGGCATGATCTTCTGGCGAAATGGCGCGGCGAAGGGCTGGCGCTGCCGGTCATCATCCTCTCCAGCCGCACGGATGAGGCGGGTATCGTCAAGGCGCTGGAGCTGGGGGCCGATGACTACATCACCAAGCCTTTCGGCATGAACGAACTCGTCGCCCGCATCCGTGTCGCCCTGCGCCATCGTCTGCAAAGCCAGGGGGAGAGGCCGGTGTTTCAGACCGGTGATCTTTCCGTCGATCTGGTCAGGCGTATCGTCAAGGTGGAGGACCGGGAGGTGAAGCTCTCACCCAAGGAGTATGACATCCTGCGGGTTCTGGTGCAGCATGCCGGGAAGGTTTTGACCCACCGTTTCCTGCTTGAACATGTGTGGGACGAATTGACCGACGTGCAATATTTGCGCGTCTATGTGCGCCAGCTTCGGCAGAAGATCGAAAAAACCCCGGATCAGCCGCGCTATATCCTGACGGAAACCGGTGTCGGTTACCGGCTGCAGGAGGTGTGAGGGCGCCGCAAGGCGACGCCCTGCGATAGTTTAAACGGCGGCGCAGATCGACAGGAATTCGTCCACATCGGCTTCTGTCGTGGCAAAGCTCGTGACCATGCGGATCAGCACTTCGTCCTTGCCGACATTTTCCGGCATATCGCGCGGCTCCAGCCAGTCATAGAACTTTGCACCCTTTGCCGTGGCGGCTTCTGCGGCGGCCTTTGGAAGAATAGCGAAAACTTCATTGGCCTGAGTCGGCCATGCAAGGCGGGCGCTGTTCAGCGAAGCGAAACCGGCACGCAGACGATTGGCCATGGCGTTGGCGTGGCTGGCGAGACCGAGCCAGAGGTCGTCCTGCAGATAGGCCTCGAATTGCGCGGCGATGAAACGCGATTTCGAGAAAAGCTGGGCGGTGCGCTTGCGCAGGAAGGAGAAATCCCTGGCGAGCGAGGGATCGAAGAAGACGATCGCTTCCGCACACCAGCAGCCATTTTTCGTGCCGCCGAAAGACAGGACGTCGACGCCGCGTTTCCAGGTCATTTCGGCGGGTGTGGTGCCGAGTGCGGCCAGCGCATTGGCGAAACGCGCGCCATCCATATGCAGCGGCAGGCCATTGTCTTTTGCGATTTTGGCGATGGCATCGATTTCATCGAGTGTGTAGACCGTGCCGGCCTCGGTCGCCTGCGTCATGGTGATGGCTGCGGCGCGGCCGTGATGCACGGCATCCTGCGGATAACGCGCAATACGCTCAATGAGGTTCTCCGGCAGCATCTTGCCGTTCGGCCCCTCGACGGCGACCATGCGCATGCCGGAAAAGAAATCCGGCGCGCCGCACTCGTCCTCGATCACATGCGCTTCGGAGTGACAGAAGGTCAGGCCGCCGGCGCGGGCGATGCTGGCCAGCGAGAGCGAATTGGCCGCCGTGCCGGTCGCGACGAAAAACACCGCGACTTCGCGTTCGAAAATCTCGTTGAAGCGCTTTTCGATGGAAAGATCGAGTTCGCTGGTGCCATAAGCCGCGGCAAAGCGTGTGGATTCCCGCGAAAGCCGTTCGTTGACGGCCGGATGGGCGCCAGCCCAATTGTCTGAAGCAAAAAACATCTCTGAAGGCTTTCCGATAGCTGAGGTTCTGGTCGGGCTGTTCGAAGCGATAACGGGGAAAGTTCTAGGTCGGAACATTGAGATTGGCAAATCCGGTAATGAAAGCAACGGGTCGACCTGCTTTGCGACAAGAAAGTTTCGCGCAATAGGTCAGTATCGAAACTTCGCTGCGAAATGCGGCTTTCACTAATTGGATTCGCACCCTTGCTAAATCCGCCCGTTTCTGCCAAAATCCTACTGAATTGAGACAGCTTTGCTGTCCTAAATTGACCAAAGCCGGGTTGAATGCGAGTTTTGCGGGAAGCGAAAATTCGTGTCGAGCCGGATCTTCGCATGAAACCATGCAAGTAATTTTGCAGGAGGGACACAAATGACGAACAAGCCGCAGGCGAACACCGCTGCCGCCACCCTGACAACAGACTGTCCCACCGCGGCTGCGGCTGCGCCCGTTTCTGCGAAAGCGCGTTTCGCGGGCGGTTTGCCGGAAAGGCAGGGTCTTTACGATCCGGCTAATGAACATGATGCCTGCGGCGTCGGCTTCGTTGCCCATATGAAGGGCCAAAAGTCGCACCAGATCGTCAAGGACGGCCTGTTCATCCTGGAAAACCTCACGCATCGTGGCGCTGTCGGCGCTGATCCGCTTATGGGTGATGGTGCGGGCATTCTGGTGCAGATTCCTGATCGTTTCTTCCGTGAGGAGATGGCGACGCAGGGCGTGACGTTGCCGAAGGCGGGTGAATACGCCGTCGGCCATATCTTCATGCCGCGCGATCCTTCCCGCATCGAGCACTACAAGAAGGTCATCGTCGACGTTATCGGCGAAGAGGGGCAGCAGTTCCTCGGCTTCCGCGATGTGCCGGTCGATAATTCCTCGCTTTCCAAGGCGCCGGATATCGCCGCGACCGAACCGCACCACGTGCAGGTCTTCATCGGCGCCGGCCGCGACGCCGCGAGCAATGCCGATTTCGAGCGCAAGCTGTTCCTGATCCGCAAGGTTCTCTCCAACCGCATCTATGACGAGGGCGGCGGCAAGGAAACGCAGGATTTCTATCCCGTTTCTCTCTCCTCCTCGACCATCGTCTACAAGGGCATGTTCCTCGCCTATCAGGTGGGCGCCTATTACAAGGATCTCGCCGATCCGCGCTTCGAATCCGCTGTCGCCCTCGTGCACCAGCGTTTTTCGACCAACACCTTCCCGTCCTGGAAACTGGCGCACCCTTACCGAATGGTCGCCCATAACGGCGAAATCAACACGCTGCGCGGCAACGTCAACTGGATGGCGGCGCGTCAGGCGTCGGTTTCCTCCGCGCTGTTCGGCGATGACATCTCCAAGCTCTGGCCGATTTCCTACGAGGGTCAGTCGGATACGGCCTGCTTCGACAACGCGCTCGAGTTCCTCGTGCGCGGCGGTTATTCCATGGCCCATGCCGTGATGATGCTGATCCCGGAAGCCTGGGCCGGCAACCAGTCCATGTCCGCCGAACGCAAGGCGTTCTACGAATATCATGCAGCGCTGATGGAACCGTGGGACGGTCCGGCTGCCGTCGCCTTCACCGACGGCAAGCAGATCGGCGCGACTCTCGACCGCAACGGTCTGCGCCCGGCGCGTTACCTCGTCACCGATGACGACCGCATCATCATGGCGTCTGAGGCAGGCACGCTGCCCGTGCCGGAAGAGCGCATCGTCAAGAAGTGGCGTCTGCAACCCGGAAAGATGCTGCTGATCGATATGGAAAAGGGCTCCATCGTTTCCGACGAGGAAGTGAAGCACGAGCTTGCCGCCAAGCATCCGTATCGTAGCTGGCTCGACCGCACCCAGCTCATCCTTGAGGATCTGAAGCCGGTGGAGCCGCGCGCGCTGCGCCGCGACGTGTCGCTGCTCGACCGTCAGCAGGCCTTCGGTTACACTAGCGAAGACACCAAGCTCCTGATGTCGCCGATGGCGACGACCGGCCAGGAAGCCATCGGTTCGATGGGTACCGATACGCCGATTTCGGCCATGTCGGACAAGTCGAAGCTGCTTTACACCTATTTCAAGCAGAACTTCGCGCAGGTCACCAACCCGCCGATCGATCCGATTCGCGAAGAGCTCGTCATGAGCCTCGTCTCGTTCATCGGTCCACGCCCGAACCTGCTCGATCACGAAGGGGCAGCCCGCGCCAAGCGTCTGGAAGTGCGCCAGCCGATCCTGACCAATGGCGATCTGGAAAAGATCCGTTCCATCGGCCACACGGAAGACCGCTTCGATACCAAGACGCTCGACTTCACCTATGATGTGGAGCGCGGTGCGGAAGGTATGCCCGAAATGCTCGACCGCCTCTGCGAGCGGGCGGAATCGGCCGTTCGTGGCGGTTACAACATCATCGTACTTTCCGACCGCCAGCTTGGCCCTGATCGCATCGCGATCCCGGCACTTCTGGCGACGGCCGCCGTGCACCATCACCTGATCCGCAAGGGTCTGCGCACCTCGGTTGGCCTCGTCGTGGAAACCGGTGAGCCACGCGAAGTCCACCATTTCTGCCTGCTCGCCGGTTATGGCGCGGAGGCGATCAACCCCTATCTCGCCTTCGATACACTTCTCGACATGCACAAGCACGGCGCCTTCCCGAAGGAAGTGTCCGACGACGAAGTCGTTTATCGTTACATCAAGGCTGTCGGTAAGGGCATCCTGAAGGTCATGTCCAAGATGGGCATTTCCACCTACCAGTCCTATTGTGGCGCTCAGATTTTCGATGCCGTCGGTCTGTCGTCGCAATTCGTCGAGAAATATTTCTTCGGCACCGCTACCTCCATCGAAGGTGTGGGCCTGACGGAAATCGCCGAAGAAACCGTGGCGCGCCACACGGCGGCTTTCGGCAAGGATCCGATCCTTGCCAATACGCTCGATATCGGCGGTGAATATGCCTATCGCATGCGCGGCGAAAGCCACGCCTGGACGCCGGATGCGGTTGCCTCGCTGCAACATGCGGTGCGCGGCAACAGCCAGGACCGCTACCGCGAATTTGCCGGCATGGTGAATGAGACGGCGTTGCGCATGAACACCATTCGCGGCCTGTTCAACATCAAGTCTGCGGAAGCGCTCGGTCGCAAGCCTGTTTCCATCGATGAGGTCGAACCCGCGGCAGACATCGTCAAGCGGTTCTCGACGGGCGCCATGTCCTTCGGCTCCATCAGCCGCGAGGCGCATACGACGCTCGCCATCGCCATGAACCGCATTGGTGGCAAGTCCAACACGGGTGAGGGCGGCGAAGAATCCGACCGTTATCTGCCGTTGCTCAATGGCAAGCCGAACCCGGAACGCTCTGCCATCAAGCAGATCGCGTCTGGTCGTTTCGGTGTGACGACGGAATATCTGGTCAATGCCGATATGCTTCAGATCAAGGTCGCGCAGGGTGCCAAGCCCGGCGAAGGCGGCCAGCTGCCCGGCCACAAGGTGGATGCGACGGTTGCCAAGACCCGCCACTCCACACCGGGCGTCGGTCTCATCTCGCCGCCGCCGCATCACGATATCTATTCCATCGAAGATCTGGCGCAGCTGATCTACGACCTGAAGAACGTCAACCCGGAAGCCGATGTTTCGGTAAAGCTGGTGTCGGAAGTCGGTGTCGGGACGGTTGCGGCCGGTGTCGCCAAGGCGCGCGCCGACCATATCACCGTTTCCGGTTTCGATGGCGGCACGGGTGCTTCGCCGCTGACGTCGCTGAAGCACGCGGGTTCACCATGGGAAATCGGCCTTGCCGAAACCCAGCAGACGCTGGTGCTGAACGGTCTTCGCTCGCGCGTCGCGCTGCAGGTGGATGGTGGTCTGAAAACGGGCCGCGACGTCATCATCGGCGCGCTTCTGGGTGCTGATGAATTCGGCTTTGCAACCGCGCCGCTGATTGCGGCCGGCTGCATCATGATGCGCAAGTGCCACCTGAACACTTGCCCCGTGGGCGTCGCGACGCAGGACCCGGTTCTGCGCAAGCGCTTCAAGGGCACGCCGGAACACGTCATCAACTACTTCTTCTTCGTTGCCGAAGAAGTGCGCGAAATCCTCGCCTCCCTGGGCGTGACCAAGCTGGACGAGATCATCGGCGCTTCGGAACTGCTCGAAAAGGATGAGATGCTGGCGCACTGGAAGGCAAAGGGGCTGGATTTCAGCCGCATCTTCCACAAGGTCGAGGCTCCCAAGGAAGCGACCTTCTGGACCGAACGCCAGAAGCATCCGATCGACGACATTCTCGACCGCAAGCTGATCGAGAAGTCTCTGCCGTCGCTGGAAAACCGCGAGCCCGTGGTCTTCGAAGTACCGATCAAGAACGTCGATCGTTCCGCCGGTGCCATGCTTTCGGGCGCGTTGGCGAAGCGCTGGGGCCATAAGGGTCTCAAGGACGATACGATCCATGTGACGCTGCGCGGTACGGCGGGCCAGTCCTTCGGTGCGTTTCTCGCTCGCGGCATCACCTTCGATCTGGTGGGTGACGGCAACGACTATGTCGGCAAGGGTCTTTCGGGTGGCCGCATCATCGTGCGTCCGCCGGAAAACACCCGTATCGTCGCGGAAAACTCGATCATTGTCGGCAACACCGTTCTTTACGGCGCCATCACCGGCGAGTGCTATTTCCGCGGTGTTGCGGGTGAGCGCTTTGCAGTGCGCAACTCCGGCGCGGTCGCGGTTGTCGAAGGTGTCGGCGACCACGGTTGCGAATATATGACGGGCGGTATTGTCGTGGTGCTCGGCGAGACGGGCCGTAACTTCGCGGCCGGCATGTCCGGCGGCGTGGCTTATGTTCTCGACGAGAAGGGCGACTTTGCCACCCGCTGCAACATGGCCATGGTCGAGCTGGAGCCGGTTCCGGAAGAAGACGACATGCTGGAAAAGCTGCACCATCACGGCGGCGACCTCATGCACAAGGGACGTGTGGACGTTTCCGAGGACATGACGCGTCACGACGAGGAGCGGCTCTACCAGCTGATTTCCAATCACTTCCACTACACCAACTCTGCACGCGCCAAGGATATACTCGACCGCTGGAGCGAGTTCCGTCCGAAATTCCGCAAGGTCATGCCGGTCGAATACCGTCGTGCGCTTGAGGAAATGGAGCGCATGCGCATGGGCGTGGCGGCGGAGTAATCCGCCGCGTGAGGATACTACACCAACTGGTCTCGCTGATGATCGCGGTCGCCGTTCCCACGGCAATCTACTGGACGAGCGGCGAGACCGGATTTGAATTCATCGTATTGGGGGCGGCTATGGGTTTCGCTTACTGGTACTGGGGCCCGACAGGCGCTCCGCTTTGATGTGAGGATTTAAACGTGGGCAAGGTTACAGGTTTTCTGGAGATCGACCGTCAGGTGGGCAAGTATCAGCCCGCATCGGATCGTATCCGCCATTTCCGCGAATTCACCATTCCGATGTCGGATGCCGAAGTGCAGAAGCAGGCGGCGCGCTGCATGGACTGCGGCATTCCCTACTGTCACGGCCCGACGGGCTGTCCCGTGCATAACCAGATCCCGGACTGGAACGATCTGGTCTATAACAACAATTGGGAAGAGGCGATCCGCAACCTCCATTCCACCAACAACTTCCCGGAGTTCACCGGCCGCGTCTGTCCGGCACCCTGCGAGGAGGCTTGCACGCTGAACCTCGAGGATGCGCCGGTCGCCATCAAGACCGTCGAGCAGGCGATTGCCGACAAGGCCTATGAGCTGGGTTTCATCGTGCCGAAGCCCGCGACGATCCACACCGGCAAGAGGGTCGCCATCATCGGTTCCGGTCCTTCGGGCATGGCGGCTGCGCAGCAGCTGGGCCGCGCCGGCCACGAGGTTCATGTCTATGAGCGCGAATCTAAGCCCGGCGGCCTGCTGCGTTACGGTATTCCGGACTTCAAGATGGAGAAGAACTTCATCGACCGCCGTGTCGAGCAGATCAAGGGCGAAGGCGTCACCTTCCATTGCGGCGTCAATGTCGGCGTCGATGTAACGGTCGAAGCGCTTCTGGCCGACCACGATGCCGTGCTTTATTGCGGCGGTTCGGAAACCCCGCGCCCGGCCGGTATCGGCGGCGCCGATCTGCATGGCGTCTACGATGCCATGCCCTATCTCGTGCAGCAAAACCGCCGCGTCGGTCGCGAAAATATCGACAGCATTGGCTGGCCGGCCGATCCTATTCTTGCCGGCGGCAAGCATGTCGTCGTTGTCGGTGGCGGCGATACCGCATCCGACTGCGTCGGTACGGCTTTCCGTCAGGGTGCCGTGAAGGTCACCCAGCTCGACATCCGCCCGATGCCGCCGGAAAAGGAAGACAAGTTGGCGGTCTGGCCCTTCTGGGCGACGAAAATGCGTACCTCGTCCTCGCAGGCCGAAGGCGCCATCCGCGAGTTCCAGGTGGCGACGCTCGAATTCGTCGGCGAAGACGGCGTGCTGACAGGAGTGAAGTGCTGCCAGGTGGATGACCGCCGCAAGCCGATTGCTGGCACGGAATTCATCATCAAGGCCGATCTTGCGTTCATCGCGATCGGCTTTTCAGGTCCCTTCACGGACAGCGTGCTGAAGGAAATGGACGGCAAGCTGAAGCTCAACACTGACCGTCGCGGTTCCACCAATGTGATCGCCAATGAAACCGACTACAAGACTTCGGTCGACAAGCTTTGGGCGGCGGGCGACGTGCGCCGTGGCCAGTCGCTGGTGGTCTGGGCGATCCGGGAAGGCCGCCAGGCGGCGCGTGCAATCGATGAAGCGCTGATGGGTGCGACCGTCCTTCCGCGCTAAGCACTGACGGTAATACGAGCCGAAAAGGCCTGTTGCAGATGCAACAGGCCTTTTCTTTTGGTTGCGAAAATGAGGACTTTTCTTCAGCAATAGGGAAGGGTGATACGGAAGCAGGCGCCACCGGTGGAAGCATCGCTGATGGTAATTTCCCCACCGTGATAGCGGACGATTTCCTGCACGAGGTTGAGCCCAAGCCCGGTGCCGCGATCTTTCGGTCGCACGCGGTGGAAGGCATCGAAAACCAGTTCCCGGTCCTCTTCGGGAATGCCATTGCCTTCGTCGGCTATCTCGATCACCCGGTTTGCTGCCACCCTTATCGTGATCGTGCCGCGATTGCCGCCATGTTCGATGGCGTTTTGCACGATGTTCATCAGGGCGCGCTGCAACGAAGCGTGGTCTGCAAGGGCGAGGATCGGCTCTTCCTCCGGTTCGAAGGACAGCGCATATCCCTGTGATATGGCGAGCGGGGCCATGTCAGCGACGACCGATCTGCACAGGTTGACAAGATCAAGCGGGACCAGAGGGGCCTTCTGCCCGCCAAGGCGCTGCAAATCGAGCAATTGTTCGGCCAGCACGGCGATACGGCTGGCATCCGCCAATATTCTGCTGCGGGCCGGGCCGTCCAGTAGCGTTTCAACGCGGGTTTGGAGAATGGCGACGGGGGTTCGCAATTCATGGGCGGCATCGAGAATGAAGCGCTTGTGTCGTTCGTAGCCGTCGTCCAGTCGCTTCAACGCGCCGTTGACGGCGTGAACGAGAGGCTGCACTTCCTTCGGAATATCGCCATCCGGCAATCGGTATCCGCGCCTGTCGATATCGATGGTTTCCGCTGTGCGAGCAATGGTGGAAAGGGCGCGAAATTCCCTGCGGATGATCCAGGGGATGGTCACGACCGTCACGATGGACATGAGAATGAGGACAGGCATGATCAAGATGTTCGAAAACAACAAAACCGGTAACGTCATGCTGAACGGCCCGCCTTTGCCGATCATGACGAATTCTCCCGCCGGCCCCGAAGCGCGGCGAACGACGGCGATTCGCACCACGGCGAGGTAGGAATAGGACAGCGCCGCGTCGCGCACGTCTGAGACCCTGATGTCGCTCAATTGCTGATCCATATTGCTGAATGCCTCGGGCACCTGCCCGCCCTGCACGATCTCACCGTTTTCGCTGACCGCGACGAACCAGAAATCGGAGGTATTGCTGCGCAGCTTGACGAATTCGGGCGTTTCTTTGAGAACCAGCCGATTATCTTCATTCCGTATGATCGCGTTGGCGGTTGTCTGGGCCGCCTCCGGGCTGAGCAGCGCGCTGCCTGCGCCGCCGCTCGACATATAGGTGACCATGGCGGCGGTGACGAAGAACAGGCTGCCGATCTGGAACAACAGCAGTTGAAGGGTCAGCCGGCGCTTGAGCGATTTTCTTCTGGCCAGCTTCACGAGGTCGCCCTCAGCAGGTAACCCACGCCGCGAATGCCATGGACCTCAAGGCCCGCATCCGCGGCCGCCAATTTGCGGCGCAAGCGGGAAATATGGGAATCGAGTGCATTGGACTGGATCTCATCGTCGAAATTATAAACGGCTTCCTCGAGCAATGAGCGAAGCACCGTCCTGCCCTGTCGCCGCAACAGGGCTTCGAGGATCAGCAGTTCGCGTCTGGTCAGCGGAAGGAATTCACCCTTGATGCGCACTTCGCGGGTTTCGAAGCAGAATTCCAGCCTGCCCAGTTTTGCCGTCATCGTCACGGCGCCGGCCGGCCGGCGCATCAGGGCGCGGATGCGCGCAAGCAGTTCCTCGACCGCGAATGGTTTGGCCAGATAGTCGTCCGCGCCGAGGTTCAGACCGTTCACCCGATCCACAAGCGCTCCCTGCGCCGTCAGCACGATGACGGGCGGGGTGAGGGGCAGGAGCCGCAAATCTTCGATAAGCTGGATGCCGTCACCATCGGGCAATTGCCGGTCAAGCACGACAAGGTCATGGACGCCGTCCATGATGGCGTGACGGGCAAGATCGAGCGTGCCGACCGTATCCACGATAATATCGAACCGGTGGAGCGCGGCGGACAGGGCTGCTGCCATTTCGCGTTCGTCTTCAACAAGCAGCAGGCGCATGAATTCCATCTCGGTATTGTCCGGTATCCCTTCCGGGAAGGGGCGCGGCGAAAGGCAAAAACGTCGACGCCGCTCGCGCTAAGGACAAGCGAGGCGTCGCCGCCAAATCGATGTCGCCATGCAAAAAAAAGGGACTGGGGCTGGCGGATGGCCAACTCCGCATTCCTGCAAAGCTGTACCTATCCTGTCATGTGCGGATTGCCTAAACATTACGCCCGCTGCGGGGCGGTCGGGCCGCTCCGAAAGCCTCTATTGTTTTGTCTGCGCGGTATCGGGCGCCACACGATAGTCATCGATACGGCCTGCCGGCGCATCGGCCATCTCGCCGCGCTTGGTCAACCTTTCGCGTGGCGATTCCACCACGGAGACGCGTGTCGGCCCGGCGGCCAAAGGCGCATCGCCTAACAGCTTGTCGCCGCCGTCGAGATTGGGATCGGTGAGACTGATAGGCTGGGTGCGCACCTGCCCGGCATCGATGCCGAGTGCGGGCAGGGAGGTAAGTGCCGGTAGATTGCTGCCGTCCAGTTTCACAAGGTCCGGTCCGGCGCTATCGAGGTGTCTGCGCACGAATTTCTCAACGTAAAATGCAAGCTTGCGTTTGCCGGCCTGGGTCATGCCTATGCCATCAGCCTCGCGCAGGCGGGCCTGTTGGCCGTTCATGTCGTAACCGGTAATGACGAATTTTCCCGCCTCATCGACGAAACCGTCCCAGACGTCCACGAATTCACCGCCATATTTTTCGACATGGCTGCGATAAAGCCGGTTGAAACCGACAAGATCGGCCGAAAGCGACGGCGACTGGAAGGCAGGCAGGCCGACCCACAGCAGCGGCGCCTTCTGGCGTCCGGCAAGCGCCAGCAGCTCGTCGATCCGCCGTTCATATTCCTTGAACCAGACCTCCGTGCCGAACTTTTCCCTGGTGTCGCCGATCTGCATCTGCTGGCGATCGTTCGATCCGATCATGATGACAATGGTAGCCGGATTGGTTTCGCTGATAAACTGCGGAAGGTTTTTGAACCAGTCGTAATAATCGGTACGCACGAGGCCGGAGGAGCCGTTGGCACGCACATCGACGGCGATTGCAGGCGAATTGGCAAAGGCATTGACCAGTTCGTCCCCCATGCCGCCGGCGAGAAAATCGCCTATGACCAGAACGCGCCGCGCATTTTCAAGCTTGGCGGCTGGCTCCGGCTTTGCGGTCCGCATCTGAACCACCGAGGGCGCTTTTCTGGCGGGTTGGGGGCGGGTGACCGATCTTTCGCGCGGAGCAGACGGAAAGTCGCGGCGGTTGCGGGGCTGGTAGTCGCGCCCGGATCCGCCGTCGCGGCCCACCGGTTTGCCAAAGAGCATTTCAAACAGTGTACGCCGTTGCTCCTGTGCAAAGCTTTCGGAAGGAACGAGCGGCACGGTAAGGACGGCTGAAAGAAGGACGGCCGAGAAACGCCAGCCGGTTCTTCCGTTTTTCACCTGAGGCTTCCCACTCATCACATCAACCCTTCCGGATATTTCGGCGGCGTTTCTTGATAGCCGCCGAATTCACCGGCACATTATCAATTACGCAAGGCTCTCAGCAACCGCTGCGACGGCTGGCCATCGGTTTCCATACCCATGCGCGACTGGATGGCGCTGATTGCGGCTTTCGACCCGGAGCCGAAGTTCCCATCGACCTCACCGTTATAATAGCCGAGTTCCTTCATGCGGGTCTGCAGCTCGAATTTTTCGCGAATATCCAGCGTCCCATCGGGGCGTGGCCACTTCTGCTGCATACCGCCATAACCGGCGATCTCATCCGCAAGCAGGCCGACGGCGAGCGCATAGCTGTCGGAGGCGTTGTATTTCTTGATGGTGAAGAAGTTTTTCATCATCAGGAAACCGGGGCCGTTTGCCCCGCCCTGCAACTTCAGCATGGCGCGATCGGATCCGCGGGTGAAGTTCTTGCCGTTCGGGCGGGTGAAGCCAAGCTTCGCCCATTCCGCAATGGTCTTGGTCTGCCCTTCATAACGGGCGCCGCCACGCGGAACGGCGGTTTCATAACCCCAGGTCCGTCCGGGCTGCCAGCCGTTCTTGGAAAGCAGATTGGCCGCGGTCGCCAGCGCGTCCGGAATGGAGCGCCAGATGTCGCGCTTGCCGTTGCCATCCGCATCCACCGCATAAAGCAGGTAGCTGGTCGGGATGAACTGGGTATGACCCATCGCGCCCGCCCAGGAGCCCGTCAGCTGTTTCGGCGTCACATCGCCCGCCTGGAGAATCTTCAAAGCGGCGATCAATTGCGTGCGCGCGAATTTGGCGCGTTTGGGGTCGGAATAGCCGAGTGTTGCCAGCGCCTGCGGAATATTGTGCAGCCGCTCAGGCTTTTCGAGAACCGCACCGTAATTCGATTCCATCGACCAGATGGCCAGAATGATATGCTTGTCGACATTGAAGTTACGCTCGATCCAGTTGAGGGTCGTTGCGTGCTTCATCTTCATCTCGCGGCCGATCCGCACTGTATACGGATTGACGCGGGAATCGAGATAGTCCCAGATTTGCGTGGTGAATTCCGGCTGGAAGGTGGCCTTGCGCAGCGCGTCGGGATCCGGCTCGCTGACACCGGCAAAGGCCTTCTGATATGTCGCTCTGCTAATGCCTTCTTTTGCGGCTGTTGCGTAGAACTGGTTGATCCACTGACGGAATCCTTGATCGGCGCGGGCCGAAACGGGCGCCAGCGAGATTGCCAGGCCTGCAACCACCATGCAGCCGAATTTGCGGACATCGGAAAGGATCATCTTTGTCATCGTCTGTCTTTCGTTCTCTCGAATGTCATTTCGATTGCGAAAACGCATCGGGCGTCATCATGGATAACAAAAGAACGTCAACAAATTCTTTACCATTAATAGATGGTAGCGTCACCCTTTACAAAACGTTGTTATTTTTGAAATAACAACAGCGTGCGGGGATTGTGATCAAGCTTTATCTCTCAGGAGGGATATGTGGTAGAACAGAAGAAAATTCGGAAGGCCGTATTTCCGGTCGCGGGTCTCGGCACGCGTTTCCTGCCCGCAACCAAGGCGGTTCCGAAAGAAATGCTCACCGTCGTCGACAAGCCGGTCATTCAATATGTCGTCGATGAGGCGGCGGAAGCGGGCATTGAGCATTTTGTATTTGTCACCGGCCGCGGCAAGGCGGTGATCGAAGATTATTTTGATATTCAATTTGAACTCGAACAGATGCTGCGCGAGCGCAACAAGAATGCCGAGCTGACATTGCTGGCCGGCCTTCTGCCCAAGGCGGGCACCGCGAGCTTCACCCGCCAGCAGGTGCCGCTTGGTCTCGGCCATGCGGTCTGGTGCGCCCGCGATATCGTCGGCGACGAGCCTTTCGCCGTGCTTTTGCCCGACATGATCATGCATTCGCAGAAAAGCTGCCTGAAGGGCATGGTCGAACTATACGACCAGACCCAGGGCAACGTCATCGCGGTGCAGGAATGCGCTCCCGATCAGACGCATAAATACGGTATCGTCGGCGTGGGTGACGCCGTGGGCGAAGGTTTCAAGATCACGGAAATGGTCGAAAAGCCGGCCAAGGGTACGGCGCCGTCGAATTTCTATATCAACGGCCGTTACATCCTTCAGCCCGAGATTTTCGACATTCTCGAAAATCAGGAGCGTGGCGCCGGCAACGAAATCCAGCTGACGGACGGCATGCTGACGCTTGCCAAATCACAGCAGTTCTCCGGCTATCATTTCCGCGGCCAGACCTTCGACTGCGGCGCCAAGGATGGTTTCATTCTTGCCAACGTCGCTTTCGCGCTGGAGCGTGGCGATATTCGCCCTGCGATCGAAGAGCCGATCAAGGCCCTGATCGACGGGCTGAAGTAATCCACCAGAACAGAAACGGGATCCCGGCCTCAGCGCCGGGATTTCTTTTTGGCCGAAGCCTATCGCTTGAGGACAAGTCCTGCGCCGACACGTAGCTCGCTGCTGTCATAAACCGGTGTCCACTGGTAGCTGACGTCCGCCGTCAGGTCGAGATAGCGGTTCAACCCCCAGGTCAGGCCGGCGCCTGCGGTATATTCAACGGCATTTTCCATGTCTGAAGAGGGGAATGTGCGATGCACGACCTGTCCCGTCAGGCGGGCAACGAGGTTGCTGCGCAATTCGTGGGTCAGGCCGGCATCCAACCGATAGGAAACCCAGCCGCCCTGTGGTCCGCCGGCGAAGTCCTCTATCGTCGTGCGCAGACCGAGATTGACGTTCGTGCCGCGCTGGGGTGACCAGTTGAGCTCGCCATCCAGCGTCAATGCGCCGATCGAGGCAAGGCGATCGTCGTCATATTGCTTGCGCAAATAACCGATGGCGGCCTCGCCGCGGGTCTTCTCGCCAAGATCGACTTCCGCGCCGACCTTCGCCCCATAGGCATTGGAGGAACGGGCATAGCCGGAATTGTCGAGACGCCTGTCATATTTGGTCGTCCCGGCATTCAGTTCCAGGAAGGGGATGAGCGCCGGCGACAACTCATAACCGATGCGTCCACGCAGGTTCGCGCCGTTCTGATCGCGGTCGCTGAGGCTGATCGGCCGGCCGTCGATGCCTTTCGCATCCGTATAGACCGTGCGCGACAGATCGAGCGCCGCCAGGCCGCGCAGCTTGCCGAAATCCCGCTCTATCGACGCGCCGGTGGTGAAGCGGTGCTCACCGCCCTGCACGGCAGCGCCGGTGAGAGCATTGGGGTCCGTCGTGTCCTCGCGGCTGAATTCATAACCGGCCTTGAGATTGGCCGTCGTTTCTTCACCGAGATCGAGGCGTAGATCGGCCTCTATCCTTGCCCGGGGCTCTTCGCCGTCCTTGTCGCTGCCGAAGTTCCTCTCCCAGGCCCCGTCGCCCGTCACCGTCAAAGCATGACGGGACCAGTCGCTGGTGAGCGTGCCCCGTATGCCTGTCGTCAGATAGTTGCGTCTGGAGGGGCCGCCGGTATTCGTCTGCTTTTCCGTATTGATCGTCTGGCTGATTGACGGTCGCAGCAGGAACGTGCCGAGCCGGATGCCGGGCGTCTGTCCGGGTTCGGTCGCTATCCGTGGGTTTTCGCCACCGTCTACCGTCGGCTCATAGGGGTTTTCGGCCTCGGCAGAGGGTTGGCTTGCGTCGTCCTGCTGTTCGTAAATAGGATCGCCGGGATTGGTGGAGGGACGCCAGAGTTGTGGTGCGGGCGTGGTCGTAGCTGTGGCCGTGACAGCGCCAGTGCTCACCCCGCTGTCCGTTGCCGGTGTGGGTGAAGCTGCTCCGTCGACGGCAGAAGCGGCGCCCGGCAAGACAGGTATGGCTGTCGTTGCAGTCTGCGCGAAGACGCTTCCCTGCGGGTAAAAAATCGTGCAGGCGAGCAGCAGGGTTGCTGCTTTCCGCGACGTCGGCAGACGTGTGGCGGCGCCTTTCACGTTCATTCCTTTTCACCCGGCGAGTTTGGCCGATGCCGGATCGAAGGGCCACCAAGACATCTCCTCAGGCCCGATGAGTAATAGGCCGATGAAATGACGTGAAGAAACCAGGGACCAGACAGGCGACGCAAGTTTTAACATCGCTTTAACAATAGGTTTTTTATGGTTAACAGTTGATAAACATCGCCGGGATTTCGGTGTTATGGTAGGAGCGCAAAGCCAACGGCGCCGATCATCAGGCCCGGTGGGACGATTTCACCCGTCACCATGACTGGAAGAAAATGGTCAAGAATGCAAAATATTCCTAATATGAGAAGATTAAAACGTTTCAATTTGGTGCGGAATCGCCCTATGGTTTATGTGGGCTGATCTTCTATTGCCCAGCAAGTGGTATTGAATTTTATTTTGTGTGACAGCATCGTTTCATGAATCCGGTTTTGAACACCAAGCAGCTCGGTTTTTATTGTTGGGATATTACCAATGACCGTTTCTATCTAGACGAAGTATGTGCCAAACTCTTTGGGATTCCGCTGCGACAGGCAATGCAGGGGATCAGCATTTTTCAGATGCTTGAAAAAGTGGATCTCGATCATCGAAACCGCGTGATCGAATCGGCATTGATCACCCTGAAGGCCGCAAGTTTTTATAATCAGGAATACGCCGTGCGCCGCAGCGACGGCTCGGTCTCATGGGTAAGGACGCTCGGGCGGTATCTGGTCGACGAGGAAAACATCCCCTTCAAACGGCTTGGAACGATGGAGGAGATTTCTCCGCCGGATCGGCGTCATTGACGAGGCGCCGCTTTACCGAAACCGTTGGAGATTTTCGGGCGGTATCTACTAAAACCCTGCGCCCGCCGGTGAAGAGTGGACTTATTTCGGTTGAAAGAGTAACAGTCGGCCATGATTACACGCGCCGTCAAATTGGTCGAAGACAACGCCATCGAATCCGCCGTGCGGACGATCTCAATGGAGCGGGCTGGCCTTGCCGCCCTCGAGGATGCTCTGAGGAACGGTCTTTCTGACCCATTCTGCAAGGCGATCGAGACCATCGGCCAGTCGAATGGCCGTCTCATCATTACCGGGGTCGGAAAAAGCGGCCATATAGGCGCAAAACTTGCCGCCACCTTCGCTTCCACCGGCACGCCCGCCTTTTTTGTGCATGCGGCTGAGGCCAATCACGGCGATCTCGGCATGATCGGCGGCGATGATGTGGTACTGGCCATTTCCAAGGGTGGTGAAAGCGCTGAATTGCGCAGCATCATCAATTATTCCCGCCGTTTCTCGATTCCGCTGATCGCGCTCACCTGTTCGGAAAATTCATCGCTGGCGCGGGCTTCCGACATCGTGCTGCTGGTTCCCAATGAGCAGGAAGCCTGCCCGCTCGGCCTTGCGCCGACGACCTCTACGTTGATGCAGCTTGCGCTGGGCGATGCCCTGGCCGTTGCGCTGCTGGAGGCGCGCAATTTCACTGCGGGTGACTTCAAGGTGTTCCATCCCGGCGGCAAGCTTGGGGCGAGCCTGACGCTGGTCGGCGATATCATGCATACGGGCGATCGCGTGCCGCTGGTCAACAAGGGAACGGCCATGCCGGAAGCAGTCGGTGTTCTCTCGCGCAAGCATTTTGGCTGTGTCGGCGTTCTGGACGAGGATGGCCGCCTGTGCGGCATCGTCACCGAGGGCGATATGGCGCGCAACCTGTCGCGCAACCTCGCCGAGATGACGGTCGATGACATCATGACCCGCACGCCGAAAACCGTCAAAAAATCCGTGCTGGCGACCAGTGCGCTGGCGACGCTGGAAAAATTCCACATTGGCGCGCTGATTGTCATCGATGAGGATAACCGGCCCATTGGGCTGGTGCATTTCCACGATCTCTTGAGAATTGGCGTGGCTTGAAGCCGTCGCCGATCTTGAACTTATCGGTCTAGCGGCTCGATTGTCAGCGTGCGTCCGCGTGCGGAAGCTATTCTTACCCGGGTGCCGGCCGGCAGGTCTTCGCCGTTGACCGGCCACCATGTGTCGTCCAGCCTGATCCGGCCACGCCCTTCGACAATCGGTTCCTGAAGGGTCGCGGTGCGTCCGACAAGGCTTGCCTCCCGCTGGTTGAGGAAGGGTTCGTCGCTTGCAGCCCGGTTTCTTCCGAAATATTTCCGGCCGAGCAGGGCGAAAACGATGGAGAGCGCGGCAAACAGCACCAACTGCAATTGCCAGGCCCAGAATGCAGCATCCCACAAAAGCAGCGAGACCGCGCCGATAACCAGCGCGGCGAGGCCGATCCAGATCAAGAACACGCCGGGAGCGATGAGTTCGGCGGCCAGAAGCACGAAGGCGACGATCCACCAGCTCCACGGCCCCAGCTCAGTGGCAAGCTGTTGTAACATCGTCATTTCTCCGACGAAGAACCGAATGGATTACCAGGGACCGTGACGTTGATGCTCTGGCCGGAGGGTCGCGTCGGCGGCACGGAGCGGGACGCCGTGGAGGTGGCAGGCGCAGTCGGTGCGTCGCCCCTTTCGCCGAAAACCTCTTTCGCAATCGTGCCGATACCGCCGAGGGAACCGATCAGCGCCGAAGCCTCCATCGGCATCAGCACGATTTTGGAATTCTTCGCGGTGCCGATCTCGGCGAGCGCCTCGGTGTATTTCTGGGCGACAAAATAGTTGATGGCGTGGACATTGCCGGCGGCAATGGCTTCCGAGACCATGCGGGTGGCGTTGGCCTCGGCCTCGGCCAGACGTTCGCGCGCCTCGGCGTCGCGGAACGCCGCCTCGCGTTGGCCTTCGGCCTCAAGAATGGCGGATTGCTTTGCGCCTTCCGCGCGCAGAATCTGGGCGTTGCGGGCGCCTTCGGCTTCCAGCACCTGTGCGCGTTTTTCGCGCTCCGCCTTCATCTGCCGGGCCATGGAATCGACGAGATCCTTCGGCGGCGCGATGTCCTTGATTTCGATGCGGGTGACCTTGATACCCCATGGCCCGACGGCCTCATCGACCACGCGCAGCAGGCGATCGTTGATGGCGTCACGGTTCGACAGCAACTCGTCGAGGTCCATCGAGCCCATCACCGAGCGGATATTGGTCATGGTAAGGTTCTGGATGGCGTTTTCCAGATTGGCGATCTGATAGGCGGCCTGCGCGGCGTTCAAAACCTGGTAGAAGGCCACCGCATCGGCAGAAACGCTGGCATTGTCGCGGGTAATGACTTCCTGGGTGGCGATATCCAGCACCTGTTCCATCACATTCATGCGGGCGCCGATACGCTCGAAGAAGGGTATGATCAGGTTAAGGCCCGGTTCGAGCGTGCGGGTATAACGCCCGAAACGTTCAACCGTGTAGCGATATCCCTGCGGCACGGTCTTGATGCCGGCAAACAGCACCAGAATGACCAGAACCACTGCCGCCAGCACGACGATATCGAAACCGCCCAATGCAATCATCACTTTTCCTCCAGATCAGAACCATGCGGGTTTTAGCCCGGCTTCGTTATGGCAAGATTACACCCACCCTTGCAACTCCCGTCTCACAACCTTTTCGAGAACATTCATGCCCTCGGCACTGTCGTTCAGGCAGGGAATATGGGTAAATTTCTCTCCGCCATTATGCAGGAAAATCTCGCCCGCTTCACCGGCGATTTCTTCCAGTGTCTCAAGACAATCCGAAACGAAGCCGGGATTCATCACGGCGATGCGCTTGACGCCTTCCGACGCCAGCTTTTCCACGGTCTTGTCGGTATAGGGCTGCAACCATTCCTCCGGCCCGAAACGCGACTGGAAGGTGATCATGAAATTTTTCTCTGTACGCCCCAGCGCCTCGCGCAGCAGCCGGGCGGTTTTCTGGCAGTGACAATAATAAGGATCGCCTTTTTTGAAATAGGATTGCGGAATGCCGTGGAATGACGTGATCAGCATTTCCGGTTCCCAGTCCAGCGTCGCCAGATGGTTTTTCACCGAGGCGGCAAGCGCCTCGATATAGGCCGGATCGTCATGATATGGCGGGACGGTGCGGATGGCTGGTTGCCAGCGCAGCTTCATCAGGTGTTCGAAAGCCTTGTCGTTCACAGTTGCCGTCGTCGACGCAGCATATTGCGGATAAAGCGGGAAGAGCAGGATTTTTTCGCAGCCCAGTTCCTTCAGCGCGTCGATCCTCGAGGCGATGGAGGGCTGGCCGTAACGCATGCCCCAGTCGACCACAACATTTGGCAGGTCTTTCAGCGCTTCCGCCAGCAACTCGCCCTGGCTGCGTGTATAGGTGCGCAGATAGCTTTCGTTGCGCTCGTGGTTCCAGATTTCCTCATAGGCCTTGCCGACTTTCTGCGGGCGCTTGTTGAGGACAATGCCGTAAAGGATCGGATACCAGTAGAGACGCGACCATTCGATTACCCGCTTGTCGCTCAGGAATTCCGCCAGATAACGGCGCATCGACCAATAATCCGTACCGTCAGGCGTGCCGAGATTGACCAGCAGGACGCCGACCTTGCCAAATGCCGTGCGGGGATGGTTTGCGGGGAGTGCGGATAGTTCTGTCGCCATGAATGACACCCTGAAACTCTGACTGTTTGCGTGAGGAGCGGTTCGTTCCGGATAAGGGCTGAAACGCTCCATCTTCTGTTGATGCGCGCCGAACGCCAACCGCGGCGGGGTTTGGGCCGACGATGCCCGAGCTATACGCTCGTGCGGTCAATTCGTTCACGTGTTCTAGACGAAATTTTTCAGGATTAAACTACCGGTGAAGGCTATTTCCCGGGGGGAGAAAGCCACGCGCGGTCCCTTGCAAAAATTTGATCCGTAACGGTTTGTTTTAAAAGGAAAATAGGAAGCCGACCCCGATATCCGAGGGCCGGCTTCCTGTCTGCGGCAAATTGCCCTGTCTGTTCCCGTTCGGCTTATTGAGCCGGCAGTTCCAGTTCCTCACCGATCTCGATGTGGTTCGGATGCTTCAGCGTGTTTGCCTTGGCAATTCTGCTCCAGAGAGCGCCGTCGCCATATTTCTCCGCTGCGATCTTCCAGAGCGAGTCGCCCTTTTCAACGACATATTTGCTGGCGGCAGCAGCGGTTGCGGCGGGCGTCGTCGTGGCCGGTGCCGTGGCGGCCGGTACTGTGGGAGCAGGTGCAGTGGCGGCGGGTGCCGCGGGAGCGGGGGCCGGTGTGGTGGCCGGCGCAGGTGCGGTTGCGGCCGGCGCGGGTGCCGCAGGCTTTGCCGGAGCGACATAACCGGCAGGCGTCACTTCGCTGATGCGGCCATCCGTGTAGGGCTTATAGGGGCTGTTGGCGGTGATGTAGGCCGCAACGGCTTCCTCAAGGTTGGGGCCGAAGTCATAGGCGTTGACTGCCTTGGTCGCAAAGACCTTGAAGCCGTCGCCGCCGGTGCGTACGTAATTATTGGCCGCGACGATATATGTCTTGGCGGGGTCGAGAGGCACGAAGGCGTCGCCTTCCTTGACCTCGACCGAAACGACCCGGCTGCCGGCCGGCTTGGAGCGGTCGAAGGAATATTTCAGGCCGGAAACCTGCATGAAACGACCGGCGCCGTCGTCGATCTGGCTGACGCCGTTTTCGAGAGCGGCGCGAATATCCTCGCCCTTCAGCTGAAAGGTCGCGACCGTGTTCTGGAATGGCAGAACCGTCAGCACTTCGCCCATGGAGACATCGCCGGCATCGATGGAGGAGCGCAGGCCGCCGCTATTGGCGAAAGCGATGGTCACGCCCTGATCCTTGACGCGGGCGAGCGTCGCATCGGCCACCAGATTCCCCATGGAGCATTCCTTCACACGGCAAACCTTGCGGTCTCCCTCGATCGGGCCTTCCGAGGAGCCGACGACCTTCGATTTCAGAGTCTCGATCGGCGCCTTCAACTCATCGATGCGCTTTAGCGTGGCTTCATCGGGCTTGAAGGAGGAGTCGATCAGGATGGGATCGCCCTTGCTTTCCTTGACCACGCCGCTGTCGTCGAAGACCACTTTGAGGTCGCCCAGATATTTGCTGTACTGCCCGGCCTGAACGACCGGAACCTTGTAGCCACCGGGATTGTCGACGAGGGTCGGATAGGGGCCTTCGGCCTTCTGGTCGGTGTTAGAAAGCAGCGTATGTGTGTGGCCGCCGACCACGACGTCGACGTCAGGGATTTTGGCGATGAATTCGAGATCGCGCGGATAGCCGACATGGGTGAGGGCGATGATCTTGTCGACGCCGTCCTGCTTCAGCTTTTGCACCTGCTCGCTGATTTTCGCCACATCTTCGGCGATGGTGATATTGGGACCGGGCGTTGCCAGTTCTGCCGTATCGTTGGCGACAGCGCCGACAATCCCGATTTTCTGTCCGCCGACTTCGAGCACGATGGACGGCTTGACGCGGTCACCGATTTTCGAGGCGGCGGTGGCCACCACATTGGCGGTCACGACGGGGAACTGCACCTTGTCGAGGAAGCCGGCAAGCCCGTCTTCGCTGTCGTCGAACTCATGGTTGCCCACGGTCATGGCGTCGAACTTCATGGCGTTCAGAACTTCCGCTTCCACGGTGCCCTTGTAGGTGGTGTAGAACAATGATCCCTGGAAATTGTCGCCGGCATTGAGCAGGAGGACGTTCTTGCCTGCGGCCTTCAGGGCGTCACGGGTCTGATTGATTGCGGTCAGAAGGCGGGCGGCGCCTCCGAAGCATTCGTTTTTGCCTTCTTCCTCCGCCGAGCAGGTCGAGTCGAACTTGTTGATCGATTCGATACGGGAGTGAAAATCGTTGATGTGAAGAATGTTGAGCTCGTAATCGGCTAGAGCCGCTCCGGCAGAAAGCGTTATCGCCGAAACGCTCAGCATGCCCAGTCCCAAAATTTTCTTCATGGTCCCTCTCTCCTGTTCAAAGCGGAAGCCCGGGCCGGTCGATCATCCTCCAGCCGTGCTCATTTCCTAATCTGAAATCATGTCAGTCTTTCAAAGCGCGATGTTTCCATTTAGCGGCAATCGCCGCAAGCGAAATTATGACGGGTGCGCAATAAACGAAAACGCACGCTCAAGGCGTGCGTTTTAGAAGATCATCTTTTTGAAAAGATAACGTTATCAGCCCTGGCGCGTTAGCGAGAACTGGCTGTTCGTATCCGTCGTGCAGTTCAATTGTGACGGGGAGACGAGGGCGCAGTTTACGCGCGACTGCGTGTTGCGCACCAGCGAGGTCATGTTGATTTCGTAAAGCGTCGGCGAAATCGTGACATAGGTGCCGGAGGCCAGAAGCGTGTTGGTGTCGGTCGAACGGGTGGAGAAGGCGCCGTTCTGGAAGGTCGATACGATGCCGTTACGGTCGATCCAGCGACCGTCGACGGCCGGGCCGCGGGAAAGCGAAGGCGCCATCGAGGACTGCTGCGAGGGTCCCGGCGCGACGCATGAAGACACCGCTATGGCGGCTGAAAGCAAAGCAGCGCTTGTCTTGAAGTTCATGAGCCTGTTCTCCTGCGATTCGATGAAACTTTCTATGCTTCGACCATGCCGTGAAGCGTTTCTTATTTCAAGGCAACGTTGCTCGCTCTCCCCGGTTCCTGACGTCATTCAGGAAAGCCTCTGCGTGACAAATATGAGACTCCGTCCCGTCAGCGCACGAGGATGTTGCGAAACTGCCAGGGGTCGGACGTATCGATGTTGTCGGGAAACAGGCCGGGGCGGCCATCGGTCGGTTTCCAGTCGGTATAATGGCCCTCCACAGGTCCGAGATAGGGGCGCTGCACCTCGAGACAACGGCGGTAATCCATTTCATCCGCCTCGACGATGCCGGCTTCAGGATTTTCGATTGCCCAGACCATGCCGGCCAGAACCGCGGAACTGACCTGCAATCCGGTGGCATTCTGGCTGGGCGCAAGCAAACGCGCCTCCTGCAGGCTCAACCGAGACCCATACCAATAGGCATTCCTGTCATGGCCATAAAGAAGAACGCCGAGTTCATCGGCGCCGTCGACAAGCTCGTCTTCGGTAAGCACATGCTGGATGGGCTGAGGGGTGCCGCCATTGCCGAAAAGTTCATGCAGGGAAAGAATGGCGTCGTTGCAGGGATGATAGGCATAATGGCAGGTCGGCCGATACGTCACGTCGCCATCATCGTTGCGGACGGTGAAATAGTCGGAAATCGAAATCGCTTCGTTATGCGTGACGAGAAATCCATATTGCGGACCCAGACCCGGACACCATGTCCGCACCCGCGTATTGGCGCCGGGCTGGTCGAGATAGATCGCCGCCTTGCTTCCCTTTTTCTGTTTTTTCGCGTTTTTCGGCATCCAGTTTTCATGTGTTCCCCAGCCGAGTTCGGCGGGCTGAAAACCCTCCGCGATAAAACCTTCAACGGACCATGTGTTCCAGAAAGCGCCGAAGGGCTTGGGTTCCTTCGCCCGCTGGGTGTCGCGTTCGGCCACGTGAACGCCTTTGACTCCAAGCCGCTTCATCAGCTTTGCCCAGCCCTCCCGGTCATGTGGCTGTGGCTCCTCGATGTCGTGGCCGGTATCCTTGGCGAGATTGACGAGCGCCTGTTTCACGAACCAGGACACCATGCCCGGATTGGCGCCGCAGGTGGAAACCGCCGTCGTTCCGCCCGGCTTGCGCGTCCTTTCCTTCAACATGGTCTCGCGTAGCGAATAGTTGGTACGGGCCGCATTGTCGGCATCGGCGTCGAAATAAAACCCGGGCCAGGGTTCGACGACCGTGTCGATGTAAAGCATGCCATGCTTGCGGCAAATCCGCATCAGATCGACGGAGGCGGCATCGACCGAAAGATTGACGCAGAAGCCCTGGCCCTGAACGCCCTTGAGGAGCGGCTTCAAAATCTCGCGGTAATTTTCCTTGGTCAGATGCGTCTGGATATGGCGGATGTTCCTTTCGGCCAGAAAGGCGGCGATGTCCTCGCGCGGGTCGATGACGACGAGCCGGGTCCTGTCGAAATTGAAATGACGTTCGATCAACGGAAGAGTACCGCGCCCGATGGAGCCGAAGCCGATCATGATGATGGGGCCGTCAATATCGCCGTAAATCGGGTGGTTTGCATCCGTCATTCGTCAATTTTCCTTTTTCAGCCAATAAGTAAGCTAGATCACAAAAGCGTGCCACAATAAAGGGCAGGTGGATGACGGACATATGACGATGGTTATGACAGGACGGGCTCGGGCATCCTTTCCACCGCATTCTGCCTCTTCGCATTTTAGAGAGTGCGTTTATAATTAAGTTCTTCTTTTCCTCTCTATGTCCAAAGGCTTGGGGGCTTTGGCCGGATGACGACGGGGGAGTTTTCGCCATCGCAGGGGAGTTGCCCGTTGAATAATCTTATCGAGCGTGTCGCAGCGCTTCAGAGCGCCACCCCCGTTCTTATTGCCCTTTACGATTCCGAGGATCGGTTGCGCCATGCCAATCCGTCGTTTCGGGAAAGCTTTCAGCTTGCCGCCAACGATTTTCCGACCTGGGCGGACATCATGCGGTTGAACCATCGGCTGCGCAGCGGCGTCGTCGTCCGCAACAATGATTTCGAGGGGTGGCTGTTGTCGGCGCAATCCCGACGCGGCAAGCTGCCTTATCGCGCCTTTGAGATGGACATGTATGACGGCCGCTGGTTCTGGATGACGGAAACGGTGCAGCAGGATGGCTGGATGCTGTGTGTCGCAAGCGACGTTACCGAATTGCGCCAAGGTTACAGGACGCTAAGGCAGGACAGGGATCTGGCGGTGCGCGCCTCGCAGACGGATGAATTGACCGGGACTGCAAACCGCCGCTTCGTCTTCGCCAAGCTGGCTCTGCAGGTGGAACGGGTTGCCAAGGGGCTGGAAACGCCCTTTTGCCTGTGCACGCTCGATATCGATTTCTTCAAGCAGATCAACGATCGTTTCGGCCATAAATGCGGGGATGCGGTGCTTCGCGATTTCGTCGGCATCGCCCATTCCGTCATCCGGCGGGTGGATTGTTTCGGCAGGATCGGCGGCGAGGAATTCATGCTCGTCCTGCCGCGCAGCACGGTGGCCGAGGGCCGGGAGATCGTCGAACGGCTGCTGCAGAAGGTGCGTCTTTCGAGACCCCTCTCTGAATTCCCGGATTTTTCCTACAGCTGCTCGGCCGGGCTGACGGTGTATCGCGCACCGGAAAGCACGGATGATGTTTTCATGCGGGCGGATCAGGCTCTTTATGCGGCCAAGGACAAAGGCCGCGACCGGCTTCTGGCGGTGACTGCTTAGACGAGTTCCGCCGCAATCAATCCATGCAGCGAATTGCCGACGAAGAGTTTCCGGCCAGCAATGTCGTCCGGTTTCAGCGACTGTCCGCGCGCCCTGCGGTCGCGGATCAGATCGGCGCGCAGCACACCCGGCAGAATGCCGCTGTCGAGCGGCGGCGTCAGCAATTGCCCATCCGGCATTTCGACGAAAATGCTGGTCGACGATCCCTCGCACAACTCGCCGCGCTCGTTGAGGAGCAGAACCTCGTCGGCCTCTCCGGCTGAAAATTCGGCCCGGGCGGCGTCATAGGGCTCGCGGCGTGAGGACTTGTGACGATAGAAGGTGTCGGAAGAATCGAGCGTGGTCTGCCGGGCGATGCGAACCCGCCAGACGGTATCCTGCCGCAAGGGCTGGAAGTCGGCGGTTTCGACGTCGAGTTCGCCCTTGTAGTTCATGACCAGCCTGACGCAGAGCGGCTTTTCGCCGCCCACCTTCTTTTCCAGCACCTGAAGCGCATTGACCGGCGCGCGAAAACCGAGCGCGTCGGCCGAGCGCAGCAATCGGCGCATATGCTGGTCGATGCGCTGAAAGCCGGTCTGCGGCTCCCAGCGCAAGGTTTCCCTCAAGGTCAGATCGGCGGGTTTGCGTTTCATTACCTGTGCTCGTCGCCTGAATTGTTTACCGGTGTTTCCGCCGGCAATATCAACCGGCAAAGCTTGTCCGAAATAGGATAGCCCTGCCGGCGGAAGAGATTAAGCCTGTTTGTTATCCAGCGCTTCCAGCTCGTCGATCAGCCCTTCGATCATCGAAAGCCCCTTGTCCCAGAACGAGGGATCGGTCGCGTCGAGGCCGAAGGGTTTCAGAAGCTCCGAATGGTGTTTGGTGCCGCCCGCCTTCAGAAGCTCGAAATATTTCTCCTGAAAGCCCGTCTCTGCCTTCTGATAAACCGCATAGAGCGAGTTCACCAGGCAGTCGCCGAAGGCGTAGGCATAAACATAAAAGGGCGAGTGAATGAAATGGGGGATGTAGGTCCACCATGTCTCGTAGCCTTCGGAAATCCGGATCGCCGGACCAAGGCTCTCGGCCTGAACGGACAGCCACAATTCGCCGATCTGCCCGGAAGTCAGCTCGCCCTGCTTGCGGGCGGTATGCAGCTTGCGCTCGAATTCATAAAAAGCGATCTGGCGCACGACCGTGTTGATCATATCCTCGACCTTGCGGGCGAGCATGGCCTTGCGTTCCCTGATGTCTCTGGTGTCGTCAAGCAGCTTGCGGAAGGTCAGCATTTCCCCGAAAACGGAGGCTGTCTCGGCAAGCGTCAGCGGCGTGGCGCACATCAAGGCGCCCTGTTCGCCGGCCAGAACCTGATGAACGCCGTGACCAAGCTCATGGGCAAGCGTCATCACGTCACGCGGTTTACCGAGATAGTTGACCAGCACATAGGGATGGGCCGAAGGCACGGTCGGATGCGCGAAGGCGCCCGGCGCCTTGCCGGGGCGCGCGGGGGCGTCGATCCACTCTTCATCGAAGAAACGACGGGCAATATCGGCCATCTCGGGGGCGAAACTACCATAGGCGGAAAGCACCGTGTCCTTTGCCTCATCCCAAGGGATGATCGTGTTCGACGTATCGGGAAGCGGCGCGTTGCGGTCCCAATAATTCATCTGCTCCATGCCGAGCCATTTCGCCTTCATGGCGTAATAACGATGAGAGAGGCGCGGATAGGCTTTCTTGACCGCCGCGGCCAAAGCATCGACCACTTCGCGCTCGACGCGGTTGGCGAGATGACGGCTATCGGCAATATCCTCGAATTTGCGCCAGCGGTCGGAAATATCCTTGTCCTTGGCGAGCGTGTTGGTAATGAGCGTGAAGACGCGCAGATTGTCCTTGAAGGTGGCGCTCAGCGCCTGAGCCGCCTTCTTGCGGGTTTCCGGCTCCGGCTCCTGCAGCATGTTGAGCGTCACTTCCAGCGGCAGGCTCGCACCGTCTATGTCGAAACGCAGATCGGCCATCGTTTCATCGAACAGGCGGTTGAAGGCCGCTGCGCTGGTCATCGATTTTTCGAGGAAAAGCTGTTCCAGCTGGTCGTCGAGCTGGTGCGGCTTGTCCTTGCGCAAATCCACCAGCCAGGGGCGGTAGTGACCCGCTACTGCGTCATTCGCCATGCAGGCGTCCATTGTGGCGTCATCGATGCGGTTGAGCTCAAGGGTGAAGAACAGGAGGTGGGAGGAAATATCCGTCAGCTTCGCTTGGGCATCGCCGTAAAGCTTGCCGTTTGCCGGGTTCGACGTATCGGAAAAATAGGTAAGCCCGGCAAAGGAGCCGAGGCGGCCGATGAGATCATCCAGCGCTTCATATTCCTTGAGCGCCGCGCCGATGCCCTTGTCGCCCGTCGCCTTTGCGGCAGCTTCAAGCCTGCCCTTCCATTTCTCCTCGAAAGCCGCCGCCATCGACGCCGCCTTGTCGAGATCGCCCTTGTATTCCGGCGAATCCCCCGATGGATAGAGGTCCGTCAGCTTCCAGCCGGGAAGGTCGCCAAGTGCCGGAACGGCGGTTTCGGCAAGGGAGAAGACGGGTTGCGGGGTCGGGCGGTTGAGGGTCATCGAACGTGTCCTTCTGATTATGCGTGCGAAGCATATGGGGACCTTGTTTCCCGCGGCAATGGATAAAATGCAAGCAATTCTCAAAACTGGATGTTCAAGTCTCCCATGCCAGAGTGCGGAACAAGGGACCGCATGAAGCAGGTCCATAAACCGGAAACCGGAGCTAAAAATGACCGCGCATGTTCTCGTGATAGACGATGATCCCGTCCAGCGCCGCCTGCTCAAAAATGCGGTGGAACGTTATGGGCATCTCGCCTTGCTTGCCGAAAACGGCAAGGCGGGGCTGGAACTGCTCAAGCAATATAGCGGCGAGATCAACGTCATTGTCCTCGACCTCATGATGCCTGAAATGGACGGGCTTACCTTTCTCAAAGCTATCGGCGAAGTCGGCACCGATGTTCCTGTCATCGTTCAGACCGGTCAGGGCGGCATCGATACCGTCGTGCAGGCCATGCGCGCCGGCGCTTTCGATTTCGTCGTCAAGCCGGTTTCGCCGGAAAGGATCGGCGCTGCCATCTCCAATGCGCTCAAGCTCGACAGGAGAGAGGCAAAAGCCCGCACGGGAAGGCGCGGACGGAGCAATGCAGTGAATTTTACCGATATCGTTTCCGCAAGCCCGGCAATGCTGAGGGTTATCGAACTCGCGCAGCGCGCTGCCCAGTCCAGCATTCCCGTGGTGCTGGAAGGCGAATCCGGTGTGGGCAAGGAAATGGTCGCCCGCGCCATCCAGTCGGCCGGCGACAGGGCGAATAAGGCCTTCATCACCGTCAATTGCGGCGCCATTCCCCATAATCTCGTGGAAAGTATCCTCTTCGGCCATGAAAAGGGAGCCTTCACGGGCGCGACGGAAAAACATGTCGGCAAATTCATGGAGGCGGACGGCGGCACGCTGTTCCTCGATGAAATCGGCGATCTGCCGCTGGATGTGCAGGTGAAGCTGCTGCGCGCGGTCCAGCAAGGCGAAATCGAAACCGTCGGCTCCGCACGGGTGCAGAAGGTGAATGTGCGGCTGATTTCGGCGACCAACAAGAACCTCATTGAAGAGGTGAAGGAAGGCCGCTTCCGCGAGGATCTCTATTATCGCCTCAACGTTTTTCCGATCACCATTCCGGCGCTGCGCCGCCGCAAGGAAGATATTCCCCATCTGGCGCGCGTTTTCGCCGAGCGCTTTTCGGCGGAACAGAAATTGCCCAATCCTGTGGGCCTTGACGCCAGCGCGCTGGCGCTGCTGACGGCCTATGACTGGCCGGGTAATATCCGTCAGCTCGAAAACGCCGTCTTCCGCGCCGTGGTGCTGTCGCAGGGCGAGGAACTGTCAGATTCCGATTTTCCGCAGATCGCCCTGCAACTGCCGGAATTTTCGACCGGCGACGACGCGGACGATGTCATTCGCTCGCCTTCAGGGGCGTCGCTGAAGCTTGCGGCCTATTCACCGCCCCCTCCGGCGGTTGCTGAAAGCCATGCCGTCATCGAGGAGCCGTCGGATATTTCCACCACCATCTACCGGGGCGGAAACCTGATCTCCAGCATGGATGAGTCGGGCAACATCCGCAAACTGGCTGAAATCGAGGAAGAACTCATCCGTTTCGCTCTGCGCTTCTATCGCGGCCAGATGAGCCAGGTCGCCAGAAAGCTAGGCATTGGCCGCTCGACGCTTTATCGCAAGCTGAAGGATTATGGCATCGATCCCGACGATCCCCTTCGAGATGCAGCCTAACGGCACAAACCCCGCATTTGGAGGCAGATCGCAAAATTCGTTAACTTCTGAGCAAGGATATCCGCTTACCGTCTATAAACCTCTTGTTAGTGGCTGATTCACTATATAGAGGAAGGTTGTATGTGTGTGGCAATTTTGCCATCGTGTCACCGTATTTGACGTTCATTTGAGGCAATGTGACAGAAATTGTCTTCCAGGCGGGGATCGAATTGCCATATCTGCATCGGAATAACGCGCTTTCGACCAAGATCGCGCGCGGCTTGATCAAGGATATATGCACGAAGCTGTCGGCGCGCGCTGTCACCTTTGCCTGCCTGATGCTCGCCGCCATACCTTTCGTAGGTGTTTCGGCGACGGAAGCCGCCGCCGAAACGCGCAGCCTCAAACTGTATTATATCCATACACGCGAAAAGGCGGTCATCACCTTCAAGCGCAATGGAAAATATGATCAGAAAGGTCTGCAGGAGCTGAACCGATTCCTGCGCGACTGGCGTCGCAACCAGCCGACACGCATGGATCCGCGCCTTTTCGATCTCGTCTGGGAAGTTTATCGCCGCAGTGGCGCGACTGACTATATCAACGTTGTTTCGGCCTTCCGTTCGCCCGAGACCAATGGTCTGCTGCGCTCACGCACGAAGGGCGTTGCGGAAAAAAGCCAGCATATGCTCGGCAAGGCCATGGACTTTTATATCCCCGGTGTGAAGCTTGCCCGTCTTCGCGAAATCGGCATGCAGATGCAGATCGGCGGCGTCGGCTTTTATCCGACCTCAGGCTCTCCCTTCGTGCACATGGATGTCGGCGGCGTTCGCGCCTGGCCGCGCATGAGCCGCCAAGAACTCGTCCGCATCTTCCCGAACGGCAATACGCTGCATCTTCCTTCCGACGGCAAGCCGCTTCCCGGTTATGAGCAGGCGCTTGCCGATTACAAGAAGCGCGTCAGCTCCTCCTCCATTCAGGTTGCTTCCAGCGCCGGTGCAGGCCCTGCCTCATCTGGCGGCGGCAAGCGCAAGACGCTGTTGCAGGCCCTCTTTGGCGGCGGTGACGAGGATGAAGATCCAGATAGCATCGCAGCGCCGGCGCCCGCAGAGCGCCCCGCCGTTGCTCGCCCGGCGGCTCCGGAGCCTGAACCCACGATTGCAGTTGCTTCGGCACAGACGCTTCCGGGTGTAAACGATGCGCCGCTGCCGACGGCCCGACCCGCCTTCGGCAATCAGCCGCCGGCCAATACCGGCCTTGCGACGGCGCTTTATTCTCCGGCTCGCAATGCCGCGCAGGATGCCCTGCAGGCGGCGACCACACCGACGCCGGCTTCCGCGCCTGCCGAGCGCCAGCAATTTGCCGATCTGGCTGAGGTATCCGTTCCGGTGCCCACGCTTCTCGGCCCGCGCGGCATGAGAGGTGATGCGGAAGGATCGATCCTGACGGCTTCTGTCGAGGGTGCGACACCGGTTGCAACCGGCGAACTCGCCTCTGTTCCGGTTCCCGCCAATCGTCCGGCCGTGGCGGAAGCCCTGCTGGCGGCGGCCAATGCCGACCCTGAAGGTGAGGACGATCTCGCCGAGGCGCAACAGGGTACGCTTTCGCCCACGGTGGTTGCCGCTCTTGAACAGAGCGGTCAGGCCGCCCGGTCGCAGGTCCAGTCGGCCGCGATGCCAACAGCTGCGCCATTCCCGGCCGCCGTCAACCACAAGGTTACCGTTGCGCCCGTCGAAACGGCCAAGGCCGAACCGCAGGCTGGCTTCGGTGATGCTTTCGACCTGAAGCCTGCCATCAATGGCGGCCTCAGCGCCGGCCTTCCGACCAAGGGTTCGCGCCCGAGCAAACAGGATGCCGCCGTTTCCCAGCAGGCCATGGTGGGCGGTGGACGCCTGACGCAGGATCTTATTTCGGATTGGGCGCTCAACCAGAACAAGGGTACGACCGGACGCTCGGTAAAGGCGCCGCGTGTTGTCGCCAATCGCATGCTCAGCAACGATATGTCGGCTTCCGCGACCTCCGCGAGCTTCAAGCCCGGTGCCGCGGCCATCGAATCCAGCCGCTTCAGCACGCCGGTGAAGATGCACTGAGCCAACTTTCATAAGGAAGACGGCCGAGAGGCCAACAAAAAACCCGCCGTTACCGGCGGGTTCAGACCGCTGACAAACCCGTCGATATTTTCGGCGGGTTTTTTCTTTTTCGGGATGATGACGTTTTGTTGTCGTCTTTTGCGGGTGAACGGGAGATAAGATGAGCCTCGTTTCCTCATCCCCAGGCGGGTTTGGGTGCTTTCGTGAGCGCCATCGCTATTTTCTTGATGTTCTGGGCGCTCGCGGCGAGCAGGCACTGCCATCTAACCTTGATCAAGCCGCGGAAGCGGGCATAGCGGTGCCCGTGGAGCTGCTTGGCATCGGCGAAGGAGCGCTCCACCGTTTCCTTGCGCCGCTTGTAGATCGCCTTGCCCCACGCCGTCTTTCGATGAACATCCGTGCGTTCGCGTGCATCTTGCCAGACATGCCGGGTGATGGTTCGTATCGAGCCGGCATTGGACGTGCAGGAGGCAAGAAGCGGGCAGTCACGGCAGATGGAGGGGTCTGAGCGATAGTGCCTGTAACCGCTGCGGTCGGTCGTCGCATAGGTCAACAGTTGTCCTTCAGGGCAGTGGTAGCCATCGGTCTCTGGTTCGTAGACGAACTTCGACTTGCGCATCATCCCGTCTTTGGGCGGGGTCGGGTTGCGATAGCCGGTCACGCCGAGGATATCTCTGTCCTCCAGACCCTTGGCAATGCCTGCCGTGGCATAGCCTGCGTCCAGCCCGACCGCCCCGACATGAAAGTCGAAGCGTTGGCGCTGCCGGTCGAGCCGCTCCAGGTAGACGATACTGTCATGCACATTGGCCGGCGTTACATGCGTATCGGTGATGATCGCATGGCGGCCGTCAACAGTGCGGTGATCGAGATAGAAGAAGCCCTTGGGCTTGCCGTCGCGCACCATATAACCGCTATCGGGATCGGTACGGCTGACCTTCGTCTCCTTCACCTCCGGCTCGCGCTGTTTCTCCCTCAACGGCTTCTGCCCATGGGATATGCGCTCCGCCTCGATCGCTCGATCCAGATCGGCCCAATAATCGGCCCGCGACTTCTGGAGCATGGCCAGATCGTATTTGCCCTTGTTGGCATTGGCCTTCAGATGGGTCGAATCCGTATAGAGCACGGTCCCATCCACCAGACCATGCCGGATCGCCTGCTCCACGATGGCATCGAAGATATCCTGGGCAACCTCCGTCCCGTTGAAGCGACGGCGGCGGTTCTGCGACAGCGTCGAGGCATCGAAGACAGGATCGGTCAGCTTCAGGCGCAGAAACCAGCGATAGGCGACGTTCACCTCGATCTCGCGCATCAACTGCCGCTCCGAGCGAACACCGAACAGGTAGCCGATGAACAGCGCCTTGAACATGCGTGTGGGATCGAGCGGCGGACGGCCGTTGTCGGCACAGTAAAGACCGGCAACACGATCATGGATAAATGAGAAGTCGATCACCGCGTCGATCTTGCGAAGCAGGTGATCTTTCGGGACCAGGCTATCGAGCGTCACCATCTCGAGAGCGGTCTGTTCAGGAGCAGGTTTCTTCAACATGTCCCAATGAATCATAAACCCCCAGCTCACGCCAGGGGTTTGTCAGCAGTCTGACCCGCCGTTACCGGCGGGTTTTTTTATGCTGGATAGTTCAAGCTTTAGACGCCGCTCTGGCCGTCCGAGCCGATATAGGCGATGCGTACCATATTGGTCGCGCCGGGGGTGCCAAGCGGTACGCCTGCGGAGATGATGATACGATCGCCCGGCTTGCCGAAACCTTCGGAAACCACGATACGACAAGCGCGGTTCACCATGTCGTCCAGGTCGCTGGCATCGCCGGTGACGACGCAGTGCAGGCCCCAGACGACCGACAGGCGGCGGGCGGTCTGGATGATCGGCGACAGCGCGATGATCGGAACCTGCGGCCGTTCACGCGCGGCGCGCAGGCCGGTCGTGCCCGAGGACGTATAGGTGACGATCGCCGCAAGCTTCAACGTTTCGGCGATCTGGCGGGCGGCAAGCGAAATGGCGTCGGCGCCGGTCGGTTCCGGCTGGGCGCGCTGCGCATAGATGATATTGGAATAATAGGGGTCCTGCTCCACCGTGCTGGCAATGGAGGCCATGGTGGAAACCGCTTCGACCGGATAGTCACCCGATGCGGACTCGGCAGAAAGCATGATGGCGTCTGCGCCTTCGAAGACGGCGGTGGCGACGTCTGACACTTCGGCGCGGGTCGGCACAGGCGCTGTTATCATCGATTCCAGCATCTGGGTGGCAACCACGACCGGCTTGCCGGCGCGGCGGCAGGCGCGGGTCAGCTGTTTCTGGATGCCCGGAACGGCTTCCAGCGGCATTTCGACGCCGAGATCGCCACGGGCGACCATCAGCGCGTCGGAAAGCTCGATGATTTCCTCGATGCGCTCGACAGCCTGCGGCTTTTCGATCTTGGACATCAGGCCGACGCGACCGCGTGCAATCTTGCGCACTTCGGCAAGGTCTTCCGGACGCTGGACGAAGGAAAGCGCCACCCAGTCGACTTCGCCGGTGGCGAGAACGGCATCGAGATCGACGCGGTCCTTGTCGGTCAGAACACCGACGCCGAGCAGAGTGTCGGGCAGGCTGATGCCCTTGCGGTCGGAAATGCCGGTGCCGGAAATGACGGTGGTGACGATGCTTTTGCCGTCGCTCTTTTCAGCGCGCAGATGCAGCTTGCCGTCGTCGATCAGCAGGCGATGGCCGGGCTTGACCGCTTCGAGAATTTCCGGATGGGGCAGGAAAACGCGGGTGTTGTCACCAGGCGTTTCGTTGTTGTCCAGCGTAAAAGTCTGGCCGGGAACGAGGTCGACCTTGCCTTCGGCGAATTTTCCGACGCGCAGCTTGGGTCCCTGCAGGTCGGCCAGAATGCCGATAGGGCGGCCGTTCCGGCTCTCGACGGAACGGATGCGCTGAATGAGCGTCCGCATCACGTCGTGGCTCGCATGGCTCATGTTGATCCGGAAAAGATCCGCGCCAGCAAGATGCAGTTTCTCGATCATCGCCTCTTCGGAGGAGGCCGGGCCGAGAGTTGCAAGAATTTTGACTTTGCGGTTACGCTTCATCAGTTTTGATTTCCCTGTGTGCCTGGCGTATCGGAGAGCTGGACCATCCAGCTGCCCTGTCTGCCCGTGTCATATTCCTTGAAACCCATTCTCTGGAAGCTGCGGGCATAACAATCGTCCACGCCGTTGATCTTGAACTCGTTTTCCGCCACGCACATGTTGACGTCACCGGTCCAGCGGCCGCCATGGGCGGCGTCTTCGGCATAGAGATAATAATAACGTGACTGCAGCTCACCCTCGATCAGCGTCGCGCAGGTCGAGGAGGGGACCTGCCACCAGCCTTCGCTGACCCAGCCTTCCTGAGCACGGTAGCCGATGGCTACCCCGACGAGGTTCTGCGTGCTGTTGCACACGCGAAAATCCGCGTGCGCGGGCGCCGCTATCATGAGCGGGGTCAGAAACAATGCCGCTACGGAAAAAAGACGGGCGAGATGCCTGAAGTGGCGAGGAAGAGCGAGAGATGACTGAGTCACGGCTTCCATCCGGATTCCATGGTTATAATGAACACACTTCTTGGCGTGGCCGCCAAAGAAAGTCAACGCGAGTTTAATCGATTATATTGTTGGTGGGATCGTGAGTGCGACAAGGTAGATGGCTGTTCTTCCGCCGTAACTTGCGCGCGGCCTCAAGCCATGCCATCAAGTTTCTCTCCTCAATCCTGCCCCAGAAAAATCATCGATGAACGACTTCATACCCTATGAAATCATAGAAGGCGATTATGACAAAGGCATGGTTCTTCTGGCGGACCATGCCATGAACCTCCTGCCGGCACACTACGGCAATCTTGGCCTTCCGCAAACCGCTTTTCATCGCCATATCGCATTTGATATCGGTATAGAGGGACTGACCCGCTCACTCGCCGCCCGCCTTGGCGTGCCGGCCGTGCTCGGACGGTTCTCTCGCCTGCTGATCGACCCGAATCGCGGCGAGGACGATCCCACTCTCATCATGAAGATTTCGGACGGAGCGATCATTCCCGGCAACCATCCGATTTCGGATGAGGAATGGCAAAGGCGGATCGAGGTCTTTCATCGGCCCTATCACAATGCCGTGGACCGTGTGCTGACCGGCGTGGCGAAAGCGTCCGAAGAGGCGCCGCTCGTGCTGTCGCTCCATTCTTACACGCCGTTCTGGAAGGAAACACCCCGACCATGGCATGCGGCGGTTCTGTGGGACACGGATCACCGTGCTGTCGATCCGCTTCTGGCGCATCTGCGCGCCACGGGCGATATCCTCGTTGGCGATAACGAACCCTACGACGGGGCGCTCAAAGGCGACACTATGTATCGCCATTGCATGATGAAGGGCATACCGCATGCGCTTCTCGAGGTTCGGCAGGATCTGATCGCGAATGATGAGGGGATCGCCGAATGGTCGGACCGGCTCGCTCCCATTTTCGCCGCAATGAATGACGATCCCGTTTTGCATGAATATCAGCTGTTCGCCTCTCGCACCGGCCCCTATTGAGCCTGGAGTTTTGCCATGACGAATGAAAACGACAATCGGCAGGTTGAATTCGAGGCGGCGGCCTTCCGGCGCCTTGTCAATCATCTCCGTGAGCGCCACGACGTGCAGAACATCGACCTGATGAATCTCGCGGGCTTCTGCCGCAACTGCCTTTCCAACTGGTACAGGGAGGCGGCCGAAGAAGCCGGTGTTCCGCTCAGCAAGGATCAATCCCGGGAAATCGTCTACGGCATGCCTTACGAGGATTGGAAATTGCAATATCAAAGCGAAGCGAGTGACGACCAGAAAGTCGCTTTCGAGCAGAACCGACCCAAGGAATAGGTCTCCGCTAACGGAAACGACTTGACGGAACGCCTTTCTATGGGCAGTTCACAGGCCTGAATTTTGCTGTCCGCTGGCAGCGACCGGCGAGGGCTTCGCCCGGATCAATGAATAAGGCTCGCATGCGAGCCGACAACGAAGGATAATATGATGGACGAAACGAGCACCACCGAAACCGTCGCCGCCGCAGAACTGCGCCAGTTCATCGAGCGCGTCGAGCGCCTCGAAGAAGAAAAGGCTGCCATTCAGGGTGATATCAAGGACGTTATGGGCGAGGCTAAAGGTCGTGGCTACGATACGAAGGCGATCCGCACCATCATCCGCCTGCGCAAGAAGGACGCCAATGAGCGTATCGAGGAAGAAACGATTCTTCAGACCTATATGGCCGCGCTCGGCATGGAATGATCGACTGGAAACGCCTCAATGAAAGATCGCCGCTTTTGCGGCGATTTTTTTGCGCACCTTGCGAATTCAGCCGCGCGTGCCGGCGAGCTTCTCCGAAAGGTCGATTGCCTCCTTGCGGGCATCCTTGTCCGCGGGGTAGAGCGCCAGATAACGCTCCCAGGCCTTCAGCGCCAGCTCCTCTCGGCCCGAAGCTTCGAGGATGTTTGCTAGGCTTGCCAGCGCCGGGAAATAGCGCGGTTCCCTTTCCAGGGTCAGGTTGATATCCGCCATTGCCTTGCGAGTGTCGCCATCGGCAAAATGCACCATGGCGCGGCGATAGGGCGCCTGCACATAGTCCGGATCGAGCAGAATGACCTGGTCGAGAAAATCGTAAGCGGCGGCGTTGCGTTTCTCGTCGGCGGCTTCGCCTGCCCATTGCATGAGCAGATTGATCGTTGCGCTGCCGGAATCATTCCATTCGGAGGCGATCTGATTGGCGATGCTGCGCGCCTTGACCGCATTCCGTTCTTTTTTCAGCGATGCAAAAAGAGTATCGATGGTCTTGGCCGGTGAGGACGCGGACTCCACAACGGCAGGCGGCTTTCCGTCCGTCGCATGAGCAACCGCAGCCATTCCCGGAAACGGGAGGCTTGAAAACAGGAAGCCCTGAGCGAGAATGAATGCTGTGCAAAAACGATTTGGGCGCATGGGGTTAAGCTTAACCCGGCTGCGCCCAATATCAAATGCAAACTTCTGCACTGTCAACAAAGTGATCCGCGAAACATCGCGAACCGCAGTTGCGATCAATCAGCCCTGACGAGCCTTGAAGCGCGGGTTCTGCTTGTTGATGATGTAGACGCGGCCCTTGCGGCGAACCAGGCGGTTATCGCGATGACGGGCCTTAAGCGCTTTAAGCGAATTCTTGATCTTCATTTTACTGGTCCGCAGTTTTGCACGGATTTTGCCGTGCTATTCAAACAATCAAAAGCGCGCAACGGGGCGCGCTCTTTTCGGTTGGCAGGCAGATACCTGTTTGAGCCCTGCCTGTCAACACTTGCCCGTGTCTTTGCCTTAAAAGACTAGGCTTTTCCTGTGTGCAGAAGCTGCGTCACATGGCCCATCTTGCGGCCCGGCCGTGCTTCCGTCTTGCCGTAGAGATGCACGAGACAGTCTCTTTTCGCCAACCATGCCGGAACATCATCGATGTCTTCGCCGATCAAATTGGTCATAACGCAATCTGAATGGCGATCCGTGCTGCCGGGCGCGAGGCCCGATACGGCCCGGATATGCTGCTCGAACTGCGAGATCACGCAGGCGGCCTCCGTCCAGTGGCCGGTATTGTGGACACGCGGCGCCATTTCATTGGCGACCAACGAACCATCCGGCAGGACGAAGAATTCGATGCCGATGACGCCGACATAATCGAGCGCCGCCAGAAGCTTTTCCGCCGATTGTACGGCAACTGCCCTGGCGGCATTGGAGAGCGCTGCCGGAACGGTTGAAGTGTGTAGAATGCCGTCCAGATGGACATTCTCGGCGGGATCGTAACAGGTGACGGTCCCATCCAGGAAACGGGCGGCAATGATCGAAATTTCCCGCTCGAAGGAAATGAAGCTCTCGAGGATCAGCGGCACGCCGCCGAGCGCCGCAAAGGCGCCTGCGAGGTCTTCGCCACCCCGGAAGAGACGCTGGCCCTTGCCGTCATAACCCATGCGGCGGGTTTTCAGCACGCCCTTGCCGCCGAAGGTGGCCAATGCGGCCTCCAGCTCTTCCTGGCTGTCCACCGCGCGGAAATCGGCGGTCGGGATGCCGCAGCCGTTGAGGAAGCGTTTTTCCGTCAACCGGTCTTGTGAGGCGCTGAGTGCTTTCGGAGGTGGATAGACGGGAACGGAGAGGCTGAGCTTTTCGGCCGCCGCGACAGGCACGTTCTCGAATTCGTAGGTCACGACATCACAGCGGCTTGCGAGTTCCGCAAGCGCCTTTTCGTCGTCATACTCCGCGACGATCTGGTCGTTGCAGGCTTGCGCTGCCGGACAATCCGCCTGCGGTTCAAGCACGATGGTGCGGTGGTTGAGGCGCGCAGCGGCCATAGCCAGCATACGCCCGAGCTGCCCGCCGCCGATAATGCCGATGGTCAGGTTACTGGTCTTTGCAATCGTTCCTGTCGTCACTGGGCGCTGTCCATGGGGTATTCCGCGACAGCCGCAGACTGGCGTGCGCGCCAGGCGTCCAGCCGGTCGGCGAGGTCCTCATCGCCAAGCGCCAGAACCGCAGCGGCAAGAAGGGCGGCATTGATCGCGCCGGCCTTGCCGATTGCGAGCGTTCCGACGGGAATACCGGCCGGCATCTGCACGATGGAATAAAGGCTGTCCTGCCCGGACATGGTCTTGGACTGTACCGGAACACCGAAGACCGGCAGCGGCGTCATCGAGGCCGTCATGCCTGGAAGATGGGCGGCGCCGCCTGCACCAGCTATGATGACCTTGAAGCCTTCGTCCTTCGCACCATTGGCAAAATCATAAAGCCGGTCCGGCGTGCGGTGGGCGGAAATGATGCGGGCTTCATATTCGATGTCGAGCGCATCCAGCGTATCGGCGGCGTTCTTCATGGTCTCCCAGTCAGACTGGCTGCCCATGATGATGGCGACGGGGGGCGTTTCTGCTGTCACGTAATGTCTCCGGGCTCAGGCGATGATATCGGGAATGACCTGATCTTCAAGCTGGGTCATCTTGTCCTTGACGGCCAGCTTCTTTTTTTTCATGCGCTGTATTCTCAGCGCATCGCAGCTCGTCTGGATCATCGCGTTGATCGCCGCGTCGTAATCCTCATGCTCCTGGCGCAGCCGCGCCAGCGTGAGCCTGATGTCCGCCTGGTCCTGATCGGGCATCTGTTCATCCCCATTTTATGCCGCCGGATCGGCTCCGGCGCGTATGTGATCGTTCACGAGGCTCTATCATCAAATCGCGGTAACGGGAAGTTATCCCTTGCGACCAAATTGCCCACTTATTGCCTTCATTTCGCCTTCGACAAGCGGCGCGATCCGTGTCACATTGCCGTCGTAAACCTGAAACTCCAGCGATGGAGAGCTGGAGGTAGGTTCAAAAAGGAAGGACGTGCCGCATGACCATTCAGGCTCATATTGCATCGCTCGAAAAGAAACACGGTGCTCTGGAGGAGGAGCTCGAAAGTATTCTTGCTTCCCCGTCGTCTGACGACAAAGAGATCGCGGACCTTAAACGTCGAAAACTGCGCCTGAAGGATGAACTGCAGAGGCTCAAGGCCTCGACGAGACATTAATTTATGCCAGGCCGCGGCTCTCGATGAATGAAGGGCCACGGTCTGAGCGTTTCAAGCTCTGGCGGCGAAAACCTGCTGCCAGAGCTTTTTATTGCCGAATCTAGAGCGGCAGTCCGTCCCACAGCAGTTTAAGCGCCGCAATCAGCGCCATGGCGTACATGAGCGGGTAAAACACCGCGGGTTTCAGATATTTCACCACCTTGGCGCCGGCAAGCGTCGCCAGCATCGCCACCGGCAACAGGCTTGCCGATGTCTTGAGGTTGGTGGCGTCCAGTGCGCCTAGCGCGAAATAGGGAATGAGCTTGATCGCGTTCATGATGGCGAAGAACCGCACGCTCATGCCGGTATAGATCTTTGGATCGAGCTTCAGCGGCAGAACGTAGATCTGGAAGGGCGGGCCGCCCGCATGGGCCACGAAACTGGCATAACCGGACAGACCGGACCAGAGGGTCGCAGCCGCCGGTCTTTGTGGCTTGGCCGGGATTTCCCGGCCCTTGCGGCTTTTGAAGCTTTCATAGAAATAACGCAGCACGAACAGGATCGTGACCGAGGCGACAACAAGGCGCATGGCGTCTGCGGAAACGAGGCTTGAGGTCGCCCAGCCCAGCGCGATGCCGGCAATAGCCCCCGGCAGCATGATGAGGAGCGTTTCCCGGTGGTTGTAGTGCCGCCAGGCGAAAAGCGCCACGATATCCATGACGATCAGGATCGGCAGAAAGATGGCCGCCGCCTGCACCGGCGATACGGCAAGCGCCATCAAAGGAACGCCCATCAGCGCCAGCGCGCCGCCCAGCCCTCCCTTGGAAAGGCCGACGAGAACGACTGCGGGAATGGCGACGAGATAAAAATGAAAATCGGTGAGCATGGATGGACGGTTGATCCTTTCGCCGGTCCGGTTTATCGGATTTGTCATATGAAAACGAGTGCAGATTGCGCAGCAAGCGTCTTCTGTCTGAAATGGACGAATCGATGACCCTAGTTGAAGACCGTTGCCGCCTTGTCCTGATCGTTCCGCAATCGGACGACGCGCAAAAGCAGGCTAAAGAGGTGGAAAACGCATTGCGGGGCGGTGATGTCGCTTCCGTTATCATTCCGCAATATGGTCTGGATGACGCCGCTTTCCAGAAACGCGCCGAACTGATCGTGCCCGTCGTCCAGAAGGCAGGTGCGGCGGCGCTCATCGCCGGTGACAGCCGCATTGCCGGCCGCGTGAAGGCGGATGGCCTGCATGTGGTCGGTAATGGCGAGGCGCTTGCGGAGGCCGTGGAAAAATTCACGCCGAAGCTCATCGTCGGCGGCGGCAATGCGGACGACCGTCATAAGGCGCTGGAGCAGGGCGAGGCCAATCCGGATTACATGTTTTTTGGAAAGCTCGAAGGCGACATCAAGCCGGAAGCGCATCCCAAAAACCTGGCGCTCGGCGAATGGTGGGCCTCGATGATCGAAATCCCGGCCATCGTCATGGGTGGCGCCGATGTGTCCTCGGTTGTTGCCGTGGCCGAAACCGGGGTGGAGTTCGTGGCCATGCGCAGCGGCGTTTTTGAAAATGCCGGCGGCGCCGCCCAGGCCGTTTCTGAAATCAACGCCCTGCTTGACGAAAAAGCGCCACGGTTTGGCGGTTGATACAGGCGATGATCATGCGCTCGGTTCACCTCTGCCTTTCCGTTTCACTGCTGGCGCTCGCTTTCGGCGCGCCGGCGGGTGTTGCGTTTGCCCAGTCCGGACCGCAGAGCGAAAGCAATGCGCTGTCCCGCCAGCTGGAAAACGAGGCTCAGCCGACCCGTCAGGGCAGGGTGCAATCCGAAGAGCAGAAGGACTTGCAGCCGTCTGCGGGGGTGAACGTCTATCAGCGCATGGGCGCGGAATTGCCGGCGCTGCCGCCTGAAAAAGAATTCAAGGGCCGGGTGGACGAAGCTTACGGGCATTTCCAGCGCGGCGAATATGTGCAGGCGCTCGACAAGGCGCTGAACCGCGCGCAGAACGGTGACGCACCTGCCCAGACGCTGGTGGCGGAAATGATGTCGCGTGGTCTGGGCATCGCCCGTGACGAGAAGACCGCTGCTTTCTGGTACCAGCAGGCGGCTGAGGGTGGCGATCCCGTCGCCATGTTCAAATTCGCGCTGATTCTGATGGAAGGCAAATTCGTCACCCGCGACAAGGCGAAGGCCGACGATTTCATGCGCCGTGCGGCGGAAGCCGGCAACGCCTCCGCCCAGTTCAACTGGGGCCAGATACTGGTTTCGGAAAATCCCGGAGCCAAGGGCCTGCTCATGGCTTTGCCGTTCTATGAAAAATCCGCCGAACAGGGCATTGCCGATGCGCAATATGCTGTGTCGCAGATTTACTGGTCGCTCAAGGATGTGCCGGCCGAGAAAAAGGCAAAGGCGCGGGACTGGCTGACGCGGGCCGCGAAAGCTGGATACGATACCGCGCAGGTCGATCTCGGCATCTGGCTGGTCAATGGGTTCGGCGGCGAGCGCAATCTGGATGAGGGTTTCCGCTGGCTCTACGGCGCGGCGCAGCGCGGCAATGTCGTGGCGCAGAACAAGGTGGCGCATCTTTACATTCAGGCGCTCGGCACGAGGCCGGATCCCGTGGAGGCGGCCAAATGGTATGTGCTTTCCCGCCGCGCCGGCCTGAAGGATCCGTCTCTCGAGGACTTCTATCTCGGCATCACCGACGAGCAGCAGAAGAAAGCGATTGAGGCCGCAAATCGTTTCCGCCCGACGTGATGGAAGGGCAGGCTTCCTGCGCTGGCATTGACCCATGGGCTTTTTGCCTTGAATTTCCGCGCGTTTTGTGGTCTTGAACCGCAAACTTTCAATTCAAGAAAATAATGACGTGCCTGCCCGGTGAGCTTCCGGGCGGTTCGCAAGCTTTCCAGGAAACAACATCGATGGCCCGTTCAGCCCTTCTCAATGTCATGGTTCAGGCCGCCATCAAGGCGGGTAAGTCTTTGTCGCGTGACTTCGGTGAAGTGCAGAACCTTCAGGTCTCGGTCAAGGGACCGAGCGATTTCGTTTCGCAGGCGGATCTGAAAGCCGAGAAGATCGTGCGCGACGAATTGATGAAGGCCCGCCCGACCTACGACTTCCTGGGTGAAGAAGGCGGCGAGGAAAAGGGCACGGACGGCGCACATCGCTGGATCGTCGATCCGCTGGATGGCACCACCAACTTCCTGCACGGCATTCCGCATTTCGCGGTTTCCATCGCGCTCGAGCGTAATGGTGAAGTCGTCGCCGGCGTGATCTTCAATCCGGCCACCGACGAACTCTACACCGCCGAGCGCGGCGGCGGCGCGTTCCTCAACGATCGCCGCATCCGCGTCGCTGCGCGCAAGGCGCTGACCGATTGCGTCATCGGCTGCGGCGTTCCGCATCTCGGCCGTGGCAATCATGGCAAGTTCCTTGTCGAACTTCGTCACGTGATGGGTGAGGCTGCCGGCATCCGCCGCATGGGTGCGGCTTCGCTCGATCTCGCTTATGTCGCTGCTGGCCGTCTCGACGGTTACTGGGAAGCTGATCTTTCGCCATGGGACATGGCCGCAGGCCTGGTGCTGATTCGTGAAGCCGGCGGTTTCGCTTCCGATATCAAGGGCGGCGCGGATATCTTCGGCAGCAGCTCTGTCGCTGCCGGCAACGAATATATCCACAAGGCGCTCGTTGAGGTCGCCAACCGTCCGATCCCGGGCCGCTGACGGGTTTTCGACGGAAAACCTGCCGTTTCTGCAAGTTTTAGACGCCCGGCGGATGTTCGCCGGGTGTTTTTGTTTTCCATTGCCGGGTGCTCACACATTTTCCTAAAACGCCTGTGACGAAAGACCGGCTTTTCGCTTCAAATCGTCGCAATTTTCAAATAGCTTCCGCTGGATACCTGACCAGAGGGAATGCGAACGTTATGGCGGATTCGGAGCTGCTCGATCTTGGCGTCGAGAAACCGGTGACCACACGGCAATACAGTCACAAGCTGTCCAGTCCGACACCGTTTCTCTGGACGATGGTTCTGTTTCTGATCCTTGTGGGCTTTCTGGCGGCCATTCTTTACCGGCAGGCCCACACCGCCTTCATGTCCAATCCGGGGCTCAACGGCTTCATTCTAGGCGTGCTGGCCATCGGCATCATTCTGGTGTTTACGCAGACGATGAGCCTGCGCTCGGAAGTCAGCTGGTTCAATGCCTTCCGCGCTGCCGGCAGCGTCGACAAAGTTGGCCGTGCGCCCAAGCTGCTCGCGCCGATGAGCACACTGATCGGCAAGCGCGGCGAAGTCCGGCTTTCCGCCGTTACGCAGCGGACGATCCTCGATTCCATTGCGACGCGCCTCGACGAGACCCGTGATACATCGCGTTATCTCGTCGGCCTGCTGGTGTTTCTCGGCTTGCTCGGCACCTTCTGGGGCCTCATCGGCACCATCGGCGCGATCAGCAATGTCATCCAGTCGCTCGATCCGAGCGCCGGCGACAGCAACGACATTCTTGGCTCCCTCAAGGCCGGCTTGACTGCTCCTCTTTCGGGCATGGGAACGGCGTTTTCCTCGTCGCTGCTCGGTCTTTCGGGTTCGCTTATTCTCGGTTTCCTCGATCTTCAGGCCGGTCGCGCCCAGAACCGTTTCTATACACAGCTTGAAAACTGGCTTTCCTCGGTGACGGATACGACGGAAGGGCCGAGGGAGTTCAAGGGCGAACCCGGCGCCGTTGTCAGCACCGAGCGCTCGCTTGCGGCCATGACCAGCCTTGCCGAAGGCATTCAAGGCCTGGTCAAGAACATGCGCAGCGAACAGCAGATGCTGCGTGACTGGATCGAGGCGCAGCAGGAAGAATCGAAATCGCTCCGCCGCACGCTCGACCGGCTGTCAGAGCGGATCGACAGCGATACGAAGTCTTCCGGACGCATTCGGCACGATAACGGGAGCGAGTAGCCATGGCGCTTGCGCGCAACCGCCGCCGCGACAGGGGTGTGGATTATTGGCCGGGGTTTGTCGATGCGCTGTCGACCTTGCTCATGGCCATCATGTTTCTGCTCACGGTTTTCGTGCTGGCGCAATTCGTTCTATCGCGGGAAATCACCGGCAAGGATGAGGTGCTGACGCGTCTCAACAGCCAGATTGCCGAACTGACCGAACTTCTGGCCATGGAAAAAGGCAATAAGCAGGATATTGAGGACGCGCTTGCCAGCCTGCAATCCACCCTTGCCGCATCCGAAAATGAGCGTTCCCGACTGCAGGCGCTTCTCGATGCGGGATCGGGAAGCAATGCGAACGCCAATGCGCGGATCGGCAGCCTGACCGGCGAACTGGACGAACAGCGGCAGGCCAATTCCCGCGCGTCCGCGCAGATCGAATTGCTCAACCAGCAGATTGCGGCGCTGAGAGCGCAGATCGCCTCGGTGGAAGCCGCGCTTCAGGCCTCGGAAGCCAAGGACGCCTCTTCTCAGGTCAAGATCGCCGATCTTGGCCGGCGGCTCAATGTTGCGCTGGCGCAGCGGGTGCAGGAACTGAACCGCTATCGCTCCGATTTCTTCGGGCGACTGCGCGAAATCCTTTCGGACCGCGAAAATATTCGCATCGTCGGTGACCGTTTCGTCTTCCAGTCCGAAGTGCTCTTCCCATCCGGTGGCAATGAACTCAATCCGGAAGGGCAGGCGGAGATGGAGAAGCTGGCGGTCGCGCTGCTCGATCTCGCCAAGGAAATTCCGGCGGAGATAAACTGGGTCCTGCGTGTGGATGGTCATACGGACAATGTCCAGCTTTCCGGTTCCGGCCGTTACCGTGACAATTGGGAGCTTTCCTCTGCCCGCGCCACCTCGGTGGTGAAATTCCTGATCTCCAAGGGCGTGCCGGCAAACCGGCTGGTCGCCGCCGGTTTCGGCGAATATCAGCCAATTGCCGAAGGCGATACGCCGGAAGCACGGCAGCAGAACCGCCGTATCGAACTCAAGCTCACCGAGCGTTGAAATCGCGGGCCGCGTCATCGCGGTTGCCTTCTGGTGAAAGAAAATTTACGTTCGCGTAAAAGTAATTCCGTCATATCTGGGAGGGGCTGATGGAAGTCTATGACGTGATCGTTGTCGGCGCGGGGCTTGCCGGCCTCGTTTCGGCAACCGAGGCGGCTGAGCGGGGTTTCAGCGTCTGCGTCTTGGATCAGGAGGGCGAGCAGAACCTTGGTGGGCAGGCCTTCTGGTCGCTGGGTGGTCTGTTTTTCGTCGACAGTCCCGAGCAGCGCCGGATGCGGGTGCGAGACAGTCTTGATCTTGCAAGACAGGACTGGTTCGGTTCGGCCGGTTTCGACCGTCCGGAGGACTATTGGCCGCGCCGCTGGGCGGAGGCCTATCTCGATTTTGTCGCCGGTGAGAAACGCGAATGGCTGCACCGCATGGGCATGCGCTGGTTTCCCATTGTCGGCTGGGCCGAGCGCGGTGGGAGCCTCGCCCACGGCCACGGCAATTCCGTTCCGCGTTTCCATGTCACATGGGGCACGGGTCCGGGCGTACTTGCGCCCTTCATCGAAAAGGCGAAGGCCATGGCAGAAACCGGCCGGCTGACTTTCCGCTTTCGCCACCGGGTTGATCGTCTGGAGATCGCAGACCGCCGGGTGACCGGCGTTTCGGGTGCGATTCTAGCGTCCGACCCGGTACAACGCGGACAGGAGAGCAGTCGGGAACAGCAGGGCGATTTTACCCTCTCCGCTGCTGCGGTCATCGTCAGTTCCGGCGGCATCGGCGGCAATCAGGAACTGGTGCGGCGCAACTGGCCGGTGGAACGGCTGGGCCAGCCTCCCGCGAGCATGGTCTGCGGTGTTCCCGCGCATGTGGATGGCCGCATGATCGCCATTACGGAAACGGCCGGCGGCGCCGTCATCAATCGTGACCGCATGTGGCATTATACCGAGGGCGTGAAGAACCACGATCCGATCTGGCCGGATCACGGTATCCGCATCCTGCCCGGTCCCTCGTCCTTCTGGTGCGATGCGGATGGAAACCGTCTCACCGCCCCCGCAATGCCGGGTTTCGATACGCTCGGCACGCTAAAAATGCTGGGCGAACGTGGCAGCGGCCATAGTTGGTTCATTCTGACCAAGGCGATTATCAAGAAAGAATTCGCGCTTTCAGGCTCGGAGCAGAATCCGGATCTGACCGGCAAGGATATAAGGTTGCTACTCAAACGGCTGGGCAAGGAACCCCCGGGACCGGTGCAGGCCTTCATGGAGCGCGGCGAAGATTTCGTCGTTCGGGATACGCTCGAAGAACTCGTGACGGCGATGAACGCCATCAACGGCGACGACCGGCTGCATATAGAGCATATCCGCCGGCAGATAGAGGCACGCGACCGCGAAGTAGAAAACGGTTTCAGCAAGGATGCGCAGGTAACGGCCATCCACGGCGCGCGCCGTTATCTCGGCGACCGGCTGATGCGGACGGCAAAACCGCACCGGCTGCTCGATCCGGCAATGGGGCCGCTGATTGCGGTAAGGTTGCATGTGCTGACGCGCAAGACGCTCGGCGGTCTTCATACGGACCTTGAAGCGCGGGTACTGGACGCCGCGGGTGAGCCGGTGCCCGGCCTTTATGCCGCCGGTGAGGTTGCCGGTTTCGGCGGCGGTGGCATGCATGGTTATAATGCGCTGGAGGGCACATTCCTTGGTGGCTGCCTGTTTTCAGGCCGCGTTGCGGGACGCAAGGTACTGGGCTAGTTCACGCTTTTGCGCTCAATTCGTCCGGCCCGGTCTGGAATTGCAGTCGGGCAAGCCGCGCATAGAGGCCATCCTGGCGAATGAGGCTCTGATGTGTGCCTTCTTCGATGATGCGGCCTTCATCCATCACCAGAATACGGTCGGCCTTCAGCACGGTGGCGAGACGATGAGCGATGACGATGGTGGTGCGGGTTTTCATCAGCTCATCGAGGGCCTTCTGCACCAGCGTTTCGCTTTCCGCATCCAGCGCTGAGGTGGCTTCGTCGAGAAGCAGGATCGGGGCGTTGCGCAGGATGGCGCGGGCAATGGCGATGCGCTGGCGCTGGCCGCCGGATAGCGTCACGCCGCGCTCGCCCACCTGCGTATCATACCCGTTGACGAGACGTTCGATGAAGCTGTCGGCCTGCGCGGCGATGGCGGCGGCGCGCACCTCCTCGCGTGTCGCATCCGGCCGGCCGAAGGCAATGTTGTCGTGGATGGAGGAGGCGAATATCGCTACATCCTGAGGAACGATGGATAGGCGTGCGCGTAGATCGGCAAGGCTGACGTCGCGAATATCCGCGCCATCGACGGTGATGCGGCCATGCTGCGGATCGTAAAAGCGCATCAGCAGCGAAAAGACCGTGCTCTTGCCGGCGCCGGAAGGCCCGACGATGGCGACGGTTTCGCCGGCGCTGACCTTGAAGGAGAGGCCGGAAACGATTGGTCGTCCTGCCGCGAGCGGGTAGACGAAATCGACATTTTCGAATTCGGCTTCGCCGCGCGGCGGTTGCGGCATGGCGACGGGCGAGGTGGGTTCCGCGACGGGTGAGCGCTCGTTCAGCAGTTCGGAAAGCCGTTCGGCAGCACCACCCGCCTGCGCCAGTTCACCCCAGACTTCCGAGAGCTGACCGAGTCCGCTTGCCGCGATGACCGAATAAAGCACGAACTGGCCGAGCGTACCGGCCGTCATAGTGCCCGACAGGACGCTTTGGGCGCCATACCAGAGAATGCCGACAACGCTGCCGAAGACGAGCGCGATGGCGACGGCGGTGAGGATGGAGCGTGCGCCGATGGCGGCGCGCGCGCCCTGATAGGCGGCTTCCACGGAAGCGCCATAACGGGCATTTGCCAGCACCTCGGCATTAAAGGACTGCACGGTGCGGCTCGCCGCGATCGTCTCGGAGGCATAGGCGGCGGAATTGGCCAATGTGTCCTGCGTGGTTCGGGAGCGGGCGCGAACCGAGCGCCCGAAGGCGATCAGCGGAAAAACAATGAAGGGAATGGCAAGCAGCGCAAGGCCGGAAAGGCCGGGGCTGGTATAGATCATCATCGCCACGGCACCGCAGCACATGATGATGTTGCGCAGCGCCACCGAGGCGGACGAGCCAAAAGCCGAGCGAATCTGCACGGTATCGGCGGTCAGCCGCGAGGTCAGTTCGCCGGATCGATTGCTGTCGAAAAACTGCTGTGACAGCGTGGTAAGGTGGGCAAAGACATCGCGGCGCAGATCGGCGACGACCCTTTCGCCGATGGTCATGACGTAATAATAACGCATGGCGCTGGCGAGAGCGAGGACAACGGCAATCGCCAGAAGCATGGCGAAATAGCTGTTGATCATGCCGCCATCTGGCGTCTGGAATCCGTGATCGATGATACGGCGAACGGCAAGCGGCAGGGCGAGTGTCGTGGCGGAAGAAAGCACGAGAGCGAAAAGGGCGGCCGCCATCAGGCCGCGGTAACGCCGGAGATAGGGAAACAGGCCAAGAAGCGGCTTCAGGCTTTTCTGTTTCGCCGCTTTCTGCTCGTCAATGTCTGCCACGTTCTCTATGCTCCTCGTTCCCTGCTGTTTTTGGGCCTTTTACGGGTGAATTTCCGGTGTACGGCAAAATTCTCGCCCCTTTGGCTATCTCCTTTCACAAGGGGATAGCAGGCTCTTGTTATCTGGGCGACCTTCATGTATAGGCTCCGCATCGAATTGGGAAGCCATAGCCCATCTGGTCTATGGCTTCATTTATTGAAATGGCTCAGTTGACGCAATTGCGGCAAATGGACCGCACGTCACTTAACCAGGAAGATTGTCATGAAGGCTGATATCCATCCCGATTATCACACGATCAAGGTGGTCATGACCGATGGCACCGAATACGAAACCCGCTCCACCTGGGGTTCGGAAGGCGCTGTCATGAACCTTGAAATCGACCCCAAGTCCCATCCGGCATGGACGGGCGGCAACCAGCAGCTTATGGACCGCGGTGGCCGCGTTTCCAAGTTCAACAAGCGTTTCGGCGGCCTCGGCCTCTGATCCTCTTGCGGACGGATCGTTTAAAAAAAGCCCGGTTTTGCCGGGCTTTTTGTTGCCATTTTTCGGCGATGGCGCTCGCGTAGCACGCAACAGAAAAAAGCAGGCCGGTGAGCCTGCTTTTCAAATTGTCCGGATAAGGGTCGTCTTTTCTCAGTTGATCGAGAAAGCCGTGCGCAGGAGGTTGAGCTGCGCCTGCACGCTGTTTTCATTGTCCGGCACCTTGGCAGCTTCGGACGGGCGATAGATTTCGCGGTCGAGCAGGGCGATGCGGTTCTGGAGACGCAGCGAGCGCTCGATGAGATCGCGGAAGGATTCCGGCAGGTCGTTCCAGCCTGGCGCGTTACGGTCGACGTTGAAGCTGTCGAGTCGCACCTTGTTCTTTTCGCTCAGAACCTGATCACGGGTCATTTCGCCATTGTTCACGGCCCGCTGCAGCAGCAGCCAGGATGCCATCTGCATCAGGCGGGTGGTGAGGCGCATCGACTCCGCCGCGTAAAGCACGGACGCCATGCGCGGCAGAACCTTGGAGGCTGTGCGGCCAGCGCCATCGAGATAGCTCGCCGTTTCCTCAACCAAGGTCATGCCTTCGGTATAGAGGGCCTTGAACTGGTTGGAAGCAGCCGCGCGACCCGCAAAGCTTATGGTATTTAAAACCTGTTCCGACATTTCTTTAAATCCCTGCTCACGCACCACACTGTCAGGCAACGACGATCCGGATATTTTGTTCCGGCCTTTAGTGTTTTCAGGATGGTATCTTTACCTGAAATGCGCAAGGCAATTATTAAAGAAGGGTTAATACCCACAGTTTTACGAATTGCGGCGACGGGCAAAAAAAGAGCCGCGAAAGCGGCTCTCAAGGTAAAACAGGGAGAAAAATCAGACCAATTCGCCGTATGGAGAAGATGCCTGAGGTCCAGAAGAACTGGACATGTATAGTAATCTCTCAGAAAGCTTAATTTTTGGTTAATGGTAAACGAAAGACTGCCCCGTAATATTCATGTTCGGATACTGGCGGAGCCTTATCTTACGGTGGCGGAAGTGCAGTCGCGTGTCTATTCTGAAGCGCGCATCAGGATCGGAAGAGATTTTCCGCTGCCTGTCTTCCGGCGGATTTCCGTGTCCTCTCCTCTTCGAGTCGGATGATTTCGGCTTGCAGAAGATCGATACGGCTGCTCAACTCGTCCACCGAAAGAAGGCTGAGATCGCCGCCAATCTCATGCGCTGCCGGTTTTTGAGGACGGTCATCGTCAAAGAGGCTCATATACCTGCTCCTTTTTCCACATAATCGCCATCGTCGTCTGGATATTGCGGCGCGCGCGGGTCAAGCGCAATACTTTCCGGCGTCACGAGCGGTGAGGGTGTTGTTGGCATCATCGTCGAGAAATTGTCTTTTTCCTCGGTTGAAAGCGCAGCGCGCCGGCGGCTTCTGATGATGGCGTAGGCGGTGATGAGCAGATGCGCCACAGCCGTCACCAGGAACAGCGCATAGGGGCCGGAATAGGTCATGATCGCGCCGCCGAACGTCGGGCCGATGATGGTGCCGATGCCGTAAAGCAGAAGCAGGCCACCGGAAACCTTGACGAAGTCTTCCGATGCGGCGAAGTCGTTGGCATGGGCCACGGCGATGGGATAAAGCGCGTTGGCGGCGGCACCGTAAATGGCGATCATGGGGATGAGCACATAGACATCATGCGGCTGCACGGCCGCGACGGCCAGGCCCGCGACAGCGCCAACCCCGGCCAGCCCGGCCAGCACGTAGCGGCGGTCTATCCGGTCTGAAAGCCGGCCTGCGGGAAATTGCGCCAGCGCACCCACGAAAATCGTGACGGACACCATGATCGCGATCATGGTCGGATCCAGCCCTGCCCGCGCACCGAAGACGGCGCCGAGCGTACCGTAAGCGCCGTTGGCAATGCCGATCATCAGGATGCCGACGAAAGAGACCGGTGAGTTGCGGTAAAGGGCCGGCAGGTCCAGCTTCACCTTCTGCAACGGCTGTGGGCTCGCCGCTTTCGAAAGCGTGGCCGGCAGAATGGCGATGCAATAAATGATGCCGCAGATCATGAACAGCGAGGTATTGCTGATATCGCCCATCGGCACGATCATCTGCCCCGCCACGACACCGAGCAGCGTGATGGCGATATAAAGCGAGAAGATCATGCCACGACTTTCATTGGTGGCGCGCTCGTTCAGCCAGCTTTCGATGATCATCGAGGTTCCGGCCGTGCAGAAACCGGTCAGCGCGCGCAGCGCGATCCATGAGGTGTCGTCGATGATAAGGCCGGTCATCAGCACCGTCAGGCACACCAGCGCCACGAAGGACCCGAATGCCCGTACATGGCCAGCGCGGCGCACGATGGCGGGCGCGACAAAGCAGCCAACGACGAACCCCGCCGCCCAGGAGGTGCCTAGAAAGCCAAGAATTTCATTGGAATAACCTTCCGCTGAACCACGCACCGGCAGCACGAGGCCCTGAAGGCCATTGCCGAGAAAAAGAAACAGAGTGCTGGATAAAAGAGCGAATACGGGTAGAAGATTTCTGCTCATGAAAACACTCTCATGCGTTCGGACGGACGGTCGGACAGGTCATAGGACGGGCGTTACCCGAATGAGTTGCACTCTTCTGGTGAACGGTAAAAATGTCCAGCCTGTGACGATGCAGAAATAAAGAAAAGGCTCAATAAATGACGAAGGCGATCGGCCTTTTTTTACTGCTGGCCATGGTGGTCCAGATCATCCGGCCGCTCGGTCTGCCCGGCCTGAAAAAAAGAGGCGATTGCTGGAAGATCGCGGTTGCCGCCTTTGTCATCTGGTCAGCGACACTGCTTTTGCGTCCGTAACGCAAAAGCCGCTGTCGGAATGGTTTCAAAGGCTGGCAAAGTGCGAAAATCTCTCCACCGCGCCATTCCCGTATCTGTCCAGACCCGTTCAGGCAGACGGAGGCCCGGAATCGGGGACGACTGACAATGTGTGCTTGAGGCATTTAAGCGCGAAACAGGAGCGGGAGTGGCGCACACCCTCGATCTTGTAAAGCTTGCGGCGCAGAAACTGCTCGTAGCCCGCGGTTCCCGCCACCGCCATCTTGATGAGATAATCATATTCGCCGGTTGTCAGATAGGCTTCCAAGACTTCGGGAAGAGCGGCCATGGCTTCACCGAAACGTTCCAGAACCTCATCGTCGTGACGTTCCAGCATGACCTCGATGATCACCGTTTCGGTCAGCCCCAGATGGGCCTGATCGAGAATGGCGGTATAGCCGCGAATGACCCCTTCGTCTTCCAGCCGCTTGACGCGCTGCCAGCAAGGGCTGGGCGACAGCCCCACCTTTTCCGATAGCTCCGTATTGCTCAGCCTGCCGTTCTCCAGCAGGGCCCGCAATATTTTGCGGTCAATTCTGTCCAGCGGCTTCGTCATGCCGGTCTCCCTGAAATATATCGCAAAAAAATCTGCCGTCCGTGGGGTCGCTCGCGAAAGAAGTGTTTTCCGAAGGGCATTTTGGCGCCGCCATTCGAAAGCACCTTTGGCTGGTCTTTGAGTACCGTACTGCAAGGTACAGGCAGCAGGGAGGAGCAGGCATGGCACCCACACGGCAACAGCATTTTCCAAGGCCGAGAACGCTGATACATCCCGGTACTTCTTCGCCGGTGCGCATCAACAGCCTGCGCTCGCCGTCTGCGCGCCATATGCGGCTGGTCATCGCGCCGGGGTGCAGCCTTTACGATGGCATCGTGCGGTCTTTGGCCGCAAACGGCATCGAAAATGCCTCTTTGACCATTCTTGGCGGTTATTTCGACATCCTGTCCTATTGCGTGGCCCCACCCGATCCTTCCGGCAGGGCGGTCATCGCCTATACGAAACCCATCGACGCGGGGGCGGCCTGGCTGGTTTTCGGCAATGCCACGCTGGGGCGGAGCATGAAGGGCGAGCCGATCGTGCATTGTCATGCCGCCATGCGGACTGCGGCGGGTGTGGTCAAAGGCGGCCATTTGCTGACGGAATCCTGTATCGTCGGAGAAGGCGGCATTTCCGCACTTGTGACTTCGCTCGACAGTTTCGTGCTGCAGCAGGCCTTCGATCCCGAAACCAATATTCCCCTTCTACAACCCAGGAACCGCACGGAGCACGCCGATGAACACGCATAACACTGTCGAATCCGGCTCCATGGGCCGTGTGGCCTATGCCCGCATCGCACCCAATGAAGATCTCGTGCTCGGCGTGGAGAAACTGTGTCTGGCCGAAGGTTTCCGCAACGCCTTCGTGCGCGGCGCGCTGGGCAGTTTGGTGGATGCGTGCCTCGCCACCCGCAGCGGCGCGTTTTTGCAGATAAACGGTCCTGCCGTTGAAATCGTTTCGATTGCCGGTGAGGTACGCGCCCAGCCCGATGGCTCCCTGCGCGCCGCGCTGACAGGCGTTGTTGCCGATACCGATGGCGCGGTTTACGGCGGTCCCTTCATCGCCGGCGCCAATCCCGTATGCATGACCTTCGAGGTGACGCTGGAAGAATGGTTGCCTGTGGAGAAACCGCAGGCGGCGTGAGGTACGGTAAGGCGGGCGGTGGAGTTGCACGGCGCAACTCATGCGGCCGCCCCCTGTGTTTCGGTTAGAAGCAGTTCGAAAGTGACGCAGACCGGGTTCTTGCCGCGCACCAGCCGCCCGCCGCTGATCTGCGTGGTAAGATCGACCATCGCAATATCCAGCATTGCCCGTTCGCCACCCGTGGCGGAGGGGTGGATGCGGCCATTGCGGATGAGGATTTCGCTGGCATAGGCGGTGAGACTTGTTCCGTCTTCATAATCCGCACCAATCAGGCTGCCGATACCATTGATCTCGGCCTCCCGCAGGTCGAATTGTTTGCAGGCGGCTTCAAGCGCTGTGCAGATATCGGTATTGGGCCGCACGGTGCACAACAGCGCCCGGAGCCCTGCATCTTTCCGGTTGCGCGGTTGCGGGATGGGCGTGAAGAGGGGGAAGTTGGTTTCCTCATCCTTCTGCACGTCCAGGATCGCGCCATCCAGCGCCAGCGCCTCAAGCGGTGTTTTCCCGGCAAATTCGGACTCCAAAGGCAGCAAGTGCCCCATGGATAGAACGCCTTCGGCGCTTTTCCACGAACCATGGCAGTGCAGGAACGGCTGACCGTCGCGTCGCCCCATATGCAGGCCGGCATCGATGATCGTGCCTCCCGGCATGGAGAATGTCTCGCTATACCAAGCGGCATGGGCCTCATCGGGGGCGGCCGCGGGCATGACATAGTGCAACCGCTTCATCGGCACATTTTTCAGTCTGACATAACCGCCATCGAAACCCTGTTCGACAAAGGCTTCTGCGATCGCCTCGTTGACGCAGACACCGGGTCTGGCATTCAGCCTGACCGGATGGGCGTGGCAGACGACGACGCGGAAACGTTCGGGTGTTGCCGGCCCCGGATGGACGATACTGCGCGGAAGCCCCTCCGGGGGCATTGTCGTCATACTGCAAGCCCTGCGGTAATGAAGCCACCATCCACGGCCAGCACCTGTCCGTTGATGTAGCTCGCGTCGTCCGACACAAGGAAAGCCACGGCAGAGGCAATCTCGTCCGTCCTGCCATAGCGGTGCATGGGAACGCGGCTGTGCCACTGGCTGCGAACATTCTCCGTATGAACCGCCTGGGTCAGGGGGGTATCGACAGGGCCGGGCGCAATCGCGTTGACGCGAATGCCTGATTGCCCCAGCTCGTTCGCCATAACCATCGTCAGAAGATTGACGCCGCCTTTTGAAGCGCCATAAGCGCTGCGGCCGCGATTGCCGCACATGCCGGAGACCGAGCTGATATTGACGATCGAACCGGAAATTGCGCGGTCCAGCCAGTAACGCGCGGCGGTGCGGGCCACGGCGAAGCTGCCGACGAGATTAACGTCAACGATACGACGGAATTCTTCCACGCTGGTATCGACCGAAAGCTTGTCGATGCCGATGCCGGCGCTGTTGACGACGGCCACCAGATCAACGGCATGATCCGCGCCGCCTGCCGTCAAGGCGGTGAAAGCTTCCTCTATAGACGTCTCATCCGCCACGTTGCAGACGATGCCGCGCGAGGCATCGATGCCGAGTTTTCCGCAAGCGGCATCCAGCGCCTCACGCTTGAGATCCAGTAGCCATGGCTGCCAGCCGCGCGCCATCAACAGCTGCGCCGTGGAAAAGCCGATACCCGATGCGCCGCCGGTGATGGCGACAGCGCCTTTCATCTCTCTCGTCTGCTGTGTCATACCGTCTCCTCCCGGTTATGCGTTGCGGCCTTCAGCCGGTCAGTTTTTCCTCGAAAACCGGCATCTGGCCGCGCTTTTCCAGCTCCTCGCGGATCATCTTCTTGGTGATCTTGCCATAGGCGGATTTTGGCATGGCATCCCAGAACACAATGGCTTTCGGCAGCTTGTAACGGGCCATCTTGCCGTCGAGATAGGCTTTCAGGTCGATGCCGGCGATATCCGCGCCCTCCCGCGCCACGCAGACGGCGACGCCGACCTCGCCCCACACCGCATCCGGCACGCCCAGAACCGCTGTTTCGCTGATATCCGGGTGCATGAGGATTTTCTCCTCGATCTCACGCGGATAGATGTTCGAGCCGCCGGAAATATACATGTCGGAGGCGCGGCCGGTGATGTATACGAAACCGTTCTCATCGCGGTGGCCAAGATCGCCGGTGCGGAACCAGCCGTTGCGGAACGCTTTGGCATTGGCGTCGGGATTATCGTAATAACCCGCGAAAACAGCGGGACCGATCACGCAGATTTCGCCGGTTTCACCGGCCTGAAGCTCCTCGCCCGCATCGTTCTGGATTTGCACTTCCATGCCGGTGCGATCAAAACCGCAGGTGCCGATCCGCGCCTCAGGGCCGTCCTCGGCGGTGTGGAAGGAAGGCGGCAGCACGGTGATGTTGCCGGTCACTTCGCCGAGGCCGAAATATTGCACCAGCACCGGGCCGAGCTTGGCGAGCGCCCGTTTCTGATCGGCACGATACATGGGCGCGCCGGCATAGATAACGTAGCGCAGCGAGGAATGATCGAAACGATCCACGGAAGGGTCTTCGATCAGCATTTTCAGAATGGTCGGCACGGTGAAGGCATTGGTGACGCGCCATTTCTCGATCAGCGCCCACACCGCGGGCACATCGAGCTTTTCCGCGGCCGGAAGCACCGTTTTTGCCCCATGCGCCACCTGCACCAGCTGGTGAATGCCCGCGCCGTGCGAAAGCGGCGCAACGACGATGGAAGCGTCGCCCGGTCCGGTGCCGGGCATCAGATCGCAGAGATGGTTGGTGATGACAAAGGCCATCTGGCCATGGGTCAGCACCGCAGCCTTGGGCCGGCCCGTCGTGCCGGAGGTGAAGAAAAACCAGCAGGGATCGTCCCGATCCACCGCCTCGCTTTTAACTTTCTGGCCCAGATGACGGGCCACGATAGTATCGTAGTCCTCGCCGAATTCGGCCGTGCCAATGGCGATGGTGAAATCGATCGCGGTCGTCTCACGGCTGGCCCTTGCATGCTCGGGAAAAGCGCTGGCGCAGATCATGCCGCGTGCGCCGCTGGCTTTCGCCAGATAGGCGACCTCGTCGGGCGACTGGCGATAATTGGTCGGCACCCACACCGCGCCCACGCGAAAGCAGGCGAACATGGATTCGAACATCTGGTTGTTGTTGGAAGACTGCACCAGAATGCGGTCGCCTTTCCTGACGCCGAATTCGATCACCAGCGCCATCGCCATCGCATCGACGCGGGCGTCCATTTCAGCCCATGTCCAGCTCTTGTCACCCCATACGAAGCCGATGTCGGCAGGGTTGCGGCGCGCAGCCTGGGTCAGGAAATGCGAGAGGTTCATGACCCGCGTGGTCGAAGGCGCAACCCCGCCCGGAGGATGTATCGTCATTTCACGCGCTCCATGATCGATACATAGTTGGCAACCGCAGTTCCTCCCATGTTGAAAACACCGGCGAGCGAGGCGCCGGGGATCTGCATGTCGCCCGCTTCGCCCATCAATTGCATCGCCGCCATGACATGCATGGAAACGCCGGTCGCCCCGACCGGATGCCCCTTGGATTTCAGCCCGCCGGAGGGGTTGATCGGCAGACGCCCGGTTTTCAGGGCTGTGCCTTCGCGCACCACCCGATGGCCTTCGCCGGGCTTCGCCAGCCCCATCGCCTCATATTCGATGAGTTCGGCAATGGTGAAACAATCATGGGTTTCGACGAAGGAGAGGTCGTTGAGCGTCGCCCCGGCGAGTTCCAGCGAACCTGCCCAGGCGCGGCGTGCGCCCTCGAAGGCCAGCGGATCGCGGCGGCTCAGCGCCAGAATGTCATTGACATGCTTGCGGCCCCTGAAACCGATGGCGCGGTTGAGTGTCGCTGCGGTTTCCTCATCGGCCAGAATGATGGCGGCAGCGCCGTCGGAGATCAGCGAGCAGTCGGTGCGGCGCAGGGGGCCTGCGACATAGGGGTTCTTATCCGATACCGTGTTGCAGAAATCGAAGCCGAAATCCTTGCGCATATGGGCATAGGGATTGACCGCGCCATTGGCATGGTTCTTGGCGGCGATCATCGCCAGTTCTTCGGAACGATTACCATAGCGCTGGAAATAGGCCTCAGCGATACGTCCGAACTGGCCGGCAAAGCCGCCGGAAATATCGGCTTCCTCAGCACGGTAGCAGGCGGATAGAAGGATTTCACCCACCTCGGCGGTTGGCAGCGCCGTCATTTTTTCGGCGCCGACAACGAGCGCGATGCGCCCGCGTCCCGCCTCGATGAAATCCATGGCGCTGTAAAGGGCGGCCGATCCCGTCGAGCAGGCGTTCTCGAAACGCACGGCGGGCGTATAGGCGAGGCGCTCATCGCCCATGGCCACCAGCGCGCCTTGAAAATCCTGCTTCGAGAAACCGTTATTCATCACGCCGACGAAAATGCCGTCTATATCGCCGACATCGACGCCGGCATGGTCTATGGCCGGCGCCACGACCGAAGCCATCAGTTGCTCGGTATTTTCAAGGGCCGATTTGCCGAAAGGCGAGTGCGCCCAGCCGACGATCTGTGCTTTGCTCATTTGCTCGTTCTCCTTGTTTGCCGTTTCGCGTCGCCTTCGCCGCGTGTGCGGGCGCGGCTGGCCATCATTTCCGCAATGCGTGTCTCGATGCGGGTTACTTCCTCGCGCAGCACTGCCGCCAGTTCCGGCTGACGCTCCGGCCGCATGCGGCTGTCGACGGCGGCAATGCTCAACGCCCCCGCCACCGCGCCATCCGGGGTTCGGATGGCAACGCCGATACCCCAGGAATTCGAGAGGATCAGACCCGGATTGAGCGAATAACCATTGGTTCTCGTCAATTCGACGTCGCGGCGAAGTCCGTCAAGCGTGATGCCGGGATAGTTCGCGGCGATCAGCCCGCTATTGGCGGCAATGACGCTTTCCACCTCGGCGTCGGGCAGCGCCGCCAGCATGGCGAGCGATCCCGCGCCTATGCCCAAGGGGTGCTCGAAACCGGCCTGAAGCGCGTGGGTGCGCACCGGCCAGGTGCCTTCTTCGCGATAAAGGCACAGTGCAAACGTGTCGCGGCGCACGGAAAGGAAGCTCGAATCCTCAGTGCGGCGGGAAATGCGCGTCAGACTGTCCTGGGCCATCTGCAGCAAGCCGAAACGGCGCGATGACAGGCTGCCCAGCACATAGGCTTCCTCGCCCAGATAATAACGCCGCGTTTCCTCATCCTGCTCCACCAGGCCTGCGCGGATCAGCGCCAGCAGCAGGCGGCGGGCCGTGGGCTTGTTCAGCCCGCTTTCGGTAACGATGACCGAAAGCGCCACACCGCGTTCGGCATGACGCCCCACCATCGATAGAAGTCCCAGCGCCCGGTCTACCGCGCGCGCGCCTGTCAGGTCGCTTTCTGTGGGAATCATCGTGGCCATATCAGGAGAACGCTCCCACCGCACAGCTTTGCCCGCCATCGACCGGCAGGCAGACGCCGGTGATGAACTTGGCTTCATCGGATGCCAGAAAGACTGCCGCGCGGGCGATATCGAAGGCATCGCCCATGCGTCCGACCGGGACCGCGGCATTGCGCGCCGCCACCATATCTTCGACGGAGGCATATTGATTGCTGATCTGCTTGTAGATCAGCGGCGTATCGATCATTCCGGGCAGAACGCAATTGGCGCGAATGCCTTGGCGGGCATATTGCATGGCCAGCGCCACGGTCGCCTGGTTTACGGCGGCTTTCATGGCGTAATAGGCAAAATAGGGATAGCCGGTCCAGCGAATGGAGGCGAGCGAGGAGATGTTGACGATGGCCCCGCCGCCTTGCGCCAGCATTACCGGCAGTACGGCCTTGGCGGTGCGATAAACGGAGCCGATATTGAGATCGACCGAGGCTCGAAAGCGTTCCTCATCCAGCTCGACCGGGCCGCCCATATGGGTCACGCCGACATTATTGTGCAGGATATCGATGCCGCCGAAGACCTCGCAGGTCCGAGCAACCGTGGCCGATACGGAATCGAGTTTCGTCACATCGGCAGCAATCGCAATCGCCTCGAAACCTTCGCCTCGAATGATCTGTGCGGTTTCCTCGGCCGCGTCAACGGAGAGGTCGACACAGGCCACACGCGCGCCTTCGCGGGCAAATTGCATGGCCGCGGCCTTGCCATTGCCGAAACCCGGACCAGATGATCCTGCGCCAAAAACAATGGCGCGTTTTCCCGTCAGGCGACCTGTCAAAACAGTCTCCATTACAATCGTCAGAAATAGTCGGGTCGGCCCCGCCTGACGCGGGGCCAGTTATTCAGCGGACCGATCAGGTCAGGCTGGCGCCAACGGCCTTTTCGAGAATGGCCCAGGCTTCATCGCCATATTTGCCCTTCCATTCGGAATAGAAACCGGCTTCCTTGAGGGTTGCACGGAAGAGTGAGGCGTCCGTGTCGTTGAAGGTCATGCCCTTGGCAATCAGGTCTTCCTTCACCGAGGCGTTGAGTTTCGCCACATCGGCCCGCTCGTCCTTGCCGGCCTGATTGAGGTTTTTGGCAACGATGGCGCGCAGGTCATCCGGCAGGCGCTCCCAGGCGCGCTTGTTTGCCAGGAACCAGAAGCCGTCCCACATATGGTTCGTGACCGAGCAGAATTTCTGCACTTCGAACAGCTTGGCGGTGGAAATGATCGCCAGCGGGTTTTCCTGGCCATCGACAACGCCGGTCTGCAAGGCGGTGTAGACTTCAGCGAAATTGATCGAGGCAGGGGCAGATTTGAACGCCTTGAACATCGAGGTCCAGAGCGGGCTGACCGGCACGCGAATCTTGAAGCTTTCGAGATCGGCCGGCGTGGCGATGGGCTTCGAAGCGCTGGTGATCTGGCGGAAACCGTTATCCCAGATCGTGTCCATGGCAACGAGGTTCTGCTTGGCGATTTCGCCGCGCACATATTTGCCGAGATCGCCATCCATGGCCGCCCATACCGAATCGTAGTTCGGGAAGGCGAAGCCGATGCCGCTGATGGATGCATTCGGCACCAGCGTCGAGAGGATCAGTGGCGAAAGCGTAAAGAATTCAACACCGCCCGAACGTACCTGGCTCAACACATCGGTATCAGCGCCCAACTGGCTGCTGGGGAAGATGTTGATATTCACCTGGCCGTCGGTTTCCTTGGCGATACGGTCAGCCGCCTCCTTGGCGCGGATGTTCATGGGGTGCGCGGCAGGCAGGTTGTTGGCATATTTATAATTGAATTGCGCAGCGCGGGCGCGCGACACAAAAGCGGTGGCAAGAACGGCGGAACCGGCGCCGGCCAACACGGTACGTCTGTTGATATTCATTGCTTTCTCCTCCCAAAATAAAAGCATATGTCATTCATCGGCGTGGCGGATGGACCCGCCACGGTCTCAGAGCAGAATTGTCGAGAAGCCCGGAATTGCTGCAATCAGCAGCAGACCGATGACCATGGCTGCAAGATAGGGCCAGATGGCGCCCATGGCCTCATCAGGCGAGACGTTGCCAATCTTGCAGGCGATATAGAAACCGATGCCGATGGGCGGCGCCATCAGGCCGATATTCATGGCGACCACCACGACCATCGAATAATGGATGTCGTTGATGCCGAGTGTGCGGGCGATGGGGAACATGATCGGTGCAAGCAATACGATTGCCGGCAGGCCTTCCAGCACGCAACCGAGGATCATGAAAATCAGGATCGACACGACCATATAGGTCATCCAGCCGCCCGGCAGATCGGTGATCATCGCGGTCAGCTGGAAGGCAAAGCCGCTCTGCGTCAGCCCCCAGGCCATCGCCGAGGCGCAGCCGAGGATCAGCAGGATCGCGCCGGAGAGGGCTGCCGTCTCCACCAGCATCGAATAGAGCTTCTTGAAGCTGATGCCGCCGTAAAGCACCGCGCCGATGATCAAGGCATAGAGTACGGCAATGGTGGAAACCTCGGTTGCAGTCGCCACGCCGCCGCCGACCAGACTGCGGATGAGGAAGGGCAAAACCAGCGCCGGGGCGGCAATCAGGGCCGCCTTGCCCACCAGTGGCCATGGGGTGCGTTTTGCGCCTTCCATGTTTTCATGGCGCGCCTTCCAGCGGGCCAGAACGGCCAGCACCAGAAGCAGCACCATGGCGATCATGAAGCCGGAGGTGAAGAGGCCTGCAATCGACACGCCAGCGGCCGAACCGAGAACGATCAGCACGATGGAGGGCGGAACCGTATCGGCCATGGCGGCGCCGGTGGCCAGAAGCGCAATCATTTCCTTGGGTTTGTGACCGCGACGCTTCATTTCGGGAAACAACGCCGGTGCAACCGTCGCCATATCCGAAACCTTGGAGCCGGAAATGCCCGAGACCAGAAACAGCGAGCCAAGCAGCACATAGGACATGCCCGCGCGAATGTGGCCGAACATCGAGGATAGCAGCTCCACAATCGCCTTGCCCATGCCGGTGGCGTCGAGCACGCAGCCCAGCAGCACAAAAACAGGAACCGACAATAGGATGATGCCCGACATGCCTTCGTCGATGCGCCCGATCATCACGATGGTCGGAACCCAGGTGGTAAAGGTCAGGTAGGCGAGGGTTCCAAGGCCGAAACAGAAGGCGATCGGTACGCCCAGCACGAGAAACAACGCCACGAACAGGCCGAGGAAGATCGCCAGATTGAAATTGCCGAAAGTTTCGAGCGTCGGCGATGCCAGATAGAGCAGGCCGGAGGCGACCGCGACGGTGACAATGGCTGCGACGATGTCCCGCAGATTTTCCCTGCGGAAGAGGTTGTTGAGAACCAGCAGCAGCATAAGACAGCAGCCAACCGGCAATGCCGCGGCGCGGTAGGACATTGGAATATTCAGCGCCGCCGAGGTAACGACCCATTCCTCAATGGCATATTCTATCGCCGGCTTGATAATGGCCGCAAGAAATGTCGCCACCAGCACGAGGGCGAGCGAATTGACATAGCCCAGAATGCGCTGCGGAAACATGTTGAGAAACAGCGTCAGGCGCAGATGTTCGCTGCGGTCGATGGCAATTGCCGCACCCAGCATGGCAAACCACAGGAAGCTCAACGACGCCGTTTCATCGATCCAGACGATTGGCAAATGCAGGGCATAACGCGACGCCACGCCCAGCAGAAGCAGGCCGATCATCACCGCCAGCAGCACTGCCGCCACGGCCTCAATGGGTCGCATGAACCACGAGCCTGTTACCGGGCCGGTATGCAAAAGCTCTCCATCGAGTACAAATACGTCGTCATTCGCGTTTGCGGTCATGGTTATCGGGGCCTCCTCTCCCACAGAACAACCTTCGCAACGGACTGCGGCAGACAAAGAGAATTTTACCCACGCCGAGGCCGTAATCGTGGCCTGCGCATCAGGATATATCTGTCATTGCCAGACCGGCGAGACCCCTCCAAAAGCCTGAAACTAGCGGTATATTGCCTCCACAATATGGACCGTTAAATAACTGTGCATTCGGGATACACAGGAAAATTGCCAAAATCAACTGTATAAATGCAGTATTGCGTGGTTTTCATTGCATGTTTACAGGTCCACATAGTGGATCGTATTGTAATTGATTGAAATTCATCTGTGAGGTAACGAGTACGCAGCAATTTCCGGGGCTTTTCGAGAGCCCGTCGAGACGAAAGCGCTTATGGTGCCGGGCGATCCGGATTGTCTGGCGCTATGCGCTGGAGAAGCCGGGGAGCGCATCCGCTGTCTATTGCGGCAATGACGGTCATAAAGTCGTCAGGTCGCACGGCTTCAGCGGATAAGGCTGCCCATGGTGGACATGCTTCCACGCAGGTAGCGATGCACAATCAAAACGGTTGAGAATTATCAGTCAGGTAAAATGAAAGACGATTGGGTCCGTGTGACGGAGTACGGATGATCTTGCTTTATCAAACGCAACAGCCGCCCGTTGGGGCGGCTGTTGTTTATCTGGTGTTCTCTGTCAGCCTCAGGCGGCCTTTTCGAGTTCCTGTTTCCAGTTGCCCTTGGCGGCGAGGCTGTTCATCGCGGCGCGGTGCGTGAAGGCGCGCTGGCCGGCGGCGACGTTTTCCTGCTTGCCGCCCCAGGTCTTGAGGGCCGTATCCTGAAGCGCGCGGCCGTAGGAATAGGTCAGCGACCAGGGCAGGTCGTAGCCGGCATTCATGGCGGAGAGATGCGCCGTCGCCTCTTCGGAGGACTGACCGCCGGAGAGGAAGGCGATGCCCGGAACGGCGGAAGGCACGGTGGCCTTCAGAACCTTCACGGTCTTTTCCGCCACTTCCTCGACGGAAGCCTTGCGGGCCTTCTTGCCGTCGATGATCATGTTCGGCTTGAGGATCATGCCTTCAAGGTTCACGCGGGCGTCGAACAGATCCGCAAACACGGTCTGCAAAACCCATTGCGTAACTTCCGCACAGCGGTCGATGTCATGCGTGCCGGGCTCGCCGTCCATCAGCACTTCCGGCTCGACGATTGGCACGATGTCCGCCTGCTGGCAGAGCGCGGCGTAACGGGCGAGCGACTGCGAGTTTGCCTTGATAGAGCCCCAGCTCGGACGCTGTTCACCGATAGTGATCACGCCGCGCCACTTGGCGAAGCGGGCACCGGCTTCATGATATTTACGCAGGCGCTCGTAAAGACCGTCGAGGCCTTCGGTGATGAATTCATGCGGGTGGAAAGCCATAGGCTTGGCGCCAATATCCACCTTGATGCCCGGCAGGCTGCCGGCCGCCTTGATGATATCCACGAAAGGCGTGCCGTCGGCGGCCTTTTGGAACAGGGTCTCTTCATAGAGGATGACGCCGGAGATGTATTTCTTCATGGCGTCGTCGGAACGGAACAGCATTTCGCGATAATCGCGGCGGGCGGTCTCGGTCGACTCCAGATTGATGCTGTCGAAACGCTTTTTGATCGTTCCCGTGGATTCGTCGGCGGCGAGCAGGCCCTTGCCGTCGGCGACCATTTTGATTGCGATGTCTTCGAGACGTTCGGTCATTTGCTATTCTCCCAAGGCACAATAAATTTCCGATAACAGAAGTTCCAGGGCAGGGAAATGGCACGCTAACTCATTGAAACGATTGAAATCATTTCAATCGTTTGAAACTTTTCCTCCCGCGTGCACTTACCAAAAAACAAGGCCGGACAAGCATGGCTTGTCCGGCCTTGTGTCAGGCAAGTTAGATAAGTTTACTTGGCGGCGGAGAGGATGGCAACGCCCGGCAATTCCTTGCCTTCCATCCATTCGAGGAAGGCGCCGCCGGCCGTGGATACATAGGAGAAATCGTCCGAAACACCGGCATGGTTGAGCGCCGCGACGGTATCACCACCGCCTGCAACGGAGACGAGCTTGCCGGCCTTCGTGCATTCGGCGGCATGTTTTGCCGCAGCCACAGTCGCTGCATCAAAGGGCTCGATTTCAAAGGCGCCGAGCGGGCCGTTCCAGACCAGCGTTTCCGCACGGGAAATCCAGGCCTTGATGCTTTCAACCGATTTCGGGCCGACATCGAGAACCATGGCATCGGCGGGAATGGTGTTGATATCGACGGTTTCATTGGCCGCACCAGCCTTGAATTCGCGAGCCACCACGCCATCTTCCGGCAGCACGATGGCGCAGCCGGATGTCGCCGCCTCGATCATGATCTGCTTTGCGGTCTCGGCCAGATCATGCTCGCAGAGCGATTTGCCAACATTTGTGCCGCGTGCGGCGAGGAAGGTGTTGGCCATGCCGCCGCCGATGACGAGGGCGTCGACTTTCTTGACGAGGTTCATCAAGAGATCGATCTTGCTCGAAACCTTGGCGCCGCCGACGATGGCGACCACCGGACGGACCGGCTGGCCAAGACCCTTTTCCAGCGCCTCTAGCTCGGCCTGCATGGTGCGTCCGGCATAAGCGGGCAGGTGGCGCGCAAGTCCTTCGGTGGAGGCGTGGGCGCGGTGGGCGGCGGAGAAAGCGTCGTTCACATAGACATCGCCGTTGGCCGCCAGCGCCTCGACGAAGGTGGGATCGTTCTTTTCTTCGCCCTTGTGGAAGCGGGTGTTTTCCAGAAGCAGGATATCGCCGTCGTTCAGTTTCGCGACGGCGTCCGCCGCCGGTACGCCGATGCAGTCGGTCGCGAAGGAAACGGCGTGATCCAGCACTTCCTCGACGGCGGGCACGATCTGGGAGAGCGACATATCGGCGACCGGTTCGCCCTTCGGACGGCCGAAATGAGCGAGCAGGATGACTTTCGCACCCTTGGACGACAGCTCCAGAATGGTCGGCGCAACACGTTCGATGCGGGTTGCGTCCGTCACCTTGCCATCCGCGACCGGCACGTTGAGATCAACGCGGACGAGAACGCGCTTTCCGGCAATGTCGTTGAGGTCGTCGAGGGTCTTGAAAGCGGGCATAGGTCGATCCTGATTTGTTGCGAGTTCGGCACGGACCATACTATGCCTGAATGCCGACGCAAGCGGGTCAGGTCTCATTTTCTCTCACTGTATTGGCAGGTGCCGGGGTGCTTTCTTCCAAGCCGGCGGGGCGCGGCTGGCGCTTCTCTGCGAGATAATGGCGCACACGGTTGAGGATTTCCGAAAAGCTGATGAAGATCGGCAGGCTGGTGGCCGGTTCTACCGGTTCGAGGGAGATGCCCACCCCGGTTATCGCCTCGTGTTCGTCCAGTGTGCGAACGATCAGAACGATGGAGCCGAGGCGCACGCGGTCGGCGTAAGCAGCCTTGCCGGCAAGGCGTGCTTCGATCAATTCTGCAACGCTCATCGTCTGTTCGGCGGCCGATAGCAAACCGGGACCATAGGCCGCGTCCAGTTCCTTCGCCGGGCGGGCGGGCGAGATCGCGAAGGTGCCGAAGAACTCGGCGTCGTCATCGGCAACCGGCAGGGCGCTGGCGAACAGCCGATCGATCAGGCGAGAATAGCCCGGTGCGATGAAGAGGTAGACGAGATCGTTCTCCCGCAGCCGCCCGGCATATTGATAGCGGATCGACTTGCCGTCGCGCACCACCAGCGAAGGCATGGCCCAGCGTGGAATGCGCTCGCCCTGCATGATGGCGCTGCCCTTCGCGACCCGGTAGGAGATCAGTTCATGATTGGCCGTGCCGGGAAGATCGACCTCCAGCTTATCCACCTCGCCCATGCGCGGCGGCACGATCAGTCCGAGCCGTGTCGCCACGGGCTTGATGGTCCAGCCTTGCACGAGGAGTGACACCAGCACGATGATGAAGGCGGCGTTGAAATAAATCTGCGCATCGTCCAGCCCGCCGAGAATGGGCATGATGGCGAGCAGGATGGAGACGGCGCCGCGCAGGCCCACCCATGCCACGAAGGAGGTTTCCTGCTGGGTATAATTGAAGGGCATGAGGCTCAGCCAGACGGCAAGCGGGCGGGCGACGAAGATGAGGAAAAGCGCGAGCAGCACGGCCGGAATGGCGATCGCCGGAAATTGCGACGGGGTGGCGAGCAGGCCGAGCATCAGGAACATGATGATCTGTGCAAGCCAGGTCAGCCCCTCATGGAAACGGCGGATGGTTTCCTTGGCGAAAATCCGGCGGTTGCCGGCAACGATGCCAGCCACATAGACCGCCAGAAAACCGCTGCCGCCAATTGTACCGGTGAAAGAGAAGACCAGCAGCGCCAGTGCGAGCACGAAGATTGGAGCCAGTCCGCGGTCGGCGGCGAACCGATTGACGACGGTGGCGATCATGACGCCGCCGAGCAGGCCGAAAATCACGCCAAGCCCCATTTGCTCGATGAAAAGCAGCAGAAAGCCGCTGTCGATGCCGGCCAATCCCTGACCCTTGGCGATGATTTCAACCAGGGCAATGGTGAGGAAGATCGCCATTGGATCGTTGGTGCCGGATTCGACTTCCAGCGTCGAACGAACCTGATCGCGTATGTGGATGCCGCCGATGCGCAGCAGGAAGAATACGGCCGCCGCATCGGTGGAGGCGACGATGGCGCCAAGCAGCAGTCCTTCTAGCCAGGAAAGCCCAAGCAAAAGCGCCGCTGCGCCCGCAAAAAAAACGGATGTGAGGATGACGCCGACTGTGGCGAGAGTGACGGCGGGTGCGGCCGAAAGCCGGAAGGACTGGATGGACGTGCCGAAACCGGAATCGAAGAGGATGACGGCAAGCACCAGCGAGCCAAGCATATAGGCCAACGGATTGTTGGCGAATTGGATGCCGAGGCCGTCCACGCCGGCTGCAAGGCCGATCATCAGGAAAAGCAGGAGGAGAGGCGCGCCGAAGCGGAAGGCGATGAGGCTCGAAAACGCGGCGACGAGAACGAGAACAGTTGCGACCAGCAACAAAAGATAAAATGATTCCACGTCCACCCGCCTTACTCAAACCGCCTTGGCCGCTGCGATGATGGCTCTGCGCGTTTGCAGTCAATGCGCCACGGGTTGCGGTCTGTCAGCGCTGTTTCGGGCGGCGTTGAAAGACGATGCAAGGCGGGGTGTATCGAATGATACGGCAGGGCCGCAGTGCATTGCGCACGACCATTATCCCTATGTTTCTTGTCAGTCCCAAAATGGACCAGACAAAGGCAGGAAATCAGATTTTTTCCGGCGTGCAGGGAAAAATGCAAGGTGTGGAGAGGCGGCGCATACCCCGCAAAAACAATTCACATGCCCGTGTTTCAACGTAACATAGAGACAATGCAGCTGGGTTAGTTCTCGCCTCCGAATTGCTTTTTTCATTACCGGAGCGATCGGATGAAACGGATAACTACCTTTATAATACTACTGGCCGCCGGCCCGATAGTTTCGGGTTGCTCGAGTACGGAGCAGACGGCGGCAAACATGGCCGCGCAACGAGAGCGCTGCCGCGTCTTCGGCTACTACGAAGGCTCGCGGGATTTCGCCGACTGCATGATGAAACTCTCCATGCAGCAAAGCGAATTGAGGCAACAGACTTTCGATACGATCTGGAGCAGCGCCGGGAACTCGGGTCCGGTCGTTATCAACAATAGAAAATGACGAATGCGCGCGCCTCTTGCGGCTGGATGAGGGACGGCTTGCATCGTCAATCGGCCGGTGACGGTTTTCGATCCGAAGCGCTCCGCCTTGCTTCGGGATCGACGCCGGCGGGATCCCTCACTCCCGTCGGCATTTTTCAGGCAAACAAAAACCGGCAGGATTGCTCCTGCCGGTTCTTTTTATGGACGCGACGCCTGATTAGATGGTCTTCGCGAATGCGACAGCCGTGTCCGACATACGGTTGGAGAAGCCCCACTCGTTGTCGTACCAGGACAGGATGCGCACGAAATTGCCTTCCATGACCTTGGTCTGGTCGATTGCGAAGATCGAGGAATGGCTGTCGTGGTTGAAATCGCGGGAAACCAGCGGCTCGTCGGTGTAGCCGAGGATACCCTTCAGCTTGCCATTGGCGGCAGTCTTGATGGCTTCGTTGATTTCTTCAACCGTGGTGGCGCGCTTGGCAATGAACTTGAAGTCGACAACCGAAACATTCGGAGTCGGAACGCGGATCGACGTGCCGTCCAGCTTGCCCTTGAGGTGCGGCAGAACGAGGCCAACGGCCTTGGCGGCGCCGGTCGAAGTCGGGATCATGGACAGGGCTGCGGCGCGGGCGCGGTACAGATCCTTGTGCATCGTGTCCAGCGTCGGCTGGTCGCCGGTGTAGGAGTGGATCGTGGTCATGAAGCCATGATCGATACCGACGACGTCATCGAGAACCTTCACGACCGGCACGAGGCAGTTGGTGGTGCAGGACGCATTGGAAATGACGAGGTGATCCTTGGTCAGCTGGTCGTCGTTGACGCCGAAGACGACTGTCAGGTCCGCGCCGTCAGCCGGAGCCGAAACGATGACGCGCTTTGCGCCGGCCGTCAGGTGAGCGGCGGCCTTGTCGCGGGCGGTGAAGATGCCGGTGCATTCCAGCGCGATATCGACGCCGAGTTCCTTGTGCGGCAGCGTTGCCGGATCGCGAACGGCGGTCACCTTGATCGGCTTGCCGCCACCGACGGTGATCGTGTCGCCTTCGACCTTCACTTCGGCCGGGAACTTGCCGTGGATCGAATCGTAGCGCAGCAGGTGGGCGTTGGTCTCCACCGGGCCGAGGTCGTTGATGGCGACGACTTCGATATCGGTGCGGCCGGATTCGACGATGGCGCGCAGGACGTTACGGCCGATGCGGCCGAAGCCGTTAATGGCAACTTTTACAGTCATTTACAGTCTCCCGAACAAAAATGGGCGTGGTCTTTGCGGAGTGGTAAGGGCTTTTGAAGCCCTCACGCAAGTTTTGCCTCGACTGCGGCGACGACGGCTTCCGCCGTGATGCCGAAGTGCTTGAAGAGATCCTTCGCTGGCGCGGAAGCTCCAAAGGAGTGCATGCCGACGAATGCACCATCGTTGCCGATGAAGTAATCCCAGCCCTGGCGAATGGCGGCTTCCACCGCGATCTTGACCGGAGCCTTGCCGATGATGGCATTGCGATAGGTTTCCGGCTGTTCCTTGAAAAGTTCGAAGCAGGGAACGGAAACGACACGGACGGAAACGCCGTTGTCCTTCAACGTTGCGGCGGCCTTCAGCGCCACTTCGACTTCCGAGCCGGATGCGAAGATTGAAACCTTGGCGTCGCTGGCGGAGACGATTTCGTAAGCGCCGTAAGCCGAGAGGTTCTTCTCTTCATATTCCTTGCGCGAAGGAGCCAGATTCTGGCGGGTAAGCGCCAGCGCCGAGGGACGGTGCTTCTGCTCGAGAGCCAGCTGCCAGCATTCCGCCGTCTCGGTTTCATCCGCCGGGCGGAAGACGAGCAGGTTCGGGATCGCGCGCAGAGCTGCGATCTGCTCGACCGGCTGGTGGGTCGGGCCGTCTTCGCCAACGCCGATGGAATCATGCGTCAGGACGTGGACGACGCGGATGCCCATGAGGGCAGCCAGACGGATCGACGGACGGCAGTAGTCCGAGAAGATCAGGAAGCCGCCGGCATAGGGAATGAGACCGCCATGCAGTGCGATACCGTTCATGGCAGCGGCCATGCCGTGTTCGCGGATGCCGTAATGCAGGTAACGACCGGAGAAATCCGTCGGGGTGATGGACTTCATCTGGCTGGTCTTGGTGTTGTTGGACGGCGTGAGGTCAGCAGAGCCGCCGATCATTTCCGGCAGCACGCCGTTGATGACTTCGAGCGAGTCTTCCGAGGCCTTGCGGGTCGCAACGGTCGGGTTGTTCTCGATGATCTTCTTCTTGAAGGCGTCGATCGAGCTGTCGAAGTTGCCCGTCAGGTCACCGGCGAAGCGGCGCTTGAACTCGGCCTTCTTGGCCGTCTCGGTTGCTTCGAGGCGAGCTTCCCAGTCCTGGCGGGTCTTGGTGGAGCGCAGGCCGGCGAGACGCCATGCGTCGAGCACATCTTCCGGAATGACGAAGGCTTCGGCTTCCCAGTTCAGGCTCTTGCGGGCGGCGGCGATTTCTTCTGCGCCGAGCGGGTTGCCGTGAACCTTGTGGGTGCCCTGCTTGTTGGGCGCGCCGAAACCGATGACGGTCTTGCAGGCGATGAAGGTCGGGCGGTCGGATTTCTGTGCGGCTTCGATGGCGGCGGCAATCGCGTCCGGATCGTGGCCATCGACGCGGATGGTGTTCCAGTGAACGGCCTGGAAGCGGGCGATCTGGTCGGTGCTGTCGGACAGGCCGACTTCGCCGTCGATGGTGATGTTGTTGTCATCCCAGAACAGAACGAGCTTGTTGAGCTTGAGATGGCCGGCAAGAGCGATGGCTTCGTGGCTGATGCCTTCCATGAGGCAGCCGTCGCCGCACAGGACATAGGTGAAGTGGCTCTGCAGGTCGGAGCCGAATTCCTCTTCCAGCTTGCGTTCGGCGATTGCCATGCCGACGGCGTTGGCGATGCCCTGGCCGAGCGGGCCGGTCGTCGTTTCAATGCCGGTCGCATGGCCATATTCGGGGTGGCCGGCGGTCTTGGAGCCGAACTGACGGAAACGTTTGATCTCGTCGATCGTCATGTCCTCGTAGCCCGTCAAATAGAGCAGCGAGTAAAGCAGCATCGAGCCATGCCCTGCCGATAGCACGAAGCGGTCGCGATCCGCCCAGAGCGGAGCCTTGGGATCGAATTTCAGGTAACGGGTGAAGAGAACGGTGGCGACATCGGCGGCGCCCATCGGCAGACCGGGATGGCCTGAATTGGCCTTCTCCACTGCATCCATGGCAAGAAAGCGGATCGCATTTGCCATCCGGTTGTGTTTGTCGCGAGAAATCATGGCTTTTCCGTCTGTTTCCGGGTGAAAGGAGATAGTTTTACGCAACTATCCAAAAAGCGGGTTGATCCATAGCAGGTGAGGCCGGCAAGTCAATAAATCCACGGGCGTTTGCGGTTCGTCCGAAGATAAAAATCGTTTAGAAAATCGGCCGTCACGATAAAATTCATGCGACAGAGGCTAGTGCTTCTTCGTTCATCCACAGAGCAAAACGCCTCAATGCACTGGTTTGATTGACGGGATGGTAAATCGGGTAATAACCTCTTGGATGTTGAAAAGGCCTGAGACCGGACGATTCGGCCGGTGGCGTGCGAGTTGGAAAAAACGATGTCGGCTGAGAAGACCGTACAATCTGCGCTGACGGAGCTGAATGCTGCCATCACAAATCTCGAAAATGCCATCGATATGCGTATCGAGCGGCAAAGGGAGACGGGCGAGATCGACAATGAGGTCAAGCGGGTCCATGTCGACCGCGCCAGGCTCGCACACGAGCTTGATCAGGCCGAGTTTCGCGCCAACCGTCTTGAAGAAGTCAATCGCGAGGTTTCCCGCCGGCTGGTAACGGCCATGGAGACGATCCGCGCGGTGCTGGATCGATAGGAGCGGTTTCATGGCCCAAGTCACTGTTATGATCGACGGCAAGGCCTATCGCATGGCGTGCGAGGCGGGACAGGAAGACCACCTGACCGATCTTGCCACGCGCTTCGATCGTTATGTCGGGCATCTCAAGAGCCAGTTCGGTGAGATCGGCGATCTTCGCCTGACCGTCATGGCGGGCATCATGGTGATGGACGAGTTGTCCGAACTCAATCGCAAGATCGAGAAGCTGGAAGGGGAGGTTACATCCCTTTCTCTAAACCGCGACGGCATGGCTGAGCACCAAGCGAAATCGGACGAAATGGTGGCGCTCGCCATCGGCGATCTGGCCGACCGCCTGAACGGGATTACCGAAAAACTGCTGGCGCGGCCGAAGCCCGCCGCGCATTGATGGCCTGAAGGGTTCTGAGGCGACAAAATTTCGCGCGCTGCCCTCTGGCGGTTTCCTCCAATCCGTCCTATATCTGGGATGCGTTCTGCGCTTCCCGACAGGAACCACAATCCCTGGGGCCATACTCGATCCAAAGGGAGCTGTCCCTGGCCAGTCCCGTGGGGCTGGACACACGGTGCCCACCTACTTTTGTAGGCGCCCAGGATCGTAAATCTCCATCGGTCGCCGTGGATCGCGCTTGAAGTTTCGGATCACCCCCCCGGGCTTCCCTGTACTCTTGATATATTCGACAGTCATTTTTCATAACTGCCGGACGCGGCTTTTTTACATTGCCGTCATTGCAATGGCGGAACAATTCCCTATTATCCGGATTGGTATGTCTGTCATGCCCTTTAAAAAAGGGTGCTGCGGTCAAAACCGCGACGTGCCGTTCAACAGCCCAAAGAGCTAAACTTGTTTACTGAAATTATGATCGTGGTCCTGCTCACCGTATTGAACGGTGTGCTTGCCATGTCCGAGCTTGCCGTTGTCTCCTCCAGACCGGCGAGGCTTAAGGTGCTTGCCGCGCAAGGCAGCAGGGGCGCCACCATGGCGCTCGGCCTTTCCGAAAATCCCGGGCGGTTCCTTTCCACGGTGCAGATCGGCATCACGCTGGTCGGCGTTCTCTCCGGTGCGTTTTCCGGCGCCACGCTTGGCGCCAGGTTCACCGGATGGCTTCTGGAGCAGGGTGTTCCCGATCGTGCCGCCGATGCCATCGGTGTCGGCTCCGTGGTCGTTGCCATTACCTATCTGTCGCTGATCGTCGGCGAGCTGGTGCCAAAGCAGATCGCCCTGCGCGATCCTGAAAAGATCGCCGCCCGTGTCGCGCCCACGATGGTGATGCTTTCACGTGTCGGCGCGCCGCTCGTGTGGCTGCTGGATAAATCCGGCAAGGTGGTTCTGGCAATTCTTGGCCATAGCGGTGAGTCCAACGCTTCGGTGACGGACGATGAAATCCGCACTGTTCTGGCTGAAGCCCATAGTGCCGGCGTGATCGAGACCGAGGAATCGGCAATGATCACCAGCGTCATGCGCCTTGCCGACCGCAATGCGCGCGGCCTGATGACGCCGCGTCGCGATGTGGAAGTGGTCGATATCGAAGACAGCGCGGAGGAAATCCGCGAGCAGCTTCGCCAGACGCAGCGTTCGCGCCTGCCGGTGCGCAACGGCGCCTCGGATGAAATTCTCGGCGTGCTTTTCGCCAAGGACGCTTTCGATGCGCTGGCTTCCGGCAAGGAACTCAATATTCGCGAGCTTCTGCGCGAAGTTCCGGTCGTATCGGATCTGACGAGCGCGGTTGATGTCATCCAGTCCCTGCGTCGCTCCACCGTGCACATGGTGCTGGTCTACGACGAATACGGTCATTTCGAAGGCATCATCAGCTCCGGCGATGTGCTGGAAGCCATCACCGGAGCCTTCCAGGAAGATGATGACGAGGAGCCGGCCATGGTCGAGCGCGAGGATGGTTCGTTCCTCGTCGCTGGCTGGATGCCCGCCGATGAGTTCGCTGATCGTATGGGCTTCCAGATCGACGAAGATGCCGAGTTCGAAACCGTTGCCGGTCTGGTTCTGGACGAATTCCGGCGCCTTCCGGAACTGGGCGAACACGTCACCCGCAATGGCTGGCGTTTCGAGGTCATCGATCTCGATGGCCACCGTATTGACAAGGTTCTCGTGAGCCGGGCCGCCTGATGCCCGGTGACGTTGCCGAAAAAGCAAGGTTGCGCGGCGAAAGGCTCGCCGTGCGCGATGCGCTGACGCTCGCGGAACGGCAGCAGAAAAGCCAGTCCATTGCGGCCCATGGCTCCGCTGGCATCCCCTTCACGCCGGGCGTCGTGATTTCCGGTTTCATGCCGATCCGCTCCGAGGCCGATACCCGGCCGCTGATGGAAGCGTTGCGGACAAGGGGCGGGCGTCTTGTCCTGCCCGTTGTGCTGGATCGTGAAACCATTGTCTTCCGCGCCTTTGAAACGGATACGCCGCTGGTGAAAACCGGCTTCGGCACGACCGGGCCAGGCGAGGATGCGGCGGTTCTCGATCCGGACATTTTGCTCGTGCCTCTTTCTGTCTTCGATTGCAAAGGGCAGCGGGTCGGTTATGGCGCGGGTCATTATGACCGCGCCATCGCGCGGTTGCACGCCAGGGGCCGTCGGCCTGTTCTCATCGGCGTCGCCTTTGATTGTCAGGAAGTGCCGTCCGTCCCGGCGGAGCCGCATGATGTGCCGCTTCACGCCATTCTGACGGAAAGCGGCCTGCACTGGTTTTCCGCTCCGTCATCGATCTCCGATGGTGGGCAAAAGGTGCTTTAGCACTTTTTAAAAGATGGATTACCCGCTAGAGGGGACGGAATTTTTAAAACATGCGCAAGATCGGGGCGGGTGAATGAGGCTTCTTTTTCTCGGAGACATGGTTGGCAAGACCGGACGCACGGCTGTCTGGGAGCGATTGCCTGGGCTGATTTCCGATCTGAAGCTCGATTTCGTCATCGTCAATGGTGAAAACGCCGCCGGCGGTTTCGGCATTACCGAGGATATCTATCTCGAAACCATCAATGCCGGCGCCGATGTCGTGACCACCGGCAACCATGTCTGGGACCAGAAGGAAGCCGTTTCCTTCTGCGAGCGCCACGACCAGTTCCTGCGGCCGGCCAATTATCCGGATGGGACGCCGGGCAAGGGTTCGGGCATTTTTTATGCCCGCAACGGCGCGCGTATCCTCGTCGCCAACATCATGGGCCGGGTGTTCATGCATCCGGAATTGGACGATCCCTTCAAGTCGGCGGAAACCATTCTTGCCGCCTGCCCGCTGAAGGAACAGGCCGACGCCATCATCTTCGATTTCCATGCGGAAGCGACGAGTGAAAAACAGTGTTTCGGCCATTTTGTGGATGGCCGCGCGAGCTTCGTTGTCGGCACGCATACCCATGTCCCGACGGCGGATGCGCAGATATTGAATGGCGGCACGGCCTACATGTCTGATGCCGGCATGTGCGGCGATTACGACAGCTCGCTTGGCATGGAGAAGGAAGAGCCGATCAACCGCTTCATTTCCAAAATGCCGAAGGGCCGTTTCGAGGCTGCGAGCGGGCCGGCGACGATCTGCGGCGTTGGCGTTGAAATTTCCGACCGTACCGGGCTTGCCGAAAAGATCGCGCCGCTGCGCATCGGCCCGCGGCTTTCGGAAACGCTGCCTTCCTTCTGGGCTTAAACTTCTGCGGTAAGCGTTCACAATGACGAGAGTCTGAGCCTTTCGCCGTTCTTGTAACTGGACGCCCCGCAAAACCTGCCTCATCCTCCCAACCTTCGCAAGTTCAGGGGAGTGGCATGATGCTGCGCGTGCTAATGCTTGCAATGACAGGGCTGATCGCCTGTGCTGGAGCCGCCTTTTCGCAATCGGCAAGCAGGCCTCCAGTCAGCCAGTGCCAGGCGATCGCCAGTAACATTCCGGGGGTCATGTTCGCGAGCTTCAATCCGTCGGGTGTTCAGCTGGCGCAGGCGACGGCAAAGGAAGAGGTGAAGATCAGCTTCATCGGCCATTCCACCTATCTCATCGAAAGCCCCGGCGGTGTGACCATCGCCACCGACTATAACGGCGTCTATCGTCCGCCCGTCACGCCGACTGTCGTGACGATGAACCGGGCGCATTCGACGCATTTCACGCTCAATCCGGACCCGGCCATTCAATATGTGCTGCATGGCTGGAGTGATACGCCGGGAGAAAAAGCCGAGCACAGGGTTCTGGTGGGCGATGTCTATATCCGCAATGTCGCAACCGACATCCGCAACCGCTGGGGAGATTACGAGTCCTTCCAGGAGAACGGCAATTCCATTTTCATCTTCGAGGTTGCCGGGCTGTGCATCGGCCACCTCGGGCATCTGCATCATGAGTTGACGGATACGCATTATGCCGAGATCGGCCGTCTGGATGTTCTGATGGTGCCGGTGGATGGCGGCCTGACCATGGGGGCGGACAGCATGAGCCGGGTGGTCAAGCGCCTGCGCTCCGCCTTGATCTTGCCGATGCACCGCACCGGCCCGCCGCTGGAGCAGTTTCTGACGATGTTCGGGGAGAATTTCCAGATTGCCTACGCCACGGATCCGGTGATCCGGGTTTCGATGAGAAACCTTCCCCGCCAGCCGCAGATACTGGTGCCAAAAGGCATGTAGCATGGCGGCGGGCGAGGAAGGCCGGGGGAGCCGTTTCTCAGGCAAAGGTGAGATGCTGGCGGACGCCGACATCAGGCGTCTTGTCATCCGACATATTGGCCTTGGCGATTTCCCAGCCGAATTTCAGCGTGCTGTCGGTCGACGCCCAGATGTCGGCATCATCGACGTGAAGCGCCAGCATCGTCAGTTGGGGATCAGTCTTTCCATGCTCGTACCAGGCGGCGGTAACGGAATTCCAGTATTCGTCGATCTTCGCCTTGTCGTCTCGCGCCTCCAGAATACCGGAGAGGCAGGCGTGGTAATCATGATCCTTGCCGACGACGCAGAAATGCGCGCGCGAGCCTGACTTCAGGGATTTTACGAGATCGGTATCCTTCTTGGAAAAAAACCAGATGGTGTTGGTCTTAGGGTCAGCATGAGGCGCCATGGGCTGCATGTGGTTGTGCAGTCCTTCGAGACCGAGCATGCCGGCATGGACGGAATTGATCTCGTCCCAGAGCTGGCGGGCCGGGGCTTCTCGTGCTTCAGTCAGGCTGACCATATGTTTTCTCCTTCCGGTCTGTTGCTGCGATGGAGAGAAATCATGTGCCCTTCCGTCGCGTTCATGATCAGAACGAAGAGCGGATAAATCAGTTCCTTCTGATGTTGCGGCAAGAGAAAGCGCTTGCGGGGTTGAATGGCGCGGCTATCGCACTTATAAGGCCCGCAATCTCCAAATTACGACAATCAGGTTTTCCATGGCTGGTCATTCACAGTTCAAGAACATCATGCACCGCAAGGGCAAGCAGGACTCCGTACGGTCCAAAATGTTTTCCAAGCTTGCGCGCGAAATCACCGTTGCGGCAAAGACGGGCATGCCCGACCCGAACATGAACCCGCGCCTGCGTCTGGCGATCCAGAACGCCAAGGCCCAGTCCATGCCGAAGGACAATATCGAGCGTGCGATCAAGAAGGCGTCCGGTGCGGACGGCGAAAACTATGATGAAGTCCGCTACGAGGGTTACGGCCCGGGTGGCGTTGCCGTCATCGTCGAAGCCCTGACCGACAACCGCAACCGCACCGCCTCCAACGTTCGCTCCATCTTCACCAAGGCCGGCGGTGCGCTTGGCGAAACCGGTTCGGTCTCCTTCTCCTTCGACCGCGTCGGCGAAATTTCCTACAAGGCTGAAGTCGGCGATGCCGACAAGGTCATGGAAGCCGCCATCGAGGCCGGTGCCGACGATGTCGAATCTTCCGAAGACGGCCACACCATCATCTGCGGTTTCGAAGCGATGAACGAGGTTTCCAAGGCACTGGAAGGCGTGCTGGGCGAAGCCGAAAGCGTCAAGGCCATCTGGAAGCCGCAAAACACGGTGCCGGTGGATGAAGAAAAGGCGCAGTCGCTAATGAAGCTCATCGACAATCTCGAAGACGATGACGACGTGCAGAACGTCTATTCCAACTTCGAAGTGTCCGAAGAAATTCTCGCCAAGCTTTCGGCCTGACGTCTCATGTTTCAAAAAAGCCCCGATAGCGATCCGCTCCGGGGCTTTTTGTTTAGGCGGCCTTTTTTATGGAGGTTCGGACCTCTGCGAAAATCTCGAGCGACCGCAGCCGCTTTTCGATGTCATGGATCGGCATCGAGACAATCAGCTCATCCGCCTGCGTTTCCGCCAGGAAACCGTCGAGATGGCGCTGGATCGTCTCAGGCGAGCCCACGGCTGCGAAACGCAGCGTGTGTTCGACAGAGAAACGCTCCATCTCGTTCCAGTAATCGTCCATGCTGTGCACCGGCTTCGGAAACTGCGTGCGCACGTTGCGGCGCAGGTTGACGAATTGCTGCTGCGACGAAGTGAAGAGGTGTTGCGCCTCCTCGTCCGTATCGGCGCCGACCCCCATCACCCCCACCATCACATAGGGCTTGTCCAGTACTTCGGAAGGCTGGAAGCGCTCACGATAGATATGGATTGCTTCCATCAGCATATCGGGGGCGAAATGCGAGGCGAAGGAATAGGGCAGGCCTAGGGCTGCGGCGAGATGTGCGCTGTAGGTGCTGGAGCCGAGCAGCCAGAGGGGTACGTTGGAATTCATGCCCGGCACGGCAAGGATCGCCTGATCCGGCTGCGGCGGGCCGAGGTAACGCTGGAGTTCAACGATATCGTGCGGGAAGTTTTCCGCGCCGGCATCCAGGTTGCGGCGAAGCGCCCGTGCCGTGCGCATGTCAGTTCCGGGCGCGCGGCCGAGACCGAGATCGACACGGCCGGGAAGCAGCGCCGCAAGCGTACCGAACTGCTCAGCGATGACGAGCGGGGAGTGGTTGGGCAACATGATGCCGCCAGAGCCGACGCGGATATGTTTCGTGGCCGCGCCCACATGGGCGATGACGAGCGATGTTGCCGCGCTGGCAATGCCCGGCATGCCGTGGTGCTCCGCCAGCCAGATGCGGTTATAGCCGTGCTCTTCAGCCTTGATCGCCATGCGGCGAGAGTTTTCGAGCGCCTCGCTGACGCTCTCGCCCTCGCCGATGGGCGAAAGGTCGAGAATGGAAAAGGGGATCATCCGACGCTCCTGCGAAATTGAAATCTTTGCTGCGGATGTAAGGCGCGTGTCCCGATTTACCAGAGAAGTCGCGCAGAATTGAAGGATGGTTCAAAAAAATTGGGGCCTCCGAAGAGGCCCCGGTCTTTTGCCTATCGACCGTCTCAGCCCGCCCGCCGGAATTGCCGGTTCGCGCGATGTCCAGCGGCCGCATTCTCCGGAGCCATTACGAACTGTCCGAGCCTGCCGTCCATTTCGCCCGCTTCGGAGGCGAGATTGTGAATGGCGGCCGTCGTTTCTTCCACCATGGCGGCATTCTGTTGGGTCATGGTGTCGAGGCTTGTGACGGTGCTGTTGATTTCCGAGAGCGTATGCGCCTCCTCGCGGGTGGATTCCATGATCTCCTCAATGCGCGCGCTGATGGTCTGGACATGCTTGCCGATGCCGGAGAGCGACGTGCCTGCTTTTTCCACCAGCGCCACGCCGGCGGAAACCTCGTCGGTGGAGCGTTTCAGCAGACTGGTGATTTCTTTTGCGGCCGCCGCGGATCGCTGCGCCAGTTCGCGCACTTCCTGCGCCACGACCGCAAAGCCCTTGCCGGCTTCGCCTGCGCGGGCTGCTTCCACGCCTGCATTGAGGGCGAGAAGATTGGTCTGGAAGGCAATTTCGTCGATAACGCCGATGATCTGGTTGATCTGGCGCGACGAGGTCTGGATCGCTTCCATGGCGGCGATTGTCTGCTCCATCACGCGGCTGGATGCCGTGGCCTCTGCACTGGCGTCGCGGGCGATCCGCGTTGCCTGTTCGGCGCGCTCGATCTGGTCGCGGACGGCTTCGGTGATCGCCTTGATAGCGCTTGCCGTTTCGGTGATGGAAGCTGCCTGCCGCTCGGTGCGTTCGGCGAGCTGGTCAGCGCCCACCCGCATTTCCTCGGAGCCGCCACGAACGGCGGCGGAATTGCCGCCGATGGCCTGCATGGTTTCGCTGAGCCGGGAAAGCGCCGTGTTGAAGTTATGGCGCAGGCTTTCCAGATCTTCGGGGAAGATGGTTTCGATACGATAGGCGAGGTTGCCGTTCGCCAGCCGGTCGAGCCCCTCATCCAGCGATTGCACGACCATCTGCAGGGTGCCTGCCTCGGCCTCACGCTCGGCAAGATGCGCGCGCCGCGCCGTTTCGGCTTCCTCCCGCGTGCGCGAAGCAGTCTCTTCCATTTCCCGTTGAAGGATGAGTTTTTCACGGAAACTTCCGAGCGCTCGTGCCATACGGCCAATCTCGTCCTTCCGGTCCTGATTGCCGATTTCGGCATCGAGACGGCCCGCTGCCACTTCGCCGGTCAATCCTGCAAGTTTTTCCAGCGGTGCGAACAGACGCCGCGCGAAGAAGGCCGTCGCCGCGCACATCGCGGCCAGAACGCAAAGGCCGATCATGGCAAGCGTGCCGGCAATTGAAACCGAGCCCGCATTCAATTCACTGCGCAGCATGCTTTCCACCGCCAGATATTTTTCACCGGCGAAAGAGAAAGGGCGGGCATAGGCATTGGCCTCGCCATCCGCACGGTCGATCTTGGCAATCGTCATGCCTGTCGCATTCAACGCCTGCCCATGGAAGCCATAGATTGCCGGATCGAGGCCAACCAGCCTGTTGCCCTCCACGCCGATAACCTTGCCATCGGCGGACACGATTGCGGATTGTTCGGAACTGCCGGCCGTCACACCCTTCGTGAGGATCTGGCTGAAGACCTCTTCCTTGACCCGGAAGAGAACGACGCCCTTGAACGCCCCGAATTTGACGACCGGAACGCCGAAATAAACGCCGGCCTCTTTCGTGGCCGCATCGATGCGCAGGCCGGAGAAGCTGGTCTGTGCCATGTCGTTCACGGCCTTTTCGGCATTCGCAGCGCCGCGTGCGAAGGCCGCGCCGAGGCCGCTTTCCGCCCAGGCGCCGCCTGCGACGGTTTCCCCGAAGGCCGGTCCTTTCAGGTAGGAATAATAGACTGTGCCGGCCGGATCGATGAAGAGGACGTCGCTGAACGGCGTTTCCTGCAAATAACCGCCAATATCCGTCTGGGTCTTCTCGTGGGTCGAATAATAAAAGCCGCTCGGGCTTTCCGGCTTGATCAGCTTTTCCTTTTCGTTGAAGGGGTTTTCCCTGACGAAGACGCGCTGCAGTTCCGCCTTCGCGTCGCCGGAGTTCTTCTGCACGGTTGCCCAGCCGCTGCGCATGGAAACAACGGCCATCTGCAGCGATTCGATCTTGGCGATGGAATCCGCCTGTGTTTTCAGCTGCTCAAGACGCTCCTGGAGCATGTCGCCACGAAAGACGAGAATGCTCTCCATGGATTTCGACGCCTGTTCTTCGAGAACGCCGCTGCTGCTCTGATAGCCGAGAAGTGTCAGAGCCCCGGTCGAGATCGCCATAAGCGCCAGGAAAATCGCCAGCACTTTGGTGGATATGGAATGAAAACGGTTCAACATGGCCGATGCAGCCCTCAATGCCGGATCAGTTCCCGCGCCATGCATGCATGGCGCCATCGGACGGCTGATATGGCGAACATATTGCGCTGCGGATCGTCATGTCCGCAGCTCCCCTTTTTTGATTTTGTGGGGGAACAATGCGACACGCGGTTTAAGCAGAGGTAAATGCTGCACTGCAAATTTGACGAATGTTGTCGTTTTGTTCACTTATGGCTGGCAGGGTCGCAGCCGGAAAGATAAGGTGCCTCATGCAACAGACGATTCGAATCATCGGTATTGACCCCGGATTAAGGCGTACCGGCTGGGGGGTGATCGACACCCTCGGAAACAGCCTGCGGTTTGTCGCCTCCGGCACGGTGACGTCGGACGGTGATTTGGATTTGGCCTCCCGGCTCTGCCAGTTGCATGACGGGCTAGCGGATATCGTGCACAGCCATCGGCCCGACGAGGCGGCGGTGGAGCAGACTTTCGTGAACAAGGATGCGGTTGCGACCTTGAAACTCGGTCAGGCGCGCGGCATCGCCATGCTGGTTCCGGCACGCGCAGGACTGCCGGTCTTCGAATATGCGCCGAACGCGGTCAAGAAGGCCGTGATCGGCGTCGGGCACGGCGAAAAGCAGCAAATTCACATGATGCTGAAAATCCTGATGCCGAAGGCCGAATTCAAGGGTAACGATGCGGCGGACGCGCTCGCCATCGCCATCTGCCACGCCCATAATCGCGGCGGTGACAGGATGCGGCGACTGCTGGCGGCCGGTTAATATTTAAAGTCTCATTGCAGCGGGCGGCATCATGATCGGAAAACTGAAAGGCAGCATCGAGGAAATCGGCGCGGACTATGTGCTGGTGGATGTGCACGGCGTCTGTTACGTGGCCTATTGTTCGGCGCGCACGCTGGCGAAAATCGGCTCCGTCGGCGAGGCGGTGGTGCTGTTTATCGAAACCTATGTGCGTGAGGACCAGCTGAAGCTTTTCGGCTTTCTTTCGGCGCTGGAGCGGGAATGGTTCAACCTGCTGCAGAGCGTGCAGGGGGTGGGCTCGAAAGTGGCCTTGGCCGTGCTTTCCACGCTGTCGCCCTCCGAATTGGCCAATGCCATTGCGCTACAGGACAAAACGATGATCTCACGCGCACCGGGCGTCGGGCCGAAGGTGGCGGTGCGTCTTGTGACCGAGCTTCGCAACAAGGCGCCTGCCTTCGCAGGAGAGGCTTCCGCCTCGATCGGACTGAAGCAGGAGCTTGGCGAAGGCGTCGCATCCGCGCCGGTTGCGGATGCCGTTTCCGCGCTTACCAATCTCGGCTATTCGCGCGACCAGGCCGCCAATGCGGTTGCCGCCGCGCTGAAGAACGGCGGCGAGGGCGGCGACAGCGCCAAGCTAATCCGGCTCGGGCTGAAAGAGCTTTCGCGGTAAGGACGCCCGTCAAGCGGATATGGAGCCCGGTCTATCCTGAATTTCGTGAAGCGCTTTGAAGCGATAGTCGTGATATAGGGGCGACGACCACCTGATGAATTCGGTTAGAACAATGGAATGCCCTGAATGAGCGATGCGGAGAGACTGATCACCCCCGAAAAGCGCGGTGAGGACATCGACACCACCCTGCGTCCGCAATCGTTGGACGATTTTACCGGCCAGGCGGAGGCCCGCGCCAATCTCAAGGTATTTATCGAGGCGGCCAAGAACCGTGGCGAAGCGCTGGATCATGTGCTGTTCGTCGGCCCGCCCGGTCTCGGCAAGACCACCCTGGCGCAGATCATGGCCAAGGAACTTGGCGTCAACTTCAAATCCACCTCCGGGCCTGTCATCGCCAAAGCGGGTGATCTCGCCGCACTTCTCACCAATCTGGAAGAGCGCGATGTGCTCTTCATCGATGAAATCCACCGCCTCAATCCGGCGGTGGAAGAAATTCTCTATCCGGCAATGGAGGATTTCCAGCTCGACCTCATCATCGGTGAAGGACCGGCGGCGCGCTCGGTGAAGATAGATCTTTCCAAATTCACCCTTGTGGCCGCGACGACCCGTCTGGGGCTTTTGACGACGCCGCTGCGCGACCGTTTCGGAATTCCCGTCCGGTTGGCTTTCTATACCGTCGATGAGCTGGAACTGATCGTCCGGCGCGGCGCGCGGCTGATGGGATTGAACATGACCGACGAAGGCGCGCGCGAGGTCGCAAGGCGCGCCCGCGGCACGCCGCGTATCGCCGGGCGGCTATTGCGCCGCGTGCGCGATTTCGCCGAGGTGGCGCGGGCGGAAGCCGTTACCCGCGAGATCGCCGATGAGGCTTTGACGCGGCTTCTGGTCGACAATATGGGCCTCGACCAGCTGGACATGCGTTATCTGACCATGATCGCCGTCAACTTCGGCGGCGGTCCTGTCGGCATCGAGACCATCGCCGCGGGCCTTTCGGAACCGCGCGACGCCATCGAGGACATTATCGAGCCCTATATGATCCAGCAGGGTTTCATCCAGCGCACGCCGCGCGGGCGTATCCTGACCGCGACAGCCTGGAAACATTTGGGCATGCAACCGCCGAAGGATCTCGAGGCGGCGCAGTTCCGGCTGACGCTGGAAGATGATTGAGGGAACAAAGCAGACTTGTCGGCCTTGATCGTCTTTTAAACGGAGATGATCATGTCGGCATATCGCAAGGGTACGAAGGTTCGCTGGAAATGGGGTAATGGAACCGGCGAAGGAAAAATCGTCGAGATCTTCACGGAAGATGTGGAGAAGACGATTTCCGGTTCCAAGATAAAGCGCAAGGCAAGCAAGGACGAACCCGCTTATTTCATCGAACAGAACGATGGTGCGAAGGTTCTCAAGAGCAAATCCGAGCTTGAACACGCCGATTGAAAGGCGCCGCATCAGGCGTTACAGGAAAGGACGCCCATGCCGTACGATCCGTTGCGGGTCTTCCGCAAACTCGCTCGCAACAACCGCCTGGCCAATTTCAGGCTGCATCACGCGTGTTTCCAGCTTCCGCAGGATGATTTCGTCGCGCACCGTGTCAGTTTCTTCCCGACGCTCAGGGCAACGCTCAATCATATCTACATTGTCGACCGGTTTTATATCGACGCCCTCAAGGGCGGCACGCTTGGCTATGCCGCTTTTGTCGATGAGGAACCGTTTGCCACCATCGCGGCGCTGCACGAGGCTCAGGTGGCGCTCGATGAGGTGTTGATCGCCTTTGTCGATGGCCTCGATGAAGACGGTCTTGCTGCGATTGTTGATATCCATCGTGGCACGCGTATTCAGCAGGATCGGTGCGACGATGTCCTGTCACATCTCTTCCAGCATCAGACTCACCACCGCGGGCAAGCGCATGCGATGTTGTCGGGAACAACCATCAAGCCGCCGCAACTGGATGAATTCATTGTGGGAGATGATGCAAAAGCGAGAAAAGACGACATGGATGCGTTAGGGTGGACGGAAACCGATTTGATGTTTCCAGTCCGCAGGCCAGTACCATGACGCACGATACCAAGCAGGACACTCGCATCCGCATGAAATTCAAGCCGAAGCGCATCTTCCAGATGCGTGTTGCGGGATTGGCGTTTCGCGACGGCCATGTGCTCGTGCACCGGGCAACGCATGAAAAATTCTGGACCTTTCCGGGTGGCCGCGCCGAAATGGGCGAGCGTTCCGACGAAACGCTGGCGCGTGAAATGGTCGAGGAACTTGGTGCCGAGGCCAAGGTCGGGCGGCTCCTCTGGGCAGTGGAGAATTTTTTCCACTACGAGGGCAAGGACTGGCACGAACTCGGGTTTTATTACCTGATGGATTTGCCGGACACACTCGCATTCCATCCCTCTGACATCATTCACCGCGTTCAGGACGGCGATAACGAACTCGAGTTCCGCTGGGTCGCGGCAACCCGGCAGGCATTGACGGCGCTCGATATTCCGCCCTATTTCATCGCCGACGAAATAGAGAACCTGCCGAAGGCCACACGACACCTCGTCTGGCATGACGGCGATCTGGACGATAAATGACCTCTGCGCCTGAACGCCACATGATCCGGCTGGAGCGGAAACCGCAGCTTTTCAGCATGCGGGTTGCGGCGCTTATTTTCCAGAATGATCATGTTCTCGTTCAGCGCGGTGTTGGCGACAGCTATTGGGCCCTGCCGGGTGGTCGGGCGGAAATCGGCGAAAGCTCTGAGGAAACCATTATCCGCGAAATCGGTGAGGAACTTGACCGGGATTGTTCGGTCGAACGCCTTCTCTGGTCGGCCGAGAATTTCTTCACCTTTGGCGAGTACGCAGCCCACGAGCTGGGATTTTATTATCTGATTTCACTTCACCAGCCTTTGCCGTTCCATGAAAGCGATATCGTGCATCGGGTGCTGGATGGAGTCGAAGTGGAATTCCGCTGGCTGGCCGCCCAGCGTGCTGCCCTACTGCAAAATGATCTCCGACCCCGGTTTATCGCGGAACGTATCGAGGCGCTGCCTCCGTTGCACGCGCATCTTATCGTTCGGGAAGGTCGGGCCCGTGTAGCTAAAATTCTCAAGGAGACACTATGAGCGAGCTTGTGGTTTCGCTTTCGGGCGAACTCATCGACCATGGCCACCGCCTGACACAACGCGTCTATTATGAGGATACGGATTTTTCCGGTCTCGTTTACCACGCCCGTTATCTGCATTTTCTCGAGCGCGGCCGCACCGATTACCTGCGGTGCCTGGGCTGCGAACAAAGCGCGCTTCTGACCGCCGATGAGGAGGGTCTGGTCTTCGTTGTTCACCGCATGGAAATCGATTTCAAGAGCCCGGCGCGGATGGATGACGTGTTGACCGTCACCACCATCACCGAAAAGGCGGGCGGCGCGAAAATGGTGCTCAATCAGGAAATCCGACGCGGCGAAACGCTGCTTGTCGCCGCCAAGGTCATCATCGCCGTCATCAATGCCAATGGTCGGCCGAGGCGCCTTCCGGAGACGGTAGCGGAAAAATTCCTGAAGTAATCGGCGGCCCGGTCCAGTAAACTCGTCCTGCGTGGCCGGGCTGTAACACTCCTTTAACCATAATGGTGTCTTACTTTAGCAACTGGTATTTGTGCGGCGCACGCCTTCCTTTCACCAAATTTATTGGCAAGTAAGGCTTACTGGCAAGTATCGGGGTATGGCTAAGGGGTTGGCGGCTGCGGCCGCATAGCTTCGAGCGTTAACACGCGTTTGAATCGCCCGGTCCCGTACCGGGCGTTTGGATTCGGGGATTGGATATTTATGGAACAGGCAGGTTTGGCAGCGGCGACGCACGATGTAAGTCTCTGGGCGCTGTTTATGCAGGCGGGCCTCATCGTGAAGCTCGTGATGATCGGACTTATCGCCGCCTCGGTCTGGACGTGGGCGATCGTCTTCGACAAATACGTAAGCTTCGGCAAGGCAAAGCGCCAGTTCGACCAGTTCGAACAGGTCTTCTGGTCGGGCCAGTCGCTTGAAGAGCTTTACCGCACGCTGGCGGAACGCCAGAACGGCGGTCTTGCGGCGATTTTCGTTTCCGCCATGCGCGAATGGAAAAAGTCCTTCGAGCGCGGCGCACGCTCGCCCATCGGTCTGCAGATGCGTATCGACCGGGCGATGGACGTGACGATTGCGCGTGAAGGCGAACAATACGAGGCGCGCCTCGGTTCGCTCGCCACCATCGGTTCGGCCGGTCCCTTCATCGGTCTTTTCGGTACGGTCGTTGGTATCATGACCTCGTTCCAGGCGATTGCCGGTTCGAAGTCCACCAACCTTGCGGTCGTGGCGCCGGGTATCGCCGAAGCGCTTCTGGCGACAGCTATCGGTCTTGTCGCGGCTATTCCCGCGGTTATCGCCTACAACAAGTTCACGGCCGACGCGCATAAGCTTTCCGCCCGCATGGAAGGTTTTGCCGACGAGTTCTCCGCGATCCTGTCACGCCAGATCGATGAAAAACTTCAGACGCGGCAGGCCGCCCAATAAGCGGCCGCATGCTGTGCAGTAATTTGCCGCAAGGCAAAATGGAGTAGATGATATGGGTATGTCAGCAGGTGGCGGCGGCGGTTCCGGTGGACGCAGGGGGCGCGGCGGACGACGCAGGGGCGGTGCGATCAGCGAGATCAACGTGACGCCGTTGGTCGACGTCATGCTCGTGCTGCTCATCATCTTCATGGTGGCGGCGCCGATGATGACTGTCGGCGTGCCGATCGACCTGCCGCAGACATCCGCCAATGCGCTGAACTCGGACACGCAGCCGATCACGATTTCCGTCAATGCCAATGGCCAGATCCATTTGCAGGAAACCGAAATCCAGGCGGCCGAAGTGGCCGACAAGCTGCAGGCGATTGCCACGACAGGTTATAACGAACGCATCTTCGTGCGCGCGGATTCCGTTGCTGCATATGGCGTCGTTGCCGATGTGATGGCGCGTATCCAGGCAGCTGGTTTCAAGAATATCGGCCTCGTGACCCAGCAGAAACAGGACAATTGACGTAAAGCGATGAAGGGCAGCCTTACCACATCCGCGATCGTGCACGCGTCGCTTCTGGCTTTCGCCCTTGTTTCCCTGGGCTCGCCGGAGCCGCTTGACGTGTCGCAGGCAGAGGCCCTGCCGGTGGAACTGGTGCCTATCGAGGAGCTGAGCCAGATCCAGCAAGGCGACAAGAACGCGCCGAAAGCGGAAAAGTCAGCCCCGGTGCCGACTACGCGGCCGGATATTGTCGAGAACGCACAGAATGTCGGCAACAACACGGCCGATATCGAAGCGCCGCCGACCCCGACCACCAAGCCCAACGACAATCTCAGCGCCGCCGCTCCGCCAAAGCAGGAAAAGCCGCAACCCGTCGTCGATACCAAGGCGAACGAGGTAAAGGAAATCGTCAAGGAAGAAACCTCGGCTCCGAAGCCGCAGGAAATGGCCGCCTTGCCGCAAACCAAGCCCGAGATCGCGCCGCAGCCGAAGCCGGAACCGCCGCCGCAGGAAACCAAGGCCGAAGAGCCACCGCCCGCGCAGCAGGAACCGGCCGAAATCCCCGTGCCGCAGAACGTTCCTCGCCCGAATTCCCGCCCCGAGCCGCCGAAGCCGGAAGAGCCGAAGCAGGCTGAGACCAAGCCCGATCAGGCGAAGTCCACTGACAAGCCTTCCGACAAGAAACCCGGCGAGAAGAAGCAGGAGACTGCGAAATCGGCCTCTTCGAAGGAAAGCGATTTTAACGCTGACGATATCGCTGCGCTTTTGAACAAGCAGGCGCCTTCGGGCGGCGGCGCAAAGCGTTCCACCCAACAGGCCTCGCTTGGCGGCAAGAAGACGACGGGCGGTTCGACGCTCAGCCAGACGGAAATGGATGCGCTGCGCGGCGCGATCCAGAAGAACTGGCAGATCATTCCCGGCATGGCAGATGCCTCGGACGTTCGCGTCCGGGTCACCATGAAGCTCGACCGTGATGGGTCGATCATCGGTCGGCCCGAGATCGAGGCGACCGGTGGTTCCGAAGGGACGCGCCGTGCTCTTTCCGGCGGAGCGTATCGCGCCATCATGCGTTCTGCTCCTTTCACGAACCTTCCTGCCGATAAATACGACGCATGGAACGAAGTTGTCGTGAACTTCGATCCCAGTGAATTGCTATGAATGCTGAAAGGCCTGGCAACATGAAGATATTTTCGCCGATCCGGCTGGTGCTCGCTTTCGCGGCCCTCATGTCGGTTTTCTCCGCACCGGCTTTTGCGCGGGTGGAAATCAACATCAACAAGGGCAATGTCGAGCCGCTGCCCATTGCCATCACCGACTTCATGTCGAGCGACGGCATCGGCGCACAGGTTTCCGCGGTGATTGCTGCCGACCTGCAGCGCTCCGGCCTATTCGCGCCGGTCAACAAGAACGCTTTCATTGAAAAGATCAGCAATCCGGATCAGCAGCCGCGTTTCGAGGACTGGAAGGTCATCAACGCCCAGGCGCTCGTGACCGGCCGTGTCACGCGTGAAAGCGATGGCCGCCTTCGCGCCGAGTTCCGCCTGTGGGATACGTTCGCGGGCCAGCAGATGACCGGCCAGCAGTTCTTCACCCAGCCGGAAAATTGGCGGCGCGTCGCCCACATCATCGCCGACGCCATCTATGAGCGCATCACCGGTGAAAAGGGCTACTTCGATACCCGCGTCGTTTTCGTCTCTGAAAGCGGCCCGAAGACGGCCCGCAAGCGCCAGCTGTCGATCATGGATCAGGACGGTTTCAACGTCCGCAACCTCACCAATTCGAACGATATCGTTCTGACGCCGCGTTTTTCGCCGAACCGTCAGGAAGTGACCTACATGTCCTTCGAAGGCCAGCAGCCGCGCGTTTACCTGCTGCAGCTGGAAACCGGACAGCGTGAAGTTGTCGGCAATTTCCCCGGCATGACCTTCTCGCCGCGCTTTTCGCCGGATGGCCAGAAAGTTATCATGAGCCTGCAGCAGGATGGCAATGCCAATATCTACACCATGGACCTGCGTTCGCGCACCACGACGCGGCTAACGAATACAGCCGCTATCGATACCGCGCCGTCCTATTCGCCGGATGGTCAGCGTGTTGCCTTCGAGAGCGACCGTGGCGGCCGCCAGCAGATCTACATCATGAATGCCGATGGTTCCGGGCAACAGCGCGTTTCCTTTGGCGACGGTTCCTATTCCACGCCGGTATGGTCTCCGCGCGGCGATCTGATCGCCTTCACCAAGCAGTCGGGCGGCAAGTTTTCGATCGGCGTGATGAAGCCCGACGGTTCGGGCGAGCGCATCCTGACCAGCGGCTTCCATAATGAAGGTCCGACCTGGGCGCCCAACGGTCGCGTGCTGATGTTCTTCCGTCAGAACGCCGGCGCGGGCGGTCCGCAGCTCTATTCGATCGACCTGACGGGCTATAACGAACAGCTCATCAAGACGCCGACTTTCGCTTCGGATCCGGCATGGTCGCCGCTTCTGGACTGATATGACTGCCATGACGGCGTCGGTATGAACCGGCGCCGTCATGTTTTACTTGATACGATGGGGAAGTGCGCCTCTTTCTTGCCGCAAAGTGTTGTGAGGGAGCAAAAGGTGGGACATTTCCTTTCTGTTAACCATAAGCGTTTGCCGGCTATTAACCGCGATCAGTTAGTGTCCGGCAACGTTATTGAAATCCTAAGGAGAGACCGGCGATGAGCCGTACACACATTTCGGCACTCAGCCCCATGCAGAAACTGGCCCGTAACCCGGCTGTCATCGCCATGACGCTCGCGCTTGCTCTCGCAGGCTGCGCGAACAAGAAGAACATGCCGAACAGCGCCGGTGAACTCGGCCTCGGTGGCGCGGGCTCCGCAACGCCGGGCTCCCAGCAGGACTTCACGGTCAATGTCGGCGACCGTATCTTCTTCGACACCGACTCCACTTCGATCCGCGCCGACGCCCAGCAGACCCTGCAGCGTCAGGCCCAGTGGCTGGCCCGTTATCCGAACTACGCCATCACCGTTGAAGGCCATGCCGACGAACGCGGCACGCGTGAATACAACCTGGCGCTGGGCGCTCGTCGTGCGGCTGCAACCCGTGACTTCCTGGCTTCCCAGGGGGTTCCGGCCAGCCGCATGAAGACGATCTCCTACGGCAAGGAAAAGCCGGTCGCGGTTTGCGACGACATTTCCTGCTGGTCCCAGAACCGTCGTGCTGTGACGGTTCTCGGTGGCGCGGGCATGTAATGGCCTGACGTTATTGTGAACGAGAATGAAAGGCGGCCTTCGGGCCGCCTTTTGTTTTTTTCATAGTTTGGCCGAAGTTAAGTTGCTTTTTCGGTTGATATGGAAAAAATCCGGCTTGCGCCATTCCGGTGCAAATCAGTTAAGGCAGGACGAATGAGATGAAGAAACTTGTCGTGGCGGGAATGCTGGGGCTTGCAGCCTGCACCGGCTTGAGCGGCATCGCCGTTTCGGGTCCGCTGTTCGGTGCGGGGGGTAGCTTCGGCACGATCAACTCTCAGCAGCCCCCGGTCGTCCGGGTTCAAGCCAATGAAGCCTATCGGGTTCAGCAGCTTGAAGAACAGATCCGGCAGCTCAACGGCCGTATCGAGGAAATGAGCTTCCAGCTTCTGCAGATGCAGGAGACGATCCGCAAAGCACAGGAAGACAATGAGTTCCGCTTCCAGGAACTGGAAAGCGGCAAGGGTGCAAGCCCGACCGCTGCGCCGAAAAAGAAGGCTGAAGCCAGTCCGGTCAATCCGGCCACGCCGCCGACCGACGACGTTGCAACGATCATCGAAACGCCACCCGAGGGTGGCGCTTCCGTTTCTCCGTCTGCTCCCTCCAGTGCTCCGACAGGCGCGCCGGGTGAGACGACGCTCGGCTCGATTGAACTCGATTCCAAGGGAATGCCGGTTGGCGGCACGTTGAATCAGGGTGCAAACAATTCCTCCGCCAGCCTTCCAGGCGTCAACACGGGCAATAGCCAGCGCAAGACCGATCCGGTGAATACGGCCGCGCTTACCAGTGAAGGCGATATCTATCAGGCCGCTTACGGCCATGTTCTTTCGGGTGACTACAAGCTGGCGGAACAGGGGTTCCAGCAATATCTGCAGGGTTATCCCAAGGGCGCGAAGGCCGCGGATGCGAGCTTCTGGTTAGGCGAGGCGCAATATTCTCAGGGCAAATTCAATGAGGCCGCAAAAACCTTCCTGAACGGCCATCAGGCCTACGGCAAATCTCCGAAGGCGCCGGAAATGCTGATGAAGCTCGGCATGTCGCTTGCCGCTCTCGACAATACCGAAACCGCCTGCGCCACGCTGCGCGAGGTGCCGAAGCGTTATCCCAGTGCCTCGAAGACCGTGCTGAACAAGGTTGCCAGCGAACAGAAGCGCCTGAGCTGCTGATTTTTCCCTGTCATGGCGGGTATTTCCATGCCGGTTGACGCCCGCATTCTGAGCGAAAAGACTGTTGCGCCGCTCGCGGCGGCGAGGTCTTTTGTCAAAAATCTGCACACGCCCGCCCATATCCTTGTCGCAATCTCTGGAGGCAGTGATTCCTGCGGCCTGTTGCTGGCATTGCATGAGGCAGCGGCGGAGATGGGTCAGGAACGGTTACACCTTTCCGCCGTCACCGTCGACCACGCGCTGAGAGCGGAATCCGCCGATGAGGCGCGCAAAGTGGCGACACTCTGCGCCGAACTTGGCATCCCCCATTTCATCTGCCGATGGGGGGGCGACAAACCGGTCTCAGGCCTTTCCGAAGCCTCCCGGCTTGCCCGCTACCGCCTGATTGCCGAGGTCGCCCGCGAGACCGGCGCTGATCTTGTCGTGACTGGACATACAATCGGCGACCAGCGCGAAACCGTGGCGATGCGCGCCGCCCGGAACGGCGGTTCTGACAATCTTGGTCTCTCCGGCATGGCGGATGCGGTCTTATACGATGGCCGTCACTGGGTCATGCGGCCGTTCCTGAGGTGTGAGAGGCAGGCGATCCGCGACTATGTGTCTTCCCGCTCACGCGGCTGGTTTGACGATCCGAGCAATGAGAACACCCGATATGAGAGAGTGCGTGTACGGCAGACGCTTCTCGTCTCTCCCGTCCGGATCGATGCGGAAACCTCTTTCAAAAGGCAGGCGCTTTCCGAAACAACGGCCGCTTTCCTGCGCGGCCACACACAGGTCTTTCATGCTGCGCTCGCCAGATTGCCCGGCGATAGTGTCAATCCCGATCTTCCCGCGTTCCGGCATGGGCTGGCGACGCTGATCGCAACCCTTGGCGGAAGGGCATATTTTCCGGCCGCAAGCAGCTTCGAGCGCGTTTTGCGGTTCCTCGATAAGGCTGAAAACGGGCGGTTGACGGTTGGTCGCGTCCTGCTCGATCGCCGGCGGGACGGACTTTATATGTTCCGCGAGCAGCGAAGCCTGCCAGAGCTTCATATTGGCGCATACGAACAGATGCTGTGGGACGATCGTTTCTTCGTAAAGAACGGATCGGCTTTTCCAGTGCATGTCAAAGCGCGCAGAGCGAGCAATGCTGCGGAAGCCGCCGCACTTTTTCCGTCAGTACCTGTTGGCGTGGCGAAACAGGCAATGGCGGGCCTGCCGCAAATTGCCGTAGCGGCCGACGGGCCGGTTTCGTGGGTGGAGACCGTCACCATCACGCCGAGGCTTGCGCCTTTCGATCTTTTCCTACCGCGTTTCGACCTTGAGTTGGCGAACGCAATCGCCAATTTATTCGGGCGCGCCGCATATCCACAGCCCCCGGTTTAAATCCGGCCTCTTTTTCGTGAATTGCCATGGAATAGTTTTTACACCAAAACGCATCAGAAAATGCGCTTTGCCTTGGCAACGGCATATGTCGTCCTTATGTTAGGGGCACATAATGGCGGGCAGCAGATATGTCCGTGTGAGTTCGGGGAGTTCGATGAACCCAAATTTCAGAAATTTCGCCTTGTGGGCCGTGATCGCCCTGCTGCTGATCGCGTTGTTCAGCATGTTCCAGACGTCGCCGACGCAAACGGGTTCGCGGGAAATTCCGTATTCCCAGTTTCTTCGCGATGTGGATTCCGGGCGAGTTCGCGACGTGACCGTCACCGGTAACCGGGTTCTTGGAACCTACACCGAAAACGGCACGGCCTTTCAGACCTATTCCCCCGTCATCGACGACAGCCTGATGGAGCGCTTGCAGAGCAAGAACGTGACCATCGTGGCGCGTCCCGAAAGTGATGGTTCCTCCGGTTTCCTGAGCTATCTCGGCACGCTTCTGCCGATGTTCCTCATTCTTGGCGTCTGGCTGTTCTTCATGCGGCAGATGCAGGGCGGTTCGCGTGGTGCGATGGGCTTTGGCAAGTCCAAGGCCAAGCTCCTGACGGAAGCCCATGGCCGCGTGACGTTTGATGACGTTGCAGGTGTGGACGAAGCCAAGCAGGACCTCGAGGAAATCGTGGAATTTTTGCGTGATCCGCAGAAGTTCCAGCGTCTCGGCGGTAAAATTCCGCGCGGCGTGCTGCTCGTCGGACCTCCCGGTACGGGTAAGACGCTTCTCGCGCGTTCCGTCGCCGGTGAAGCCAACGTCCCGTTCTTCACGATTTCGGGTTCGGATTTCGTGGAAATGTTTGTCGGCGTCGGCGCGAGCCGTGTGCGTGACATGTTCGAACAGGCCAAGAAGAACGCGCCCTGCATCATCTTCATCGACGAAATCGACGCCGTCGGCCGCCATCGCGGCGCTGGCCTCGGCGGCGGTAACGACGAGCGCGAACAGACGCTGAACCAGCTGCTGGTCGAGATGGACGGTTTCGAGGCGAATGAGGGCATTATCCTGATCGCTGCCACCAACCGTCCCGACGTTCTCGACCCCGCACTTCTGCGTCCTGGCCGTTTCGACCGTCAGGTCGTCGTGCCGAACCCGGATATTGTCGGCCGCGAGCGCATTCTTAAGGTGCATATCCGCAACGTGCCGCTGGCGCCGAATGTCGACCTCAAGGTTCTGGCCCGCGGTACCCCTGGTTTCTCGGGTGCGGATCTGATGAACCTCGTCAACGAAGCCGCCCTTATGGCTGCCCGCCGCAACAAGCGCGTCGTCACCATGCAGGAATTCGAAGACGCCAAGGATAAGATCATGATGGGTGCGGAGCGCCGCTCTTCCGCCATGACCGAGGCCGAAAAGAAGCTGACCGCCTATCACGAAGCGGGCCATGCCATCACCGCACTCAAGGTTGCCGTGGCCGATCCGTTGCACAAGGCGACGATCATCCCGCGCGGCCGTGCGCTCGGCATGGTCATGCAGCTGCCGGAAGGCGACCGCTATTCCATGAGCTACAAGTGGATGGTGTCGCGTCTCGTCATCATGATGGGTGGCCGCGTTGCTGAAGAATTGACCTTCGGCAAGGAGAACATCACATCGGGCGCATCTTCCGATATCGAGCAGGCCACCAAGCTTGCCCGCGCGATGGTCACGCAATGGGGCTTCTCCGATGCTCTCGGCCAGGTGTCCTATGGTGAAAATCAGCAGGAAGTCTTCCTCGGCCATTCCGTCTCGCAGTCGAAGAACGTCTCCGAGGCGACTGCCCAGACCATCGATACGGAAGTTCGCCGCCTGATCGACGAGGCTTACACGGAAGCACGGCGTATCCTCACGGACAACCACGATGGCTTTGTCGCTATTGCCGAGGGTCTTCTCGAATATGAGACCCTGACGGGTGACGAGATCAAGGCGCTGCTGAGGGGTGAGAAGCCCGCGCGCGATCTGGGTGACGATTCTCCCGGCAGCCGTGGTTCGGCGGTGCCGAAAGCCGGCGCCAAGAAGGACGGTCCCAGCGAAGCGAAGCCCGATGGTGAAACAAAAGGCGACGGCGAGGCCGAAGGCGGCATGGAGCCGCAGCCGCATTGATCGTGCGCGCAAGCTGAGAATTGTAAAAGGCCATCCGGGTTTCCGGGTGGCCTTTTCATTTTGGTAACAAGATATAAGCCATTTTTGCGGTAATTTACGTGCTGTTTGTCGTGGTTTGTGGCATCTAGCCAAAAACGCTTCCGGCTGTTTTCAGCTTTTGCCGGAATGCTGGAAAAGATTTGGAGTTTAAATGGCACGCCGTTATTTCGGAACCGATGGTATCCGCGGACAATCGAACGTATTCCCCATGACGCCTGATCTGGCGATGCGTGTGGGCATTGCGGTCGGGACGATATTCCGTCGTGGCCATCACCGCCATCGCGTCGTCATCGGCAAGGATACGCGCCTTTCCGGCTACATGCTGGAGAACGCGCTGGTCGCCGGTTTCACCGCCGCCGGTCTCGATGTCTTCCTGCTCGGGCCCATTCCCACTCCGGCCGTCGCCATGTTGACCCGCTCGCTGCGCGCCGATATCGGCGTGATGATCTCGGCCTCGCACAATCCGTTCTCCGACAACGGCATCAAGCTTTTCGGACCGGATGGCTACAAGCTCTCCGATGAGCTGGAACTGGAGATAGAGGATCTTCTCGACAAGGATATCTATGCGCAGCTTGGCAAGCCGAGCGAGATCGGCCGTGCCAAGCGTGTGGACGGCGACATTTATCGTTATATCGAATTCGTCAAGCGCACCTTGCCACGCGACGTGACGCTGAGCGGTCTGCGGATCGCCATCGACTGCGCCAATGGCGCGGCCTACAAGGTGGCGCCCGCTGCGCTCTGGGAACTCGGCGCGGAAGTCGTCACTATCGGCAATGAGCCGAACGGCATCAATATCAATCTCGAATGCGGCTCCACCCATCCTGAAGCCCTGCAGAAAAAGGTGCACGAGGTGCGGGCCGATATCGGCATCGCGCTCGATGGCGATGCGGACCGCGTCATCATCGTCGACGAGCGCGGCGAGATCGTCGACGGTGATCAGCTCATGGCTGTCATCGCCGATAGCTGGGCTGCCGACAACATGCTGCGCGGCGGCGGCATTGTCGCGACCGTCATGTCTAACCTCGGGCTGGAACGCTTTCTGGGCGACAAGGGCCTTACCCTTGCCCGCACCAAGGTGGGCGACCGGTATGTCGTCGAGCACATGCGCAACCACAACTTCAACGTCGGCGGCGAGCAGTCCGGCCATATCGTCCTGTCGGACTATGGCACGACGGGCGATGGCCTTGTCGCGGCCTTGCAGGTTCTCGCCAAGGTCAAGCGCTCGGGCCGCACGGTCAGCGAAGTCTGTCGCAAGTTCGAGCCTGTGCCGCAGCTTTTGAAGAATGTGCGGATTTCCGGCGGCAAACCGCTCGAAAACCCTGTTGTGCAGCAGGCAATTGCGGATGCGGAAAGCGCATTGGCCAATAATGGCCGTCTCGTCATTCGCCCTTCGGGTACGGAACCGCTGATCCGCGTCATGGCGGAAGGCGACGACAGTGCGAAGGTGGAACAGATCGTCAACGATCTCGTCGGCGTTATCGCCAACGCCCGCTCGGCGGCGTAAACGTCCGCTATGGTAACGTGTAAAAAAGCCGGCTCTGCAGCCGGCTTTTTATTTGGGTATTTGTTGATAAATGGAGTGGACGGTCGTGGTTGTCATCGAAGCGATGGACCGTCTGAATAGATTCGAAGTTCGTTGCCGCCTTCGGCCTGCCGCCATAGATACCGGGACGGCGCTTGTAGCCAATCTGCGCCTTGACCTCGGCGAGCCGGATCAGACGGCAACGCGGTTCGGGCAGCACATCTGTCTTGATTTCCTCGGCCTGGTCGTTGTCCTTGGCGTTTGACGCAGCAAACTGATCGGGTCATGTGCACGTATCCTGCCCAGGGTCTTCGAAGGTGACCAATGGCAGGATTTGAAGAACCGAAGCTAAAAGCATGTCGCATCCCGCCATGCTATGTTCAGGTTCAACATGTTCTGCCTCGTTATGACTGAGACCATCGCGGCACGGAACAAAAATCATGGCTGATGGGGCGACCCTATTCATAAAAAGTGCATCGTGAAATGCGCCCGACAACATGCGTTCGGTCGGAAAACCACGCTCCCGCGCAGCGCGGTCCAATGCCGAGACGATGCTATCCTGGAAATTCGCGGGTGACATGTCGAATATCTGTTCAATCTTCGCGTCGCACTTTTGGCCCGTCGCAGCTTCGTGCACGATCGCGCGGATTTTGCTCTCCATCTTGGCGAGCGTTTCTGATGATGGATGCCTGATATCGACGGTAAAAGTCACGGATTGTGGAATGGCATTGACGGCGCCAGGTTGCAACGCCATTCGGCCGACGGTGAACCGGGCCGCAGGATCCTGCGGCATCATGGCGGGGAAAAGCGATCCCAGTGCATTGACCGCAGCATGAAAGGGATCGCGTCTGTATGCCAAGGCTGTTGTGCCTGCATGGGCGGTCTGGCCGGTGATTGACACCTTCAGCCAGCGTGTGCCCTGTATGCCCGTCACAATCCCGATGGGAATGCCCTGTTTTTCAAGGGATGGACCCTGCTCTATATGCACCTCGACAAAAGCAAAGACCGGAAAACCAAGATCGCGCATGGTCGCTTCCGGCAGGCTTTTCAGGGTGGCGTCAAGCTCACCTGCAAAACCGGCGCCGTCATCCGTTGCCACAAGATGAAGCCAGTTGTCGGGGATATTACCGGAAGCAAAAGCCATGGAACCCATGCAGCCGGGAGCGAAGCGGCAGCCTTCCTCATTGGTGAAGGCGACCACCTCAATGGGGCGCTCCGTATCGATTCCGAAATCTTCGAGCGTTTCGAGAACCTCGAATGCCGAAAGCGTTCCCAGCGCTCCATCAAACCGGCCGCCTGACGGCTGGCTATCCAGATGGCTGCCGATCAGAAGCGGTGCAAGGCTCTCGTCGCGGCCACTCCTGCGAATGAAAAGATTGGCAAGGGGATCCTGAAACACGGAAAACCCCCGATCAATGGCGAGTTTCGCCAGCAGTCGTCTCGCCTCTCGATCCAGTCCGGTCAATGCCTGCCGGTTGACGCCGCCCTTTTCAGTCGCGCCGATCGCCGCAAATCGATCAAGATTTGCCAGCAGTCTCTCGCCGTTGATCGAAAGTTTTGCCATTGCTGTCTCCTTCTCAGCCATCGAGGCCGCTATGAGCCGCTGCAACGAAAGAACGTACCCGGGACAGTTCGACCGGGTTCCACCAGACACCGCCTTCCTTCAGCGATGAGGCCACGATCACGCCGCTGGTGCGTTTGAGGATGTCGACGATATTGCCTTCATTGACACCCGACCCAACCAGCAGCGGCAAATGTGTTGCCGCACCGATTTCCTCGATTTCTTCCAGGGTCGCGCTGTTGCCGGTGCGCTGGCCCGTGGCGATGACCCCGTCGGCGTCGAAGAAGGCAAGGTCGCGAGTCAGTTCATCAATGCTACGATCCGCCGTGATGGCGTGGGCGCCATGCTTGACATGGCTGTCGGCAAAAACCTTTATGTGCTCTGCCCGCAGCAACGAACGGTAGCGCATCGCCTCGGCTGCACGCCCCTCCATGAAACCCTCATTGGCCACATAGGCATTGGCCCATTGATTGACACGGATGAACTTTGCCCCGCCCGCCATGGCGATGGCGAAGGCAGGAATGGGGGCATTGGCCAGCACGTTGACGCCAACGGGAACGCCGGCGGCGCGAACGATACGGTCTGTCACAACGCTCATGAAAGCCGAGGTTTCCGGCCCGATATCGTCGGGCTTGGAAAACGGCACGTCGCCATGGTTTTCGATCATCAGACCGTGCATGCCACCTTCGACAAGCCGTTCGGCATCGCGCATGCACGCATCGTAGATGGCATCCATGCTCGCGTTGCGATAACGCGGCGCTCCGGGAAAGGCCGGGCAATGGATCATGCCGATCAGCGCCTTGCTTCGACCGAAAATTTCCTTGATAGCATTGGCCGCATTGTCGGATATGGTCTGCATTTCAGTCCCTTTCGAAAGTTCTCCATGCGCGCCTTTGTTATCGGCAATATCGCACTTGATGAAACCTATTCCATTGCCGCGCTGCCCGAGGCAGGCGCTTCAATCTTCGGCGAGCAGGCCTCGCGCAGTCTGGGTGGCAAAGGCTGCAACCAAGCCATCGTTCTTTCGCGGTGCGGCGTCGAAACCACGCTGGTCGCCGCCGTCGGCAGGGATGACCGCGCCGTTGCGATCAGAGAAGCGCTTGCCCGCGAACGCCTGACACCAAAACTCATTCCCGTCGACAGCACCAGTAGCGATATTTCCATCATTCTGACGACCCCGGACGGCGAAAACTCGATCATCACCACCCGGTCGGCAGCCGCAGCGCTTGATAAAGACGCGGCCCTGGAGGCACTCGGTGATGCCGTATCGGGTGACCTCGTTGTCCTGCAGGGCAATCTATCGGAAGAAACAACCCTCGCCATTCTCCATGCGGCGAGATCAAAGGGGCTGACGACTGCCTTCAATCCTTCGCCCCTGCAACCCTGGTTCGCAAGCCTCCTGCCGCTCATCGATATCGCCGTCCTCAATCGCATCGAGGCAGAGGTGCTATCAGGCGAGAGTGGCGCTGCGGCCGGCGCTTTTCTGCTGCGGGCCGGCGTCGGCCTCGTTGTCGTCACACTCGGCGGACAGGGCTGCGTGCTCGTGTCTGCCAATGGTGCAATCGAGGTGCTGGCCGCGCCCGCCACGATTGTCGACACCACGGGTGCCGGCGATTGCTTCGCGGGTGTTGCGCTCGCCTCCGCCACGCGTCGCGGCGTCGCCGTGGATACGCGTGCCCTTGAGGATGCCGCGAGGGCCGCAGCCATCACGGTCGGCCGCCGTGGCACGCAGGACGCCTTTCCCAGCCATGAAGAACTGACAACCATCCTGCGGGCCTGAGCCTGCCGATCACGGCTTTTCCGTCAGCCAGCCGAGAATGTTCTTCCACAGGCGCCCATAGCCGTCCCACTCGCAGAAGGCGGGAGAGAGCCAGTGGGGGCCGATGTCCGAGGTCCATGCGGCCGTGCGGCCCTGGCCGAAACGTCCGGTGACGAGCAAAGGATGGGAACCCTGATCTTCCGGCAGCCGGGCAACCACCTCGACATCGGCGCGGTCACGCACCTCGACCTCGTTCACCCCCAGCAGAAGCGGCCATTTGCCGGAAAGGCCTGCGACGGTCGGATGGTCGGGTTTAAGAATATCGGCTGTCGAGCCCTCCGGAATTTCCACACGGTCGTCCCACTGAAGGCAGGTAACGGGAAGGGTGTCTTCCACCGGCGTGCGACGCCAGCGCGCCTTGCCGTCGATGCCCTGGAAGGAAAAATAGCCGCCGACCATCAGCAGGCCACCGCCCTTTTCCACCCATGCCTTGATGAGCTTCAACCGGTTCGGCACGGTCTTGGATTGCAGCCAGACGGCGGGTGGCAGCAGGAGCGAATTCGCACCGATATCCGAGAGAATGATGACGTCATACGCGTCTAGCCCGGCCATCTCGAAGGGGAACTTTTCCACCGCATCATGGGCTGTCATGTAAGTCAGCTCATATTCGCTGCCGTCTAGCGCTTTCACCAGCGGCTCGGCACCGAGGTGAAACGTCACGCTGCCAAATTGATCGAAGCCCTTGTAGTGGGTGGCGGAGCTGACCCAGCTTTCACCGACGAGGAGCACTTTTTTTGTCATGATCTTTCCATTTCCATAGTTTCGTCAGGTCTTTGCCTGGAAGACCGAGCGCGGATTATCCCGCATGAGGGTTTGAAGGGTGGCGTCGTCGAGCCCGTGCCGCTTCAGGCGCGGCAGGAAGTGCTTGAGAATATAGGCGTAGCCATTGCCGCCATATCGCGTCAGCATCATTTTCAGGAAGACGTCGTGGGAAAGCAGAATGCGGTCGAGGTAACCGCCCTCCGCCAGCGTGACAATCGAACGGGCGGCATCCTCGTCGCTGGGGCACTGCACCTGCTGGTCGGCATAGAAAAAATCCATGCCGATCATGTCATATTCGATAAAGGCGCCGCGGCCTGCCAGTTCGCTCTGGTAGGTAAGATCCGCGTGGGAAGGGTTCATATGGCAAAGAACGGTGTGGTTCAGATCCGCACCTTGCTCCGCGACGATGTCGAGAACCTTATGCCCCAGCCGCAGCCATCCCGGCAGATGAACCATCAGGGGCAGGCCGGTGCGAACATGCGCCTGCGCCGCTCCCCGCAGGGATTTTTCCTCCGCTGCCGTGAAATCCGCGGAAACACCGATTTCGCCGATCAGGCCGATGCGGACATCGGTCCCATCGACACCGTGGAGCGCCTCGTGCACGATCTCGTCGGCTATGGCTTCGACCGTCAGCCCGGCCACCTTTTCGGGGTGAGAGGACGCAAGGTAATAACCCGCCCCCATGACGATATTGAGCCGGGTTGCCTCTGAAATCCTGCGCAGCGCCAAGGGATTTCTGCCGATACCCTGACAGGTCGGCTCAACAACCGTCTGTCCACCGGCCGTGGCGAAATCCTTCAGTTCCGCAATCGCCAGCGGTTCGTCGTCAAGCGTAATATTGTGCTTGTTGACGAAGGGATCCTGACGCAGCTCGCCGAGGATTTCCATGCAGACGAATCCCTCGGCAAGATATTGCCGCTCCGGTGTCTTGGGGGCGTGCCACCAGCAACGGCAATCGTTGAGGATGTGCTCGTGCATCAGCGTGACGCCGAGTTGATCCGCAGCGATTGCGCCGCGCACGGTCATGACCTTTCCCGACCGGATATGTCCTTCAGACAGTTCCGTGGTCATCGCATCAGCCCTTTCTCTTCGCGCCCAGGCGGAAGTTCGCGGTGAAGATGCGCGTATTGAGCCAGATTGCGGCAAGGATGATGGCGCCCGTCACGATCTGGGTGAAGAAGGGAGAGATGTGCATGAGGATCAGACCGTTGCCGATCGCGGCGATGGTCATGGTGCCCAGCACCGTGCCGAGAATGGTGCCTCGGCCGCCCATCAGCGATGTGCCGCCCAGAACCACGGCCGCCACCACCTGAAGCTCGAACCCGACTGCGGCATTCGAGGATCCAGACCCCAGCCGCGCCGCAATCATCAGGCCGGCAATGGCCGAGGCCACGCCCGCAGCCAGATAGACGGAGGCGAGAATCCATTTGGCGGGCATTCCCACACGGCGCGCCGCTTCGGGATTGGAACCGACGGCCACGACGCGACGACCATATCGGGTGCTCGAAAGAACGATATAGGCAATCACGGTGACGACGACGCCGATCAGGGCGGGCACAGGCATGCCGAGGAAATCACCCCGCCCGAGGTAAAAGAAACCGGGTGCTTCCGGTATCGGCACGGAATAACCCTGCGTGATATAGAGGGCAACGCCGCGCAGGATGGAGAGGCCGGCAAGCGTGACGATGAAGGCTGGAATGCCCTGATAGGCAATGAACCAGCCCTGCACGAGGCCAAGGCCGCCGCCGAGCACGAGCATGGCGACGACAACCAGCGGCCAGGGGTAGCCGGCTGCAAGAAGGATCGCCCCGACGGCATTGATCAGGGCAACCATGGAGCCGACGGACAGATCGATACCGCCGGTGATGATGACGAATGTCATCGCGACGGAGACGATCAGGATAGGTGCGGCCTGACGGACGACGTTCAGAAGATTGCCGGCCGTCAGAAACGTATCCGTCGTCGCGGAGAAGAACACCAGGCAGAGGGCAAAAAAGGCCGCGATGGAAAGCACCTGCGCATTTTCGGCAAAAAAGTCCGAAAGCGGTGAGCCTTTGGCGCGTTCAGTATAGACGGTCAATGACGTTGCCCTCCCACGATCAGTCTTACGAGATCCTCAAGGCTGGTGTCGTTGATCTGGCGCTCCGCCACCTTGGTGCCCTCATACATGACGGCGATGCGGTCACAGACCCGAAAGAGATCCTGAAGACGGTGGGTGATGAGAATGACCGACACGCCCTTCGCCTTGACGCGATTGATGAGCGAAAGCACCGCTTCCACCTCCGCAACGGCGAGCGCGGATGTCGGCTCGTCCATGATCAGGACCTTGGGATTGAAAGAGGCCGCCCGCGCGATGGCGATTGCCTGCCGCTGGCCACCGGACAGTTTTTCCACCTTCGCGGTGAGACGCGGAATGCGGATTTCCAGCGCATCCAGCATCTTGCGGGCTTCCGAAAGCATGGTTGGCCGGTCGAGAAACGGCCCCCTGGTAATCTCGCGTCCGAGGAAGAGATTGCCGACGACGTCGATGTGGTCGCAGAGGCTCAGATCCTGAAAGACCATTTCAATGTTGCGGTTACGAGCATCGGCGGGGCCTGAAAAGCGAATGGCTTCGCCTTCCATCGTGATCGTGCCTTCATCGGGTATGTAGGTGCCGGAAATCACCTTGGTGAGGGTGGATTTACCGGCCGCATTGTCGCCGACGAGACCGAGGCACTCGCCGGGGAAGATATCGAGATCGACGCCGCGAAGCGCCTGATGCGAGCCGAATGTCTTGCGGATATTGCGCAGGGAGATACGCGCTTCACGGTCGGGCTGCCGGGAGAGAAGATCTCCCCCGGCGCCGTCGACAGCGCCTGTGTGCTGTCCGGCCGCAATCATTTGAAGACCGCGCGGTAGGGTTCGACGTTGGCCTTGGTGACGATGGTAACCGGCACGGCGATGGTCTTTTCAACGGTGCCGCCGTCGGAGACGGTCTTGAGCGCCTTGACCGCCGCTGCACCCATGGCGGAAGGATCCTGCTGGATGACGCCTGCGACATAACCCGCATCGATGCCGGCAATCGCCTGTTTGGTCAGGTCCCAGCCAAACACCTTGATGTCTTTCTGCTTGCTCTGGCTTTCAACGGCGGCGACCGCTCCAAGAAGAGCCGGTTCACCCGTGGCATAAATTGCGGTCATATCAGGATTGCCGGTGATGAGGTTTTCCGCTGCCGACAGTGCGGTGTCCTGAACGTTCTGGCCATCGACGACGCCAGCCGTCGTGATGCCGGACTTATCCTTGATCGTGTCTTCAAAGCCCTTCTGGCGGATGTTCTGGATGAAGGAGTTCAGCGCGCCGACGACGCCGATCTTTGCCTTGTCGCCCATGTCCGACTTCACGTAGTCGAGGAAAAATTGCCCCATGTCGGCGCCCGCCTTGCCATTGTCGACGCCGATCTGCGCTTTTTGCGGCCCTTCCGGCAAAATGGCGTCAATCGCGACGACGGGAATATTGGCGGCAGCAGCCTGCTTTACGGCCGGCATGATACCGTTGACATCGATGGCGACCACGGCAATGCCGTCCACCTTCTGCTGGATATAGGTCTCGATCGCGCTGTTCTGGGCGGCGGGATCATTGTTGGCGTTGAAGATCACCAGCTTGACGCCGGCTTCCTTGGCGGCCTTTTCCGCGCCTTCATTCATCTGGTTGAAAAACAGCGCCTGCTGGTTGATCTGCACCAAGGCGATTGTTTTTTCGGCGGCGGTGGCAAGACCGGCAGACAGGGTCGCGCCGGCAAGAACGGTCGCAGCGAGCGCTGCGGAAAAATATCGACGTTTAAAATTCAGCATTATCGTTCTTCCTCTGTTGGTTTCGTTGCTTTTTATTTGATCGCGGGCGGCGCAACGGATTCACGCACGACGATTTCGACGGGCAATAGCTCCTCTGACAGCAAAGGAGGTTCCTGGTCCCAATTGGTTTCGAGCAAAAGCGACAGGGCGCGTTGGCCAATGGCGCTGACAGGCTGGCGAATGGCGGTGAGCGGCGGGGCAAACAGATGCAGCGGTCCGACATCATCGAAACCGATCATCGACACATCTTGCGGGATACGCACGCCTTCGGATCGCAGAACTTCGATGAAGCCGATGGCGATTTCGTCCGAACTGGCGAAAACAGCCGTTGCCGGGCGCCCCTCATCCAGAAAGCGGCGCGCGGCAGCCCGGCCAAATTCCACTGTATATGCGCCGCAATATCTGGAAATCGAAAGCTCTGCCTCCGCCACCCGCTCGGTGAGAGCAGATTTTAGACCGCGAAAACGACGCTCCGTACTGATCATGTCCTCTGGTCCTCCGACATAAAGGACATGTTTATGCCCATGCATAGCCAGATGCGCGCCAGCCAGACGACCGCCCTGCTCATTGTCGCAGAAGAGTTTCGGCACGGTGGCGCCGGGCACGTCTTCATCGACCACCACGACCTTTCCGGTGGTATTGATCAGCTCCGCCAGTTCATCGGTATTGGGGTGGTTCGTGATGAAAACGAGCCCATCGACATGATTGCGGGCAAGCAGACGAAGATAGGACAATTCCCGACCCGTACGGTTCAGCGTGGCGAAAAGCGAAAGGGCAAGTCCTCGCCTGTCGGCTTCTTCTTCCACGGCCGCAACGAGCATGCCGAAAAACGGGTTTCCAATATCAGGAACGACAAGGCCGATCGTGTCCGAGCGCCCTCGGCTCAAACGTCTGGCATGGGGATTGGGCACGTAATTGAGTTCACGGATCGCGGCCTCGATGCGCGCTTTCGTTTCTGGCGGCAGCTCCAGCGTGCCGTTCAGAAGCCGCGATACGGTCGCAACTGAAACGCCTGCCGCCAAGGCGACATCTTTGAGGCTGGTCGCAGGGTTTCGCGCCATCACACTCCCGCTTTCTGTTCCACTCTACCGGGTCTTTTCGACCTCTGTTTGGCTTGTAAAGCGATTTACTAAACCGCTTTACAAAAAAGTCTAAAAGCTAGGCCGAGTCAACACGGTTTTATAGCCTCTTTAAAATTTGTCTGTTTCACCGGAGCCGGATCAGGGGACCTGAAAGCCCATGGCTGAGCCTTGCAGCTTCATTTTTCTCCAGAATCTCGAATAGATAGAGACACCCAGGCATGGCGGGTCTCCTCATAAACGCTCTGCGTTGGTTCCATGGCGCTTGAATCTTCAAAACAGCCCAAGGCGATGGCGACGAGCCTGGGCCGAAATTCCGGTAACCAATAAACCGTGGATCCGCAGGCGGGGCAGAAGCGGAACTCCAGGTTCTTTCCGCTATCTCCGGGCCGCATGTAGGTTTTGTACTCTCCCGACGCAGTGACTTGATCGGCTTCATAAAACACTGCGACGCCGAACGCTGAGCCGGTGCGATGCTGGCACGCACGACAGTGACAAACGGATACCTTGCGGGGTTCTCCATTTGTCACGACAGTTAGCTGACGACATGAGCAATGGGCCAAGCGCACAATGTTGTTCCCAGTTCTGAACCCGGACTTTTCGGCTCCGAATATCCCCGCCACAACCGTATCGGAGCAGTCGACTTTGATAAAGGTAACAGTCGGGAAGAATATCAGAACTTTTGCGCCGACATGTCGAAGTGGAGATATGGAGGCGCTGACCCTTGCCTACCAAGCATCTTCGTAGATTCTGGCGGCATCGGACAGCAACACCGTGCGTGGATTGTTAACCAGCAGGCGTGTCTGTTCCATCGCATTTTCCGCCAGCAAGGCAAGCCCGTCTTTTGGTATTCCAACATCTCTCAGTCGCACCGGCAGGTTCAGGCGCACGGGAAGCAAGGCCAGCCCTTCCAGGAAGCCGGCAAGTCGTCCTGACCTGTCGGCAGGCTCCAGCTGAGGAAAAAGACATGGCGCCAGTTCCGCATAGGCATCGCCGCACACCGTTGCGTTGAAATGCAACACATGCGGCAGGACCAGGCTGTTGGAGAGCCCGTGTGGAACATGATAGAGACCGCCAATCGGGTAGGCGAGAGCATGAACGGCCGCCACCGGCGAGTTGGCAAAGGCCTGACCGGCCAACATCGCACCAAGCAGCATGGCCTGTCTGGCAACCATGTCGGTCCCGTTCTTTACGGCGGCCTCGATATTTGCTCCAAGTAGCCGGAGCGCCTCTTTGGCAAGTGTGCGGGAAACAGGATTGTTGTTCGCGCTTGCGGAGGTGAAAGCCTCGATGGCGTGGACCATCGCATCAATTCCCGTCGCCGCCGTTACCGACGGAGGAAGGCCGACTGTCAGACTTGCGTCCAGGATGGCCGCATCCGGCAGCAGGGTTGGCGACACGACGCCCTTTTTCTGGTGTGCATCCGTGGTAACGATGGAAATCGGTGTGACTTCCGATCCGGTGCCTGCCGTCGTCGGCGCCAGCACCAATGGCAGGCGTTCACCGGTCACCTTGCCGACCCCGTAGATATCGCAGAGCGCTTCACCGCTCCTTGCCAACAGCGCCACGAGTTTCGCGACATCGAGCGATGAGCCGCCGCCGATGCCCAGTATGCCGGTGGCCCCGAATTCGATTGCACGCGCCACAGCGTCGTGGATGACGGCTTCCGGAGGATCAGCGACAACGCCGGTGAAGATCGATGTTTCGGCCCCGCCCTCCGAAAGACTTGCAAGGGCGGGCTGAACAAGCCCAGCCCTGACGACGCCATCGTCGGAAATTACCAGAATACGCGACCCAAGCCCGGTCTTCAGCTCCGAAAGTCTTGAGATACTACCGGGGCCTGCGATTATCTGCGGGACGGTTGCGAATGTGAATGTGGACATCTTATCGGTCTCTCACTCATGCCATTTGACGAGATGCCGATAGTGATGCGGCTGGCGCATAAGGACAAGACCATTTCGCCGGACAATGCTCGTCGGATAGGGTGCATCGGAGTTGGTGGTGTCGGCTGATGCGGCCGCAATCCCGTCCTCGTCCACAATTGCCGGTTTCTGGCGCGGAAAGCTGCGGAAACCCGGCCGCAACACAGCATTTTTTGCCCAAATACACCCGTTGTGCATCCAGCATGTCGTTCACCGAAATCAAGGGCATCGTCGGTTTCGGAGACTGACCGTTACAACCCATCTCCTATCGTGACGCGTTCATCGGGACTCGCCTCGAAATCGGGAAGCGCTAAACCTTCATCCCCATCGCGCAGTGCCGACAGCGATAACAGGGCCGGTTGCCTGACCAGTCGGCGAGCCGCCGAAAGGTTCGACGCTGATGGCGAAGGTTGTGCCTTCGGTGATGCTGTTGCGCATGTCGGCGGGGATGATGAGGTCGCCATTCGTTCCGGGCTGGAAAACGCCGAGCGAGCGGGTCTTGCCGCCGTCCATCACCAGCCACAATTCCAGTGATTTTTCGTCGGTCTTGCCGGTTGCAACAGGCACAATCCGCATCCGTCCGGATTCCGCGTCGTAGGAGGCAAGGAGATTGACCTGGCTGTCCGTCGTTGCAAGTTCGGCCACCAGCGGTGCGGTGCCCTGCCGCTTTTCGGGGAAGGCGGCGTAAACGACGGCGGCAACGGCGGTTGCGCTGGTGGCAACCGAAATCCAGCGCCACAAGGATGCGGAATTCCACAGGCTGCCATTGGTATTGACGGCCTTGCTTCCGAACAGTCGTTGTTCGATACGCTCAAGAACAGTGGCGCTCGGTACGTGCTCCTCGTAATCGGCATTGAAGTCGGAAAATTCCGCTTCCCAACGCTGTACCAGCTGTGCGAAGGCCGCGTCGTCCTGCATGCGTCGTTCCAGTTCCCGACGCTTTTCAAGCGGCAGGACGCCCAGAACATATTCACCGGCGAGGATATCGTCGCGCGAATGCTTGCCGCCGCTCTGTTCGCCCGTCGTCATCGCTGCATGCACTCTCTGAGTTTGAGGAGACTGCGTCGTAGCCAGGTTCTGACCGTGTTGAGCGGCACGCGCAATTCCTCGGCGAGTTCGAGATAACTCAAGCCCTCGACATAGGCCCGGCGAACCGCCTGCGCGTGTACGGTCTCAAGTTCGCGCATGCAGTCTTCGATCCTGCGGCCTTCATCGGCGAGAACGATCTGCTGCTCAGGATCGCGGACGCTCTCGTCGGCAAGATCGTAGGCTTCCTCGATGTCATCGGTTATGGGCTTGCGCGCCCGGATCGTGTCGATGGCATGGTTGCGGGCAATGGCGGCAAGCCATGTGGTGGGTTTTCCGGCACTGGCGGCGAATGTTCGGGCCCGCTGCCAGACCTTGATATAGATTTCCTGCAGAGCCTCTTCGGCTTCCGTCCTGTCCCGCAGGATTTTCAGGCAGATTGCGAAGAGCTTCGGACTGGTCGCCTGGTAAAGCGAGACGAATGCTGAACGATCACCCATGCCGACGCGGTTGATAAGGCTTGCGATCTCTGTGGCCTGCATTCGAACCTTCCTTGCTGCGTCTCCCTTATAGAGCCGTCTTTCGCAGGAAGACAAGAGATGTATGCCGGGAACCCGGCAACGGATACGCTGCAGGGGTATCGGAACGAAGCTGCCGGTAAGAGAGGATGTCGTCATCACAGGCCCGCCGGATTTTCCAGTGGGCCGACGAGCCGCGCCGTTATGAGATAGCCGATTGTGGCCGCCGCTGCGGAGACGAAGGTTCCCCATAAAAGATCGGCGACGGTCAAGGTCGTGGACCAGCTTTTCAACGTCGCCTGATTGGTCAGGTCGTAAGTGGCGTAGGCCATGAAGCCGACCACCGCGCCATAAAGCAGCGCGGTCGTCCATTCCCCCGTCTGAAAGGCCGGGCGAACCGCAAGAAAGGTCAGGCCGGCGGCATAGATGAGGTAAAAGACGACCGCTGGAGCAAGCCTGAAATTGTCCGCCAGAAGATCGCCGATAGCCGGGCGGTAAAGGCGCGACGCCATCGTACTCAACCAGATGAAATCGATCACCAGAAAGGCGACGAGGGTAACAAGGTATGCCGCGAAATAGGTCTTCATCGGTGTTTTCCTTTGCAGGACATTGATGCGGAAGCGAAGATGCGAGGGCAAAGCAATGTGGAGATGTGGCTAGTCGATCCTTGTCCAGTTTATGCCCTTGCACAGCAGACCGGCGACGATACAGCCTTTCGTGGTCATGCCGTTGCCGTTCACTGTCACTGTTATACTGTAGGACTTGTCACGCTGGGGGTCGAAAGCGGTGCCGGAATAGCTGCCCGCCTCTGTCTGCTTTATGTCCATGATCAACTGGTCCCCGGTTTTTTCTTTCGGGGTTCCCGGCTTGATCCAGGTATTTGTGGCGCAGATATTTTCGCCGCAGGGCGCGATCATTACTTTCGCCTTGCCGTCTCCGCGCGCCCAGTTGCCGTCGATATCGGCCGCCATGGCGCTGGATGCAACCAGCAGTGGCCACAGGACGGAAGCAGCTGTCAATCCATTGATCATCATTGTCTCACTCCGTAGTTTGGTCCCGCCTTATCCGTGTTCGATGGTGTAGAATCCGACGTTTATGGTCCCCTCGGCAAAACCTGCCTCGCAATAGCAAAGGTAATAATCCCAAAGCCGCCGGAAGCGGTCATCGAAACCGAGCAGGGATATCGTCTGCCACCGCGCATGAAAACGCTGACGCCATTCGGCGAGCGTGAGCGCATAGGACTGGCCAAAAAGCTCCTTATCCGTGAGCTTCAGGCCGGCCTTGCCGACCGCCTTTTCGAGCGCGTCATTCGAGGGCAAAAAACCGCCGGGAAAGATGTATTTCTGGATGAAATCCGCCTTACGCCGATATGTATCGAAGCGGCTTTCTTCAATCGAAATGATTTGCAGCACAGCGCGGCCGCCGGGTTTCAGGCATCTTTTCAGCGTTTCGAAATAGCTTGGCCAATAGGCTTCGCCGACTGCTTCGAACATTTCGACGGAGACAATCCTGTCGAATTGGCCATTCAGGTCACGATAATCCTGCAGTCTCAGATCGATGCGGTCCGTGCTGTCGGCTTTTTCCGCTGCATTTTTTGCCCATTTCAACTGGGAGGGGGAAAGGGTGATGCCGGTGACGTTGGCTTTGGCCTGGGTGGCAAGGTGAATGGCGAGTGCGCCCCAGCCGCAGCCGATCTCCAATATGTTTTCGCCGCCACTCAATTGCAGTTTATCGACAATGCGTTCCAGTTTTTTCAGTTGGGCGGCCTCGAGCGTAGACGCCGTGTCATCGAAGATCGCCGATGAATACAGCATCGAAGGATCGAGCCATTGCCGGTAGAACTCGTTGCCGAGATCATAATGTGCTTCGATATTACGGCGGCTGCCCCGTCTGGTATTGGCATTCAACCTGTGCGCAGTGCGGTGGAGAAGGCGCATGGGCAGGCTGCCGCGCATCGACCTTGTGAACGCCTCGCGATTTTGGGCCGCGAAGCGAATAAGCGCCGTCAGATCCGGTGTTGTCCAGTCGCCTTCGATGAACCCCTCGGCAAAGCCGATGTCGCCGTTCAGCAGCATTCGCCGGAGCGCGCGCCAGCTATGCAGGACAATGGTCGCCTCGCTGCCATTTGTTGCGCCGGATTTTTCAATGAAACCGCCGCCGGGAAGAATAACATGTAATCTTCCTCGGTCGATATTGCTCAACAGCCGGCTGATGAGCCACATGCCAGGGCTGATGCGGCGGTCAAGACGCGTATTTTTCACCGATGATTCCGTGAGATTGTCAAACGGGGTCATGAATTTTGGCCTCGGTTTGCGACGATGAAGGATGAAGGAAGGAGACTGGACTGGCAGGCGGCAGCGGACGTTTTCTGAAACGCACACCCTTCAGCCAAATTTTCAGCGCCTCCCAATGAATGCCCAGAATGACCTTGAGCGTCAGGAGGGGGATGGCGAAGAAAGCTTTCACAAGTGCGCTGTCCGTCAACTCGACACGTCGGGCCAGATGGCGGGCGGTCAGGACCAGGCCGTCATCGTCGAAAGTCTCGATGACGATTTTCAGCCTGTCGCCGGGTGGGGTGACGCGGAAAACATAACGGAGATCCATGTCCATGAAAGGCGAGACATAAAAGGCCTTTTGGCATCGCTGGACGATCTCGGTCGATTTGCCGGCTTCCACGGGGATCAGGTATGCGTGTCTCTCGCCAAACGTGTTGTCCACTTCCCAGAGGATAGCTTTGAGCGACAAGTCGCGCCCGTAACAGAAGAAGACACTGAGTGGGTTGAAGGCCCAGCCGAGCACACGCGGCATGGTGAGCAGACGTATAGGTCCTCCGTCCACCGGCATGCCTGCCGCCGTCATGGCTGTTTCGATCTGCTGGCGCAGCCCGATGGCGCTGCGGCTGCCGCGGTCCCTGCTGTGGAATGAGAAAAGGTTGAACCGGTCTACGGAGAAAAACCGCAATTTTCGGTCGAGCACATTCAACTCATCGAGGTCGAGGAGCAGCGAATAAATCCGGTAGGCGAGTTTATGGGTTTTCGGCTTGAAACGCGCATGCGTTACATGGCCGGGAAAAAGCGCCGAGTTGAGGGGAGACGTCATGCCATCACCTCCATCACTTCCGTGCCTGCCGCAACTGTCGCCAAATTCAGGCGAATGATCCGGCCATTGTCATCGGCAACCTTCCATGGGCGGGATACGCCGCCAAGATCTTCGGCGACGGCGAGGCCGGCCTGGAGGCCGTCCTCGTGGAAACCGGATCCGAAATAAGCGCCGCAGAACCAGGTGTTTCGCAGGCCTTGCAAGGCCCATAGCTCCTGACGCATCTGTTCGGTGCCAGCGTCAAAAACCGGATGGTGATAGGTTTCCTCGGCGATAATTTTTCCTTGATCCGGTTCCCGCGCCGGGTTCAGCGTTACGAAAACGTCCGGGATTTCGCCCAGCGGCTGAAGCCTGTTCATCCAGTAGGTAATGCTCGGCTGGCCCGTTTTAATGCACGTGTCCGCCACATAGTTCCAGCTTGACCAGGCAGCGCGGCGGCGCGGCATGAAGCTGCTGTCGGTGTGAAGCACGGCGCGGTTTTGGGTATAGGTAAAAGCGCCGAGAATGCGCCGTTCGGCGCGTGTTGCGTCGGCAAGGATGTCGAGCGCCTGATCCGCATGGGTTGCGATCACCACCTCATCGAAGCGCACGGCTTCGCCGTCCGCAGTAGTGATTTCGACGCCGTCCGGCAGGCGGTGGATGCGCTTCACCGGTGTCGAGAGGCGAATTCGATCCGCAAAAGGCGCCGTGATGCGTTTCACATATTCGCGCGAGCCACCGACGACGGTGCGCCAGACCGGCCGATTGCGCAGCAACAGCAGGCCGTGATTGCGGCAGAATTTGATGAAATGCGCCGCCGGATAACGGCCGACCTCCATGGCCGGCGTGGACCAGATGGCCGCAGCCATGGGATAAAGATGATCGTCGCGAAACGCTGAACCATACCGGTTGCGGGAGAGATATTCATCGAGAGACAGATCGCCCATCACATGCAGGTCGCGTGGGGCGTTGCGGTAAAAGCGCAAAAGGTCCGCAAGCATCGCCCAGAAACGTGGCCTCAGGATATTGGACTTCTGGGCCAGCAGGCCAAGGCCGGTTCCGCCGGAATATTCGAAACCGCCATCATCCAGAGAAACAGCGAAAGACATGTTCGAAGCCGCCGTGGCCACGTCCAGTGTTCGAAAAAGAGCGGTGAGATTGGGATAGGTCTGCTCGTTGTAGACAATGAATCCGGTGTCGACATGGACTTGTCCGTGGTCCGTCCTGAACGTCACCGTATTGGTGTGGCCGCCGATGCGATCAGCAGCTTCGAAAACAGTTACATCGTGCCGTTGCGACAAAAGCCAGGCCGCCGACAAACCGGAAATTCCCGTTCCAACCACGGCGATGCGGCGCCGGCTTTGTTGTTTTTTCGCTTCGGTGTCGACCATTTTTCCTCGCTATCGCATTGCCAATCCAGTCTTTGGGTCTGCGACATGTACGAGGAGGGCGCCCGATCAGTTTCACCGGCGCATTGATTTTCTGAAATTTTGTTCGACGCCTGAAACTCTTTTGCCGGTTCGGCCGTATTTCCCATCACGAAACCCGACCTCAAACTGTTCACAAGGGCGAGCAAAGTGGTGATATTTTCTGTTGTCCTGGCGCTGGCCATTCTTATGTCGCTTCTGATGGCAGGCGCCTGGGCGTTGCAGAGAGCAACCGGTTCAAGCGGCTGGATCGACACGGTGTGGGCGGCGAGCGTCGGGCTTGGCGGAATTTTCGCTGTTGTTTTCGCCGGCGGAGACGGCTGGCGGCGCGGCGCTACACTTTTCCTGGTCGTTGTCTGGTCCCTGCGGCTTGCCGGCCATATCGGCATGCGCACGCGAGGAGGCGGGGAAGATCCCCGTTATGCAAAGCTTATGGAGCAATGGGGGAGCGCTGCCGCCCTGCGGCTCTTCATCTTCCTGCAAATACAGGCAATCGCTGCTTTTGTGCTCGTTCTCGCGGTCTATCTCGCCGCAAGCAACACCCATGGTTTTCCGCGTATCGTTGACGTGATCGCCATGGTGCTTGCCCTTGGCGCGCTGGCAGGCGAAGCGCTCTCCGACGCCCAGCTCTCGAAATTCAGAAAGACCGCAGCGGCAAAAAACAGTGTCTGCGAAACCGGCCTGTGGCGTTATTCCCGCCATCCCAATTATTTTTTCGAATGGCTTTTCTGGTGCAGTTTTCCGCTGCTGGCCATTCAGGGGCCGGCCTTGTCATGGGCGTCGCTCGCCGCACCGGCGATGATGTACTGGCTGCTTGTCCATGTCTCCGGCATTCCGCCGCTTGAAGACCATATGCTGCAATCGCGCGGGGAAAAATTCCGCGCCCTTCAACAACGCGTCAACGCCTTTTTCCCGGGGCCGCGCAAGAACGAGGACAGGCCATGAACATGCTCGCACTCGCCATCAACGCCGCCGAGCGCACGCCGCTTAGCGATAGCGTGACGCTTGCCGGAATAGATATGCTCTGCGGACGGACGAAGCGGCGGCTTGCCGCCATCCCAGCCGATGCGGAAGAGGTTTTCGCGGCGGATATGGTGAAATTTCCCGTCGCCAGCCATACCGACGACGCGAACAAACAGCATTATGAAGTGCCAGCGGCATTTTTCGCGCTCGTTCTGGGAGAGCATCGCAAATATTCCTGCTGTTATTATGATGATTCAACGGCGACGCTGGATGAAGCTGAAAATGTTGCTTTGGCCAAGACCTCGGCCCATGCCGACCTTGAAGACGGCATGGATATTCTGGAACTTGGCTGCGGATGGGGTTCGTTGTCACTTTATATGGCCGGCCGTTTTCCCAATGCGCGTATCACGTCAGTCTCGAATTCCGTGTCGCAGCGCGAATATATAATCGGTCGTGCGCGAGAATCTGGGTTTTCAAACCTCTCTGTAATAACGGCCGATATGAATGATTTCACGACGAACGATCGCTTCGACCGTATCGTATCGGTGGAAATGTTCGAGCACATGTCGAATTGGCGCGTGTTGTTTGAGCGTGTTCACGCGTGGCTGAAGCCGGACGGCAGGTTTTTCATGCATGTGTTTAACCACCGCGACCGATCCTATCGTTTCGACCATAACAATCCTGCCGACTGGATCGCCCGGCATTTCTTCACCGGCGGCATCATGCCGGCCTTTGACCTTCCCCATCGTTTCAACCAGCTTTTCACCGTCGAGCGGGAGTGGCGCTGGTCAGGGTCGCACTATCGTCGGACAGCTCTCGATTGGCTCGAAAACTTCGACAGAAAAATTGATCGCATCCGACCCATTCTGCAACAAACCTATGGCGCCGATGCGCGGCTTTGGGAAAGGCGGTGGCGATTGTTCTTCTTGGCCACCGCGGGGCTTTTCGGGCATGATGGTGGTGACGTGTGGGGGGTGGGGCACTACCTCTTGAAGGCGGTTTAGTGTCAGCGCCCCGCAATCGGCATGGGCGCGTTTCAAAAACCGCTCTCGAAACGTTTGCCGAAACCAACGTTTACATCCCCGCAATAATGAATAGGCTGGCCGCATCTTTTGAGCAGGTCGAACGTTCTTGCACAAGGAGCAGCTGGAGAAAGTTATGAGTTCAGTTACGCCGAAACTGGATAGTTGCGGCGCCGAGCCCATCCATATCCCCGGCGCTATTCAGGAGCATGGGGCTCTTCTCGTCTTGTCTGCGCGGGAATTTTCCGTGGTGCAGACCAGTGACAATTTCGCTGACTATATTGGCGGGGCAGTGCCGATCGGTGCCGTTGCAAGCGAGGTGGCGTTGCCGTTTCTCGCAGCATTGTCCGCCTGGTATTCCAGTGAAGAGAGCATTTTCCGATATGTCTGGGCCGAAAAGAAACTCGATGTTTCGGCGCATCGATCCGGCCCTCTGATTATCGTTGAGGTGGAAAAGACGAGGGAGGGCGAATCGGCTGAAAGGCTGATGGGCGAACTCACCCGTCTGGCGCAATATCTGAATAGCGCGCCGTCGCTGGAAGATGCGCTTTTTCGAACAGCGCAACTGGTCTCCGCAATCAGTGAGTATGATCGCACCCTGATTTACGACTTCGGGCCGGACTGGAGCGGCCACGTCGTGGCGGAAGCCGGTAGCGGGGCTTTGCCGTCTTATCTTGGACTACGTTTTCCGGCGGGTGATATCCCGCCGCAGGCGCGGCAACTCTATACCATCAACCGTTTGCGAATGATCCCCGATGCCAATTATCGGCCCGTCCCGGTGAGACCGCAGGTGAATGCGGAAACGGGGGCGGTACTCGATATGAGCTTTTCACAGCTGCGCAGCGTGTCTCCGGTTCATCTTGAGTATATGCGCAACATGGGCACGGCCGCTTCCATGTCGGTGTCGATCATCGTTAACGGCGCCCTGTGGGGCCTGATCGCCTGCCACCACGCCACACCTCATGCGGTGTCCCTTGCCGTGCGAGAAGCCTGTGATTTTGCGGCGCAGCTGCTGTCGATGCGGATAGCGATGGAGCAGAGTTCTCAGGATGCATCCCGCCGCGTGGAGCTTGGCCACGTTCAGGCGCGTCTGCTGAAGCGGATGGCGACTGCCGAAAAATGGGTTGACGGTCTGATTGCAGGCGACGACGAAAGAGAAGACCTGCTGAAACAGGTGGGAGCCGATGGTGCTGCGCTTATTCTTGGCGACAAATATGAACTGGTCGGTAAGACGCCTTCACGGCAGCAGGTTGAAGAGCTTGTCCTGTGGCTTGGTGAGCAGGATGTCACCGATGTTCTTGCGACCGACAATCTGGCAGGTGATTACCCTGCTGCTTCGGCCTATGCATCCGCCGCCAGCGGGATTATCGCGATGCGGGTTTCGGAACTGTATGGAAGCTGGCTGATCTGGTTTCGGCCGGAGGTCATAAAGACGGTGCGATGGGGCGGCGATCCGCACAAGACGGTGCAGGAAAGCGGACGCATCCATCCGCGCAAGTCCTTCGAAATCTGGAAGGAGCAATTGCGCGGTACGGCGTCTGCGTGGTCGGAGCCCGAGCTTGCAGCCGCAAGGGAGCTGCGCAGCGCGATCATCGGTATTGTCCTGCGCAAGGCGGAGGAAATGGCGGATCTGACGCGGGAACTGCAACGGACCAACAAGGAACTGGAGGCTTTTTCCTATTCCGTTTCGCACGACCTGCGCGCGCCTTTCCGCCATATCGTCGGTTTTGCGCAATTATTGCGTGAGCGCAGCAACGCCTTGGACGAGAAATCCCTGCATTATCTTCAGATGATATCCGAGGCGGCGCTCGGCGCTGGCAGGCTGGTGGACGATCTTCTGAATTTTTCTCAGCTTGGCCGCACGCAGATTGCCATGAAGCCGGTCGATATGCAGAAGGTGGTGAGCGAAGTCCGCCGTTCTCTCGATCCGGCGGTTGCTGACCGCCAGATCGAATGGCGGATCGGAAAACTGCCGGTGATATTCGGAGATCCGACCCTGTTGCGGCAGGTCTGGTACAATCTGATCGAAAACGCCATCAAATATTCCTCCCGGGAGCCGATTTCGATCATCAGCATTTCAGCGGTTGAAGGCGAAGACGACGTCACCTATTCCGTCGAAGACAATGGTGTCGGCTTCGATATGGCCTATTACGGCAAGCTTTTCGGCGTGTTTCAGCGGCTTCAGCGTGTCGAGGATTTCGAGGGCACGGGCATTGGACTTGCGTTGGTGAGACGAATTGTCGAGCGCCATCACGGTTCGGTCGGCGCTGAGGGAACTGTCGGTGAGGGAGCCACGTTCTCCTTCCGATTGCCGATTGTGAAGATTAAAGAGGACGACATTGCCTGAACTCAGACCTATTCTGCTGGTGGAAGATAATCCGCGCGATCTGGAATTAACGCTGACCGCTCTCGAAAAATGCCAGCTGGCGAATGAGGTGGTGGTGGCGCGCGACGGCGCCGAGGCGCTCGACTATCTCACTGTCACTGGCAGCTATCACAACCGGCCTGCCGGCGATCCGGCTGTCGTCCTTCTCGATCTCAAACTCCCGAAAGTGGACGGGCTTGAGGTTTTGCAGAGGGTAAAGGGCGCTGATCATCTGCGGCACATTCCGGTCGTCATGCTGACGTCATCTCGAGAGGAGCAGGACCTGGTGCGGAGCTACGAACTCGGCGTTAACGCCTTTGTCGTCAAGCCCGTGGAATTCACACAGTTTTTTAAGGCTATACAGGATCTCGGAGTTTTCTGGGCTCTCCTGAACGAGCCGCCACCCGGTGCACGTCGCAATGGTGGATGAGGCGGTGCGGCGAATGGAAGCAGGCAAGCTTCTTCTCCTTGAGGACAGCTCGGTCGATGCAGAACTGATTGAGGACCAGCTTTCGCGTATTTCACCACCTCCGCTGGTGACCAGGGCGGTCGGCAAGGCGTCGTTCATAGAGGCTTTGGAAAAACAGCCGTTTGATATCATTCTTGCGGATTTCTCCCTGCCGGACTTCGACGGCATGGCGGCGCTTGACGTCGTCATGCAGACCCGACCCGATACGCCGTTTATCTTCGTGTCCGGAGTTTTGGGCGAGGATGCTGCGATCGACGCATTCCGGCGCGGCGCCACGGATTACGTGCTGAAGCAGCGGCTGGTGAGATTGCCGTCCGCCGTCGAGCGCGCGCTGGCGGAAGCGCGGGAAAAACAGGAGCGGAAACGGGCGGAGTTGCACAAGGAACTTCTTGTTCGTGAGCTGAGCCATCGCGTCAAGAACACCATGGCGATGGTCATATCCATTATCCGCAGAACGGCAAAAGGCAGCACGTCGATCGAGGATTATCAGGAACGGCTTGTGGCCCGCGTGAGTTCACTGGCGGAGAGCCATGCCCTGCTTTTTCAGAGTAATTGGGGCGAGACTGACCTCAGAGACGTCGTGAAGCGCGCGATCGAGCCGCATAATGTCTTTGCGAGCAGGGTCGAACTTGACGGTCCGGATGGCGTGCATGTGTCGCCAAAATCAGCTTTGGCGCTGGGAATGATCCTGCATGAACTGGCGACGAACGCGCAGAAATACGGTTCTCTGTCCGGCGCAAACGGAAAGGTCGAGGTTTTCTGGAAGAAGTTGCGTGACGGAGATGGGCGCAACCGTGTTGACCTAAGGTGGCAGGAAAGCGGAGGCCCGCCTGTTTCCGCGCCGAAGGAAACCGGCTTTGGAACGACCCTGATAACAAAAGGCGCGCAATACGAATTGCAGGCTGAAAGCGAAATTCGCTACGATCGCGGCGGCCTGAAATATCAGGTCCTCTTTCCCCTGGATTGAATCGCCGGATGAAAAGATGCCGGATGAAAAGATGAAGGTGGGGCGCCAAGCCGCGATCGGCTCGGCCCTAGTCGATCAGTGAAAACTCATTGGCCAGAACACGCGAGAGATTGTCGAAATCGCAAGGCTTGGAAACGACTGTCAGGCCGTCCAGCTGAGCCCGGACACCGGGTACTTCCGCATATCCGCTGCAGATGACGAAGGGAATGTTCGCCGCCTTGAGCTCTTCGATGACGGGGAAGGACAATTCTCCCCTCAGATTGAGATCAATGACCGCGCCGTCGAGATCGGTGACGTTTATTTTTTCGAGCGCGGCGTCAACATGGGAAACCGGCCCGACAACATTGACGCCGAGGTCGGAGAGAAAATCTTCCATATCCATCGCGAGAAGTGCGTCATCTTCCAATACGAGGATCTGTTTTCCCTGGAAATCGTAGCTCATTGTCACCGTATTCTCATTACTTCGGCCCCGCAGGCCGCTTTCAATCAACATTGCAAAACCCCTGAACCCCGCGCTGGTTCCACGGATCGATAAAAAGAAAACAGTCGCCTCCGGTGTTGTCATACTCTAGCTTGCACAGCTAATTTAGCGCCTACCGGGAATGTATTGCTGTGACTGGTTTTTCACCGTTTGCCAAACGAAGCCTTTTGATGCTGGCCGTGGGTGTTGCGATTTTGATTGGCATGGTCTCCGTGTCTTTATGGCTCGTCCAGGTGAACAACAGGTACTCACAGGAGACTGCGGAACTCCGACGTTTTCGTGCCGCGGTTTTCGATGTGCTGACGGCGATGCAGGACATTGAGACCGGGCAACGAGGATATCTGCTTGCCAACAACTCGGAATATCTAGCGCCTTATGAAGAGGCTCTGCGTACATTGCCGCAACGCCAGTCGAGACTCTTCGACCTGCTGAAGGAACAGCCTCAATATGCGCAGTCTCTTTCCGGTTTGAGGCGGGCGATCGAAGCCAAGCTGGCGGAGACAAGCGAAACCATTGAGCTGCAGCGCACGGGTCGAATCACGGAGGCAATTGAGATCGTTCGCAACAATGACGGCAAGCGCTTAATGAGCGAGATCAGAGGCATCTTGTCCAATCTGCAATCGAATGTCGACGATCGTTTGCGTGTCATTGTTAATGATCAGCTCGATGCCGCCAATACACTCCGATGGGTAACCGTGGGCGGCGCGCTTGCAATTCTCCTTGTCGTCGGCGGTTCGATCTTCCTTGTCTTCACCTATATCAAGGCTCTGACCCGGTCTCGGGAGGATGTTGACGAGCTTAACCGGAATCTGGAGGAACGTGTAGAAGGCAGGACACGCGATCTCCGCCGCGCCAATCAGGAAATCCAGCGCTTCGCCTACATCGTTACACACGACCTGCGGGCGCCGCTGGTAAATATAATGGGCTTTCTCTCCGAGTTCGACACCTCGCTGAAGTCGGTGAATGCTTATGTCCTTGCGGATGGGAAAACCCTGGCCGACGACGTCGTCCGCGAGGCGCGGTTGGCGGTGGAAGAGGATATTCCCGAGGCTATCGGCTTTATCCGCTCATCCACCCGCAAAATGGATCAGCTGATCAACGCGATCCTTAAAATATCCCGCGACGGCCAGCGCAAGCTGCAGCCCGAGAAGGTCGACGTAGAAACATTGCTCTTGTCACTTTCCGAGACGGTACGCCACCAGATCACGGCGAACGGCGGCGAGATCGATGTCGACACGCCGAAGCTGACGATCGTGACCGACCGCATATCCCTCGATCAGATTCTCGGAAATCTGTTCGACAATGCGGTGAAATACCAGATGCCTGGTCGTCCGCTGCGGCTGACGGCGCGCGCCTATCCGGCCGGGCGTGGTGCGATCTGTATCGAAGTCGGCGACAATGGGCGCGGTATCGGTGAAAAGGATCTCGAAAGGGTTTTCGAACTCTTTCGCCGGGCGGGCAATCAGGACCAGCCGGGAGAGGGTATTGGCCTTGCCCATGTTCGTTCGCTAATCAGAAATTTAGGAGGTGACATTAGAGTTGAGTCCAAACTCGGTGAGGGCAGCACGTTTTTCCTGCTGCTGCCGAGTGACCTCAGACGAGTGACGAAGGAAGGCGACACATGAAAGCGACCGGTCAGGAAGTGACGATCGTGATGATCGAAGACGACGAGGGCCATGCGCGGCTGATCGAAAAGAACGTGCGGCGGGCCGGCGTGAACAACGAGATCGTGCCGTTTACGCTCGGAGCTGAGGCGCTTGACTATATACTGGGCGAAAGTCGAGATGGCCTTGTCAGCAAAGACCGTTATCTTCTTGTCCTGCTCGACCTCAATCTCCCTGACATGTCGGGCATCAACATTCTCGAGCAGATCAAAAGCAACGAATACACTCGTCGTTTGCCCGTCGTGGTTTTGACAACTACCGATGACGAGACTGAAATTCAGAAATGCTATGACCTGGGCGCGAATGTTTACATAACCAAGCCGGTCGATTATGAGGGCTTCGCGACTGCCATCAAAAATCTTGGCCTGTTCTTTTCCGTAATTCAGATACCTTGAAGGCACGATGGCTCTGCGCGTTTTATATGTCGATGACGACCCGGCTCTGGCCCGGCTTTCGAGCCGCGTTCTTGGTCGCCACGGAATGGAGGTGGTTCATGCCGCCTCCGTGGCGTCCGGACTCGAGCTTTTTCAAAACGGGCAGTTCGATATCGTCGTTCTCGACCATTATTTCCAAACCGCGACGGGCATGGAATTTCTCGCCGCTATCGAGACGATACCGGCGCGTGTTCCCATTCTTTATGTGACGGGGTCCAACGAGGCGCAGATCGCCATGGATGCGCTCAGGGCAGGTGCCGCCGACTACGTCATCAAGAATGTCGGAGATGATTTCTTCCCGCTTCTGCTCACAGCCATTAATCAGGCATTGGAAAACCATCGCCTGCGCCAGACGAAGGAGGAGGCCGACCGCTTGCTGGTGAAGGCCAAAGAGCACGCGGAAATGATGGTGAAAGAGATGAACCATCGTGTCGCGAACAGTCTCTCACTGGTTTCCGCCATGATCCGACTGCAAATAAATACCCTGAAGTCGCAGGAAGCAGAAACCGCGTTGCTGGAAACGCAGAGCAGGATTTCGGCAATCGCCGGCGTTCACCGCAGCCTCTATAACACCGCGAATGTGGGCCTGGTCTCTCTCAATTCCTATCTGACCTCGATCATCGGCGATCTGTTTCAGGCCGTGCCCGGCTCTTCCTCCATCACTGTTGAAACGTCGCTGTGTGAGGTCGATTTGAATGCGGACCATGCCGTTGCGCTTGGCGTCATCATCACAGAACTTCTGACCAACGCGCTCAAATATGCCTACCCCGATCAAACCGGCGCCGTCCGGGTCAATCTCTCTGAAGAGAATGGGCAATTCATTCTGGTTGTGGAAGATGACGGGATAGGGTCGAACCCGCACATATCGCCGAAGGGCACAGGGTTGGGCACGAAACTGATCATGGCGATGGCGCAGAACATCGGCGCCCGTGTCGATCAGACACACACCCACCCGGACCGGAAGGTGGGTACGCGTTATACGATGAGTTGGAGCGAGAGATAGGGGCGGCGTTCTCGCCGGCTGTCCCAAGGTTCGCTTCCGTCATCGTGCCGTCCGGCGCATTCAGCACGCCAACCTGGCGGAGCTTTGTCACGATCTCTTCTGCCTTGAGCGGCTTTTCGCTGCCATTTTGTCAGGGGGCCGTCTGCCTTCCGTGCAAAGAGAGATGCCGAATTTTGTAAGGCTTTCATCCATAACCGGATCAGCGCAATAGCTTTTGCACTTCCTTAACCTATGCGTTTTAGGGTTAAGAAAGCGCAAACCGTATCAGTGTGTTTACCATTTTCAGTAACGATTGTTGTAATACAGGTTTCCATTTTAATCGGGACTTAACCATTTTACGACAATCTTCATGACTGAAGAATTCACTGGCATCTGACGCCGAAACCGCATGTGTCTCTTCTGGAGTGGAAGTCATGAAAAACGCCCTGGCCGGATTTCTGGCCGTCCTGCTGACCGGTACCAGCGCCATCGCTGCCGATCTCTATCAAGCCGAGCCTGCCCCTGCTTATGTCGATGCACCCGAAGTGACCGTCACCCAGGCGAGTAGCTGGTACCTGCGCGGCGACGTCGGTTATTCCTTCAACAAGCTGCGCGGCGCGCATTATTATCAGGGTGGCCCCGGCGGCTATCTCGCGGATTTTGACACCGCGACGATCAAGGATAGCTATGTCATTGGCGCCGGCGTCGGTTATCAGTTCAACAACTATTTCCGTAGCGACGTGACCTTTGACTATATGGGTAAGTCGGATTTTCGCGGCTCCACGAGCGGTTTCTGCGGTTCCGTTCCCGGTCGCTGCGTCTCAGAGGACCTTAGCTCACTTCGCGCCTATACTCTGATGGCGAATGCCTATGTCGATCTCGGCACTTATGGGCGGGTGACGCCTTATGTCGGTGGCGGTATCGGCGGCTCCTACGTCAAGTGGGATAAGCTGCGCAACACATCCTGCAGCATCAACGGCCTGGGTTGCGACCCGACCACCGAACATGGCGGCAAGGGCAAATGGCGCTTCGCCTACGCCCTGATGGCCGGCGCATCCATCGATGTCACCTGTAACCTGAAGGCCGATATCGGCTATCGTTTCCGCCACATCAACAAGGGCGATATGTTCGCTTATGAAAATGGCGGCGGTCCGGGCCGTGACAAGGGCCTTTATTCGCACGAAGTGCGCGTCGGCGGCCGTTATGTCTTCAACGGCTGCGATACCGCGCAATACATGCCGCCCGCCGATATTCCGCTGCAGCCTGCCGTTTATAAATAAACGTCACGCCCTGCTGGTAGTTTCAGACCGTCCGCATCCTCCGGGTGCGGGCGGTTTTGTTTTACCGGCACCTGACGCGGCGCATGACGCATATGGACCAAGATTCTTCTGCGTAGCGACATATTCCGCTTGACTGGGATGGGCGACAGGAATAGCAACGGCGTCAGGACACTCCACCCTAACGTGGAGCGCCTATCTGGAAGGGTAGTCAAATGACAGATATCGTGAAACCGGACGTCCGTCCGGGCAATACGCATTTTTCCTCTGGTCCCTGCTCGAAGCGTCCCGGTTGGTCGCTAGATGCTCTCTCCGATGCGCCGCTCGGTCGCTCGCATCGCGCCAAGGTTGGCAAAGCCAAGCTGAAGCAGGCCATCGATCTCACCCGTGAAGTTCTGAACGTTCCTGCCGATTATCGCATCGGTATCGTTCCCGCATCCGACACCGGCGCCGTTGAAATGGCGCTATGGTCGCTGCTCGGTGAACGCGGCGTCGATATGCTCGCCTGGGAAAGCTTTGGCGCTGGCTGGGTCACTGACGTCGTCAAGCAGCTGAAGCTGAAGGACGTCCGCAAATTGGAGGCCGATTACGGCCTGCTGCCGAACCTTGCCGAAGTCGATTTCGACCGTGACGTCGTCTTCACCTGGAACGGCACGACATCAGGCGTTCGCGTTCCCAACGCCGATTTCATTCCCGCCGACCGCAAGGGTCTGACCATCTGCGACGCCACTTCGGCAGCCTTCGCGCAGGACATGGATTTTACGAAACTCGACGTCGTCACTTTCTCCTGGCAGAAGGTTTTGGGCGGCGAGGGCGGCCATGGCGTCATCATCCTTTCGCCCCGTGCCGTCGAGCGTCTCTTGAGCTACGCACCCGCATGGCCGCTGCCGAAAATCTTCCGCATGGTCTCCGGCGGCAAGCTGATCGAAGGCATCTTCACCGGCGAAACCATCAACACGCCGTCCATGCTCTGCGTTGAAGATTATATCGACGCGCTGCTGTGGGCGAAGAGCCTCGGTGGTCTCAAGGCGCTGATCGGCCGTGCCGATGCCAATGCCAAGGTTATCTACGACTTCATCGAGAAGAATAACTGGATCGCCAATCTGGCCGTCAAGCCGGAAACCCGCTCCAACACCTCCGTCTGCCTGAAGATCGTCGATCCCGAGGTGCAGGCATTGGATGCTGCCGCACAGGCCGATTTCGCCAAGGGCGTCGTCGCCCTGCTCGAAAAGGAAAATGTCGCCCTCGATATCGGTGCTTACCGCGACGCCCCGTCCGGTCTGCGCATCTGGGCTGGCGCGACCATCGAGACGGCCGATATGGAAGCCGTCATGCCCTGGCTCGCCTGGGCTTACCAGACGCAGAAGGCAACACTTTCCAAGGCTGCCGCCTGATTTCGATACCGGCCCTGCGTTGATGCAGGGCCGCCGATTTCCCGTTCTCAAAAACCACCCCCCTTTTCAAGGAGCCCGTGAACCATGGCACCTCGCGTACTTGTATCCGACGAATTGTCGGAAACCGCCGTCCAGATTTTCCGTGATCGTGGCGTCGAAGTCGATTTCCAGCCGAAACTCGGCAAGGACAAGGACAAGCTGGCTGAAATCATCGGCAATTACGATGGTCTTGCCATTCGTTCGGCCACGAAGGCGACCGAAAAGCTGATCGAAGCCGCGACCAACCTCAAGGTCATCGGCCGCGCCGGCATCGGCGTCGATAACGTCGATATCCCAGCCGCCTCGCGCCGCGGTATCATCGTCATGAACACGCCCTTCGGCAACTCCATCACCACTGCCGAACATGCTATTGCGCTGATGTTCGCAGTTGCCCGCCAGCTTCCGGCAGCCGACAGCTCCACGCAGGCCGGAAAGTGGGAAAAATCGAAATTCATGGGTGTCGAAATCACCGGCAAGACGCTCGGCGTCATCGGTGCCGGCAATATCGGCTCCATCGTCTGCTCGCGTGCACTTGGCCTCAAGATGCATGTTCTTGCCTATGACCCCTTCCTGTCGCCGGAACGCGCGCAGGAAATGGGTGTGACCAAGGTTGAGCTGGACGAACTTCTGGCCCAGGCCGATTTCATCACCCTGCACGTGCCGATGACCGACAAGACGCGCGGCATCCTGAACGCTGAAAACCTCGCCAAGACCAAAAAGGGCGTGCGTATCGTCAACTGCGCCCGTGGCGGTCTTGTGGATGAAGCGGCCCTTGCCGAAGCCATCAAGTCCGGCCATGTCGCCGGCGCCGGTTTTGACGTGTTCGAAGTCGAGCCCGCCACCGAGAGCCCGCTTTTCGGCCTGCCGAATGTCGTCTGCACGCCGCATCTCGGTGCTTCCACCACGGAAGCGCAGGAAAACGTCGCCCTTCAGGTTGCCGAGCAGATGTCGGATTATCTGGTCAAGGGTGCGGTTTCCAACGCCATCAACATGCCGTCGATCACGGCTGAGGAAGCGCCGCGCCTGAAGCCCTTCATCCGTCTGGCGGATGTTCTCGGCTCCTTTGTCGGCCAGGTGCAGGAAAGCGCCACCAAGGAAATCGAAATCCTTTATGATGGCGCAACCGCCAACATGAACACCAAGGCACTGACCAGTGCCCTGCTGGCCGGCCTGATCCGCAGCCAGGTTGCGGATGTGAACATGGTTTCGGCCCCGGTGATGATCAAGGAAAAGGGTATCATCCTTTCCGAGGTCAAGCGCGACAAGACCGGCGTTTATGACGGCTATATCAAGCTGACGGTCAAGACGGAAAACCAGATCCGCTCGGTTGCCGGCACGGTCTTCTCGGATGGCAAGCCGCGCTTCATCCAGATCAAGAACATCAATATGGATGCGGATGTCGGATCGCACATGATCTACATCACCAATACCGACGTTCCCGGCATGATCGGCTTCATGGGTACCACGCTCGGCGAGGCTGGCGTCAACATCGCCAACTTCCAGCTCGGCCGTGAAAAGGAAGCCGGCGACGCCATCGCGCTGCTTTATGTCGACGGTCCGGTTTCCGAAACCGTGCTCGACAAGCTGCGCGCCAACCCGGCGATCCGCCAGGTCAAGCCGCTGACCTTCAACGTCGACTGATATCGTTCCTCCCAAGGGGACAATAAGGCCCGGCGCAGGGGAGACCCTGTGCCGGGTTTTTCGTTTATCCAGTGTCTGTTTCGTCGCAGAATATATGTGACTATCGCATTGGTTGTATATCACGAAAAATTTAAGGCAACTGCTCTAAAAATGATGATCATGAGTTGCTATATCGCCTGCTGACATGCCGCTCATGGGAGGGCGGCCAACAGGAGATAACGATGTTTGCTGCCTTTCGGCGCTTCAAGGGTTTGTTCGCAGTCGTCGCGCTTGGTATCGCGGTGTCTTTCGTGGCGGTTGATATGGCGGAAGCGCGTCGCGCCAGCGGCGGTTTCGGCAGCCGCGGCACGCGGACCTATTCCGCTCCGCCTTCGACCAGCACGGCACCCGGCCAGACCGCGCCGATAAACCGCAGCATGACTCCCAATACCAATCAGGCAGCGCCGAGCGCTGCTCAGCCGGCCCGTCCCGGCGCGCAGGCGCCGCAGCAGAGCCGCGGCCTGTTCGGCGGCATGATGGGTGGTTTGATGGGCGGCCTCTTGATGGGCGGTCTGTTCGGAATGCTGCTGGGCGGCGGTTTTGGCGGCATGGCCGGTTTCTTCGGTATGCTGTTGCAGGTGGCTCTGATCGGCCTTCTGGTCATGCTCGCCATGCGTTTCTTCGCCTCGCGCCGTCAGGGCCAGCCCGCTTACGGTGCGGCCGGTGGATCGCAGCGTAGGGATCATTCCGGTTCTTCCTATAATGGCGGTTCGCAGCCGGGTTCTGCCGCATCCTCCTTCAAGATTCCGAAGATCGGCGCGCTGGCCGGCGCTGCGGGCGGCGTGGCCGATGCCGCAACGGCAAAGCCTGCGCCTCATGCCCCCGCGCCTCATGCCAATGCCATGTCGGAAGGCGATGAAATCGGCATTACCCAAGGCGATCTCGAAACTTTCCAGAAAATGCTGGAAGACGTGCAGGCCGCCTATGCCGCCGAAGATTATGGCACATTGCGCAAGCTGACGACGCCGGAAGCCATGTCGTATCTCGCCGAAGAACTGAGCGACAACGCGACCAGCGGCGTGAAAAACGACGTGCGCGATGTGACGCTGCTACAGGGCGATGTTGCCGAAGCATGGCACGAAGAGGGCCAGGATTATGCAACGGTGGCTATGCGCTACTCCGCCATCGACGTGATGCGCGACCGTACCTCCGGCAAGGTGATCGAAGGTGACGAGCACCAGCCTTCTGAGGCGGTGGAAATGTGGACCTTCGTCCGCCGCCCCGGAAACGATAACTGGCAGGTCGCCGCTATTCAGGCGGCCGCCTGACGAATCGTAGCTTATTTAACAAATAAAGGCCCGGCGGTTCTCGTTACCGCCGGGCCTTTGCTCGTCACGCTCGCGGAAAACATGGTTACGCCGACGCTCGCTCGGCTAAGGGACAACAAGATGCGGTCAAAAAAACGACTGATAAATCTAACGGGTGATATTTCACGCGGCCATCGGCGGTGAACTCCGCTTCGTCCTGCTATGCAACGTTTTTAGCCCTGTTTGTCGCGACATGTTACCCGCGCATGGCTCTTCCGCTTCACGCAATTGCCTTTTTTCATTCATCCGGCATTCAGTCCCGGCGTCCTAACCACAGGGCACACACATCGATGTGACTTTTCGCGCCGGTTCTACACCGCTTTGGAAAGGGAACCTGAGGCGCGAAACAGCGTTGACAATCCATACCCGGCCCCTCCCAAGCCGGGCTGGATGGCCGGGCAATGCAGGCCCTGCGAGAACGGAGAGCTATCGAGATGAAACGCTTTGACCTGATCGACGGGATGCGTGGTTACTTCCTCGTCTTCATGCTGATCAACCATCTGGTGTTTGCCGGCGGCTTTTGGCTGGTGGAAATCAATCACCGGCAGTTTGCTTTTGTCGAGGACGCGCAGGGCTTCGTGTTCCTGTCCGGCCTGCTGATCGGCATGGTTTATGCGCGCAAGATGATGAAATATGGCTATGACGCCGGCAAACAGATGATCTGGAACCGGGCGATGGAGCTTTATCGTTATGCCATGGGCCTTGTCATCGCCGTGCTGTTTTTCCGCATGGTCATCCCGCATGCGCCTTATATCTGGTACAACTGGCTTGGCATGACGTCGTTCGACGATCCGCTGCGTCTCGCGGCGATTGCGACATTCCTCTTCCAGCCGACCTTCATGGATATTCTGCCGCAATATATCGTCTACATGATCTTTGCGCCGGTTCTGGTGAAGCTTTGTCTGGATGGCAAGTGGGCCTATGTCATGGCCGGCTCCCTGCTGGTCTGGATGGCAGGCCAGCTTGGCCTGCAGCAAATTGTAACGACCCCGCTCAACGAACTCGTCAAGGGGGCGGATGAGCAAGGTATCCGTGTCAGCTTCAACCTGCTCGGCTGGCAGCTGGTATTCTATTCGGCGCTGGTAATGGGCGCGATGACGGCGCAGAACCGCATTCCGTGGAAGGCGATCTTCTCGCCTGAGCGTACATGGTTGCCGAAAGCGGCGCTCGCCATCTGCCTGTTCTTCATGCCGCTGCGCATCGCCACTGCCTGGGGCCTGATGCCGGATTTCATGATGGGCAAATTCTCTACCATGGAAATCCGCGCCGATTTCGGCCCGGTCTATCTCATCAACTTCCTCGCCGTCGGCGTCGGCTTGACCTGGCTGGTGATTGCCGGTCCGAAGCACCACCGTCCGCTCGTGCGTTCCATCGCCGAAGGCGTCATCTGGGTGCTGTCGCTGAAGTTCCTGCAATTGCTCGGCCGCCATTCGCTGCAGGTCTATGTCTGGCATGTGGCGATCGTCTACGGCGTCTATTATCTCGACGGCCGCACGGCAGAACTGTCGCAGCTCAACAAGACGCTGATCGCCGTCACGGCGATTGGATTGCTGGCCTTGCCAGCCCTGTGGCGGGAGCGCGACAAGTGGTTCGGCAGCAGCGGCCAGAAGACGGCTGGCGCCTGAGGGCCGGGTCACAGCCCGAATCTGACGGCTTTGCGGGGCGGTTTTCCGCCCCGTACTTGCGTGCGCGGCCATTCCTTTCTATATGCAGCCCTTAAATCCGCAGGATGATGAGACAGGACGGCCAACGAATGGCCAGGTTTCTCGCGACGGATGACCGACAGGCGGCGGGGCCTTTACCCCCGTTATGACTGACGATGGGAAAAAACGTGAATACGCTCGATTTTGACAAGAGGCCGGAAGATACCCGGATCGTTGTCGCCATGTCCGGTGGCGTCGATTCTTCTGTGGTGGCCGGTATCCTCAAGCGTGAGGGCTATGATGTCCTCGGCATAACTCTCCAGCTTTACGACCACGGTGCCGCTGTGCACCGCGCCGGCTCCTGTTGCGCCGGGCAGGATATCGACGATGCGCGCCGGGTCTGCGAAACGCTCGGCATTCCCCACTACGTTCTGGATTACGAAGCGCGGTTCCGCGAAACCGTCATCAACCCCTTTGCCGAAGCCTATGCGATGGGCGAAACGCCGATCCCCTGCGTGGCCTGCAACCAGACGGTAAAATTCGCCGATCTGCTCGCCACCGCGCAGGAACTGGGCGCCGATGCGCTGGCGACCGGTCATTACATCCGATCGCGCCCCAATCCCGTTGCCGGCCAGCCGGGGCGGCGTGCGCTCTATCGGCCGATCGACAGCGACCGTGACCAGAGCTGGTTCCTGTTTGCAACCACGCAGGAGCAGATCGATTATCTGCGCTTTCCGCTCGGCGGCCTCTCCAAGGCCGAAACACGGGCGCTGGCGGAAGAGATGGGGCTTGTCGTCGCCAAGAAGGCCGACAGCCAGGACATCTGTTTCGTGCCGCAGGGCAAATATACCGATATCATCAACAAGCTGAAGCCGAACGCGGCATTGGCGGGCGATATCGTTCATCTCGACGGCCGTGTGCTCGGCCGCCACGATGGTATCGTGCATTATACGATCGGCCAGCGCCGTGGTATCGGTGTCGCGACGGGGGAGCCGCTTTATGTCGTGCATCTCGATGCGCGCGGCCGCCGGGTCATCGTTGGCCCGCGTGAGGCGCTGGAAACCCGCCGGGTCTATCTGCGTGACATGAACTGGCTGGGTGACGGCGAACTGGCCGTCGACGCCGGGCAGGGCTTTGCCTGTTTCGCCAAGGTGCGCTCCACCCGCCCGCCGACGGAAGCGGTGCTGCATGCGGACGAAAACGGCATCTATGTCGATCTGATGACCGGGGAGGCCGGTGTCGCTCCTGGACAGGCCTGCGTGCTTTATTCCGCGCCGGGGGCCGATGCCCGCGTTTACGGCGGCGGTTTCATCGAACGGTCGGAACGCTCAGTGGATGCCGAGGCGTCGCTCAAGGCGCTTCTCGAAAAACCGGTTGCCGCCTGAAACCATTCGCTTTTTGCCATGATGCGGAAAGCGAATTTTTTGCGCATCTTGCGCTTGACACTTTGGGGAGCGGCACCTTATAAGCCGCTCATCCTGATGGAACGGCCGGTCACATGACTGTCACGTTTCCCCTGTGGCGGGGTAGCTCAGGTGGTTAGAGCAGCGGAATCATAATCCGCGTGTCGGGGGTTCAAGTCCCTCTCCCGCTACCATTTTCCTTGATCTGAAAAATCCAGACCGCACCGTTCTGCGCCCGTATTTCGTTGCTTTTCCGAGGCGGAGAAGCGATTGATTCTGCCAGCAAGTTTCGCCCAAAAAAAGGGAAACCCGCTTACTGCAAAAATGCAGCCAGCGGGTCTCAACCTCTACCCCCTCCCACAAGGGCGGCTGCACAAAAGCACATTGAAAGAATTATGGCAAGATCAAGGCGACCATATTGTTGCTGTTGACGGTCCTGTTCGCCAATTTAGCGGCGGATGGCAGAGCGTGACCTGTTCCGTGTGCCGTTCGTAAGGGGAGCGATAGGACACGATATTTTCGGTGCAGTTCATTTGTACGGGATTGGAAGAGGTATTTTCGTTCCGCTGCGGTTGATGATGTGTTTTGTGCGGTAAAACCCGTTCCTCACGATAAACCGTGGTATCGGCGGCATGCGATGTGCCGGGTATCGACGAGGCGGCGAATGCGGCGATCAAGAGAATTCTTCTGGGATATGCGGACATGGCTCTTCCCCACGTTGAACAACGCAGGAGAACGTGCTGTTCACATAAGCTGTTCCAGCGACATCGGCAAAAAAATGCCCGCTCAAGGCGGGCAATCAGAGGGGAACTGAGGTTAGGAGCCTCGCGTCTGAAACGGACATCTTCCGCATAAGTTCCGCTTGCGGAATAATTTCCGTCGCGCTCTGCGGATAAGCGGCTGCGAAGGCCAAATTTCAAGCCGCACGACACGGAACGATGCGCCGCGCGCGAACGACTATATTTAGAAGACAATTCTATCTTTAGATGTCCGACTTGAGAGATAGGTGACGTTTTGTACCGGAGACATGGGTAACACTTTTCGCTTTGCGGGAGGTGTTGATGCCGTGGAGAGAGACTTCGGTTATGGAAGAACGTCTACGCTTTGTCGCCCGTTTGCTGGAGGGCGAAGGAATGAGCGAGGTGTGCCGGGACTTCGGCATATCGCGCAAGACCGGCTACAAGATATTCTATCGCTACAAGGACGACGGGCTTGAAGCTCTGACGGACCGCTCCCGGCGTCCGGTGCGCTACGCCAACCAACTCCCCGATCCCGTCGAGGCAATGATCGTGCGCCTCAAAAAGGAGAAGCCTCATTGGGGTGCGCGCAAGATCCGCGAACTGCTGGTGAAAAAGCTCGCTGGCGACGTCCGTATTCCGGCGAGCAGCACCGTACATGCGGTGCTCGACCGCCATGGCCTTGTGCGCCAGGCCCGCAAGAGGAACCGGGCAAACAAGGCCATGGGCACCACGCTGTCGCAAGCCGTCAATGCCAACGATCTGTGGTGCGCCGACTTCAAGGGCGAGTTCAAACTTGGGGATGGCCGTTATTGTTACCCTTTGACCGTAACCGATCAGGCATCCCGCTATCTATTGGCTTGCGAAGCCTTCGAATCGACACGAGAGCAAGCCGTGATCGAAGCCTTCCGCCGCCTGTTTGCCGAACATGGCCTGCCTCAGGCGATACGCTCGGACAACGGGCTACCTTTTGCCTCACCAAACGGGCTGTACAATCTGTCGAAGCTGTCGGTTTTCTGGTTGAGGCTTGGGATAGCGATCGAGCGCATCAAACCGGGCCATCCACAGCAGAACGGCCGGCATGAGCGTATGCATCTGACATTGAAGAAGGAGGCAACTCGCCCACCCGAACGTAGCCTTCTCCAGCAACAGGTACGCTTTGATGCATTCGTCAGCGAATTCAATGGCGAGAGGCCGCATGAGGCGATCAGCATGAAAGTGCCTGCTGATCTCTATACCGCCTCTTTGCGCCCCTACCTTGGCCTGCCGGAGATCGATTATCCCTTCCATGATCGAGACATCATCGTCACCAATTGCGGACGCGCCTGCCTCTTTCGCAAGAAGATCAATATATCGACCGTACTGGCCGGACAGAAACTGGGATTAAAGGAGGTGGAAGACGGCATTTGGCTCGTCAGCTTCATGCATTACGATCTAGGATATATCGACCTGGAACAGAGAACGCTGCAAACAATCGACAATCCGTTCGGCACGAGATTGTCACCTATGTCTTAGGTACAAACTGTTACCTATGTCTCCGGTCTGGACATTGGGAAACTGGAGCGGGCGAAGGGATTTGAACCCTCGACCCCAACCTTGGCAAGGTTGTGCTCTACCCCTGAGCTACACCCGCTCAAATCCACCGGTCCGGGGTAGTTCGCTGAACCGTGGGCCGCCAAGCGGCGACGGGCGCTATATCGCTCAATCGATTTTGGAATGCAACAGGGAAATGACAAAAACGCGAAAATTTCTTTGAGAAATGCGACAAGCGGCGGAAATGATTGAGAATTTTTCATCTCGTTGTTTTTTCCTGCGTTGCCAAGCGTCGGTTGCCCGCTTAATCAGGAAACAAGGATTGTGGAATCGGCAGAGACAGGCGGCAGGATATGGCGGAAAATTCCCGGAAGACGGCAACGGAGCTGTTCGAGTTTCTCGACGGACTCGGCATTTCCCACAGTACGAAGCAGCACGAACCGGTGTTTACCGTCGCCGAATCCCAGTCGCTGCGCGACCTCATTCCCGGCGGCCATACAAAGAACCTCTTTGTAAAGGACAAGAAGGATCAGTATTTCGTTCTGACCGTTGAGGAAAACGCGGTCGTCGATCTGAAAAGCGTTCACAAGACCATCGGTGCGGCAAGCCGTGTGTCCTTTGGCAGACCGGAAAAGATGCTTGAATATCTGGGCGTCGTGCCGGGCTCGGTGACAGTGTTCGGCGCCATCAACGACACGGACAGGCAGGTCACCTTCGTGCTCGACAGCGATCTTCTGGAAAACGAGTTGGTGAACGGCCATCCGCTTTCCAACGACCAGACGACAACGATCGCGTCCAAAGATCTCATTCGCTTTCTCGAGGCAACCGGACATGCGCCGCTTGTCTTGAAAGTCAGCGAGTGAGATACGATCTTTGCTTCAAATAAGCCAGATGACAGAAGTTTACGGGAGACCGGCATGAGCGGCGACAATAATCCTTACGGCGGTTCCTATAGCGGGCAGATGACTGCAAGCGCCCATCATAATGGCGAGCTGAACGGTGCGGCCTCTGGCCACATCAAGGACACCACGACGGCGGCTTTCTCCAGGGACGTTCTAGAGGAATCGCGTCGCCAGCCGGTACTGGTGGATTTCTGGGCGCCCTGGTGTGGCCCGTGCAAGCAACTGACGCCGGTGCTCGAGAAGGTCATCAACGAGGCGAATGGCCGCGTGAAGCTGGTGAAGCTGAACATTGACGATCACCCGTCGATTCCCGGCCAGCTCGGTATCCAGTCCATTCCGGCAATCGTCGCCTTTGCCGACGGTCGGCCCGTGGACGGCTTCATGGGCGCCGTGCCGGAAAGCCAGATCAAGCAGTTCATCGAGAAGATCGCCGGGCCTGACGCGGGCGACCCCAAGGCCGAGATCGAGGCTGTTCTGACAGAGGCCAAGCAGCTTCTGGCGGATGGCGATTTTAATGGGGCTGCGCAGCTTTTCGGCGCCGTCATGCAAGCCGATCCGGAAAATCCGGCAGCGATTGCCGGTATTGCCGAATGCATGATCGCTGCCGGTCAATATGAGCGGGCAAGCGAACTGCTCTCTTCGCTGCCTGCGGAACTCAACGAAGATGCGGGCATTCAGCTCGTTTCGAAAAAGATCGCGCAATATGAGGAAGCCCGCAAGATCGGCGACCCGGTGGCGCTGGAGCGCGAGCTCGCGCTCGATCCTGATCGTCACGAGGCGCGGGTGAAGCTTGCCAAGGTGCTGAATGCTCAAGGCCGGCGCGACGAGGCCGCGGACCATCTGCTACACGTCATGCGCAAGGACCGGACCTTCGACGATGACGGCGCGCGCCGCCAGCTTCTGGAGTTTTTCGAGGCCTGGGGCTTCAAGGATCCGGCAACCGTTGCCGGCCGCAGGAAGCTTTCGGCGATACTGTTTTCGTAGTGCGGGCATATCCCAGCTGTGGCGGTCGATCCGCCGGCCGGGCAGCAGTGAACAGGGGGGCGTGATTCCCATGCATGTCGGAAATGCGAGATATGTGAAGAACGACGATCTGCCGGAAACCGTGCCGGTGTTTCCATTGCCGGGCGCGCTTCTTCTACCGGAAGGCCATCTTCCGCTCAATATTTTCGAGCCCCGATATCTCGCGATGATCGACTGGGCATTGTCCGGCCATCGCATCATCGGCATGGTGCAGCCCGCCCTGCATGTCATCGAGGCGGGGCTTGAGGGCGGTCCGCTGAGCGCGGTCGGATGCCTCGGTCGCATCACGTCCTTTTCTGAAACCGGTGATGGCCGTTATATCATCTCGCTCACCGGCGTGTGCCGTTTCCGTCTGTTGGAAGAGGTGGAGGCGGGCAAACCCTATCGCAGCTTCCGGCATGCGCCCTTCATCGCCGATCTTTCCGGCGAATACGATGAGGATGCGGTGGACCGTGAAAACCTGCTGCGGGTATTCCGCTCGTTTCTGGAGGCCAACCAGCTGGAAGCGGATTGGGAAAGCGTGGAAAGGGCGGGCAATCGCGTTCTCGTCAATTCGCTTTCCATGATGTCGCCTTTCGGGCCTGCCGAAAAGCAGGCACTGCTGGAAGCGCCTGATCTGAAGACGCGGGCCGAAACACTGATCGCCATCACCGAGATCGTCCTCGCCCAGGGATCGGGCGAGGGCGGCAACGTGCTGCAATAGGATCGCCGCCATGGACGACAGGATGAGCAATGTCGATCCCAAGCTCCTGGAGCTTCTGGTCTGCCCTTTGACGAAAGGGCGCCTTTCCTATGACCGCGCCCGCAATGAGCTTATCTCTGAAAGCGCCAGGCTTGCTTATCCGATCCGTGACGGTGTGCCGATCATGCTGATTTCGGAAGCGCGAAAAATAGAAGACTGACCTTCCCGCTTAGCCGCCTTCGCACATTGCGCGTCGCGAATTGACGAAGATGCGTTGACAACCATGCGTGGATTTGACCAGAGTCCCGCCCGACATGTCTGTTGCGGGGAGAAAACTGATGTCGTTGCGCGCGCTCGTCCGGATTTCGCTGGTTGCGGTTTCCACCGCCCTGTTTTTCCCGCCAGCCATGGCGGCGGAGCCCTCCCGCAAGGTCGTTACGACCCAAAATGGCGATTATTTCGGCTTCGATCTGAGGACGGAGCAGAATGTCTCGCTGGAGCAATGCGGCGACATTTGCGTCGGCGATACCGCCTGCAAGGCCTTCACCTACAATCCCAAGGTGAAATGGTGCTTCCTCAAATCGGATTTCAATCAGCTGAACGCCTTCCCTGGCGCAGTTGCTGGCAAGATTGTGGAAGTGGCCACGGAAGCCGATATCGGCGCGCCGCAGCGCCTGTCCTTCGTGACCGACAGCCTGCAGCAGGAAGCGCGCCGGCTGAAATCCGGCCTTGCGGCGAATGAGGGCGAGGGCGAACAGGGCCTGGAAGCCCTTGTGCAGATCGCGCGGCAGCAGGCAGCAGCAGGCAATATTCCCGATGCCGTCACGACCTACAAACAGGCCCTTGCTATCACGCCTGACGATGGCGCGCTCTGGGCGGCATTGTCGGAAAAGGCGGCGCAGGTTACTGATAATTATTCCATTGCCGGGCAGGCGGCGTCTGCCGCCATCAATGCCTATCAGCTGAGCCGCACGGTCAGCGCCCGCACCGAGGCCCTGAACCGGCTGGCGAAGGCTTTTGAGCGAACCCAGAATTATCGCGCGGCGCTCAGTGCTTATAAGGAGAGCCTTGCACTTACCGACAATGCGCAGACAAAGGCGGCCTATGCCGATCTGCGCACGCGTCAGGGTTTCCGCGTCATCAACAATACCGTGGATACGGACAGTATCAGCCCGCGCGCCTGCGTGCAATTTTCCGAGCCGCTGGTGAAGAACGGTGTCGATTATTCCTCGTTCGTCACGCTGGACGGGGCCGCTCCCAAGGCCATCGAGGCGAAGGGAAGCGAGATTTGCGTGGAAGGCCTGACCCATGGTCAGCGTTACAAGATCGCGCTTCGCGCCGGCCTGCCGTCTTCAGTGGAAGAGCCACTGGAAAAGCAGGTCGATCTCGATATTTATGTGCGTGACCGCGCCGCCAGCGTTCGCTTTACCGGCGAGAATTTCGTGCTGCCGGGCACGGCCCGCCGCGGCATTCCAATCGTTTCTGTCAATGCCGACAAGGCGGACCTGAAGCTTTATCGCGTCGGCGACCGCAATATCACCTCGCTTCTTTCAAACTCGCAGTTTCTGACGCAAATGGACGGCTATAATGCCGACCGCATTCAAAACGAGATCGGCGAGCTTGTCTGGCAGGGGTCGATCGATATCCAGCCCGATCTCAACAAGGATGTGGTAACGAGCTTCCCGGTGGATGAGGCCCTGCCGGAGCGCAAACCCGGCATCTATGTGCTGACCGCCGTGCCGCCGGGCGTAGCACCTGAAACCTGGGATTCCCGCGCCACGCAATGGTTCCTTGTCTCCGATACCGGCATTACCACCTATGCCGGCACTGACGGCCTGAATGTCTTCGTCCGCGCCCTCGGCAGCGCCAAGCCGCTTGCGGATGTGGATTTGCAGCTGCTTGCCAAGAATAACGAGGTGCTGGGCACGGCAAAGACCGACGCGGATGGGCGTGCGGTGTTCTCGGCCGGCCTGATGCGCGGTACCGCGGCACAGGCGCCGGCAATCCTGACGGCGCGCAACGGCGACAAGGATTACGTCTTCCTCGACATGACCCGCGCCGGCTTCGATCTTTCGGATCGTGGCGTGACGGGCCGTGCAGCCCCCGGCGCCATCGACGTGTTCAGCTGGACCGAGCGCGGCATTTACCGCGCCGGCGAGACCGTGCACGCCGCAGCGCTTGCCCGCGACGTCGACGGCAAGGCAATCGAGGATCTTCCGCTCACCTTCATCTTCTCGCGCCCTGATGGCGTCGAGGACCGGCGTTTTGTCAGCGATGGTAAGGCACTGGGCGGCCATTCGGTCGATCTGCCATTGCAGGCAAATGCGATGCGCGGCACCTGGACTTTGCGCATCCACACCGACCCGAAAACGGCTGCGATCGGCGAAAAGAGTTTCCTCGTCGATGATTTCGTGCCTGACCGGGCGGAATTCGACCTCTCCAGCAAGGCGAAACAGATCGATCCGGGCGCGGAAACGGCCATCGACGTCGATGGCCGTTATCTCTATGGCGCGCCCGCCGCCGGCCTGACGCTGGAAGGCGAGATCGCCATCAAGCCGACGCGCACCAGCGCCGATTTCGAAGGTTATTTCTTCGGTCTGGCCGATGAGGAAAGCGAAGAGGAAAACCGCACCACGCTGGCCGATCTGCCTGATCTGGATGAAGAGGGCAAGGCGAGCTTCAATGTCGATCTGACCGATCTGCCTTCCACTACCCAGCTTCTTTCGGCCAACATCACCGTGCGCATGCAAGAGGCCGGGGGCCGTGCCGTCGAGCGCTCGCTGACGCTGCCTATCAAGGCGGATGCGCCTGTCATCGGCATCAAACCGCAATTTTCCGGCGATCTCGCTCAGAATTCCGTTGGTCGTTTCCACATCATTGGCGTCAGTGCCGACGGCGCCAGACAGGCGATGAATGGCCTGACCTGGAAACTCATCAAGGTCGAGCGGAACTATCAATGGTATCGTCAGGGTAACTCCTGGCGTTACGAGCCGGTGGAATATACCAAGCAGCAGGAAGCCGGCACGCTTTCGGTCGATGCCAATGGTGGCGAGATTTCCGTGCCTGTCACCTGGGGCCGCTACCGGCTGGAAGTGGAGGGCGCCGGCAATGGCGCGCCGGTTTCCAGCGTTGAATTCGATGCCGGTTTTTATGTCGAGGCAAGCTCGACGGAAACGCCGGATGCGCTGGAAATCGCGCTCGACAAACAGAGCTACAAGATCGGCGATACGGCTAAACTCAAGATTTCGTCGCGTTTTGCCGGCGAGTTGATGGTAACTTCTGGTTCAGAAAAGCTGATTTCCGTTCAGAATGCCGAGATCGGCGCGGATGGCGGCGAGATCGATATTCCGGTCACCGAGGAATGGGGCGCGGGCGCTTATGTCACGGCCACGCTGTTCCGCCCGGGCGATGCGCAGGAAAGCCGTATGCCGATGCGCGCCATCGGCATCAAATGGCTCGCCGTCGATCCGGCCGAGCGCAAACTTGCCGTCACGCTTGGCGCGCCGCAGAAAACGCTGCCGCGCCAGCCGCTTGAAATTCCGATCACGGTCGCCGGCGCTGACGTGGGCGAAAAGGCTTATGCCATCGTTGCGGCAGTCGATGTCGGCATATTGAACCTTACCCGCTACGAGCCGCCGAAGCCGGATGAATGGTACTTTGGCCAGCGTCGGCTGGGACTGGAAATCCGCGACCTTTACGGCCGCCTGATCGACGGTTCACTTGGCGCCACCGGCCGGCTGCGCACCGGCGGTGACGGCGGACAGGTTGCTCTTCAGGGCAGCCCGCCCACCGAAAAGCTGGTGGCTTTCTTTGCCGGTCCGGTCGAACTTGACGCTGACGGCAAGGCGACAGTCAGCTTCGATATTCCGCAGTTCAACGGCACGGCCCGCATCATGGCGGTGGCCTGGACGAAGACGGGTGTCGGCCATGCGGTTTCCGATGCCGTCATTCGCGATCCTGTCGTTGTCACGGCCAGCGCGCCGAAATTCCTCGCACCCGGCGATGTGTCGCAATTGCGGCTCGATATCGCCAATACGGATGGCGAGGCCGGTGATTACCGGCTGGATGTGACCAGTAATACGGCGCTGACGGTCGATCAGGGCGAGATGTCGCAAACTCTCGCGCTTCAGAAAGGCGGTAAGTCGTCGCTGACAGTGCCGCTGACGGGCGAACAGCCCGGCAATGGTGCGATCACCATCAAAGTCTCCAATGCATCGGGTGTCTCGCTGGAGCAGGTGCTGAATGTTCCGGTGCGCCCGGCCGTTCTGCCCGTTACGACGCGGCGCGAAATCAAGATCGCGCCAAATAGTAGCCTGACCATCAATGGCGATTTATTGGCTGACAGCATGCTGCTCGGTTCTTCGGTCGCGATCAATGTCACCCGCTCGCCTGCCTTCGATATTCCGGCGCTGGTGATGATGCTGGACAAATATCCTTATGGCTGCGCCGAACAGACGACGAGCCGGGCGTTGCCGCTGCTTTACGTCTCGGAACTGACGAAGGATAGCGGCATGACTGAGGACCCCGATACCCGCAAGCGGGTGCAGGAGGCGATCTACCGCGTGCTGTCCTTCCAGTCGAGTTCCGGCAGCTTCGGTCTCTGGTCGCCCGGTTACGGCGATCTGTGGCTCGATGCCTATATCACCGACTTCCTGACCCGCGCCCGCGAGCAGAATTACGATGTGCCCGAAGCCGCCATGGTACAGGCGCTGAACAACCTGCAGAACGGCCTGTCCTATGACAGCAACGTCAAGGATCGCGGCAACGAGATCGCCTATTCGCTCTATGTGCTGGCGCGCAACCGCAAGGCGGCGATCAACGATCTCAGATATTACGCGGATACGGCGCTGGCCGATTTCGCCACACCGCTCGCCAAGGCGCAGGTTGCTGCCGCCCTTTCGCTTTATGGCGATCAGGCCCGTTCGAAGAGCGTGTTTGGTGCTTCGCTCGATATGGCAAGCCGTACCACCAATGTCAGCCTCGCGCGTGCAGATTATGGCTCTGCCCTGCGTGATGGCGCGGCGACGCTGGCGCTTGCGGCGGAAAGCCGTCCGGTTCCGGCCGTCGTGCCGCAGCTTGCCGGTGCCGTGGCCAAGGAATGGAAAAAGAAGCCCTATACCAGCACCCAGGAACAGGCATGGATGCTGCTGGCCGCCCGCGCCGTGAAAGGCGAGGACAAGGATATTCGCCTGGATGTGAACGGTGACTTGCAGACCGGCGGCTTCGGCAAGCGGATGAGCGGCGATGAATTGCTGGCCGCCCCCTTGAAGATCGCCAATACCTCGGCCGATCCGGTCACGGCTGTCGTCACCACGGTGGCGCCGCCGGCGCAGCCGCTTGCCGCAGGCGGCGAAGGCTTCACCATCACCCGCACCTATTATTCCATGGATGGCGAGGAGGTGAACCCGAGCGAGGTGATCCAGAACGAGCGTTATGTCGTGGTGCTGAATGTGGTGCCGCAGAATAACTGGCAGTCGCGCATTCTGGTGACTGACCTGTTGCCTTCCGGTTTCGAAATCGACAATCCGAGCCTCGTCAATTCGGCAGCGCTTTCGAATTTCGACTGGTTGCCGGAAACGGAAGCGGCACATACCGAATTCCGCTACGACCGTTTCGTGGCGGCTTTCGACCGCTCGGCCGGCGACAGTTCGGAAATTGCGCTGGCCTATGTGGTCCGCGCCGTCACCCCAGGCACCTATGACCACCCGGCAGCTTCGGTTGAGGATATGTACCGGCCGCAATTTGCCGCCCGCACGGCAACCGGCCGCATGGAGGTGCGCTCGGCGAACCCATGAGGCGACGCAAGGCGATCATTGTCGGCATCATGACGGCCGCTCTGCTTATGGGCGGCGCGGCCTTCGGTCTCGATGCGCTGGACAAGGCCTATCCGCCGCCGCTGGACGCTGCGCAGCAACGCTCCTTCGAGGTTCTGGACCGCGACGGCAAGCTTTTGCGCGCTTTTGCGACACCCGATGGCCGCTGGCGACTGAAAACCACGGCGGCCGAAGTCGACCCACTGTTCCTGCGCATGCTGGTGGCCTATGAAGACCAGCGTTTCTATGAGCATCACGGCGTCGATCCCTTCGCGCTTTTGCGCTCCGCCTGGCAATTGGTCAGCAACGGCCGGATCGTTTCCGGCGCATCGACGCTTTCCATGCAGGTGGCGCGGCTGATCGAGCCGCGCGCCGATCGGTCGTTTTCGGCGAAATTCCTGCAGGCCGCGCGCGCGCTCCAGATTGAGAGGCGACTCACCAAGGCGGAAATCCTCGATCTCTATCTGAATATCGCGCCCTATGGCGGCAATCTCGAAGGCGTTCGCGCCGCAAGCCTCGCCTGGTTCGGCAAGGAGCCTGGCCGGCTCGATACGGCGGAGGCGGCCCTATTGGTGGCGCTGCCGCAACTGCCGGAAAAGCGACGCCCGGATCGTTTTCCGGAGGCGGCGAAACAGGCGCGCGAGCGCGTATTGCAACGGCTTGCCGTCGAGCGCGTCGTGGGTGAGGGGGAGGCGGAACGTGCGGCTCTTGCGAATACGCCTTCCAGCCGGCGCGATCTTCCGGCCTATGCGCCGCATATGGCCGTCGCCGCGCGGGTGAAATTCCCAAATACTGCCGCGGTGCGCTCTACGCTGAAGCTGCCGATCCAGCGGGAGCTGGAGGGTGTCGCCCGCCATGCTGCGGAAAAGCTCGGCGACAGGGTCTCCGTCGCCATCGTCATGGCGGATGCGCAGAACGGCGATATTCTGGCGGAAGTGGGGTCGGCGGACTATCTCGATACGGCAAGACGCGGTTTCGTGGAGATGAGCCGGGCCATTCGCTCGCCGGGCTCCACCCTCAAGCCATTCATCTACGGCCTTGCCTTCGAAGACGGTCTTGTCGGACAGGAAACCATCATCGAAGACCGCCCGGCCGACTTTTCCGGCTACAGGCCGCGCAATTTCGACATGCATTATCAGGGCGATGTCAGCATCCGGCAGGCGCTGCAACTGTCGCTTAACGTTCCTGCCGTCAAGCTGCTCGATGCGGTCAGCCCCTCGGCGCTGATGGTGCGGTTCCGGCGGGTGGGCGTCAAACTCGCACTTCCCGCCAATGAAGCGCCCGGGCTTGCCATCGCCCTTGGCGGCGCGGGTATTTCGCTGGTCGATCTGGTGCAGCTTTATGCGGGGCTTGCCGGCGGCGGCGATCCCGTGCGCCTTGGAGACGGTGTCCGCTCCGCCCCGGAACGGCTGGAGAGCGACCGTTTATTCTCCGATGCGGCGATCTGGAACATCTCCGACATCCTGTCCGGCGTGCTGCCGCCGCTCGGCATGAAACAGCGCGGCATCGCCTACAAGACCGGCACCAGCTATGGCTATCGCGATGCCTGGTCGGTGGGTTATGACGGGCGGCATGTAGTCGGTGTCTGGGTCGGCCGGGCCGACAATGGCGCGGTGCCGGGCATTGCCGGTTATGCGACGGCCGCCCCGATCCTGTTCGAGGCCTTCGAGAAATCCGGCGTGGCGATCACGCCGATGCCGGCCGCACCTTCCGGTGTCGCGCGGGTGGCGGTCAATGACCTCCCCGCCAATCAGCGGCGTTTCACCACGACGGCCAGCGGCCTGCTTTCCGCTTCAAGACGTGAAAGCGCCCCGCGCATCGTTTACCCGCCCGAGGGCGCGCGTGTGGAGCTTTCCGGTCAGTCAGGCATCTCGCCGCTGGTGCTGAAGCTGCAGGGCGGGCGGGCACCTTTTCGCTGGCTCGCCAACGGTTTGCCTTTGCCGAATGCGTCCCATCGTCGCAACAGCGAATGGCGGCCCGAAGGTCAGGGATTTTCCACACTCACGGTGATCGACGCCGACGGACGTGCCTCGAGCGTGCGGGTTTTCGTCGAGTAATTCGCAGGTGTCCGACTTGAGAGATAGGTGACGTTTTGTACCGGAGACATGGGTAACACTTTTCGCTTTGCGG
>NZ_JAPZLN010000003.1:0-659652 GCF_027498475.1 Agrobacterium salinitolerans | reverse complement strand
GTCTTGCTGGTGTTTGGGCTTCTGGCGTAAACGCTTACTACGCTGAATCCGAGTGGGCAGTTGCTGCTGAATACGCAATCAAGGCAACTGAAAAACTGACGATTACGCCTGCATTCCAATATTCTGGTAATGTTGCTGCGAAGGGCTCTTCTGCTGCATTCGCTGCCGCTGGCGCCCCCATTGTTGGCGGTGCTGCTGGTACGACGTACTACGTTGTTAACGACTGGTCGAACGATGATGCTTGGACTGCAGGTGTTACCGTTGATTACCAGATCACACAGGGTCTGGCCGCGAAAGTTACTGCCAATTACACCGACACCGACAACGCACCGGAAGAATGGACTGGTTTCGTTCGCCTTCAGCGTTCGTTCTAATCTGATCTGACATAGTCAGTGATGGAAACCCCGGCAGAAATGCCGGGGTTTTTTGTTTGAGTGCGGTCAGTCCGTTAAACAAAAAAGCACCGGGCCTGCCGGTGCTTCGATAGTTTGACAGCGATCAACCGATGTGCCGGGTTTCTATCCCGCCCGCCCATGGCGCAGGTCGTCAACGATATCGGCCTGTTGCCCGAGCCTCGTCTTGTAGACCTGATAATTCTCCATCACCCGCTGCACGTAATTGCGGGTTTCGGGGAAGGGGATGCGCTCGATCCAGTCAATCACCTCGTCGATCGGCTTGCCGCGCGGGTCGCCATAGCGGGCGATCCATTCCGGCACGCGCTTGGGCCCGGCATTATAGGCGATGAAGGTGAGGATGTAGGAGCCGCCGAAACTGTCGATCTGCTCGCCGAGATAATGCGCGCCGAGCGTAGCGTTATAACCCGCGTCGGTGGTCAGTCGCGCCTGGATGTAGGGCAGGCCATGGCGTCCGGCCACGCCTTTGGCTGTTCCGGGCAGCAGTTGCAAGAGGCCGCGTGCATTGGCGGCGGAGACGGCGGCCGGGTTGAAGGCGCTTTCCTGCCTGGCGATGGCATAGGCAAGCGCCTTGCCGGAGCCGGCAATATTGGCGCTGGCGGGAATGACGCCGAGCGGATAGGCGAGTGCGGCCGCATCGATGCCGCGGCTGAACGCCGTCTTGCCGATTTGCAACGAGACCTGATGATTGCCGTCGCCCTCGGCCCGCGCCGCCAGAATGGCAAGCTCGCCGGGACTGTCGATCTGTTCCGCCAGCGACCGGTAAAGGCTGTCGGCCCGCCAGCCATACCCGGCCGCTTCCAGCCGGTCGATGGCGCGCACGGCTTCGCGGCCGGCGAAACGTTCGCGGTCGCCGCTGCTGGGGCTTGGATAGGTGACGTTCAGTGTCTTCGTACCTATCCGCGCGGCGGCGAGCTGGCCGTAAAACGTGCCGGGATGCGCGGCGGCTTTTTCGAAATAGTCACGGGCATTCCCCGGTCCGCCCGCTTCCGCCGCCCGTCCGAGCCAATAATAGGCGCGCGAGGCCGAAAGCGGCCGGTTCGACGTCTGCAACAACGTATTGAAATGGCGAGAGGCTGCCGCCGGATCGCGCAGCGCCCTCAGCGCATACCAGCCGGCATGGAATTCTGCATCGGCAATATCGACGGCTGAAGTGGCCGAATGATTGGCGACGATGCGATAGGCTTCGGCAAAATCACCCAGATCGGCAAGGCCGCGGGCGACGATACGGCGTTCGTTCCACCATTCGCCGGGGTTGACGAGTCTGGCCGTTTCCTTCGGCGCCTGCCGCAGAAGCACGGCGGCTTCCGGATATTTCTGCTGGTTGCGCAGGTTCTCGATGCGCGCGAAGAGATAGGTCGGATCGTTGCGCCAGGAGGCGTCGACCTTGCCCAGCAACGCCGTGGCATTGGCGGATCGCTGTAGCACCGCCGCCCAGGCATTATAAAGCGACTGCGCCTTGCCGAGATCCCCGAAACGCTTGGCCTGGCTGATGCGGCTGCGATACATCAGATAATCCATGCGCGCCTTGTGATCGGCCGGCGTCAGATAGGTGGGAAACTCGGCAAGCACACGGTCTTCCATGTCCTTGTCCATGCCTTCGCTGACCCAGAGCTGGCGAATGAGGCGCTGCGATTCGTCTGTTCTACCGGAGGAGGCGAGCGCCTTGGCAAGCACGACGGTTCCTTCCGCGGTTTCCGGCCGGCTGCTGCCGAAGGCTGAAAGCACCTGCGCGGTCGGCGGATCTTCCCGGTAAAGCGCCTTTTCGGAATTGGCCCGCAGGGTGGCGGCACCGGGCCAGCCGGCCAGTTCGCGCTGGGCAGTGGCAATCTCGGCTGATGGCACGTCCTTCTGGCCGGAGACGGCAATCGCCCAGGAGAGAATATGCCGGTCGAGGCTGCCGCTCGGCATGGTGTTGCGCAGCGCGATTGCCCTGGTCGCATCGCGGCTGGACAGCGCGTCGAGGCCGGCCTTCAGCTGGCTGGTATCATCGGGGCGGGTAAGGCGCGGTATGGCGCCGGTGATCTCGGGCGAGGCCGGCATGAAGGCCGGAACAGCAGGCGCGTTCGGCTTGACATAGGGAAGCGGCACCGCACCTTCCGGCAGCGGCCCGGCCAGTGCGTTCCAAACGGTTGCGGCAAGACCCGCCGCCATCAATCCCCAGACTGTCTTTTTCATGCCGTTCTTCATTGTGTAAAGGAGTTGCCGATTTTCCTGTAATATCGCTTCATTGCAGCAGGATTGCCGAAAACGGTCTGATGTCCCACACCGGAATCTTGAGATTTCAGCCTTAATGAAATCTTAATAACCGCCCCGCGATTCAATCAACTTTTATTCACCGGCCCGCGAGCGATGTCTCTTTTCGGCGCCGGCTTTCTGCACTTGCCGGTCATGGTCCGGAGACTGTCACACTTCCGACAATTTCGGACAAAATACGGTGCCTTTGCGCTTGTCGGCGTCAAGGGCTGGCTCTAATGTGTGCCGGTTTTAACCATCGAATGCGGCCGAAGCATGAACCGGTTCGGCGCCAGGAGCTTTGCATGTTCAAGGGATCAATTCCCGCCCTCATTACCCCGTTCACGGACAATGGCGCCGTGGACGAACAGGCATTTGCCGCCCATGTGGAATGGCAGATCGCCGAAGGCAGCAGCGGACTTGTGCCCGTGGGCACGACAGGGGAATCTCCAACCCTCTCCCACGACGAACACAAACGGGTCGTCGAGCTGTGCATCGAGGTGGCGGCGAAACGGGTTCCGGTCATTGCGGGTGCTGGCTCCAACAATACCGATGAAGCAATCGAGCTTGCGCTGCACGCGCAGGAGGCCGGTGCGGATGCGCTGCTGGTCGTCACACCCTATTATAACAAGCCGACGCAGAAGGGCCTGTTCGCCCATTTCTCGGCAGTCGCCGAAGCCGTGAAACTGCCGATCGTCATCTACAATATCCCGCCGCGCTCGGTGGTCGACATGTCGCCGGAAACCATGGGTGCGCTGGTCAAGGCGCATAAGAACATCATTGGCGTCAAGGACGCGACCGGCAAGATCGACCGCGTTTCCGAGCAGCGCATTTCCTGCGGCAAGGACTTCATCCAGCTTTCGGGCGAGGATGGCACGGCGCTCGGCTTCAACGCCCATGGCGGCGTCGGTTGCATTTCGGTCTCCGCCAATGTCGCGCCGCGCCTCTGTTCGGAATTCCAGGCGGCAATGCTCGCCGGCGATTATGCCAAGGCGCTGGAATATCAGGATCGCCTGATGCCGCTGCACAAGGCGATCTTCATGGAGCCCGGCGTCTGCGGCACCAAATATGCGCTGTCGAAGACGCGCGGCGGCAATCGCCGGGTCCGCTCGCCCTTGATGAGCACGCTGGAACCGGCAACGGAAGCGGCCATCGATGCGGCGCTGAAGCATGCCGGCCTGATGAACTGAGGCAGGCCCGAAAGCGTTTAAGGCGCGCCATGAACCGCTTCGCGACAGAAGCCGTTCGGCGCGCCTTTTCTTTTCGCGACGACAACATTAAATAGGGGTTCGAAAACCGCTCTCGGCGGTAAGCCGAAGGCGCAATAAGAAAAACAAGGGATTGAAATATCATGGCCCCCAAAGGCAGCCAGCGCGTGGTGAACAAGATCGTTGCGGAAAACCGCAAGGCTCGTTTTAACTATGAAATCATCGATACCTATGAGGCGGGGCTGGTGCTGACCGGCACCGAGGTCAAGTCGCTGCGCGAAGGCAAGGCGAATATCGCCGAATCCTACGCGTCGGACGAGGGCGATGAAATCTGGCTCATCAATTCCCACCTGCCGGAATATCTGCAGGCCAACCGCTTCAACCACGAGCCACGCCGCCGCCGCAAGCTGCTTTTGAACAAACGCGAGATCAACCGCCTGCGCGCCGGCATCAACCGTGAAGGCATGACGCTGGTACCGTTGAAGGTCTATTTCAACGACAAGGGTCGCGCCAAGCTGGAACTGGCGCTCGCCAAGGGCAAGAAGCTGCATGACAAGCGCGAGACCGAAAAGGAACGCGACTGGAACCGGCAGAAGTCGCGGTTGCTGAAGGGCGGCAACGCCTGAACCGGTTTGGCCGGGCAGGGGATTTGCCGCCTTTCGCGACATGTACCTCCGTCATGCCGGGCTAGATCCGGCATCCAGCCACGGCGCGTCTGTGCCGTGAAAGAGTCTCTGGTGATCAAGGACTTGATCACGCTGGCCCCCGGATCAGCTCCGGGGTGACGGAGTGAAGATCACTCCGGTCATGTCTCAAGCAGCCCGATACGTCCGCTCCACATGCGCCCGCGTTGCCGAAACGCTGAACCGGCTGACAAGCGCCGCCAGATTGGCGCTGACATCGCTCAGATTATGCGTCGCCGCATTCGTCTCTTCCACCATGGCCGCATTCTTCTGGGTCAGATTGTCCATGCTGTTGATGGCGGCGTTGATTTCCTGAATGCCGACGGACTGCTCCTGCGCCGCCTTTGTCAGCGAGACGATATGTTCCTGAATATGATCGACCTTGTTGCCGATGGTATTGAGGGACTCGCCCGTCTTGTTGACCAGCGAAACGCCCTGCATCACATCGTCGGAAGATTTGGCGATCAGCGTCTTGATTTCCTTGGCGGCGTTGGCGGAGCGTTGTGCGAGTTCACGCACCTCCTGGGCGACAACGGCGAAGCCCTTGCCGGCCTCACCGGCGCGTGCAGCCTCCACGCCGGCATTCAGCGCCAGAAGATTGGTCTGGAACGAAATCTCGTCGATGACGGAAATGATCTGGGTGATCTTTTGCGACGATTCCTCGATGGCGCCCATCGCCTTCACCGCTTCCGTCACCACATCGCGCGAGCGCGCGGCTTCAACGGCCGAGCTTTCAACGATGGCCTTGGCCTCTTCGGAACGCTGCGCCGACAATTTGGAAATGGTGGTGATTTCCTCGACGGCGGCGGCGGTTTCCTCAAGGGCGGCGGCCTGCTGCTCCGTGCGGCGGGCCATGTCGTCGGTCGCGGAAGTCAGTTCACGGGTATTGCTGGAAATCTTGTTTGCTTCCTCGACGATCTGCGCAAAGGCGCCGGAGAGATTGCCGACCGCGGCGTTGAAGTTGGCGATCAGCCCCTCGAACTGCGGTGCGGTCTTTTCGCCGATGCTGGAAGTGAGGTCGCCGTTTGCCAGCTTGTTGAGGGCATTGTTGAGCAGTTCGAGAACGTGATCCTGCTCCCTCTTCATCTGCGCCTGCTCGGCCTCGACCTTTTGCCGCTCGCTGGCAAGCACGTCGAGATAGACGGAGATCGAATAATCCATGTCGAGAAGGGCGGCCTTGATGGTGGCGGAGAGGGCGTCCTTCACCTTTTTGGCCTTCTTCTCCATGAAAAGGCCCTTCAATTCGGACTCGATCACGGCCTTGACGATGCCATCCAGCATCAGCGCGTAACCGCCGATATACCACCTCGGCTCCAGCCCCAGTCTTGCATGGGTGCGGCCGATGGCGGTTACGGCATCGGTATAATCCGCATTGAATGTACCGGAGGCTATCCTCTCCCAGTGCTTGAGCTGCATGCCCTTGGCGTGCTGGATATGGGCCTCGCTGGAGAAGAACTTCGCCGTCTCCGGCACCGAGCGCGCCTTGGCGTAAAAGCGATCGAGGGACGCATCGAGGGAGCCGGTAATGACGCCCTTCATGTCTGAAAGATTTTGCCGCTCACCGTGGCCAAGCCCCAGAAAATTCAGTCGTTCATCAAGTTGTCGGTCGGTTTTTGCTTGGCCGTGCATGTCTAGTCATCCTGCTTTGACACCCCAAATCACGTAACTGGTGTCTTTGCGTGATTTAGACACGTCTAAAATTAACCAAGATATAATTTCGACTGACCGGATTTGATGTTTGTTAAGTTTAAAAGGAATTTTACCTTGGGCGATCAGCGCAAAACAAAAAAGGCGCCCGTTTTTCAACGGACGCCTTTAAAAGTCTGCGGTGTCTAAACCAGGGTCAAACCGTCTCCGGACCCTCTGCGTGCCGGGCGGGGCGCTCGTTCGGGTCGCGCCCGATCTCGGCCTTCAGCGTCATCAGATCGATGAAGTGATCGGCCTGTCGGCGCAAGTCGTCGGCGATCATCGCAGGCTGCGTGGCCATGGTGGAAACCACCGAAACCTTGCGGCCCTTGCGCTGCAGCGCATCCACCAGAGTGGTGAAATCGCCGTCGCCGGAGAAGAGCACCAGGTGATCGACCGTCTCGGACTGTTCCATGGCATCGACTGCGAGTTCGATATCCATGTTGCCCTTGATCTTGCGGCGGCCGAGTGCGTCGGTGAATTCCTTCGCCGGCTTTGTCACGACCTTGTAGCCGTTATAATCCAGCCAGTCGATCAGCGGGCGGATCGAGGAATATTCCTGATCCTCGATGAGCGCCGTATAATAATAGGCGCGCAGCAGGTATCCGCGCTTTTGAAACGCCTTCAGGAGCTTGCGGTAGTCGATATCGAATCCCAGGCTTTTCGATGCTGCATAAAGATTGGCTCCGTCTATGAAGAGCGCAATTTTCTCCCGTGGATCGAACATTCCATCCCATTCCTTTTCTTGGAAAGGCCATTATCTGGCTTTTATATCCGGTCGATGACGCAAAAAAACATGTCGTATCAACGCGCTTTGCGTGTCGCCGTTGCGTTTTAAGTAAGCTACCTTCCCCCTTATTCCAAGACAATTCTTCTAGACATTTTGCTCATCAGACGCCAAACATGGGCGATATGGTGCCAAAAGACGCCAAAGACAGGAAAAACTTGAATTCCGCGGCCAATGGCTGTATCGGAGGCTGGAAAGCGTCGTCGCGAGAAATCTTGAATGTTTTTCGCAAGGCACGAAGCGCAGATTCAATAGGTTAGAGTAACCCTTGTGCACCCCGAACATCGCACGGCGCTCTGATCCACGACATTACGACCCGCAAAGGACAGGCAATGGCCCGCGTCACAGTTGAAGATTGCATTGATAAAGTAGACAACCGTTTCGAGCTGGTGCTTCTCGCCAGCCACCGTGCGCGCCAGATTTCTCAAGGGTCTTCCATCACGGTTGACCGCGACAACGACAAGAACCCGGTTGTGGCGCTGCGCGAAATTGCTGACGAGACACTGTCTCCCGACGATCTGAAGGAAGACCTGATCCACTCGCTGCAGAAGCACGTGGAAGTGGACGAGCCCGAGCCCGATCCGGTCACGCTCGCCGCCTCCGCTGCCGAGGGCGAAGACGACGACCAGCCGGAAACCGTCACTTTCGACCAGATGTCGGAAGAAGAACTGCTGGCCGGTATCGAAGGCCTTGTGCCGCCGGAAAAAAACGACGATTATTGATCCGGTTTTATGATGCCTTTGGCAGGCGACGGTTACTGTCTGTCAATAGTTGCCGTCATAATCTGATCCCTATTGATGCAGCATTGTGCGCCAACCCCAAGGTTGGCGCGCTTTCTTTTTGTGGAATATCGCATGATGCGGCAATACGAACTCGTCGAGCGGGTTCAAAAATATAAACCGGATGCGAATGAGGCCCTGCTCAACAAGGCCTATGTTTACGCGATGCAGAAACATGGCCAGCAGAAGCGGGCCAATGGCGACCCCTATATTTCGCATCCGCTGGAAGTTGCCGCAATCCTCACTGAAATGCATCTCGACGAATCGACCATCGCGGTGGCGTTGCTGCACGATACGATCGAGGACACCACCGCCACCCGCGCAGAAATCGACGAGCTTTTCGGCGAGGATATCGGCCGGCTGGTGGAGGGACTGACCAAGCTCAAGAAGCTCGACCTCGTCACCCGCAAGGCGAAACAGGCCGAAAACCTGCGCAAGCTGCTGCTCGCCATTTCCGATGACGTGCGTGTCCTTCTGGTGAAGCTTGCCGACCGCCTGCACAATATGCGCACCATGGAATATATGCCGGCCGACAAGCGCAGCCGCATTTCCGAAGAAACCATGGAAATCTATGCGCCGCTCGCCGGCCGCATGGGCATGCAGGATATGCGCGACGAGCTGGAGGACCTGTCCTTCCGTTACCTTAACCCTGAAGCCTATGAGACGGTGACCAACCGTCTTCAGGAGCTGGAAACGCGCAATGAAGGGCTGATCAAGAAGATCGAGGACGAGTTGCGCGAGCTTCTCGTGGCAAACGGGCTGGTCGGGGCAGGCGTGAAGGGGCGTCAGAAGAAGCCCTATTCGGTGTTTCGCAAGATGCAGTCGAAGTCGCTCTCCTTCGAGCAGCTTTCCGATGTCTACGGTTTCCGCATTCTGGTGGATGACATTCCCTCTTGCTACCGGGCGTTGGGCATCGTGCATACGCGCTGGCGCGTGGTGCCGGGCCGGTTCAAGGACTATATCTCCACACCGAAGCAGAACGACTACCGTTCCATCCACACCACCATCGTCGGTCCTTCGCGCCAGCGTATCGAGCTGCAGATCCGCACCAAGCGCATGCATGAGATCGCCGAATTCGGCATCGCGGCCCATGCGCTTTACAAGGATGGCGAAAACGGGGAGGGCGATCTGCTCTCGCCGGAATCGAACGCCTATTCCTGGCTGCGCCACACCATCGAATCGCTGGCCGAAGGCGACAGCCCGGAAGAATTCCTCGAGCATACGAAGCTCGAGCTGTTCCAGGATCAGGTGTTCTGCTTCACGCCCAAGGGCAAGCTGATCGCCCTGCCGCGCGGCGCCACCCCCATCGATTTCGCCTATGCGGTGCACACCAATATCGGCGACACCACGGTCGGCGCCAAGATCAACGGGCGGATCATGCCGCTCGTCACTCGCTTGAACAATGGTGACGAGGTGGAGATCATCCGCTCCGGCGTGCAGGTGCCGCCCGCCGCCTGGGAAGAGGTGGTGGTGACCGGCAAGGCGCGTTCTGCCATTCGCCGCGCCACCCGCATGGCCATCCGCAAGCAATATTCCGGCCTCGGTTATCGCATTCTGGAACGTACCTTCGAACGCGCCGGCAAGGCCTTCTCCCGGGATGCGCTGAAGCCCGTGCTGCATCGTCTGGCGCAGAAGGATGTCGAAGATGCCATCGCTGCCGTCGGCCGTGGTGAGGTCTCGTCGCTCGATGTGCTGCGTGCGGTCTATCCGGATTATCAGGATGAGCGTGTGACGGTGAAGATGACCGGCGACGATGGCTGGTTCAACATGCGCAGCGCCTCCGGCATGGTCTTCAAGATACCCGGCAAGTCGCGCTCCGTACTTGAGGACGATGGTGCCGCCGAGATGCTGGATGGGCCGGACCCGCTGCCCATCCGTGGCCTTTCCGGCAATGTCGACGTGCATTTCGGTTCCGCCGGCGCCGTACCGGGTGATCGCATCGTCGGCATCATGGAAAATGGCAAGGGCATCACCATCTATCCCATTCAGGCTCCGGCGCTTCAACGCTTCGACGATGAGCCGGAGCGCTGGATCGATGTACGCTGGGACCTCGATGAGGCGAACAAGTCGCGCTTCATGGCGCGGGTGATGATCAATGCGCTGAACGAACCGGGCACGCTCGCCTCGGTGGCGCAGTCGATCGCCACGCTGGACGTCAATATTCGCGGCCTCAACATGGTGCGCATCGGCACGGATTTCTCCGAGCTGGCGCTGGATGTCGAAGTCTGGGATCTCAGGCAGCTGAACCAGCTTCTGTCGCAACTCAAGGATCTCGATTGCGTTTCGACCGTAACGCGTGCCTTCGATTGAGGCATTTTTGATCTTCTGTAAGCACTGCAAGGCCGTTGTTATGCGTTGAACGCATGGCAGCGGCCTTTTCCTGTCTCTGGTGGCGGAGGCGGTTTGCGACTATTTTCATCTCAGAAATTGAAGAGAAGGAAATGCGGCGTGCCGGTGGATGAACACCGATGAGAAACGCCAGTTCCAAACCGAAAGGACCGAAAATCATGTTTACTCCGCTTCGCAAGATCGCCCGCGCCGTTCGTGGCAAGACCACCCAGGAACGCGAATTCGAATATCTCAGCGGTTCGGTATCGAATGTCGACCTCGAATTCCGCCAGCGCGAAATCGACCGCGGCCTGTTCCGCCGGTAATGCGCTCAGCGCATGGCAGCCCTTCGCCATGCGTTTGGATCAGCGCGGGCAGCCATATTGGTTGACGTGAAGGCTGACCTCTAGAGACAAGAAGGTGCGCGCGAGAAGCGCGGGCATCGCGGGCTGTGTGGCCATTCCCGCATGGATAGTCGGCGCCGCATGCCCCTGCTGCTTGTGGCGCGCTTCTGAATATGGCCTTGTGCCTCTTGGCTCGGCCCGGGCGATGAAATAAACTGCATCCCATGCCGTTTCGCCGCCGTGAACCCGTTGGTTTTTCAGACAAGATTCGCGACCTGTTTTGGCCGCGCACGGGTTTTTCCCGTTCGCTGCGCTATATGAAGCTGCGTCTGCTGCGGCTTTCCGCGTCTCCGCATTCCGTCGCCGCCGGTGTCGCCATCGGTGTAGCCGTGGCCTGGACACCCTTTCTCGGTGTCCATATCATCATTGCCATAGCGCTCGGTTTTCTGATGCGTGTCAATCTCGTCGCTGCCGCGCTCGGCACCACCTTTGCCAATCCACTGACATTTCCGTTCATCTGGGCATCTACCTGGGAACTGGGGCACTTCATCCTCGGTCGGCAGAAGATCGAAAGCGCAGCGGATGTGGATTTCGTGGCGCTGTTCAGCCATCTCGAATTCCGTCAGATATGGACGCCGGTGCTGGAACCAATGACAATCGGCGCGTTTTTTCCCGCCCTTGTCAGCGCGGTCGTCGCCTATATCGCCGTTTATGGTCTCATCAGCGGTTTCCAGCGGCGCAAGATGGAAAATCTCGCGCATCGCGCCGCCAACAAGAATGCTTCTCTGGAGATGTTGAAATGATCATTGGATTGGGCAGCGACCTGATCGACATCCGCCGCGTTGAAAAATCGATCGAACGTTTCGGCGAGCGCTTCACCCATCGCTGTTTCACCGATATCGAGCGCGCCAAATCCGATGGCCGCAAGAACCGCGCCGCTTCCTATGCCAAGCGTTTCGCCGCCAAGGAAGCCTGTTCCAAGGCGCTGGGCACCGGCCTTGCGAACGGCGTTTTCTGGAAGGATATGGGCGTCGTCAATCTGCCGGGCGGCAAGCCGACCATGGTGTTGACCAATGGGGCAGGGGAAAGGCTGACGGCGCTGCTGCCCGCCGGCCACCGCGCCAATATTCACCTGACGATCACGGATGATTTTCCCTATGCTCAGGCATTTGTGATTATCGAGGCGCTTCCCGTGAACGGGTAAGACCCGGTGAAGCCGCATTGGCGTCCTATTTGCGGACGTGTCACAGAAGCGCTTCCCTTCGGGCTGGAAAGGTTCTAGAGAAGTCGCAGAAATATGAAAGCCTTGCCGGCCGCGTGAGACAGCATCACCCGCCGCAGGCGCGATAGGCAACGGCCCGGGAGCTTCTGAAATCGAAGAAGCCGGGAAACAATCAGGCAGGTCTTTAAGTGTCGGAAAAAGCTGAAAAGAAGCAGAACGCCCTCTGGGAGAACGTCAAGGTCATCATTCAGGCGCTGCTGCTGGCCATGGTCATCCGCACCGTGCTGTTTCAGCCCTTCACGATCCCGTCCGGCTCTATGATGCCGACGCTGCTGGTGGGCGACTATCTTTTCGTCAACAAGTTCTCCTACGGCTATTCGAAATATTCGCTGCCCTTTTCGCCGAACCTGTTTTCGGGCCGTATCCTCGAATTCAGCAAGCCGAAGCGCGGCGATGTCGTGGTCTTCCGCCTGCCGCCCAATCCTGAAGTCGATTACATCAAGCGCCTGGTCGGCTTACCCGGTGATCGCATCCAGGTGACGAACGGCGTGCTGTTCATCAACGGTCAGCCGGTTCCCAAGCAGCCCGACGGCACCTTCACCTCCGATTACCGCGCCGATCCGGGCGCCAATGTGCCTGTCTTCCGCGAAACGCTCGACAATGGCGTCACCTACGATACGCTCGACCAGTCGCCCGACTCGCGCGGCGACAACACCCGCGAATTCGTGGTGCCGGAAGGCCATTATTTCATGATGGGCGACAACAGAGACAATTCGCTCGACAGCCGTTTCGACGTCGGTTTCGTACCGGAAGAAAACCTGATCGGCCGCGCCAGCGTCATCTTCTTCTCGCTGGGCAATGACACGCCGTTCAGCCGCATTTGGGATTGGCCCGCCAACATGCGTTGGGACCGCCTCTTCAAGGTTGTGGAATGAGCAAGACCAAGCCGCTTTCGGCGGACGAGATTTCCCGTCTGGAAGCGTTGATCGGATATGAGTTCAAGGAAAAGGCCCGGCTCGACCGGGCCTTGACCCATGCCAGCGCCCGCTCCGCCGCGGCCGGCAATTACGAGCGGCTGGAATTTCTGGGCGACCGCGTTCTCGGTCTCTGCGTTGCCGAACTGCTGTTCTCCACCTTCCGCAACGCCAGTGAAGGCGAGCTTTCGGTTCGTCTGAACCAGCTCGTCAGCGCCGAATCCTGCGCCGCGATCGGCGACGAGATGGGCCTGCACAATTTCATCCGCACCGGTTCGGATGTGAAGAAGCTGACTGGCAAGGCGATGCTCAACGTGCGCGCCGATGTTGTCGAAAGCCTGATCGCCACCATCTATCTGGATGGCGGGCTGGAAGCGTCGCGCAAATTCATTCTGAAATACTGGCAGGGCCGCGCGACAAGCGTGGATGCCGGGCGGCGCGACGCCAAGACCGAGTTGCAGGAATGGGCGCATGCCAGATTTGCAACCACGCCCTCCTACCGTATTGACGATCGCTCCGGACCGGATCACGATCCACGCTTTACGGTGACGGTGGAAATTCCCGGCGTGAAGCCGGAAACCGGTGTCGAGCGCTCCAAGCGCGCGGCCGAACAGGTGGCGGCAACGAGATTGCTGGAACGCGAAGGCGTCTGGCAGAAATCCTCCACCTGAGACTGAGTGCCCTGAACGGGCGCTGCAATCGAGCGCATGTGGGCCCTTTGGCCGCATGTTGAATACCTCTGACCTTGAATGGATATCATGACCGACCACGAAAACCCCGCCGTTGAAGGCGAAGACAATGCCCTTCCGACCCATTCCGGCTTCGTGGCCCTCATCGGCCCGACCAATGCCGGCAAGTCGACGCTGGTGAACCGGCTGGTGGGCGCCAAGGTTTCGATCGTCAGCCACAAGGTGCAGACGACGCGCGCCGTTATGCGCGGCATCGCCATCCACAAGAATGCGCAGATCGTTTTCATGGACACGCCCGGCATCTTCAAGCCGCGCCGCAGGCTCGACCGTGCCATGGTCACCTCCGCCTGGGGTGGCGCGAAGGATGCGGATCTCATTCTGCTGCTGATCGACAGCGAGCGCGGCCTGAAGGGTGATGCCGAGGCCATTCTGGAAGGGCTGAAGGATGTTCCTCAGAAGAAGATCCTGTGCCTCAACAAGATTGATCAGGTGAAGCGCGAAGACCTGTTGAAGCTCGCCGCCGCCGCCAATGAGGCGGTCGCGTTCGACCGCACCTTCATGATTTCCGCCACTAACGGTTCGGGCTGTGAAGACCTGATGGATTATCTGGTGGAGACCCTGCCGGAAGGCCCGTGGTATTACCCGGAAGACCAGATTTCCGATCTGCCGATGCGCCAGCTCGCCGCCGAAATCACCCGCGAAAAGCTGTTCCTGCGCCTGCATCAGGAACTTCCCTATGCCTCGCATGTCGAGACGGAAAAGTGGGAAGAGCGCAAGGACGGCTCCGTGCGCATCGAGCAGGTGATCTATGTCGAACGCGACAGCCAGAAGAAGATCGCGCTCGGCAAGAACGGCGATGCTATCAAGGCGATCTCCACCGCGTCGCGTAAGGAACTGTCTGAGATTCTCGAGCAGCCGGTGCATCTCTTCCTGTTCGTGAAGGTGCGCGAGAACTGGGGCGATGACCCCGAGCGCTTCCGTGAAATGGGTCTGGAATTCCCGCGAGGCTAGTTGCCAGGCATCCTCCCTCATCCCTGTGCCTGTCACAGGGATCCAGCCAGCCAAGTCCTTGGGCTGAAAGGAGTTCTTCCCGCCGCGCAGACGCGCGTGGGCTGGATTCCCGTGACAGGCACAGGAATAAGGGAGGAGTGCAAGGTAAGCTTCACAAATCTTCACCCACCATCGGGAACCGAATACGTTCGCGCGGGTTGTTCCAAAACAATTGGGCGCAACCTTTTCTTGATGATGGATATTCATGTCGCCAAAAAAACCGAACGGAATTTCCACCACCCCGTGCCAGCAATGTCCCCTGCGCGACCTGCCGCATTTCCGGGATTTTTCCTCTTCCGAACTGGATTTCGTATCGCGTTTCAAAACGGGGGAACTGGCGGTGGAAAGCGGCTCCCTGATCCTGATGGAAGGCTCGCACAGCGCTCATCTTTATACCGTTTTGCAAGGCTGGGCGTTCCGTTACAAGACACTGGAAGACGGCAGGCGACAAATCCTCAATTATGTCATGCCCGGCGATCTCGTCGGTCTTCAGGGCACGGTGATGGGGGAAATGCAGCATTCGGTGGAGGCGCTCTCGCCGGTGACGCTCTGCGTCTTCGAGCGCTCCCGCCTTAATAACCTTTTCACCGATCACCCGACGCTTGCCTATGACCTGACCTGGATCGCGGCGAGCGAGGAGCGCATGCTCGACAACCACCTCCTCAGCATCGGCCGCCGCACCGCGCTGGAACGAGCCGCTTATCTGATCGCGTTTCTTTATCGCAAGGCGAAGGCGGTCAATCTCATCCCCGGCGAAACACCCATCCCGGTCACCCAGCAGCATGTTGCCGATACGCTCGGCCTGTCCATCGTTCACACCAACAAGACCTTGAGAAAGCTCGTCGATCGCGGCCTCATCCGCTGGACGGACAAGGGCTGTCTGGTGCTGGACGATGCCGGCTTGACCAACGTGGCGGGTTGGGAAAGCGATGAAAAGCGGCAAAGACCCTTCATCTGATCTTCCTTTGACATGTCTTTTTTAAATGACGGTGGAGCCGTAATTTGCGACTCCTGTCGTGTTATCTCACGGGAAAATCATGTCGGAGACTGCGGCTTCGAGCCTTGCGGTCCTCTTTTTAGGAAGAAGAAAACATATGGTGCCGCAACGGGTTATCATCGTTGAGGATGAATATCTGGTGGCGCTCGATGTCGAAGCGGTTCTCCAGTCCATGGAGGTGGAATCCGTCGTCATCGCCACCACGCTTGCGCAGGCGAGGCAGGCCGTTGAAGAAGGCGGCGCCGATTGCGTTCTTCTGGATGTCAGCCTCACCGATGGCAAGAGCTACGATTTCGCGCGCGGGCTGCGCGCTGCCGGCATTCCCTTCGGTTTCGTCAGCGGTTATGGCGACACGACGGGTTTTCCGGAAGATCTCATGCACGCGCCGTTGCTCGGCAAGCCTTTCGGGGAAAACGAAATTGTCGATTTCGTTCTCAATCTCGTCGGCACGGTCGGCGACGCCGTAAAAGAATAACGTTTTGCCGCCAGATCGGGTATGCTCGGACCTGAATCGAAATCCGGACGCGTTTCATGCAGTGGCAGGAAGAGGCAATCATTCTCGGCGTCAAACGCCATGGCGAGACGAGTGTCATCGCCGAGGTGATGACCCCTTCGCGTGGCCGCCATCTGGGGCTGGTGCGTTCCGGCCGTTCCCGCAGCATGCAGCCGGTGTTGCAGGCCGGAAACCGGGTGGATGTCATCTGGCGGGCGCGCCTTCACGATCATCTGGGCGAGTTCCGCATCGAGCCGCTGCAATTGCGCGCAGCACAGCTGATGGAAACGGCGACCGCCGTTTATGGCGTGCAGGCCATGGGCGCGTTGCTCAGGCTTCTGCCGGAGCGCGATCCGCACCCGCATCTCTATCAGGCGCTGGATATCATTCTCGATAATCTGCATGACCCCGTCGATGCCGGGGAATTGTTCGTGCGCTTCGAACTGGCGGTTCTGAACGAGCTCGGTTTCGGGCTCGATCTTACCGAATGTGCGGCGACGGGGCTGCGCACCGATCTCATCTATGTATCGCCGAAAACGGGCAGGGCGGTTTGCCGCACGGCAGGTGCGCCCTATGCGGAGCGGATGCTGTCGCTTCCGGCTTTCTTGAGCGAAGGCCAGTCGAAGGCGGCCGATCCTGACAGCCTTGCGGCGGCTTTCCGCCTCACCGCTCATTTCCTCAACCGGCATGTCTACGATCCGCGTGGCCTCAACGAAAACGCCGCCCGCGACGGTTTCGTGCAGGCGGCGCTGAAGGCGCTGGAAGGCCGAGTGGCGGCGCCTGCGCTCAACAGGGCCGTGCAGGCTTAGATCAGGCCATTGCAGGCCTCGGAGCCGGCCGTTCCTGAATGGGCCAATGCACGATGGCCGCAAAAATCCCCATGCCGACGCCCAGCCACCAGACGAGATCATAGGAACCGAACCTGTCGTAAAGAAAGCCGCCCAGCCAGACGCCGAGGAACGAGCCGAGTTGATGGGTCAGGAAAACCACACCGCCCAGCATGCCAAGATGACGTGTGCCGAACATGATCGCCACCAGCGCATTGGTGGGTGGTACGGTGGAAAGCCACAGAATGCCCATGACCGAGGCGAAGAGGATGACCGAAAGCGGCGATTGCGGCAGCAGCAGGAAGGCCGTGACCACGACCGAGCGGGCAATATAGATATAGGCCAGCAGATAGGGTTTGGAATAACGCTGGGCGATGACGCCGGCGGCAAGCGATCCGATGATGTTGAAGAAGCCGATCAGCGCCATGGCGATGACGGCGTACCGTGGTTCGATGCCGATATCGCCGAGATAGGCCGGAAAATGCGCGGTGATAAAGGCCACCTGAAAACCGCAGACGAAGAAACCGGTGGTCAAAAGCAGGTAGCTTTTATGGCCGAGCGCCTCCTTCAGGGCTTCGCCCGCCGTCTGCTGGAACTGCGCCTGCGACTGGCTGCCGGAGGATGAATTGCCGCGCATGAAAAAGGCGAGCAGCGGCACGAGCATCATCATCGCTGCGAGCCAGACGAGGCTGTCCGACCAGCCATAGTTGGAAATCAGCCCCTGGCTGATCGGCGCAAACAGGAACATGCCGGCCGAACCCGCCGCCGTGCCGATGCCGAAGGCGAGCGAACGTTGCTGCGGCGTCACATGGCGTGCAAAGGCCGAAAGGATGACGCTGAAGGAGCCGGCGGCAATGCCGAGCCCGACGAGAACGCCGCCGCCGAAATGCAGCCAGAACGTCGAGGTCCCGAAAGACATGCAGATGAGGCCGGCAGCATAAAGCAGGCCGGAAAGAACGAGCACGCGACCCGTGCCGTATTTATCGGCGATGGCGCCGAAGAAGGGCTGGCCAAGCCCCCAGAAGAGGTTCTGCAAAGCCATGGCAAGACCGAAGGTAGAGCGATCCCAGCCGGTATCGGCAAGCATCGGCAACTGGAAGAAACCCATTGCCGAGCGGGGACCGAAGGTCATGACCGCAATCAGCGACCCGGCGACGATAATCACCCAGGGCATGGTCTGGCGTGTGGCTTGCGACATGAATATTCCCCCATCGCGGCGCCTCGCCTCAGGGAGAAGGCGCATGGCTTGCCGCAGAATCCGCTACGATGGAACGAATATTATCTTTTGTCAGCCGGTCCCACTAGCGACTTTTCTTGACGGCCACTATTCATGCCATTGATGGAATGCGGAAGAAGAGACGACGATGAAACAGAATATCTACGACGATCCCGGGTTCTTCGAGCGCTACAGCGCAATGCCGCGCTCCGTGGAGGGTCTGCGTCAGGCCGGCGAGTGGCATGAATTGCGCGCCATGCTTCCACCCCTGAAAGACGGAACCCTTCTTGATCTCGGTTGCGGTTTCGGTTGGCATTGCCGTTATGCGGCGGAGCAGGGTGCTGCCCATATCGTTGGCGTCGATCTCTCCGAAAACATGCTGCGCCGCGCCGTCGAGATCAATGGCGGTCCGGGCATAGACTATCGCCGCGCCGCCATCGAAGACATCGATTTTCCGCAGGAAAGTTTCGATGTGGTGCTGAGTTCTCTCGCCCTGCATTACGTTCGCGATCTTGACGTGGCATTCGCGAAGATTTTTGCCGTGCTGAAATCCGGTGGCGATTTCATCTTTTCCATCGAACATCCTGTTTTCACGGCGCTGGAAAAACAGGACTGGTTCTATGACGAGGAGGGCGAAATCCTCCACTGGCCGCTCGATGATTATCAGAACGAAGGCGTGCGCCACTCCAACTGGATGGCGGATGACGTGGTTAAATATCACCGCACGTTGTCAGGCATTCTCAACAGCCTGCTTTCTGCCGGTTTTACCCTGACGCGTCTGGCCGAGCCCAGGCCAGATCCGGCTTTGATGGCTGAGCGCCCGGAATTGAGACACGAGGATCGCCGCCCGATCTTTCTGATTGTCGGGGCGAAAAAGCCGTGACTTCAGACTGCGCGTCGCATTTGCGAGTGTGAAACAATGATGGAGATCGGCGCGTCCAGCTCTGAGCCGGTTGTTGAGCGATGACCGTAGCGCGCTCCTCCTCATCCCTGTGCTCGTCACAGGGATCCAGCCAGCCCAAGTCCTTGGGCTGAAAAGAGTCTCTCCGCTGCGCCGCCGCGCGTCAGCTGGATTCCTGCGACGAGCACAGGAGTGAGGGAGAGAAGGTGTGCCCGGTCAGAACCAAGCCGCCGGCCTACCGCCGCTTGATCGCCCAGCCTTCCGGCCTTTCCTCGATCACCCTGGCAACATCGCCGACGGATAGCCGGCCTTCGCCGCGCGGCGTGACGTTCCAGCCGAAGAGCGGGCCGGGCACGCGTCGGTCGCCGGACATGCGGATGCGGCCCATCGCCTTCATGGGGGAGGGCACATCGCGGGAGCCGGTCATCTGGTCCTGTGTGGTCATGATGCAGCGGGCGCAGGGCTTGACGAGATCGAAACGAATGCCGCCGATCTCGATGGCCGCCCAGCGGTCCTCCGCCCATGCTTCGTCCGTGTCGAGCACGATATTGGGCCGGAAACGCTCCATGCCAACGGCCTCCTCGCCATTTTCGCGCATATTGTCGTTCAGCGCGGCAAGCGAGGCGGTGGTGGTGACGAGAATCTGGTAACCGTCGGCAAAGGTGACGGGGGTTTCATTGCCCGTCCATTCGAGGCTCGCAATGCGTTTAGAGGCATCATCGAAGAACGCCAACTTCACCTCGCGTCCGAGCCAGGCCGAAAGCGTGTCATTGGTCTCGTCATCGGCGATATTGGCGCTGACGATCGATTTCCACACCGCCACATCCATGCGCTGGCCTGATGGCTGTGCGACTACCTCGCCGTCTTCGCCCCTTGAAAGCAGCATGCCCTCGTCCTCATGGCGAGCCAGAACCGTGGCAATAGCAGGCAATTCACGCTGAGTGATGAAGTGGCCCGATGGGTCGACAAGCATGGCGCGGCGGTCACCCGGCAGGCCTTCGGCCGAAACGGCGCTTTCGGAGAGGGGAATGCCGCGCGCGCTTTTCAGCGGATAGATGTTCAGTTCGGTCACACGCATCTCGGGTCTCCTCAGATTTCGTCGAGAAACAGGTCCAGCACCTGTTTCAGCCTCTCATGGCGGGCTTTGGCCATCTGCCGGCCTGTTTCGGTGCGAAAACCGTCGGCCAGCTTGAACAGCTTGGTTTCGAAATGGTCGATGGCAAAGGCGCGGTCGTCAAGCGGCCGTTCTTTCGCCAGCGGGTCAACCGGATCGTAAAGTGCTGAGCCCAGGCGCCCGGCAATATAAAAGCAGCGCGCCGCGCCCACCATGCCGATGGCATCCAGCCGGTCGGCATCCTGAAGAATTTTCGCCTCCAGTGTCTGCGGCTCGATATTGGCGGAAAAGCTGTGGGTGGTGATGGCATGGGCGGCGGCGTCGATATCCTGCCGTTGCCAGCCGAGCGCCTCGAGAATGCCCGAGGCTTTTTCCGCCGCGAACCGTGAGGCCTGCGCGCGGAGCGGCGAGTTCTTCTCCACCGCCACGCAATCATGCAACAGCACGCTGGCGGCCAGCACGGTGCCATCGCCGCCTTCGCCCGCATGGATGCGCATGGCGTTGCGAAAGACGCGGTGAATATGGGCAAGATCATGCGAGCCGTCGCCCGCATCGGCGGCGTGCGGGATCAGATCCTGCGCAAGCGCCGCATAGGGCGCGAAAGCCTCAGCCGCGATCATGCCTGCGGCTTCCGGGTCAGGATTTTCTGGTAGAACAGGCCGATACCGATCAGCACCGCGCCGAGCCCGATGAAGGACAGTGCTCTCAGCACACCTTCGAGATTGCTCATGTCGATCAGGAAGGCCTTGGCAACCGAGATCAGCACGAAGGCAGCCGATGCCAGACGCAGGCTGCGGGCATTGAAGCGCGAACCGAGCACAAGCAGCAACACGCCGATCAGCAGCCAGACCACCGAATAGCTGTAGGTCTCACCCTGCATAAAACCCTTCCAGTCTGCGATATTCTCGCCCTGCCAGAAACGGCGCACCGAAAGTGTCGCCCAGGCAAAGCCGAGTGCTGCACCCGCCACCGCCAGCATGCTGACATAGGCTGGCGGACGTTTTCCCCGCGCATAATAGGCAAGGCCGCCATAAGCGAGCGCCGGCAGAAGGTAACCGATCAGCAGGAGGTTGAGGACCGGGATGCGGCCGGTATTCTCGCCGGTGAAATAGGGATTGAGCGTGAAGAAATGCATCGTCAGCACGTTAATGACGGCAATCACGCCGGCAATCATCGAGCCGTAACGGAAGACCGGGCTGGGGCTCTTGAGATCGAGCGTCATCAGCACGCCCGAGAAGCCAATGGTCAGCAGCGTGTAGATCGACTGTTCGCCGAGCGTCGGTACGCTGTTGTCAAGCGTGCCGCCATTCATCGCATGGCGGATGAGGATGGCGACGGCGAGAAGCCCCATGACACTGGCAATCGCCTGCAGGAAGTTCTTCGCCCTGACCCCCGGCCAGTCGCGCAGCAGCCAGGCCGAGGCAACGGCCAGCAGTGCGGGAATGCCGTAACCCGGAAGAAGCGCGTTGAAGACCGGCGTGAGCCCAAGATTTTGCGGCCCGACAATGGTGGGTTCCCAGGCGATGCGGCCGAGAACGGCGACGCTCGCCACGGCCATCACCCAGGGCAGAACCTCCCAGTTGCGATGACGTGTCGCCAGCACATAGACAAAACCAATGACGGAGAGCAGCACGGTTGTCGCAAGCCCCTGCGTCAGCGTGTGCAGGCAGAGCGCGAAGGCGGCGAATGAGCCGAGCACGAGGATGTTCAGCGGCTTGCGATAGGCCTCGTTGTTCTGCCGGTGCAGCCACTCGGCGCCTGCAAGCAACACCAGTCCAAGGCCGAGGCCATAGGCGGCGTGCAGCCAGTCACGGCCGAGATTGCCGTATTCGACGAAGCTTGCGGTGGCGAGCCAGACCGGGAAAAGCGCGGCGATACCGGCCCAGAGCTGGGCAAAATCCGAATCGTCAGCGCCCTTGCGTTTCAGGAAGGAGAAGGCGCAGAGCACGAAGACAGCCCCGAGGCCGAGCGCCATGGCAATTTCCGCCGTGTAGCCGACTGACACGGACGGAAGGGACACGGACGTATCGTTGATAAGGCCGATAAAATCGATGCCCCGCCGCGACATCAGCGACACGGCAGCCTGCGCACCGAGCGCTGCGATAATGGCTGGCCAGGCCGCATAATGGCGGGCGGCGCCAAGCGCTGCAAGGGCGGCGATGAGCGCTGAAACGATGATCGCCGGATGAGTATCGACGCCGCCATCGGCAAAGAGGAAGCCGATGGCCGGCAGGATCACGGCCATCGAGACGGTGAGATTGAGGGCGAGCGACGGGCGCAGCAGAAGCCGCATGGCGCGGACGGCGCGCCGCGCGGGAACGGCGGGTTCACCGGTTTCGGCAGGCGGCGTGTCGAATGTCTTGCCGGGCCAGAGGAATATGGTTCCCGCCAGCATGACGAGCAGGGCAAGCGTTGGTGGTTCGGCACTGATCGTTTCGGAAAAGCCGATATAGCCGAGCGCCCAGAGGCCAAGCCCGGCATTGGCGAGAGAGGGAACCACGGTCCAGCCCTGCCTGCGCGCCGCGGCTGCCGTTGCCAGCCAGGAGATGGTGAGGAACGCGAAGAGCGCCCAGATATTCGGCGTTTCGGTGGAAATCAGTGCTGGCGTCAGCATTGAACCGAGAAGGCCGAAACCGGCCAGCGCTTGCCCGTGCAGCAGCGAAAGCCCGATGGTGGCGAAGGCGACGAGCCCAAGCAGGCTGAAAGCCATGCCGGGGCCGATATAGCCGTAAATGCCATAGGCGGCATAGACGACGCCGAACAGCGTCAAGGCGCCGGCCGCCGTCAGCACGCCCGGTATCATGGCGTTGGAATAGGTGGCGGCGATGCCCGGCACCGCCTTGCGGCGGACAGCCTCGCCGGCAAGGCCGAGAGCGAGGCCGAAAATGGCGGCGAGCGAAAGCCTGACCGCCGGGCTGAGCAGCCCCGATTCGATCGAATATTTGACGAGGAAAATACCGCCGAGCGCGAGCGCCAGTCCACCGGCCCAGACGGCCCAACGGGCGCCGAGCAGGCTTTCGAAGCTTTCCTTCGTCGCCGGAGCGGATGCCGCCTCGCTGGCGGGAGCTGCGGGTGCTTCCTCGCGGACGGCGTCTTCCGCTTGCGCCATGGCGGCGGCTTCCTGCGGCTCGGATGCGTATTCAGCCTGGAAGGCTGCGTCTTCCGCAGGCGTCCTGCTTTCCTCTTCCTCCTCGAAATCCGGTTTTGCCGTGGATTCCGCGCTCTGCGCCTGTGCCGCCACGGGAGAGGTCACGCCCGCAGCCATCAGCCGTTTGAGGCTGAGAACCTCCCGTTCCAGCGACTTGATTCGACTTGAATTGCGGATGCTCGCGACCAGCGTGTAGATGAAGGCCGCGACGAGGGCGAGGATAAACAGCGGGATTTCCAAACGGATTCTCCAATTACGAAGCTGTTTTTAAAGCCCTTTTGGTGAATTTATGCAAGGCCCGGTTGACGGATGATATGGGTGGCGAAGGAGCGGGCGTGTGCCACTTGTTTCTTCTCCCCGCCGGGGAGACGTCCGCGGCAGCGGGATGAGGGGGGTGAGGGTGGATATATTCGGTGAGCTTGCCCCCTCATCCGACCCTTCGGGCCACCTTCTCCCCGGCGGGGAGAAGAAATAGGTGGCACGCGCACGGCCTCGTGTCAGGAAACATCCGCCAGCCAGTGCCGTGCCGCTTCGATATCGGCAAGCCCGAGTTCATGCCCGTCCTCAACCGTTTCCAGCTCGGCACTTGCTCCGCTCGCGGCGAGCCGGCCCTGCAGTTCGTGCGCCTTGTCGAGATATTTGTCGCGTTCTCCCGCCACAAGCAGGAGATTGCGGCCGGAAAGATCGGTCTGCGGCCATGTTTCGAGAACCGGCATCGGGCGATAGAGCAGGGCGTCGCCGGCAAGGTCGGGATAGAGCGCTGCAAAGGCCGCGTAGAAGTTCGCGCCATTGGAATGGCCGATAAACCGCAGTTTCGAACGGTCTAGGCCATAGGACCGTATCGCCCCCTCCACGAAGGCGGCGAAGGCTTCCGCTTCCGAGGCGATATCCTTCTGGTCGAAGCTGAAATCGGGATTGCGACGGAACCAGCGGGCGATCTCTTCCTCCGTGCTGCGGCCGCGCACGCCGAGAAGCGTTGCGCGCGGTGCTGCCCGGTGCGCCAGCGGCATCAGGCTGGTTTCGCTGCCGCCGGAACCGTGCAGCAGGATGATGGTGCTGCCATCCGGCTCCTGCGGCGTGTAGAACCGGTGCACGAAGGGAAGGTCGCGATAAACGATCCGCTCTTCGCCCGGCATTGAAAATTGCGGCAGGGCAACGCGTACATCCGCCTCGTCCTTCATGAAGAGCGGCGGGATGAACAGTTTTTCCCCGAGCGATTCCAGCGGTTCGTCCACCGTCATGCCCGGCCCGTCGGTTGCCATTTCGATCAGTACGCCGCCCGGTTCGCGGACATAAAGCGAGTGGAAATATTTCCGGTCATGGGCGTTGGTGGTGCTGGAATTCAGCGATTTCAGCCCGGTTAGAACCGTGTTCAGCTCATCCATATCCTTCGCGCGGAAGGCGATGTGATCGACGGTGCCGGTGCCCGGCGCGCTGGACCAGAAGCCGGTGGCGTCGCGCACGTCGATAATGTCGCCGCTGTCGGAAACGAGCCGGCGGATTGCGCCTGCCTGGCTTTCCTGCCGGTAACCGAAATGTTTCTCCAGAAACGCGACGGTTTCTTCCGGCACTTCGCTCAGCACCGTCGCGCCATAGATTCGGCGAATGGCGTCCTCGGCGGAAATATCGTCCGTCACATGCGGCGTGGCATCGGCAAAGGCGTGGGTGCCGACCAGCTTGACGATCAGGCCGTCAGGATCTTTCAGCCGGATGACCGGGGCACCGAACTCATCGGAGGGGCCTTCCGCCCGGATGCCAAATCTCAGCGCCCGCGTCAGCCAGAAGCCGATGGCGGCGGGATCGATGGCCACGGAAACTTCCAGCGTCTGGCCGTACCCGACACGGCCCTGGCCGCCATCTTCCCAGACGAGAAAGGTGAGAAGCGAGCCGGGCGAGGCGATATCGTCGCCATAAAGCAGATGCAGCTGCATGGCGTCTTCGAAACCGGCCGTGCGCTTGGCCAGCCTCAGGCCCAGAAAGCCGGCGTAGAAATCCACATTCGCCTGCACCTTCCGGGTGATCATGGTGATGTGGTGTATACCAAGTGCAGAATTCATCTTGCCGTCCCGCGTTTGCCTGCTGTTCGTGGCCCTATTTGTCGCACGCTGCCCCTGATCCGCAACCCCGGCAAATGAGAACGCTGTGTTCTCTGCGTGAACGATCCCGCTTTCGCTTCGTTGCATGCGCGATGAGCAGATTGCCGGCTTTTTGCCTGTCTTGCGACTGATTGTGCATATAAAATAAGCATACAAAATAACGGCTATTTTGTATGCAATTTTATCTTGCCTTGAGGGTTGGAATTGGGTCTTATGCAACCAATCCAACAAAACCATCAGGGGGAACAGATGATTTTAACGCGCAGGTTGTTGTCCAGAACACTGGCCATTGCCGCCATCGGTGTAACCGCCGGATTTTCATTGCCGGCGGTAGAGGTGCGGGCCGAAACGCCGGTGAAATTCACACTCGACTGGAAGTTCGAAGGCCCCGCCGCCGGTTTCCTGCTGGCGCTCGACAAGGGCTACTTCAAGGCTGAAGGGCTCGATGTCACCATCGATAGCGGCAACGGCTCGGTGGAAGCCATTCCGCGCGTGGCGACCGGCGCCTACCAGATGGGTTTCGGCGACATCAACTCGGTGATGAAGTTCCTCGACGAGGATCCAAGCCAGAAGATCAAGGCCGTTTATATGGTCTATGAGCGCCCGACATTCGCCGTCGTTGGCCGCAAGTCGCTCGGTGTTACCGGCGATCCGAAGTCGCTGGAAGGCAAGAAGCTCGGCGCACCGCCGCCGGATGGTGCTTTTGCGCAATGGCCTGCTTTCAAGCAGGTGGCGGGCCTCGATGACAGCAAGATCAAGATCGAATCGATCGGTTTTCCGGTGCGTGAACCGATGCTTGCCAAGGGCGACGTCGATGCCGTTTTCGGCTTTGCCTTTTCGGTGATCCTCAATCTCAAGAAACAGGGCATCGCCGATGACGATATCTCGACCATCCTGATGGCCGAGCATGGCTTGAATCTCTATGGCAATGCGGTGCTGGTAAACACTGATTTCGCTGAGAAAAACCCTGAAGCGGTGAAGGGTTTCCTGAAAGCGCTGGCCAAGGGTTTCGCTGATTCCGTCAAGAACCCGGAAGAGGGCGTGGCGGCCGTCCTCAAGCGCAACGAGACGCTGGACAGCGTCATCGAGCTGGAGCGCCTGAACATGGCCAACAGCATGAACATCAAGACGCCCTATGTGGTGGAAAACGGTATGGGCGGGGTCGATCCGGCCCGGCTTGCGGCCTCGCTGGAGACGCTCAAGGTTTCCATGGGCCTGAAGGGCAACGTCAAGGCGGAGCAGGTGTTCGACGCGACCTACCTGCCGGCCAAGGCAGAACGCATGCTTCCCTGATGGGTGAAATGAGCGGGTGCGGCCCGATTCTTCTCTCCGCCGGGGAGAAGTCCGCGGCAGCGGGATGAGGGGGCAAGCTCTCCGTATATCTCTACGCTTGCCCCCTCATCCGACCCTTCGGGCCACCTTCTCCCCCTCGGGGAGAAGAAACAAGCGGCAACGCTGCGGGGTTCAAAAGCCCGATCAGCAACTGAAAACGGAACTGCGATGTCACGTCTCGTGGAAATAGATAATGTCGACATGCGTTACGGCGGTTCCGCCGGAACGCTGGCCGTATCCGGTTTGAACCTGACGGTCGACAAGGGGGAATTCGCGGCTGTAGTCGGCCCGTCCGGCTGCGGCAAGTCCACGCTGATGAAGCTGGTGACGGGGCTGCATATTCCGCAAAGGGGCAATGTCATCGTTGCCGGGCGGCAGGTCACGGAGCCGGTCTCCATCGTCGGCATGGCGTTTCAGAATCCGACGATGCTGCCATGGCGCACGACGCTTGAGAACATCCTGCTGCCGCTGGAGATCGTCGAGAAACACCGTCGCCGGCTGCGCGCCCATAAAGCAGACTATGTCGCAAAAGCCGAGCGTCTGCTGGAAATCGTCGGCCTGAAGGGCTTTGGCTCCAAATATCCGTGGCAGCTTTCCGGCGGCATGCAGCAGCGCGCCAATCTCTGCCGGGCGCTGATCCATGAGCCGGAACTGCTGATGCTCGACGAGCCATTCGGCGCGCTCGACGCCTTCACCCGCGAGGAGTTGTGGTGCGTCATCCGCGATCTGCACGCCGCGCAGCGCGTCACCATCATCCTCGTGACCCATGATCTGCGCGAGGCGACATTTCTGGCCGACAAGATTTTTGTGATGAGTGCAAGGCCGGGCCGGGTGCTGGCGGAACATCGCGTGCCTTTTGCCCGCCCGCGCCAGCTCGATATCATGTATGACAAGGGTTTCAACGACATGGTGCAGGCACTGCATGGCGAAATCGCGCAGGCGAGGGTGGCGGCATGAGCGCGATCATGGAAACCACCGTCACGACTGAGCCGCGCAAACCGCTGATTGCCCGCGTCAACTGGGTGAAAGCCGCCCCATGGCTTTATACGCTGGCGCTTTTCGTGTTGTGGGAACTGCTTGTCTACGCGCTGAAAATGCCGCCCACCATCCTGCCGTCGCCGGTCAGGGTCGGGCAGGCCATCGTGCAATATTGGTCGCCGATCTGGAAGAATTCGCTGCAAACGCTGTATACCACGACGCTGGGCTTCGCCATTGCTGTGGCCGCCGGTCTCGCTATCGGCCTGTTCGTCGGCTGGTCGAAAACCATCTATGCCGGGCTTTATCCGCTGATGATCGGCTTCAACGCCATTCCGAAGGTGGCGCTGGTGCCTATCCTCGTCATCTGGTTCGGCATCGGCACGGTTCCCGCCGTTCTGACCGCTTTCCTGATTTCCTTCTTTCCCATCGTCGTCAATGTCGCCACCGGCCTTGCCACCATCGAGCCGGAAACCGAAGATGTGCTACGGGCGCTCGGCGCCAAGAAGATGGACATCATGCTGAAGGTCGGTATTCCGCGGTCCATGCCCTATTTCTTCGGCTCGCTCAAAATCGCCATCACGCTCGCCTTCGTCGGCTCGGTCGTGTCGGAGACCGTCGCTTCCAATTACGGCCTCGGCAACATGATGAGTTCGGCGCAGAGTCAGTTCAACGTGCCTCTGGTCTTTGCTGGCCTGCTGATGCTCGCGGTGGAAGGCATCGCCATGTATGCGGTCATGGCGTGGCTTGAAAAGCGCATGACCGGCTGGGCGCATCGCTCCACCATGGGGCAATAAGGAATGCAGCACGGGCATGAAGAATATGCCCGTGCCGGAATGTCATGCGAAGTTAATGCGCCGCCATTTCTTCCACGATATCGCCGCCGTCCATCAGGAACGGGTAGTAGGTCGGCCAATTGGTCACTTCGTCCAGCAATGCCTTGCGGTCGTTGCCCCAATAGAGATGGTAGTGGCCGGCTTTGACCGGAGCAATGGAATGGTCGCTGAACTGGATGAATTGCGGCGCGGCCTCGTCGCCGGCGGTTTTCTTGAAGATATAGCGTACGCCGCGATTGCCCTTCTTGTAGGTCAGGATTTCATGGCCGTCGCTGACATAGGTGCCTTCAGCGGGCTTGCCGTCCTTGTAGAATGCCACGCTGTCGGCCTTGATGACGATGCGGTTCACATCGGTCTTGTAGCCGATCTCGTAATAGGCGCGGTACTCCGCCGCGGTCTTGTCGCCATGCGCCGCCTTTTCGGCCATGACGGAATCGAGCGAGCCGTTCAGCAGATAGGGGTAGACCGATTGCCAGTCGCCTTCCCAGTCGGAAAGCGCGCGCGGTTTCACCTGGGCATCTTCGAAGTAGCCCTTGTAAATCTGCTTTTCCGCCTCGGTCATCTGGTGGCCATGATCGTGCCCATGGTCGTGGCTGTGGGCAGCGGATTTGTCGCCGCCGGCGGCCATCGCCGCGGTCGTCGCCAGCAGCATGGAACCAAGTGCGACGGCGCCGGTGACGCGGGTGAGTATCTTCTGCATTTGTTTCGGCCCTCTTATCTTCATAATGGCAAGTTACGTAATAACATTACATCATGATCCATAAAGGCCGCGTTCGAGGGATGCAAGTGGCGTCCCGGCTCGGTGCAACGAAAAAGCGCGATGGCTTTGCAGCCGTCGCGCTTGAAAGAGGGTAAGGTGCAACGCCTCAGGCGGGTTGCGCGCTTATGTCCGCCTTGCGCTCGTCAAAGGCGAGTTTCATGGCCTTCGTCACGTCGCGGGTCGTTGTAAAGTAACTGTCGCTGCGCACCCAGTAGCGTAATTTCACCGTGGCGCTGTCCGCACTGACTGAATCCACAAAGGTCACGGGGGCTGGATCCAGCAGCACGCGGCTTTCGGATCGCGCCACCCGCATCAGCATATCCTGTGCGGCGGCGAGGTCCTCGTCGTTCTTGACCGTCAGGCTCACTTCATGACGGCGCGACGGAAAGCGGCTGTAATTGGTGATCGGCACGTTCCACAGGGTCGAGTTAGGTGCAAGGCGATAAAGCCCATCGCTCGTCTTGAGCTCGGTGGCGAACAGCCCAATCTCGATGATGGTTCCTTTGACGGTAGTCGTCTCGATATATTCGCCGACGCGGAAGGGACGCAGCACCACGAGCATGATGCCCGCGGCGATGTTCTGCAACGTGCCCTGCAACGCAAGGCCGATGGCAAGGCCGGCGGCGCCGAGAACTGCAAGAATGGACGCTGTTTGTACACCGAACTGGCTAAGCACCATGACCAGAACCAGAATTAGCACGACATAGCGGACCGCCCCGGCAAAAAAACCGGCTAGCGTCGCATCGAAGCCGCGAACGCGCGATAGGCCCTGAAATGCCCAGCGTTGCAGGAATGTTGCGGCCAACCAGCCGATGATCAGAAGAAGAAGCGCGCCAATGACCGAAAAGGAATATTGCACTGCCAGGGCGCTGGCCTGCCGAACGGCTGCCTGCGATGCGACGAAGATATCCGCTGCCTGCTGTTCCATGAATTGTCCCGTAATCTTTATTGCTGTTCAGCGTTGGTAACGAACGGGCGCCTTGGCGGTTCCGCCAAAATTCGGGCTTCAGCCGCCAAGCGGCAGCACGAAAGGCACGTTGCCGTCGGTATCCGCACCCCTGCCGATCGCCTTTATCGCCCTGACAAGTCGCCCGTCGCGCCTCAGAAGCCGGTCGCCAATGGCGATGATACGGGCATTCGGCGTGGCGTAAGGGGAAACCGCCCGCAATCGCCCGGCGAGTTCGTTCTCGTCTTGGTCCGGATAGAGGCTGAGGGCTGCGATGACGGCGGCGGCGGGTGAGCGCGAAACACCCATCCAGCAATGGATGAGCAGCGGCGCGGACTGGTCCCATTGCCGGGCGAAATCGATTAGCTTCAGCACATGCGCATCGTCCGGCGCGATGAGATCGGCGGTGCCCTTGAATGCAATGTCGTTCATGGCAAGCGTCAGGTGCCGGTCTGCGGCAATGACGGCAGGGCGGTGAAAGGACTGCTCTTTGGCGATCAGCGTCACCATTTCGCGGGCCTTGTGCTTCACGGCCATCTCCGCGATCCGCGACAGCGGCGATACGACAATGGCGGTCATGTCGCACTTCCCGTCTTGACCATACGCATCGCCTCGATCGCCTCGAAACGTTCGATGAACTGCTTTTGCGCTTCGGTTGAGGGCAGGGGCGTCATGTCGAACATGTCACGGGTGATGCCGCGCGGCAGGCCGAAGAACTTCTGCGCCTCGGCGGTGGAAAAACCGGCAAGTTCCGTCGCTTCGAAAAAGGCGGCGACCGTATCGGCCCTCTTGATCCGGTCCTTCAATTCGCGCGATGCATGCGGCGGCAGGCCGAAACGCAGATGCACCGCGGCTTCCAGGCGCTTTTCCACGGTCTTGTAACCACCGCCGACCACCGATTTGAACGGCGAGATCATGTCACCGATGACATATTCCGGCGCATCGTGCAGAAGCGCCATCTGCATCTCGTCAGGCGTGGCACCGGTGCACATGCGGCAGAAGATGGTCTCGACGATGAGGCAATGCTGGGCCACGGAAAAGGCATGGTCGCCGCGTGTCTGGCCGTTCCAGCGGGCCACACGGGCAAGGCCATGGGCAATATCGACGATTTCCACATCGAGCGGCGAAGGGTCGAGCAGATCGAGCCGCCGACCGGACAGCATGCGCTGCCAGGCGCGCGGGCTTTTTGCAGGCGTCACTCTCAGTCCTCCGCCCGCGCTGCCGGATCGGCCGTCGGCAAGGAAATGCCGCTCCACGCCGGCAGCGCCACCGTCACGGGAACATTCCCGGCAAGAAGCGGCGTACCTGAAGCAAGCGCATCGGCAATACGGTCGATCCGCACAATAGCGAGCGCCCTGTTACCGGAAACGGTTCCGAGCGCGCCGACCGGCTTTCCATCGGCAGTAATCTCCGTTCCGCTGGCGGGAAGCGCGACTTCGGCCGAAACGCTGACGACGCGGCGTCTTGCCGTGCCGCGATGTTTCATGCGCGAGACGACTTCCTGACCGACAAAACAACCCTTATTGAAGGAAACGCCGTCATTCACATCCATTAGCACATCGTGCGGAAAAGCATCCTGAAGCGCATAATCCCGACCGGATTCGGCAATGCCTTGCTCGATACGGAGCGCATCATAGGCCGCGATGTCGCCGGATGCGGAGGCGCCCGGTATACGGTAGAGATCGATGCCGGCTTTGGCGAAACGGCCATCCCTGACGCCAGCCGCTGCGGCAGTCTCGTTCCAGAAAACGCTCACGCCTTCCACCGTCTCGGCTTTGAGGTCGACCGGTGCACGCAGCTTGTACATGGTCAGGCGGCGCAACAGCGCGTCCTGTTCGGCCGCGCCCGTCTCAATCAGATAGTCCCCGCCATCGCGCCAGATCAGAAAATCGAACAGAATCTTGCCCTGCGGCGTCAGAAGGGCTGCGGCCCTTGCTTCGCCTTGCGGCAGGTTTTCAACATCTGCGGTGATGAGGTTGTTCAAAAATTCCTCGGCGCCGGTACCGGAAACCCGGATCAGACGGCGGTCGGCAAGAAAGGCGGAAGGCATGGCGTCACCGTTCGGTTCGTCGAGACTATGCGGATAGCAGGCAAGATGCAGATGCATTTGCCGGAATGCTCATTCCGCACAGTTAGGATTTTTGCAAAAGAACGGCAAGCGCTGCGATGCGATCAATCGCCGGCGGTGAAGAACTTCCACTTGCCATCAGGCGAAATGCCGACGCGATAAAAGCTGTAATTGCCAAATTCCTGCATGTCAGCCAGATCGCCCGCCGTAATGATTCGCAGAAGCTCCACCTTTTCCGGCGCAGTCAGCGTATTCAGCGGTTTTCCGGAAAAATAGGGGAAAACATAGGCCTCGTCAGGCGTGCCGGCGTCCACATGGGCATAACCGGTCGACAGCAGGTCGATGATGATCGCCAGCACTTCCAGCCCGTCAGGATCGCCGGAGTAAGTTTTCAGCGCCGCAATCGGGTCTTCGCCGTCATTGCCGTCGATGCGGAATTCGTTCTGGCCGGCAGCGATGAAGGGTCGCAGCTTTTCGATATCGCCGGAGGCGGCGGCATCGATGATCTGCTGGCGCAGCTTGCGCACGGGTTCCGGCGCCTTGGAAATGTCGTGCTCGATCACGACAGACATTTCAGGCGTGTTGTCGGACGTGGAGGATTGCTGGTTGGCCTGATTGGCGGAACGGTCCACCAGCGGGTCGGGCAGGGGAATGCCTTCCGAATCGCCTTCGATTTCGTCCGGCTCCGCGGGCTGGGCCTGCTGCGGCTCACCGCCATTCTCAGCCTTCGGCTCGCTTTCGGTGTTCTGCGCCGGCTTCAGCTCGGAAAGGGCAAAGGCGCGGCCTGGCATGCCAATCGGGCTGGCGGCGAGCGCAAGCAGGATGGACAGCAGGGCGGAAGAGCGCAAAAGCCCCTTGCTCAGGCAAGACATGATAAACCCCGGCTTTACTGTATTACCCGCTGCGGCGAAAACTCGCCCTGAAGCATACGCTGGCGCAGCGATTCTAGCATTGCTTCAGCGCCGGCCTCGCCATGGATACGGATGGTTTCGCGCATGGCCAGAGCGATCGCGGCATCGGCGATGATCTCAGGCTCGATGCCGTCGGCCATGCCGTCAGCCCATGCCTCGTTCTGGTGTTCCAGAGCGACCTGCATTTTTTCATGCACGATCATATCGTCGATTTCGTTACGGCTTGTCTGCATTTTTCATCCTCGACAGGGCGGGCAAGTCCTTACCACCCTGTTAACAACACTAGCAGCCTTTTATCAAAACGGCACGGCCTGCGGCGAAAAGAGGTTAATAATCCTCTAATTTCCGAACCGGGACGCGATTTCCTGCGCGAGTGTTGCCCCTTCGTTACGGTAGTTCTCTTCTGCCATGATGGCGGCGCGTGTGCAACTGGTGTGGATAGCCGCAAAGGAGCGGTATCCACGGTTGAATGCGGCCGTCATGCGCTGGCGGCGTTCGGGTTCGTTGGCCGTATCAGCGGCCAGAAGGTCGCTCATCGATTTGCGCCAGTCCTCCGGTCCGGAGGAGGGGCACAACGTTCTCAGATACTGCACCGCGCCCAATATTTCCGAAAGCCGCGCCAGCTTGTCGTCGTAAGGAGCGGGTTTGGGCGGTGTCGCTTCCGCAGGACGCGCCGTAGAAACGGATTTTGAAGGCTGCGCATAAGCGATACCCTCTTGCCCTGATACGGCAAGCATTGTCACAAAAAGAGACAGGAAGATGGTTGGTCGTATCAAAATTCTATTCTGCCCCACACATACGCGTGAACTGTTGGCTCGTGACCATCCGGCGGGCGGATCGATCCTAGATAATAGCGATTCTGGCTGGCTGGCAATCATGCAAGCAGGCGTTCGGCGCATTCGACGACGCTTTCGGGCGCGGGCAGCAGGCGAATTTCCGCCAATGTGTACCAGCCCGCATCCGCCGCATCGTCGCCGACAGTCACGAGGGGGGCGGCATCGGTTTCCACGGTGAAAACCGACAGGAAATAATGGCTCGTCAGCAGGCCTGCCGCATCTCGCGAGGGAAGATCGTATGTCGCGAAAAGCTGCGGCCGGCGAGCGACGATGCCGGTTTCTTCCTGCAGCTCGCGCAATGCCGTTTCGGCAGGTGTTTCGCCGTCTTCGGCCCGACCGCCCGGAAAGGCGAACATGTCCTTGGAGGGTGGGTTGATGCGGCGCACGAGAAGCAGCCGGTCTCCATTCCTGACGATGGCGGAGGAGGCGGCACGGGGCTTGATACGAAGGGTCATGAAGGGTTTCGCTTGTTTCGGCCGTTTCCGGCCTGTCTATCGTGGTATCGTGGCTCGGAAAAATCGATTCCGGTTTCCGCGCCGATGGTTATAGTCCGGAACGGACGCGATTGTGCATGCTAAAGACGGTGGAATGAAGGTCTATCTTATCTACGTTCTGGCGGCTCTTGCCGAAATCGCCGGCTGTTTTTCCTTCTGGGCCTGGCTGAAACTCGGTAAGACCGGTTGGATATTGTTGCCCGGCATGGTGGCGCTGGCGGCTTTTGCCTGGCTTCTGACGCTGGTGCCGACAGAGGCGGCGGGCAGGGCCTATGCCGCCTATGGCGGGATCTATATTGCTGCCTCGCTTTTCTGGCTCTGGGGCGTGGAAGGGCAAACGCCGGACAGGTGGGATATCGCCGGCGGCATCGTCTGCCTTGCCGGCACCGCCATCATCCTGTTCGGACCAAGGGCATAAGGAGAAGGCGATGTGCGGACGTTTCGTGCTGAAGGCGACGCCGGAGGAGATTGCCGATTATCTCGATCTGATCGGCCTTGAGGACTTTCCCGCCCGTTTCAACATCGCGCCGACCCAACCCATTCTGGTCGTCATGGAGGGCGAACGGCAGGAGCGCGGCAGCAACCTGCCCAACCGCCGCGCCGTGCTGGTGCGCTGGGGTTTCATGCCGGGCTGGGTGAAGGATCCGAAGGACTTTCCGCTGCTCATCAATGCCCGTTCCGAAACCGCCACCGGCAAGGCCTCCTTCCGCGCGGCCATGCGCCATCGCCGCGTGCTCGTCCCGGCAACGGGTTTTTACGAATGGAGGCGCCCGCCAAAGGAGGAGGGCGGCAAACCGCAACCCTATTTCATCCGCCCGAAAAGCGGCGGCATCGTCGCTTTCGCCGGTCTCATGGAAACCTGGTCGTCCGCCGATGGTTCGGAAGTCGATACCGGCGCAATCCTCACCACGGCAGCCAATGCCGCGATTGGCCGTATTCACGACCGCATGCCCGTGGTCATTGCGCCGGAAGATTTCAGCCGCTGGCTCGACTGCAAGACCCAGGAGCCACGCGAGGTCGCCGACCTGATGCGGCCGGTTCAGGATGATTTTTTCGAGATGATTCCCGTTTCGGACAAAGTCAACAAGGTCGCTAATGTCGGCGCCGACCTCATCGAGCCGGTGCCGGAAAGCGCGCCGCTGGCAAAGATCAAACCGCCGAAGGACGAGGGGCAGATGTCGTTGTTTTGAGGTGTTTCGCGAGGCCAATGACGAGGGCTGAGCGAGCCGCCTCTTTCTTCTCCCCGCCGGGGAGAAGAAACAAGTGGCACTTGCTCGGTCCCATAGAAGACTTCAGAGACAATCAGCCGTTCAGCCCGATCTTTTGCAGGCCTTCCTGGATCATGATGTCGGAATAGACGCGGTTGCGGCCATTCGCCTTGGCGAGATAGAGCAACTGATCCGCCGCATTCAGCTGGTTGTCGAAGGGCTCGCCCTTCTCGATCTCCACGACGCCGAGCGAAATGGTCAGCGCCAGGCTGCTGCCGCTCAGCTGGCGACCGTTCCTTTCCACCTGTTCGCGCAGTTCCTCGCAAAAGGCATAGGCAGCCCGGGCATCCAGTCCGCGCAGGAACACGGCAAATTCCTCGCCGCCGAGGCGCGCGGGAATATGGCGTTGCTCGTCGCACATGTCATGCAGCAGTTCGGCCAGCTTTTTCAGCGCCCTGTCGCCGGCATCGTGCCCCAGCGTGTCGTTGATCTTCTTGAAATGATCGATGTCGAGAATGGCGACGGCGCCGCTCTCGTCATTGCCATTGATGACATCCATCAGCGCCCGCGTGCGCTCGAAGAAGGAGCGACGATTGGGCAGGCCGGTGAGGTGGTCCCGCTCTGCCAGTTCGCGCAGGCGTTTGAGCTGTTTCAAAGTCTCGATATTGTTGTCGATGCGGCATTGCAATTCTTCCGGCACGAAGGGGCGGTAGACGAAATCCGACGCGCCGGCCTTGAGAAAACTTGCCGAAAGGAGACGATCCGTTGAAGAGGAGATGCCGATCACCCGCAAATCTTCGGAGGACCGGCTGTCGCGGATACGGCGTGTTAGCTCGTAGCCGTCCATGTCGGGCATATGATAATCGGTGATGACAAGCTGGATCGTCGGGTCTTGCGACAGTATCTCCAGCGCCTGCTTGCCCGAATGGGCCTCGCTGACCCTGAAATTCTGCCGCTCCAGAATTTCCACCAGGCCGGAACGGGCTGTTCGCACATCATCGACGACCAGAACGGAGAAGAGCTTGTTGCTCAAAATCCGCTGGACCGTTCTGACGACCGCATCGACGGTTCGATGGCCGTCCTTGACGATATAGTCGATGATCTTCTTTTCGGCGTAGCGCTTGCGCGCCTCGTCATCCACCGTGGCGGTGAAAACGATGGCTGGCACCTTGCGCTCGGATAAAAGTGCGAGAATCTCGCCCTTCGGCGCATCGGGCAGGTTGAGGCCCGTCAGCGCCAGCGTGAAATCATGGGCCTGCATGAGGGCATCGGCCGCGGCCATGCTGTCGCAATGGACGACTTCGGCTTCCGTTTCTTCCGAAAGCCGCGTCTTCAGCAGCATGGAAAGAGCAACGGAATCTTCAATCAGAAGGATTTTATCCTGCATGGCCGTCCCAAGCCCCCCTGGCCTGTCTTCACAATCTTCCCTCAACGCCGAACATCCGCCATCCGCGTGTCTGCGGATTCGAGAGCCGGCTTATGCATTGTTGTGGAAAAAAATGCGGAATAGAAAAGTTCTTTTGTATTCACTAATCTATACGTCGGTGTTCGTATAGCCTTCTTGTGGAAGGCGAGCCTTTTACTACACTTTCGTTGCAGCTTCGTTACAGAAGGCTGCCGATTGCGTGAATGACTGACGCTCTGCAGTGTCGCGACGGTGCCTGAAACAAAAAAACGGCGCCCGAAAAAGGCGCCGCGTGATTGTCGATTTTCCGTCGGCAACGTTCCGTTTTCTGGAAGATTCGCAAAATCCAAAAAAATCAAAAAAGCTAATATTTTCAGGCGGTTTTGGCGGCGGGCTTGCGCTTCAGCATCAGGGTTGCGGCCGCTACGGCCTTCAGTCCGAGCGGGCGGTAGTGGCTGTTGAGGTCGGGCTTCGCCGGCGGCTGCGCCTTCGTCTCGTTCGTCATTTCTCTCTCTCCACAATTCACGTCAATCGCCGTTGCGATGCGTGTGAGCCACTTCTTTCGCGGCTAATCTTGACGGATTCGAGGCGAAGAAAAACGAAGCCGGCTTTCCAGACTGCGACATTTTGCGTCACATCCTGCGCCGGCTTGTTTGAGAAAAAATAAACCTGCGGTTTTAAATGCCGCGGTCGAGGCCGTTGCCGCCATTGGCGTCGTCATGTGCGTCTTCCTCGATGGTCAGCGTACCGTAGCGGCGGTGCCAGAGGCGGGCGCTGATGGGAATGAAGACGAGATAAGCGGCAACCGTCAGAACCAGCACTTCCCAGGTGAAGCTCATCAGCATTGCGACATAGAGCACGACGACGAGGATCATCGGCAGGACCAGATCGCGACGGATGCGGCTGGTGCCGGATTTTCCCGACCAGACCGGCAGGCGGCTGATGAGGAGATAACCGATCAGCACGGTATAGGCGGCGGCCACATAGGCGAAGGGCTTGTCCGGCTCGACGCCGAGGAAGCCGAGATAGACAGGCAGCAGCACCAGCATGGCGCCCATCGGGGCGGGGACGCCCACGAAGAACTCATTCTGCCACGGCGCCTTGACCGGCCGCTCGATCATGACGTTGAAACGCGCCAGACGCAGGCCGGCGGCGATGACATAGATGAGGGCGGCGATCCAGCCGATGGAGCGCGCCTGGTCGAGAAGGTAGGCATAGACCACGAGGGCAGGGGCGACACCGAAATTGACGATATCGGCCAGCGAATCCATCTGCTCGCCGAATTTGGACGTCGCTTTCATCATGCGGGCGATGCGCCCGTCTATGCCGTCAAGGAAGGCGGCAAGCAGCACCATGCCGACGGCCAGCTCGAAGCGGCCCTCTATGGCGAGACGCACGCCGCTCAGGCCCGCACAGATGGCCAGAACGGTGATGAGATTGGGAACGACGAGGCGAAAGGGAATTTCCCTCAGCCGTGGTCCACGGCCGCTGTCGCTGCGGCTTTCGGGTTTGCCGTTCTGTTGCGGTTCGGCGATCGGCGTTTCCATGCGCATGCCCTTCCTGTTTCCGTCAGCCGCGGCGGCTGACGACCGGACCCTTGGCGGAGCCAATTTCGGCAAGCACGGTCTCACCGGCAATCGCCGTCTGACCCACCGATACACGCGGCTCGAAACCTGCGGGAAGGAAGATATCGAGACGCGAGCCGAAACGGATAAGACCGAAACGCTCGCCGGCGTCGACTGGTTCATTCGGCTTTACCCAGCAGACGATGCGGCGGGCAACCATGCCGGCGATCTGCACCACGCCGACCTTGCCGTGCGACGTCTCGATGACGAGGCCGTTGCGCTCATTGTCTTCGGAAGCCTTGTCCACTTCGGCATTGAGAAACAGGCCGGGACGGTAGGCGACATTGACGATGCGGCCACGCACGGGCGCGCGGTTCACATGGCAGTTGAACACGTTCATGAACACCGAGATACGCACCAGCGGTTCTTTGCCGAGTTCCAACTCCAGCGGCGGAACGACGCTCTGCACGGCGGAAACCTTGCCATCGGCCGGGCTGATGATGAGGTCGTCATCCTGCGGCGTGACACGCTCGGGATCGCGGAAGAAATAGGCGCACCAGGCCGTCAGCACGAGACCGACCCAGAACAGCGGTTCGGCGATCCAGCCGAGCACCAACGATGCGACGAAGAAGGCCGCCACGAAGACATAACCTTCCTTGTGGATCGGTACGATGGTGTTGCGAATGGTGTCGAACAGATTCATGAGATTCCTTGCTCCGGTTGTCGTCTGTCGCGTCTGTATGTGGTCGTGATACGACATGAGCCACACGGCAATGCGACAAATTTTGCCTAGCTGGTTACAGCCAAACGCGCCGCCGGGCAATGGGCCGGGGGCCATGAGGCCCGGTTGGCCGGGGTTATGCGCGTCAATGCGCCGGTTCACCGCGGTCGATGACACCCAGATCGTCGGTTTCGCGCACATGGCGCAGCACCTCTTCCGCACGGATCGCCTCGCGCTGGCGGCTCCACATCGAGGCGTAGAGGCCGTTCTGCCCCATCAGCGAGCTGTGCGTGCCGCGTTCGGCGATCTGCCCGTCCTTCAGCACGATGATCTCATCCGCGCCGATGACGGTGGAAAGGCGATGGGCGATGACCAGCGTGGTGCGGTTCTTCGAGACGATGTCGAGCGCGCTCTGGATTTCCTGCTCGGTATGCGTATCGAGCGCAGAGGTCGCCTCGTCGAGAATGAGGATCGGCGGCCCTTTGAGGATCGTGCGGGCAATCGCCACGCGCTGTTTTTCCCCGCCGGAAAGCTTCAGGCCGCGTTCACCGACCATGGTGGCGTAACCCTCCGGCAGCTTGCCGATGAAGGCGCTGATCTGCGCCGCATCCGCCGCAGCCCTCAGTTCCTCGTCGGTGGCGGAGGGGCGGCCATAACGGATGTTATAGGCGAGCGTGTCGTTGAAAAGCACGGTATCCTGCGGCACCATACCGATCACCGAGCGCAGGCTCTTCTGCGTCACATCGCGAATATCCTGCCCGTCAACGGTCACCGAGCCTTCCTGAATATCGTAGAAACGATAAAGCAGCCGCGAGATCGTCGATTTCCCCGCGCCCGAAGGGCCGACAATGGCCACCGTCTTGCCCGCCGGCACGTCGAAGGAAACGCCCTTCAGGATCGGTCTGTCGGGGTCATAGGCGAAATGCACGTCGCGGAAGGAGATCGCGCCCGGTCCGGCTGCAAGCGGCTTCGCATCCGGCCTGTCGGTGACTTCCGCCTCTACTTCCAGAAGATCGAACATCTGCTCGATGTCGGTCAGGCCCTGGCGGATTTCGCGATAAACGAAGCCGATGAAATTCAACGGCACGGAAAGCTGCAACAGCAGCGCATTGACGAAGACGAAATCGCCGATTGTCTGTTCGCCGCGCTGCACGGCAAGCGCCGACATCACCATCATGACGGTGGAGCCGATGCCGAAGATAACGCCTTGGCCGAAGTTCAGCCAGCCGAGCGAGGTCCAGATCGAGATCGCCGATTTTTCGTAACGCTCCATGGCGACATCGAAACGCCGCGCCTCCATCTCTTCATTGCCGAAATATTTGACGGTCTCGAAATTGAGGAGCGAATCGATTGCCTTGGTGTTGGCGTCGGTGTCGCTGTCATTCATGGCGCGGCGGATGCCGATGCGCCAGTTGCTGGCCCGCACGGTGAACCAGATATAGGCCCAGACCGTGATGACCGTGACGAGCACATAGGAAAAACCGTAGGAGGCCCAGAAGATGATCGCTGTCAGCAGGAATTCGATGAGGGTCGGCGCGGTGTTGAGAATGGTGAAGCGGACAATGGTTTCAATGCCCTTGGTGCCACGCTCGATGACCCGCGACAGTCCGCCGGTCTTGCGCTCCAGATGGAACCGCAAAGAAAGCTGGTGCATGTGAACGAAGGTCCTGTAGGCGAGCTGACGCACGGCATGTTGGCCGACGCTTGCAAAAAGCGAATCGCGCAGCTGGTTGAGTCCCACCTGTATCAGCCGCGTCAGATTATAGGCGATCACCAGCGCGACGGCTCCGAGCAGGAAGGCGGGAACAAGCCCGGCCATATCCAGCCGGCCGTTCAGCGCATCGGTCGCCCATTTGAAGAAATAGGGAACCGAGATCAGCACCAGCTTGGCGACGACCAGATACACGGTGGCCCAGACCACCCGCATCTTCAGATCCCAACGCCCCTCCGGCCACATATAGGGCCAGAGATTGATCAGCGTCTGGATGGGATTGCTGGAATCCGCGGAAATGGTTTTTTTCTTCGTGGCCATCATTCGCTCCGGTGACTGCCGGAAGCCGACAGCAGGGCGGCGGCTTTGGTCAAGCCGCCGCGCGTGTCACAGATAGGGTTGTTGCGCGTTCACCGCAACGCTAGAAATGCTCAGGAGCCGCCCTTCAGCCGCTTGCGGTGAAGTTCCTCGGCATTCGGCAACGCCTCTTTCGGCACGCCGAAAATCTGGCCGGGCTCGATCAGGTCGGGGTTTTTGATCTGGTCTTCGTTGGCGAGATAGATCGTCGTATAACGCACGCCCTGACCATAAACACGACGGGAAATCTGCCACAGCGTATCACCGCGGCGGATGATGACGCTGTTCTGGCTCTCTGCCAGCGGCGCCTGCTCGAAGGTCTGCGGACCGGCGGGCGCCTGTGGAGCGGGAGCGGCGGGCGCCGTGATGTGGAGCTCGGCAAGGCGGCTTGCCAGCGAGGCGATACCCTTGCCGATTGCCGCCACATCGTTCGGCCATGCTTCGACCGATGTCAGCAGCTGGCGCGCCTTGGCGGTGATGTCGCCGGCAAAAGCGGTGAAGGCCGGATCTGTCGCGGCGGCGGTACGGAATTCCGAAAGCGACTTGAGGCCGATGACGACGGCGGAGCGGCCGGCAATGGCCTGATCGAGCGCCGGCGTGGCCTGATCCTTGTAGAGATTGGAAAGAATGCCGAAGGCCTTGGCGACATCGTCGCGCAGCTTTTCAAAAGTTGCGCGATCACTTGCCGTGCTCTGGTTTTCAGCCGGCGCCGCAGTCGCTGTGGCTGACGACGGAGCGGACGGCGTTTGCATGGCGACGGTCGCCTGGTCGGTCTGCGGCCGCTCGAAGGGAACGCGCACGCGCAGTTTCGCGGCGCCGTCGGCGTTCAGTTCCTCGACGGTGATGATATGGCTGCCGACGCTAAGCTCGACATCGCCTTCGACGACGAAATGACCGGAGGCCTCAGTCGTGCTCTTGCCGATCTCCTTGTCGTCGACAAGCGCCCGAACGGTCGAACCGGCGGGCGCGGAACCCGCGACGAAGATCTTCGATCCCTCGAACTCGACGGCGGTGACCTGAACGCTCGAGGTCAGCGGGGCCGCGGCGGACGCAGCCGCAGTGCCGGCGAGCGGTGCGGAAGCGGTGTTGGCGCTAGTTTCGGATGTTGCCGCAGGCTGTTGCGAGGGCGCGGCTTGCGGCTGAAGCGCCGGAGGGGCCGCCTCCGGCATGGCCAGCACGCGGCTTGCCTTGCCGGGCTTGGAAACCATGGCCAGAAGCTCGCCCGTCTTGCCGTCAGGTACGGAAACCGTGGCGACTTCTTCGGATTGCGTTGCCTTGCCGTTGGCATCGGTCGAACGCAGCACCAGCTCATGATCGCCGGGTGGCAGCGGATTGTCGAAAACGGCGGCGAAATCGCCGCTGCCGTCGATGGTCGTCTGCGCGATCACCTTGCCGTTGCTCAAGATTTCGAGCTTCGCACCGGGCTGCGCCTTGCCGGCGATCACGGCCGAACCATCCGGCTCGACGCGCAGCACGTCGAAAGTCGGCGTGGCGGATGATGATTGCGCCGCATCGGCGGGTGCTGCGGCCGGTTTTTCTGGTTCTGGCGCACCATCGTCGGTGCCGGCGAAGACGCCAGCCAGACGACGCACCTGGGCCGCCGCCGCCGCCGCATTGTCAGGCAGGCCGCGCAGGAACGCCGTGGTGCGCTCGGCGGCCGCGCGCGCCGTAGTGATGAGCCGCGACGTCGTTTCGTCCAGCGACTCGGGAATTTCGATATTCGTCAGTTCCTTCAGCGAGGTTTCGACTTTCTTGCGCGCCGCTGCGAAATCGGCGTCGGAGGGAACCTTGCTGTCGGCGAAAAGCGTCGTCAGATCCTTGATCGACTGGGTGGCGGAAGCCGCCCGCCGTCCGACCTTGTCGGCGATGTTGGCGGTTTCCTCGGCCGCGTCGGACAGAATGTCGCCCGCCTTGTCGGCGCCCATTTCAACGCTGTTCTTCACGGCGTCGCCGGCCTCGTTGATAGCGTCGCCGATCGGTTTGCCGTCGTTTGAAATCCGCGGCAGGACGAAAAAGATCATGAGCAGGGACGCAATCCCCAGCACGACCAGCGCCAGCAAACCGGCTTTATTATTTTTCATCCTGGAATCTCCGGGTATTTCAAGCTTTTCACACAAGTTGAGATTGCTAGCGCCTTACCTTGCGCCAGACAAGCGGCGAGTGGCTAAAAGGCCATATTTGCAAGGGATTTCCCAAATTTTCTTGACGTGCCGCATCGCACATAGTTCCTTCCCTTCATGACGGACAAAAATACATCGATTCGATCCATCTGCGTTTATTGCGGCTCCCAGCCCGGACGTGATCCGGCTTATATGGAAGCAGGCCGCGCGCTTGGGAAATGCTTTGCCGAAAGCGGCATTCGCCTCATTTATGGCGGCGGCACCAAGGGCATCATGGGCGCGGTCGCCAGCGGCGTTCTTTCCAATGGCGGCGAAGTAACCGGCATCATACCGGAATTTCTGGTCGATATGGAGGCGACGCGCCATTCTCTCGGACAATTGAACGAGCTTGTCATAACCAAGGACATGCACGAGCGCAAACATATGATGTTCGAGCGGTCCGATGCCTTCGTGACATTGCCGGGCGGTGTCGGCACGCTGGAGGAGATCGTCGAGATCATGACCTGGGCGCAGCTTGGCCGCCATTCCAAACCGATGGTCTTTGCCAATATCAACGGCTTCTGGAACCCGATGCTGGAGTTGGTGCAACACATGCGCGACCAGGGCTTCATTCACCGCGCGCATCTTCTCAACCCACTCGTCATCGACGAGGTGAAGGATATCGTGCCCGCCATCATCGACCGGGCGCTGGCGCAGCAGAACCCGGAAGGCGACCCTTCGGTGATTTCCCGCCTTTAACGACTATGCGTATCCGCGATTGCTGGCGAATTGTTGAGACCCATTTGCCCCAAACAGCGGAAAGGTGACCACGATAGTACAGACTACCGCTTGAGCCGCAGCAGGCTGGAGCCGGTATAGATCGCCAGCGCCACCCAGATCATCGCAAAGGCGGCCATGCGCACCATATCGAACGGCTCCTTGAAGATGAAGATGGCAATGAGGAAGATCATCGTCGGTGCGATATATTGCATGATGCCGATGGTCGACAGCCGCAGCAGTTTTGCGCCATTGCCATAAAGGATGAGCGGAACGGCGGTGATAAGCCCGCTTGCCGCCAGAAGCCAGGTATCGGCGGAGTTGCCGCCCATGAAATGCGCCTGTCCGCTGAAGGCGAGCCAGATCATCACCAGCACGGCAGGGATGGATAAAAGCATGACTTCCAGCAGGAAACCCTGCGTTGCGCCAATCGGCAAAGTCTTGCGGAAAAAGGCGTAAAAACCCCAGGACACGGTGAGCGCGATGGACACCCAGGGCAGGCTACCCGCATGCCAGGTGAGGATCGCCACCGCCAGCGCCACGAGGCAGATAGCGGCGATCTGCGCCGGATAAAGCTTTTCCTTGAGAAGCACCGCGCCGAGGAAAATGCTGAACAGCGGATTGATGAAATAGCCAAGCGCGGCATCGAGCGCGCGGCCTGCGCCGATCGCCCAGATATAGACGCCCCAGTTGATGCTGATGAGGATGGCCGTCAGGCTCGCCATAGCCAGCATCTTCGGGGTTCTGAGCGCGGTTCTGATTTCCGCCGTGCGCCCGAGCGCAATCAGCACGACCGCCGCAATCGGCACCGACCAGACGACGCGATGGACAATGACCTCGATCGGCGAAATATGCGCAACCGCTTTCATGTAGAATGGAAGAAACCCCCAGAGCAGATAAGCGGAAAGCGCGAAAGCAAAACCGCGCGCGCTGTCGCCGCCCTCCTGGGCCGGGAGCGATTTGTCGAGTGCCATGGGGAGTACCGCCAATTGTTCGGATGCCGTTTTATAACGGATTGTCACAGTGGCGGCCAATTCATTTCCGTGAAGGGTTCATGAGAAAAACTGCATGAATAAAAGGCGCGCTGCCCTTGAAATGGGCTGCTCCGCGATGGAAGGAAATGATTCACGCAGGAAGCCCTGCGTGAATCATTCTCTTATCCGTCCGTTGCAAGGTGATGAAAGGACTGGTTATTTCCCGGCAAAACGGTCGTTGGCGCGGATCAGTTGATCAAGAATGCCCGGCTCGCTCATCGCGTGTCCGGCCGCCTCGACGATATGGAAATCCGCCTTCGACCAGGCCTTGGCCAGCTGCCAGGCATATTTCAGCGGGCAGGGCATGTCATAACGCCCATGCACGATGACGCCGGGAATATCGTTAAGTTTGCCGGCGTCGCGCAGCAATTGGCCTTCTTCCAGCCAGCCGCCATTGACGAAAAAGTGGTTTTCGATGCGGGCGAAAGCGATGGCGTATTTGTCCTCGCCGAAATCCGCGACCCGGTCGGGATCGCTGACGAGCGAGATGGTTGCCCCTTCCCACTGGCTCCATGCCTTGGCGCATTCGAGTTTCTTCGCCTCGTCGGTACCGGTGAGATAGCGGTTATAGGCCTGCATCATCTCGCCGCGTTCGGCTTGCGGGATGGGTGCTATGAATTTTTCCCACTGATCCGGATACATTTCGGAAACGCCGAACTGGTAATACCAGTCCAGTTCCGGCCTGGTGACGGTGTAAATGCCGCGCAGAACCAGCTCACTGACGCGGTCGGGATGGGTCTCGGCATAGGCGAGCGCCAGCGTCGAGCCCCAGGAACCGCCGAAAACCAGCCATTTCTCGAAGCCGCAAAGCACGCGCAGCCTTTCGATATCGGCAACGAGATGCCATGTGGTGTTAGCTTCCAGTTCCGCATGCGGCGTGGAGCGGCCGCAGCCGCGCTGGTCGAACAGGATGACGTCGTAAAGGGCCGGATCGAAAACGCGGCGATGCGTGGGATTCACCCCGCCGCCGGGACCGCCATGCAGAAAAACCGCCGGTTTTCCACCGCGCGTGCCCACCCGTTCCCAATAGATCGTGTGGCCGTCGCCGACATCGAGCATGCCGGTCTCGAAAGGTTCGATCTCGGGGTAAAAGCCGCGCAATTCTTCGGTCATGGGTCATCATCCTTCGCTGGCCATTCGGCCGTATCATGGTCCGGGTGTTGGCAATTGTTCACCCGAGGGGAAGGGCTATCCGTTGCAGGCTCCGGCTCGATCGGCAAGCCGTCGAGTGCGCCGAACCACTGCATTTTGCCAGCGAGATTGGATTGCGCCTCGGGTTTGATCCGCTGGGGTTCGTCCAGCGAACCGAGGGCGATATTGATGAAATCGGCGCCCGGCATGTCGTAGAACAGCGGCGTGCCGCACCGGCCGCAGAAACCGCGACGCACGTGATCGGAGGACTGGAACCACGCTGCTTCGCCGCGGGTGATTTCAAACTGCGTAAGCGTACTTGCGGCAAGCGGCATGAAATAACTGCCCGATGCCTTCTGGCACATGCGGCAATGGCACAGATGCGGATAACGAAGACCGCCCTCTATCCGATAACGCACCGCGCCGCACTGACATCCACCGCTGAAACCCTCGGCTCCGCTCATGCGCGCTCGTCTTCCGGCGGCCAGACCTGTGTGTCGTGATCCGGGTGCTGATAGGAGGTGATCTCCGCCTCGTCCACGCCCTGTTCCACGGTCGGCTTGCCGAAGAGCTGCTCTATCCACGGCATGCGCTTGTGGACATTGACCTGCACCTGCGGCTCGATCCGCTCGGGCTCATCGAAAGCGCCGATGGCGATCTCGACGCCGCCGGGATAATGGTAGGTCAGCGGCGTGCCGCACTTGTTGCAGAAACCGCGATGGATTTTCTGCGACGAACGAAAGAGGGCAGGCTGGCCGCGCGTCCAGGTCAGATGCGCCTGATCGGCTGTGACGAGGGCGCCGAAGAAATTGCCGAAATGTTTCTGGCACATGCGGCAATGGCAGATGGAGGCCCGGCCAAGCTTGCCCGCATGGAAACGCACCGCACCACACTGGCAACCGCCGGAAAAACCACTTTCGCTCATTGTCTGTTCTCCGGCGGCCATTGTGCCGTATCATGGTCGGGGTGCTGATAGGAGACGAGATTGGTGAGATAGTCCACCGAGGTCAGGTCGTCTTCCGTCGGAACGGCAGGCAGCGTGTGAAGCGTGTCGACGAAATCGATCTTGCGCTCCACGCCCCACTGAATGGTTGGCGGCAGCGCTGCGGGATCGTCAAATGCCCCGGCCGCCACCGCCACGCCGTCCGGCGCTTCATAGGTCAGCGGCGTTCCGCATTCCGGGCAGAAACCACGCTTGACGACGCTGGAGGATTGAAACCGCTTCGGTTCGCCGCGCGTCCATTCGAATTCCACGCCGCGCACCGAGACCAGCGGCGCGTAATAGGCCCCGAAAGCCTTCTGGCACATACGGCAATGGCAGATGGAACTGTCTTTCAGGTCGCCCGTGGCGCGAAAACGGACCGCGCCGCATTGGCATCCGCCGGTGTGGGTGGTCATGGTTGGTTCTCCTCTGCCATGCGGATAATGTGGAGACAGACATTGTCGATGTCTTTGAGGATATCGTCGTTCCAGAAACGGAGGATGGTCCAGCCTAGTTCCTCAAGCGTTTGTGTTCTCTGCCGGTCGTAAGCTGCCGCAAAGTCTTCCGCGTGTTGAAACCCGTCCAGTTCGATGATGATCTTATGCGACGGGCAAGCGAAATCAACGATATATCCGGCAACCGGCAACTGGCGTCGGAAAGACAGGCCATCAAGGCGGTGAGCGCGAACGGCGTTCCAAAACTTCAGCTCTGTGTCGGTCATAGCCTTTCGCATCTGCCGCGCATATTCCCGATGTTGGGATTTGACCTTGGCGTGGGGCATGAGCGGCTCGCGGTTTGAAGGGATACTGCGAGATTGGAATATGGTATGGGCGAAAGCAAGGGCCTGTCGTGTGGCTTTACCCCCCTCTGCCCTGCCGGGCATCTCCCCCTCAAGGGGGGAGATCAGCAGGAGGCGCTACCTCAACTTCACTCTTAAGCGTTGAGATGGGCGAGACCGCGCCACAGATCGATCTCCCCCCTTGAGGGGGAGATGCCCGGCAGGGCAGAGGGGGGGTAAACCCCAAACCGCAGCAGTAAATTACCGCTTAATCTCCCACGTTGTCGTCCGCTCCCCGGTCTCTTTGTCCTTGCCATCCTTCAACTGAATGCCCTTTTCCAAAAGCTCGTCGCGAACACGATCCGCCTCCGCAAAGTTTTTCGCCTTCAGCATTTCAAGACGCAATTCCACCAACGCATCGACAGCCGAAACGATGGCCTCATCCACCTCCGTCTTCTTCGGCAGAACACCCAGCAGGCCGGCGCTGGCGGCGAAGGCGGGTAGTCTGGACGGGTCGGTATTGGCCGCATGGGCCAGCGCATGCAGCGCCTGCACGGCGGCAACCGTGTTGAGGTCGTCGGCGAGCGCATCCAGGACGGTGTCATCCGGCGCGGCGTCGGAGTTTTCGGCCGCCGGCCATTTGGCCAGCAGGCGTTCGGCCTCTTCCAGACGCTTCACCGAAAAATCGATCGGCTCGCGATAATGCGTCATCAGCATAGCGAGACGCAGTACTTCGCCCGGCCATTGCCGTCCGCCGAATTTTTCCGTGTGCAGCAATTCGTAGATCGTCACGAAGTTGCCTTCGGACTTCGACATCTTGCGGCCTTCCACCTGCACGAAGCCGTTATGCATCCACACATTGGCCATGACATGCGTGCCGTGGGCGCAGCGCGATTGCGCGATTTCGTTCTCATGATGCGGGAAGATGAGGTCGAGCCCGCCACCGTGAATGTCGAAGACTTCGCCAAGGTAGCGGCCAGCCATGGCCGAGCACTCGATGTGCCAGCCCGGGCGGCCGAGACCCCAGGGGCTCTCCCAGCCAGGTTCGTTGTGGGACGACAGTTTCCACAGCACAAAATCGCCGGGGTTCTTTTTGTGGGCTTCCACCGCCACGCGCGCGCCGGCCTGCTGTTCGTCCAGCGGACGTTTGGAGAGCTGGCCGTAATCGGCCATCGACCGCGTGTCGAACAGAACCTCGCCGCCCGCCGTATAGGCGTGGCCGCGCTCGATGAGCCGCTCGATGAGACGGATCATCTCGGCAATATAGTCGGTGGCGCGGGGTTCCACGGTCGGCGGAAGGCAGCCGAGGGCGGCGACGTCATCATGGAACTGGTCGGCCGTCTTTTTCGTCACCGCGTGGATGGCGTCGTTCAGCGGTAGATGCGGATAGTCGCGCAATGCCCGCGCGTTGATCTTGTCGTCGAGATCGGTGATGTTGCGGGCATAGGTAACGTGGTTTTCGCCGTAGACGTGGCGCAGCAGGCGATAGAGAACATCGAACACGATGACCGGGCGCGCATTGCCGATATGGGCGAAATCATAGACCGTCGGGCCGCACACATATATGCGCACATTGTCAGGATCGATCGGCGCAAATTCCGCCTTTTCGCGTGTCAGGGTATTGTAGAGTTTCAGGCGCAAGGACATGCGGGTGTTCCCTAGAGGCAGTCAATTGTCCTGACCGGACCGTTTGTCTGTTGGACCTTGCGGGAAGACGAAAACGATCTGGCCGGTGGCGAACCAGCAAAATTTATTCAGCAGCAGGTGCAGATCGTTGTTTTCATACCTTGCCTTATGGCGCGGCGGTGCGGCCCGGTCAAGAGGGAGCGAATCTCAGCTTTTTTCGCTGTGGTCTACTCATCTCCAACTCGCATCCATTCATGCATAGCCTGCACAACTTCGACCGTCGGGTACTCCTTAATATCGCTTTCGGATGACCCTGCGGCGAGTTCTCGTTCCCAATACCATTCTTGAAAAGCAGCATACTCACCTAGTATTTTTGACGGTCCAATCTTCTCTGCGCCTGCCTGAGATACAAGCCAGTTGCGAACACGCTTTACCGCCTTTTCGTAGTCGCCGCTATGGGACTCTATGTCCCAACCGGAAATGTCCGATAGAGATTTTTGATAATCGAAACGCTGCTGCTCAAGCACGAGAACGACTTTTTGTTGAAGTTTTCCTTCGCCAAAGTATCGGCAAGCATAATCTATACCCAGTTCGAATGGCATATTCATTCGAGAATATTGATTAATCTTCGTCGATTTGCATCGGCTGAGATCGTGGATAGCAAATTTCGAGCTTTTGATGAGTTCGATTATCCGATCCAGTCGGGCCGCGGCGTTGTCGGAATTTTCGGGAGCGAGGCGTGGAGAAAAACCTAGATATACTACACAAAAGGCTACCGCCTGCAATATTGGGGAAAATTCTTCGTCAAATGGGCAGTTAATAAATACTGATTTCTCAAATGGTGGGGCGGCCACGATCAACCTTTCGGTGGATAAGGGTCGTTGCTAAAAGAGTTTCGCTCACGAATACGTCCGTCACGTCCGTGAATGTATAGTTCCGTTTTTTGATTACGTGCGATCTCTGTTGCTGCCTTTACTGCGGCAGCCTGTGTTTCATGGACACTAGTAGCACGTGCTGCTCCAGCCTTCTTCACAGTCCACTTTCCGGATTGTGGAACTACATGTTGACCTTTGCGCGACATTTTTTTCCCTTTAGAAGTACTTCCTTGAGAGGTATTATCATTTAAAGCAGAGTGCCAGAGGAAGCGAAAATCGGCAATGAATTTTAGAGCCGCTTTCGTGTCAAACGCCGGTATTTCACTCTGGCTGGCGATATTCCACGAATTTCCTCTCACGCACGACGAAGAGCTTGCCGGTTTCGGTAAGATCGGGCGAGGCGAGTGGAAGGATGGCGGCGGCAACTTCGGACGGATGCGGCACGGTGGCCGGATCCTCGCCGGGCATAGCCTGGGCGCGCATCGCCGTGCGCGTGGCGCCGGGATTGATGCTGTTGATGCGTAGCGGGGACTTCTGCGTTTCCGCGGCCCAGGTGCGGGCGAGCGCTTCAACAGCCGCCTTGGAGGTGGCGTAGACGCCCCAGAAGGGACGACAGCTATGGGCCGCACCCGAAGACAGGATGAGCGCGCGGCCGGCATCCGATTTCAACAGCAGCGGCTCGACCGAGCGGATCAGCCGCCAGGTGGCGGTGACGTTGATGTTCATGACCCTTTCGAAGACCTTCGCCTCGATATGGCCGACCGGGGAAATCACGCCGAGAACACCGGCATTGGCGACCAGAATATCGAGCTTGCCCCAGCGCTCGTATATATTGGCGCCCAGCGCATCGATGGCTTTCATGTCGGCGAGATCGAAGGGGACCAGTGTCGCGGTGCCGCCGAAGGCCTTGATGGCGTCGTCCAGTTCCTCAAGGCCGCCGACCGTGCGGGCGCAGGCGATGACATGCGCGCCCGCTTTGGCCAGCTCCAGCGCGGTGAAATAGCCGATGCCGCGCGATGCGCCGGTAACGAGAGCGATGCGGCCCTTAAGATTGATGGTCATTTAGCCCCCCGAAATTGATTCCGTTTCTTTTATGAAACGACCGGCGCCCACCGCAAGCGATCAAATGCCGCAGCGGGCACCTTTTCAATCGCAGGCAATAAAAAGCGGCCACCGGAAACCGGTGGCCGCTTGCTGTATCAGGCTATCAGCCGTTGCTGGCCAACATGGAAATCTTGCTGCCCATAGCCTCACCGTTCTGGTCGAGAAGGCGGGTCGGATAATCGCCGGTGAAATAATGGTCGGTAAACTGCGGGCGCGCATGGTTGCGGTTTTCGCCGCCAACGGCGCGGTACAGTCCGTCGATGGACAGGAATGCCAGCGAGTCGGCGCCGATATATTTCGCCATGGCGTCCACATCGGCATATTGGTTGGCGAGCAGCTTATCAGCGTCAGGCGTATCGATGCCGTAGAAATCCGGATGGAAAATCATCGGGCTGGCAACGCGGATATGCACTTCCTTGGCGCCGGCTTCTCGGATCATCTGCACGATCTTGACCGAGGTCGTGCCGCGCACGATGGAATCGTCCACCAGCACCACGCGCTTGCCTTCGATCATCGCCCGGTTGGCAGAATGCTTGAGCTTGACGCCGAAAGCACGGATCTGCTGCGTCGGCTCGATGAAGGTGCGGCCGACATAATGGTTGCGGATGATGCCATATTCGAAGGGAATGCCGCTTTCCTGCGCAAAACCGAGCGCTGCCGGCGTGCCGCCATCGGGAACCGGTACCACGACGTCAGCTTCCAGCGGTGCTTCCTTGGCAAGGTTCATGCCCATGTTCTTGCGCGTCGTGTAGACGTTGCGGCCGCCGACGACGGAATCGGGGCGGGCGAAATAGACATATTCGAACAGGCAGAGACGCTCCGGCTGCGGCTTCGAGGGCTTGCGCGCGTCGATGGTGATCGAACCGTCAGGCTGGATTTCGCAGATGATGACTTCGCCGTTTTCGACGTCGCGCACGAATTTCGCACCGATGATGTCGAGAGCGCAGGTTTCCGAGCAGAAGATCGGCTTGCCGTCCAGTTCGCCCATGACGAGCGGGCGGATGCCGATAGGGTCGCGGGCGGCAATCAGCTTGGTGCGGGTCATCGCCAGCATCGAATAACCGCCTTCCATCTGGCGGATCGCGTCAATGAAACGATCGGCGGTGGAAGAGTGGCGTGAGCGGGCGATGAGGTGAAGGACGACTTCGGTATCCGACGTCGACTGACAGATGGCGCCTGTCGCGATGATCTGGCGGCGCAGCGTCAGGCCGTTGGTGAAATTGCCGTTATGGGCAATGGAAATGCCGCCTTCTTCCAGCTCGGCAAACAGCGGCTGCACGTTGCGCATCGCCACTTCGCCAGTGGTGGAATAACGGGTGTGGCCAATGGCGATGGAGCCTGGCAGGCGGGCGAGCGTTGCGGGATCTGTATAATGATCGCCAACGAGGCCCATATGGCGTTCCTGATGGAAGCGCTTGCCATCGAAGGAGACGATGCCGGCTGCTTCCTGGCCGCGATGCTGGAGCGCATGCAGACCGAGCGCGGTCAGCGCCGAGGCATCGGCATGGCCGAGAATGCCGAACACGCCGCATTCTTCATGCAGCGTATCGCCGTCGATCTCTTCCTTGAAAGTGGTCCCATGGAATGTGGAATGCGAAAGCGGCTCAATCATCCGGCTTGCCCTTGCTCTCTACCGAGAAAAAAGAAAGACCTCTCCGGTGAGTATCTCTCCCGGTCGGTCCGTCTGTGTCGTGCTTGATATTTAGCACAAATAGCGCGCCTTGCATGCATTGCAAGGCGCGACACTGTGTCAATTATTCGTTGCCGGTTGATTTGTCGCCGGCACATCTTCCGCAGGTGCCTGCGCTGCTGTCGGTTCCTGCGGTTTTCCAAGGATACGGGCGCGGATCTGCGGCTCGATATCGTCAGGAAGAACCGCCTCCAGCTTGCCGACCAGCCCGTCGAGGAAAGGTTTGGACTTGGCCTGGGTCATCCATTCCGGCTGCGTCTTCACATCCACCAGCCAGTTCCAGAAGGCGACCGCGACGACGAGCAGCAGGATGCCGCGCGCCGCGCCGAACAGGAAGCCGAGCGTACGGTCCAGTGCGCCGATGCGGCTGTCGATGATGAAATCGGCAATACGCGAGGTGATGAAGGAAATCACGATCAGCGAGACGAGGAAGACCACACCGGCGGAACCGGCGATGGCGATCTTGTCGTCATCGGTATAGTTGCGCGCATAGGGCAAGAGGACCGGATAAAGATAATAGGCGGCGGCGACAGAGCCGCCCCAGCTCGCAATCGACAAAATCTCGCGTGAGAAACCGCGCACCATTGCAAGAAGGGCAGAGAAAAGAACAACGGCGATGACGATGCCGTCGAAAATTGTAATGGGCATATACCAACTCCGGAGGTGCGACGCCTTGTCAGACGCTGCCTTGCCAATTTTGCGATCCTCTTACACCACTGTTTCCCTTGGCGAAAGGATCAATATTCGTCGTCCTCAACCTGTTTGAACCGGTTGCCGGAGCCGGCGATGCGGGCCACGAGGTCCGGAAGGCTTTCAATTTCCGCCCACCGACCCTTGCCCGCTTTGGGCAATTCAGCCGAACCAGACGGCAGAAGTGCGGCGGAAAAGCCGAGTTTTTCAGCTTCTTTCAACCGTTGGCCCGTATGCGAAACCGGGCGCACCGCACCCGACAGGCTGATTTCGCCGAAATAGACGCAATCGGCGGGCAGGGCAAGACCGGCAAGCGAGGAAACAAGCGCCGAGGCAATCGCCATATCGGCCGCCGGTTCTGAAATGCGGTAGCCGCCTGCGACATTCAGATAAACATCATGCTGGCCAAGCTTCACCCCGCAATGGGCCTCCAATACGGCGAGAATCATGGCGAGTCGCGAGCTGTCCCAGCCAACGACCGCGCGGCGCGGCGTGCCGAGCGACGTGGCAGCGACCAGCGCCTGCACCTCGACAAGTATGGGACGTGTGCCTTCGATGCCGGCGAAAACCGCTGCACCCGGCGATTTTTCGTTGCGCTCGCCCAGAAACAGCTCCGACGGATTGGACACTTCCCTGAGGCCACGATCCGACATTTCGAAAACGCCGATTTCATCGGTCGGCCCGAAGCGGTTCTTGACCGTGCGCAGAATGCGGTAATGGTGACCACGATCCCCTTCAAAATAAAGCACGGCATCGACCATGTGTTCCACCACGCGCGGACCGGCGATCTGGCCTTCCTTTGTCACATGGCCGACAAGCACCATGGTCGCGCCTGTCTGCTTGGCGAAACGGATCATCGCCTGCACGCCGGTGCGCACCTGCGTCACCGTGCCGGGGGCGGAATCGGCCGTGTCGCTCCACAGCGTCTGAATGGAATCGATGATGACGAGATCGGGCCGCTTGCCCTCGGAAATCGTTGCCAGAATATCCTCGACATTGGTTTCCGCCGCCAAGAGCACGTCCGTATCCGCAGCGCCGAGACGTTGCGCCCGCAGACGCACCTGCGCCACCGCCTCTTCGCCCGAGACATAGACGATGCGATGGCCGCGCCGCGACAGGGCAGCCGCCGCCTGCATCAGCAGCGTCGATTTGCCGATACCCGGGTCGCCGCCGATCAGAACGGCCGAACCGCGCACGAAGCCGCCGCCAGTCGCCCGGTCTAGTTCGCTGATGCCGGTCGGAATACGCGGCGCTTCCTCGATCTCGCCGGAAAGCGAGGTGAGCGTGACAGGTCTGCCCTTCTTCGGCACCTTGCCCGGCCCGGAGCCGATACCGCCCATCGGGTCTTCTTCGACGATGGTATTCCACTCGCCGCAGCCTTCGCATTTTCCTGCCCAGCGGGTATGAACCGTGCCGCAGTTCTGGCACACAAATTGGGTCTTGGCTTTGGCCATGTTTTGTCAGTTTTCTTCTTGTTTGAAATCGTTGGCGGAAATGTCTTGATGGCCGTGCAGTACGCGCAAAACGGTAAGCTCATTCTCGTCGACACGAAAGAAAATAACGCGCTCACGATAAGCGATGCTGCGAAGCCCGGCTCCATATCCGCTTCTTGAGACACCGGATAAGCCCAGTGCCGCTATCGATTCGATTTTATTGAAGATATCGAGGGCGAAGCGATCAGCAGCAAGGGGATTTTCGGCCTCGATATAGGCGTGGTCTTCGGCAAGGTCGCGCCTTGCGCGCGTGGTGAAGGTTGGAGTCCGGATTTTAATGGCCGGACCCCGTTTTTTGCTGCGCGGAAACTCGTTTGATATCGCTCAGAAACTCGTCCTGTGAGGTATAACGGTGGACCCGGCCCGCCTCGGCGTCGTCGATGCCCTCCTGGATCAGCAACTGAAGCGCGGCTCGTTTACCTTCGTCACTGCTCAGCAATTGCAGGCTCGCATGAATGACGGCGTCCGCGTCGCTATAAATACCAGCCGCCACCTGCTCCTCAATGAACTTCTCGTCCTGCTCGCTCAAATGGATTTCGGGCATTTCGATCTCCTTTTGTTCTCTTTTAGCACAGGTCACATCGGCTTTCCAAGAGCTAAAGGCAGCCCTCAGTCGTCGGCCATCAGATATTGCCGTTCGTAACGCAGGCCGAGCCCCGTGAACATCTCATAGCCGATGGTGCCGGCCGCCCGTGCAGTCTCATCGACCGGTACGTTGGGGCCGAAAAGCTCGATATAGTCGCCGCTGCGGATGGCATTAACAGGTACATCCGTCACGTCGAAAATGGTGAGGTCCATGGTCACGCGGCCGGCGACGGGCACTTTATGGCCGTTAACGGCACCGTAGGCGCCGCCATGGCCCATTTCGCGCAGCGGAATGCCGGAGCCGGAAAGCGAACGCTGATATCCATCCGCATAACCCACGGAGGCGATGGCGAGCCGGCTGGCGCGCTTCAGCAGGAAGCTGCCACCATAACTGACGGTCTGGCCTTCGCCTGCCTCGCGTATCTGGATGATCCGCGCCTCGGCCTTCGCCACGGGCCGCATCGGGTTGGCCATGTCGTTGACCGCCTCGCCGCCATAAAGCGCAATGCCGGGGCGGGTGAGGTCGAAATGATAGTCGGAGCCGAGGAAAATCCCGGCGGATGCCGAAAGGCTTGATTCGATACCTTCGAAAGCGGCGCTAACCCTGCGGAATGATTCGAGCTGAGCCCTGTTCATGGGGGAGGACGGTGTGTCGGCGCAGGCGAGATGCGACAGCACCAGAACCGGGTCGAAACTCGCCGGTCGTGTCACGTCGTCGGCGAGGAACAGGGCGTCGTCGAGCGGAAGGCCGAGGCGATTGAAGCCGGTATCCACATGCAGCGCGCAGGGGTGGTCTCCGCGCTCGGCAACCGTCGCCATCCAGAACGACAGCTGCTCTTCTGACGCCAGCACCGGCACAAGATCGTTGTCGAAGACCTGCCGTTCCTGCCCCTGCCAGATGCCTGACAGCACGAAGATGCGCGCTTCCGGGGCATAGGATCGCAACGTTGCGCCCTCAGCCACCGTCGCCACGAAGAAGTCCCGCGCGCCGGCATGGTAAAGCGCCGCGCCGCAATCCTCGATACCGAGACCATAGGCATCGGCCTTGACGACAGCCGCCGTGCGGGCGCTTCCGGACCGCTTCTTCATGTCCCGCCAATTGTCGGCGAGCGCGCCGAGATCGACGGTCAGCCGCAGCGGCGCGTGCTCGAAAGCATCATTTTCGTTTTCGGGAAAGCTGTCTTCGAAGTCGTCTGTCATGCCATGCGTCCGGTTGATTTTGGAACCGGCCAGACCCTAGCACTTTTGTTCAAGACGGTAAGGACGGAATGCTCTAAACTTCGCTCATGCACAATGTTTCGCAGGAACAGGCCCTTGATTTTATGCCCGTTGCCACGACGGAAACCACGCGTTTCTGGCGGGACGGACGTTTTGGCGGCATGGAATGCCTCAGCGCGACGTTTCTCACCCATGAATACTCACCGCATGCACATGACACGTTTTCCATCGGTGCCATCGAAAGCGGCTCGCAGATTTCCACCATTCAGGGCACCACCGAACAGACGGGGCCGGGGCATCTTTATCTCATCAATCCAGACGAGATTCACGACGGCGCGCCGGGCGGCGGCGGTTATCGTTACCGGATGATCTATCCCGACACGGAACTGCTGCGCGACATCATCGAGGACGTAACGGGCAGGGCATTTCACGGCACGCCGTGCTTTCCCAAATTCCTGCCGCACGATCCGCAGATGGCGGCCGCCTTTCAGATGGCCCACCGGCGGCTGGAGACGAAATCCGGCGCGCTGGAGGCGGATGAGGGCATGTTCTCGGTTCTGGCGGCGCTGTTCGGCAGGCATGGCAGCGCCATCATCCTGCCGGTTGAAACCAGCGAGAAAAGGGCGGTTCATACCGCCCGCGATTATCTCACCGATAATTACGAGAGCGATATTGGCCTTGAAGAACTCGCCTCTATCGCCGGTCTCAGCCGGGCGCATCTCATCCGCGCTTTTCGCAAGGAGTTTCACATCACCCCGCATGCCTATCTGACGGATGTGCGCATCCGCAGGGCGCGTCGGCTTCTGCGTGCAGGGGAGATGCCGGCCGAGGTGGCGGTTCTGTGTGGTTTCGCCGATCAGGCGCATTTCACCCGGCATTTCAAAGCGCGTACTGGCGTAACACCAGGACAATTTCGGACGGGTTGACTTGCCGCAGACCTTACCGTCACGCGGCGTCACTTTTGTTCAAGACGACTGTATTTCTCAGGCGTAATCCCTTTCCTTCGAAAGGGAGAATGCGATGTTCATATCGGAGAAACGCGCGGAATTTATCGCGGGGTTGCGGGCCGCCGCCCCATTGCTTGTCGCCATGGTGCCGATCGGCGCGGTGTTCGGTGCTGTCGCCATCGGCAAAGGCCTGTCGCCGCTCGAGGCCTCGCTGATGTCGCTGCTGGTCTTTGCCGGCGGCTCACAATTCGTTGCCATGGATCTATGGACGCATCCCGCAAGCTGGACAGCGCTCGGTTTTGCGGCGCTTCTCGTCAATCTGCGCCATGTGTTGATGAGCGCCTCCATCGCGGGCAAGCTGGAGGATTTCAGGGGTTGGCGGAAATATGCCGCCATGCTGGTGCTGACCGACGAATCCTGGGCATTGTCCGAATTCCGCGTCATCGCCGACAGGCTGACGGCGGCCTTCTTCACCGGTGCTGCGTTCTCGATCTATCTCGTCTGGAACCTTGCAACCCTTGCCGGCGCGCTGCTCGGTTCGGTGGTGGGAGACATGTCGGTCATCGGTCTGGATTTCGCCTTTCCCGCCGTCTTCATCGTGCTGCTCGTGGGGTTCTGGAAGGGCAGGGAAACCGGCTTCGTGCTTCTGGCAAGCGCATCCGCCGCCTGTCTCACCCACACGCTGGTTCCAGGCGCGTGGTATATCGCCGCCGGCGCGCTGGCGGGGCTTGCCGTCGCCGCCTTCGGGCATGAAGAACAGGTGGAGCAGCCGGCATGACGCTCGACCCGAATACGCTGCTGACAATCCTTGCCATGATGGCGGCAACCGTCGCCACCCGCCTTGGCGGCCTGTTGCTGGTCACTCATTTTTCGCTGACACCGCGCCTGAAAAAGGCGCTCGGCGTGGTGCCGCCCGCCGTCTTGATGGCCGTGGTGACGCCGACGGCGCTCGCCAGTGGCTTGGCGGAAACCATCGCCTGTGCAATCACCGCGGTTGCGGCGCTGCGCCTCAGCCTTCTGCCGGCCGCAACGCTCGGTGTTGCGGCCGTGGCGCTGCTGCGCGGAATCGGATTGTGAGAAAATTCCGCCAAGACCCTGAAAAGATTCCAGCCTTGTTTACGCAATGTGAGACATGGCTGAGACGGTAAACATACCCTCTTTGCCATTGTTGCCGGATCAATGCTCTTCGTACTGGCTGAAACTCGGATCGGCCAGATCCGTAAAGCGGGTGAACTCGGACTGGAAGGCAAGCTTCACCGTGCCGGTCGGTCCGTGACGCTGCTTGGCGATGATGACGTCAGCCGTGCCTTTCACCTTGTCGAACAGGGCTTCCCATTCGGCATATTTGGGATCGGATATATCGCGCGGCTCCATGTTCTTGACGTAATATTCCTCGCGGAACACGAACAGCACCACGTCCGCGTCCTGCTCGATGGAGCCGGATTCACGCAGGTCGGAAAGCTGCGGACGCTTGTCTTCGCGGCTTTCCACCGCACGGGAGAGCTGTGACAGCGCGATGATCGGAACGTTGAGTTCCTTGCCGAGCGCTTTCAGACCCGTGGTGATCTGGGTGATTTCCTGCACGCGGTTTTCGCCGCTCTTGCCGGAGCCGGTCATCAGCTGAACGTAGTCGACCACCAGAACATCGAGGCCGCGCTGGCGCTTCAGGCGGCGGGCGCGGGCGGAAAGCTGGGCAATCGAGATGCCACCGGTCTGGTCGATGTAAAGCGGCACCTTCTGCATCATCTGGGAGCAGGCGACGAGCTTTTCAAAATCGGCCTCGGTGATGTCGCCGCGGCGGATTTTCGAGGAAGACACTTCCGTCTGCTCGGAAATGATACGGGTAGCGAGCTGTTCGGACGACATTTCGAGCGAGTAGAAGCCGACGACGCCGCCGTTTTTCGCCTTGTACGACCCGTCCGGCTGCACTTCCTGCTCATAGGATGCGGCGATGTTGTAGGCGATGTTGGTCGCAAGCGAGGTCTTGCCCATACCCGGGCGGCCGGCAAGCACGATAAGGTCGGAACGCTGCAACCCGCCCATGCGGGCGTCGAGCGAATGAATACCGGTGGAAATACCGGAGAGATTGCCGTCGCGTTCGAAGGCGGCGCCGGCCATGTCGATCGCCAGCGCCACGGCGTCGTTAAACGACTGGAAACCGCCGTCGTAACGGCCGGTTTCCGCCAGTTCGAACAGGCGGCGTTCGGTGTCTTCGATCTGCGCCTGCGGCGGCATGTCGAGCGGCGCGTCATAGGCGATGTTGACGACATCCTCGCCGATCTGGATCAGTGCGCGGCGCAGCGCCAGATCGTAGATCGCCCGGCCGTAATCTTCCGCGTTGATGATCGAGACGGCTTCCGCCGCCAGACGCGCGAGATACTGCGCCACCGTCAGATCGCCGATCTTGTCGTCGGCGGGCAGGAAGGTCTTGATCGTCACCGGATTGGCGGTCTTGCCCATGCGGATGATATCGCCCGCCACCTCGAAAATCTTACGGTGCAGCGGTTCGTAAAGATGCACGGGCTTCAGGAAGTCCGACACGCGATAATAGGCGTCGTTATTGACGAGGATGGCGCCCAGCAGCGCTTGTTCCGCTTCGATGTTGTTCGGCGCTTCGCGGTAATGCGGTTCCGCCGGTTGCGCGGGGGTGATCTTTCTCACAGCGTCGTTCATGGTTTGCGCGATCTCCCTTTGCCTTTTCTTACACCTCAGGCTTTGGCTTCCTGGGGCATGGCAGTCAATGATATTGTTGCAACACTCCATGGCAGGGTGACGTCTGCCCCGTTGCGCTCGATCACATCTTCAGTTGTCCCCAGCAATCCACAGGGGGCGCAGACAAGGGGCGGGAAAAATTACCGGCCCGGAATTCGCGGCAACGTGATTCGCTGCCATGAGTTTACCGCATGGCAGACCCGGCGTGAAAGAACCTTGAAATTCGTCAGCCTTACGAATAAATAGGTAGAAAATAAGTAGTGTGCTAATTATAAGGCTTACTGACATGTCCCGCGAGACCGACAAGGAACAGCTTCTGGATGAAGTCTCCGCTTTTACCCGCAAACTGCGCGCGTTTTTCGATGCGCGGGTGGGGGAAAGCGGCCTGACGCTGGCCCGCGCGCGGGCGCTTTTCGCCCTTTCTCGCCGAGGTCCGCTGACGCAGACGGAACTTGCCGAGGAAATGGAAATCGAGACGCCGACCCTGGTGCGCGTGCTCGACGGCATGGAGAAGCAAAACCTCATCGAACGCCGTTCCGATGAGAACGACCGCCGCGCCAAACGCATCCACATGACGGCGGAAGGCGAGAAAACGTCGGAGACGGTGCAGGCGATGGCAAAGTCGCTGCGTTCCGAGATTGCCGCCGATATTTCCTCGCAGGATCTGGCGATGGCATTGGATGTCATGCGCCGCCTGTCGGCCAACCTGCAAAATCTCGCTTCGGGAAGGGGGCAGGCATGAGCACCGTGGTATCGCAGAATGATCACGATGTGAGGCTTAACCAGGAGCCGGATACGGCGGAGAAGCAGGCGAATGTGACGCCTGCGGTCGTTTCTGCGACAGCTGCGGAACCGGAACCAACGCTTGCCGCGCCCGTTCAGCCGGATCGGCCGCTGTGGCTGCGGCTCTGCTTCATTTTCGCTGGGCTGTGTTTTTTCATCACGCAGGGTCTCGGCATGAACCTCGTCATGGCCAATCTCTATCAGCTGCAGGGCGAGTTTTCCGCAACCGTGGCTGAGGTGGCCTGGCTTTCGGCGGCCTATATGGCGCCCTATGCCACCTTCTCCATCGCTTTGTTCAAGGTCAGGGCGCAATATGGCCTGCGACCCTTCGCCGAGCTTTCGATCGTCGCCTTTGTCATCGCCAACTGCCTCAATCTTTTCGTCACCGATTTGCATTCGGCGATCGTCATCCGCTTCATCAGCGGCATGGCCGCCGCACCGATTTCCTCGCTCGGCTTCCTCTATATACTAGAAGCTTTTCCGCCCGCGCGAAAATTCTCGCTCGGCTTCAGCATTGCGCTGACGGGAACCCTGCTGTCCGCGCCGATTGCGCGCATGGTCTCACCCTCGCTGCTGGCGATTGACGGCTGGAACGCCCTCTATTCAATGGAAGTCGGCTTTGCGCTGATCTCGCTTGCCATGATCTACGTCCTCAAGGTCACGCCGCCGCCGCGCGCGAAAGTCATCGAGCGCATGGATATTCTAAGCTATCTCCTGTTTGCTGGCGGTCTCGGTTGCCTCGCGGTGATGCTGACGCTGGGCCGGTTCTATTGGTGGTTCGAGACCTGGTGGCTCGGTGCGCTGCTGGCGACATCCATTGCTCTTCTGACACTGATGGCTTTCATCGAATTGCCGCGCCAGAACCCGCTTCTCGACCTGCGCTGGATTTTCTCCAAAACCAACCTGCACGCCATCGCGGTCCTGCTGGTCTATAGAGCGGTATCGTCTGAACAATCCTCGACGGCCGTCAGCTTTTACCAGCAGCTCGGCCTGCTCAATGATCAGACAATTCCGCTTTATGCGCTGGTGCTGCTGGCGACCCTCCTGGGCGGGGCGGCCTGCGCCTGGTTGATGTTGACGAAATATGTCGATACGGCCCATGTCATTGCGCTGACGCTGATTGCCGCCGGGTCCTTTATGGACAGTCAGTCCACCAATCTGACCCGCCCGGAGCAAATGTATCTCAGCCAGATGATGATTGCGTTCGGCGCCGCCATGTTCCTGCCGCCTGTCATGGCGAAGGGTTTTGGCGCAGCGATTGCAAGGGGCACACCCTATCTGGTGAATTTCATCACCATCTTCCTGTTTACGCAGATTACCGGATCGATGTTGATGACGGGCCTGCTCGGCAGTTTCGTGACGCTGCGGGAAAAATTCCACTCCAATATTCTGGTGGAAAATATCCTGCTCACCAATCCCGCAGTCGCCCAGCGCGTCTCGCAACTTTCCGGCGCTTACAGTCATGTCATCACCGATCCGGCATTGCTGAAGGCCGAGGGGCTGTCGCTGCTCGGTCAGCAGGTCAGCAGGGAAGCCTATGTGCTTGCTTATAACGATACGTTCCTGCTGATCGCCGTTGTCTCGGCGCTGGCGCTTGCCTTCCTTTTAATCCATCTTGCCTGGCGACGCATCTGGCCACTCCTTTCGGGAAATGCCGGTGCTGCGCCAGCGACACAGTCTTGAACATCCAAGAGTGACATCATGCTGAAGAAGTTTTTTACCCCCGTTTCCATTCTCGTGCTGCTCGGCGGCATCGCCGGTGTGGCGCTGGTGCTTTACGCCTGGCGGCTGCCGCCGTTCCTTTCCACCGTCGAAATGACCGACAATGCCTTCGTGCGGGGTTATGTCACGACGATGAGCCCGCAGGTGAGTGGCTATGTGGTGAATGTTCCGGTGAAGGACTATCAGGAAGTCAAGCAGGGCACCCTGCTGGCGAAGATCGACGACCGCATCTATCGCCAGAAACAGGCCCAGGCGGAAGCAACGCTCGATACCCATAAGGCGGCACTCGACAATTCCCGCCAGCAGGAAAATGCGGCCAATGCCAATATTCGCTCCAGCGAGGCGGCGGTTGACAGCGCGCAGGCCTCGCTGAAACAGGCGCAGCTCGCCTCCGACCGGCAGGACAATCTCATCAAAAGCGGGGTAGGAACCTCAAGCCTCCAGGAAGAAGCTCATGCCGCGCTGGAAAAGGCGAGGGCATCGCTGTCGCAGGCAAAGGCGGCGCTGGAAGTGTCGCGACAGGATTTGCAGACGATCATCGTCAACCGCAGCTCGCTGCAGGCAGCCGTCGCCAATGCCGAAGCCGCCGTCGAACTCGCCCGGATCGATCTTGCCAATACCGAAATCCACGCGCCGGTGGATGGCAGGCTCGGCGAAATCGGCGTGCGCACTGGCCAATATGTCACCGCCGGCACGCAGCTGATGGCCGTTGTGCCGCATGATGTCTGGGTTATCGCCAATTTCAAGGAAACCCAGCTCGCCGGCATGCAGGTTGGCCAGCCGGTGACGATCTCGGTGGACGCGCTGCATCGCCGCAAGCTTACCGGCCATGTGGAACGGTTCTCGCCCGCGACGGGTTCGGAATTCGCCGTTATCAAGCCTGACAATGCGACGGGTAATTTCGTAAAGATCGCCCAGCGCCTCGGCGTACGGATCGCGATCGATGCCGATCAGCCCCTGACGGCGGAGCTTTCTCCGGGCATGTCGGTGGTGGTGCATGTGGACAAGAGCAAGGCGCCTGAGCGCACGGAGACGGCGGCGAGGTAGTGGGCGTTGAGTTTGCGGAGGGATACCCCCCTCTACAAACACAACAAACAAAAAACCCCGGATGTCGCCATCCGGGGTTTTCCTTTGACCGTTAGGCCAGATCTTATTCGTCGTCGCCGTCGCGGTCAGCTTCCGGGTCGAAGAAATCTTCCGGACGCAGCGCGTCTTCGTCAACGCCGTAAATGGCGTCAGCGGAGGTGAGGCTTTCGCCCTTGGCCTGACGCTCTGCTTCTTCAGCCGAACGGGCAACGTTCAGCTCGACCTGCAGCTCGACTTCGGCGTGCAGGTGCAGGGTAACGTTGTGCAGACCGATGGTCTTGATCGGCGTGTTCAGCTCAACCTGGTTGCGGCCGATGTTGAAGCCTTCGGCGCCGAGGATTTCGACGACGTCGCGAGCAGCGACAGAACCGTAGAGCTGGCCGGTTTCGCCAGCCGAACGGACGACGATGAAGGACTTGCCTTCGAGGGCTTCGGCAACCTTCTGGGCTTCCGACTTGCGCTCGAGGTTACGGGCTTCGAGCGTTGCGCGCTCGGTTTCGAAACGGGTCTTGTTGGCAGCATTGGCGCGCAGCGCCTTGCCCTGCGGCAGCAGGAAGTTACGGGCATAGCCGTCGCGAACCTTGACGGTTTCGCCCATCTGGCCGAGCTTGTTGATGCGTTCGAGAAGAATAACGTCCATCTTCTTGATCCTTTCTAGTTGTTGGTTTCGTTCGTATTGTCGGTTTTCCGCGTCGGAGTAAGAGAGATCGTGCTGCGCACGTCGCTCAGGCCGAACACGAGAATGATGAACAGCGGAAAGACAAAGACCGCCGAGAGATATGCGAGAATGAGAACCGGCAGACGCCAGTCCTTTCCACGCGCGCGCTTGTGCAGCGAGGCGTAACCCGCCATCAGGAAGCCCGCGCCGAAGGTGCCGCAGATGACCGCTCCGACCATGGCCGCGACGCCGCCAAGGAACATGGCGACGATGCCAGCGAGGAAAATGAAGATGGCGTTGCGGTGCATGCGCAGTGCCGAAGCGATGTCCTCGCGCGGGCGAAGACCCTTGCCGAAGGTGCCGACCACTCGCGTCGCGAAATAATAGGCGGCAAACAAAAGGATGACCCAGAGGCCGCCCTGAACGATCGGCAGCATCAGCACCAACAGGGTCTTTGTTTGCGCCAGCGCCTCGACATTGGGCTCGAACAGGGGTTCGCGGCTCTGAACCGAGGTCATCATCACATCGACCATGCGCGCGACGAGATCGGGACCGTAACCGATCATCCAGCCGAGAATGACGACGGCGACGGAAACCAGAATGCACAGATGCAGCACGATGCCGGACAGCGGATACCAGGCAAGCAGATCATCCGGGCCGCCGAGTTCGGAGGCCGGGCGCGCCAGATTGGCGAGATGCGAAAGCCAGCCCGCCGGAATCAGCGTGAAGATGGCAATCGTCAGTGCGAAAAGCGGCGACATGACCAAACCACCGATGATGGCCGTGGTGATGATTGCGATAATGGCGGCGCGGTTGCCCCAGCCCATGCCGGCGATGAAAATCGGCATGGCGGAACCGGCATAAAGCAGGAAAGAAAGCGACGACTGTGCCGTTGCGCCAAGCGTTAAAAACGCGGCGCATATGCCGGCGAGAACGCCGGAGATCAGCACTGTCTGATTCAACTTCTGCACGTCGCTGTCCTGCTGAAACTTAAGCAGTTAGAGGATCGCTCCTTGGAGCCTCATCCCCAACATGGGTTTTTTGGTATCGATCCGCGCCCAACGCGGAAGGATTGAGATAAAGCGAGGCCGCGCCAAAACGCAGCCTCGCTTCAATTCATTATGCTACGACGTAAGGCAGCAGGCCGAGGAAACGGGCGCGCTTGATCGCCTGGGCGAGTTCGCGCTGCTTCTTCTGGGAAACGGCCGTGATGCGGGAAGGAACGATCTTGCCGCGCTCGGAAATGTAGCGCTGCAGGAGACGAACGTCCTTGTAGTCGATCTTCGGAGCGTTGGCGCCGGAGAAGGGGCACGTCTTGCGACGGCGGTGGAACGGGCGGCGTGCCTGGGAAGAGGATGCGTCAGCCATAGGTCAATTCTCCTTATGCACGGTCTTCGCGCGGACGGCGCGGACGGTCTTCGCGGTCGCCGAAGCCACCTTCGCGCGGTGCGCGGGGACCACGATCTTCACGCGGGCCACGGTCCGGACGGTCGCCGTCACGGCGCGGACGGTCGTCGCGATCGCGCTTCTGCATCATCGCGGACGGGCCTTCTTCGTGGGCTTCGACGGCGATGGTCATGTAGCGAAGAACGTCTTCGTTGATGCGCATCTGGCGCTCGACTTCATGGATGGCGGCCGCCGGAGCGTCGATGTCCATGAGAGCGTAGTGAGCCTTGCGGTTCTTCTTGATGCGGTAGGTGAGGGACTTCAGACCCCAGTTCTCGACGCGTCCGACTTTACCGCCGAACGATTCGATAACGCCCTTGTACTGCTCGACAAGTGCGTCAACCTGCTGGGCAGAAATATCCTGCCGGGCAAGGAAGATGTGTTCGTAAAGAGCCATTTAAGCTTTGCCTTTCTTGCGTTTCGTCCTTCACCCGGCAACGGCGCTAAGCCTCAACGACTGCTCCTGAAAAGGCGTGAGCCTTAAAGCAAGAAAAGCGTTGTTCGAGACGGTCGAGAGCGGAGACACGGGAGGCCGGAAAAACCTTATGGTTCCTGCTGTTCCGTTACCGGAACCAGCCCTCCGTTCAGCCACCAGCCAATTGGACCGGGTGTTGTGAACAGCGCGCTTATACGGATTTTTGCCCGGAATGCAAGGGCGAGTGCGAAAAAGCGCGCTGTTGCATCGTCAGATCGGCATTGGATATTGCCGGTGGATCGCCGCTACACCCTTCAGTACCTCGTCCGACAGCGTCACATCCGCAACCGCAATATCAACCTTCAACTGTTCCATCGTCGTCGCGCCGATGATGACGGAGGCCATGAAGGGGCGCGTCAGGCAGAAGGCAATCGCGAGCTTTGCTGGATCGATGCCATGAGCGGCAGCAAGCTCCAGATAAGCCTTGACCGGCGCTTCCTGAAGCGGTTGCAGGCGACCGCCGAGGTCTTTGTTGATGCTGCCGCGTGAACCCGCCGGGCGGGCGCCGTTCTGGTATTTGCCGGTCAGCAGCCCTGCCGCCAGCGGCGAATATGCGAGCAGGCCGACGTCCTCGTGGTGGGCGACTTCCGCCATATCGAGATCGAAGCTGCGGTACAGCAGGTTGTATTCATTCTGAATGGTGGCGACGCGCGGCAGGCCGTTAGCCTCCGCGATATCGATATATTTCTGCGTGCCCCAGGCGCTTTCGTTGGAGAGACCAATGGCGCGGATCTTGCCGGCCTTCACCAATTCGCCGAGCGTTTCGAGCTTTTCGGTGATTTCGGCGAGCGTGCGCTTGGTGTCCTGGCCGGAAGCGTCAAAGCTCCATGCGCCACGGAAATGATAGGTGCCGCGATTCGGCCAGTGGATTTGGTAGAGGTCGATATAGTCGGTCTTCAGGCGCTTGAGGCTGGTGTCCACCGCCTCGCGGATGGCTGCGGCGTCGATATCGCGACCGCCACGAATGTAGTCACGTCCAGAGCCTGCGACCTTGGTGGCGAGCACGACCTGATCGCGCTTTCCGGTCTTTTCAAACCAGGTGCCGATATAGTCTTCCGTCCGCCCCTGCGTTTCGGCGGAAACGGGGGTGGTAGGATAAAGTTCTGCCGTATCGAAGAAATTGACGCCGTTTTCGACGGCGTAATCCATCTGCGCGTGCGCGTCGGCTTCGGTGTTCTGCGTGCCCCACGTCATGGTGCCGAGGCAGATTTCAGACACGGAAATACCCGTGCGGCCCAATAGTCTTTGTTTCATGGAAATGTCCCGGTGCTTGGCCAGATAGTTTGGAAGGTGGGGTGAAAGTAATGGGGATTTGCCGCAGTGCAAGAAAAAATATGATGAAAAGAAAAGGGGAAAACAGGTCGGCAAAACCCCTGGCGAGCGCCCGCCATGGGGCTTCAAGCCTTGACTTCGCTGGCGGGAATGTGAATGGAAGTCGACAAGAATAAAGGCAACGCCAGACAAGAAGGACGACATCCCATGGGTATTGCATTCACTTTTCCCGGACAGGGAAGTCAGGCCGTCGGCATGGGCAAGGAGCTGGCGGATACCTATCCGGAAGCGCGCGCCGTGTTTCAGGAAGTCGACGAGGCGCTCGACCAGAAGCTCTCCGATATCATGTGGAACGGTCCTGAAGAGACGCTGACGCTGACCGCCAACGCCCAGCCGGCCCTCATGGCGGTGTCCATGGCGGTCATGCGGGTTCTCGAAGCGCGCGGTTTCAAACTGTCCGATACGGTTTCTTATGTCGCCGGCCACTCGCTCGGCGAATATTCGGCGCTCTGTGCCGCAGGCACCTTCTCGGTTGCCGATACCGCCCGTCTTCTGCGCATCCGCGGCAACGCCATGCAGGCCGCCGTGCCGGTGGGTGAGGGCGCCATGGCGGCGATTATCGGGCTTGAGCATGACGCCGTTTCGGCAATCTGCGAAGAAGCGGCCATTCTCGGCGTCTGCCAGATCGCCAACGACAATGGCGGTGGCCAGCTCGTCATCTCCGGCGGCAAGGCCGCCGTCGAGAAGGCTGCGGCGATCGCGTCCGACAAGGGCGCCAAGCGCGCCATTATGCTGCCGGTTTCCGCCCCCTTCCACTCCGCGCTGATGGCGCCGGCGGCGGAAGCGATGCGTGAGGCTCTGGCGAAAGTCGAGAAGCACAATCCGGTCGTGCCTGTTATCGCCAACGTGCGCGCCGCTCCCGTTTCCGACGCCAATGAGATCGCCGCCCTGCTGGTCGAGCAGGTGACGGGGCAGGTGCGCTGGCGCGAGACGGTGGAATGGTTCGCCGCCAACAATGTCACGCAGCTTTACGAGATCGGCTCCGGCAAGGTGCTGACGGGCCTTGCCCGCCGCATCGACAAGACGGTGAACGGCGTTGCCGTCAACGGCGCTGCCGATATCGACCAGCTTCTTGCCACGCTTATCGGCTGAGACGGATACTCCGGCTGCCGCATTCATCGGGCGCAACAGCGCTGAACATTTTCAGTCCGAAGCTCTAAAGAAGGAATAGGACATGTTTGATCTGACAGGCCGCAAGGCTCTCGTAACCGGCGCAACCGGTGGCATCGGCGAAGAAATCGCCCGCCTTCTGCACAGCCAGGGCGCAACCGTCGGCCTGCACGGCACCCGCGTTGAAAAGCTCGAGGCGCTGGCGGCAGAACTTGGCGAGCGCGTCAAGATTTTCCCGGCAAACCTCGCCGATCGCTCAGAAGTAAAGGCACTCGGCGAAAAAGCCGAAGCCGAACTGGAAGGTGTCGATATCCTCGTCAACAATGCCGGCATCACCAAGGACGGCCTCTTCGTGCGCATGAGCGACGAGGACTGGGACAACGTCATCGAAGTGAACCTGACGGCGATGTTCCGCCTGACGCGTGAGCTGACGCATCCGATGATGCGCCGCCGTTTCGGCCGCATCATCAACATCACCTCCATCGTCGGCGTCACCGGCAATCCCGGCCAGGCCAACTATTGCGCCTCCAAGGCCGGCATGATCGGTTTTTCGAAGTCGCTGGCCCAGGAAATCGCCACCCGCAACGTCACCGTCAACTGCGTGGCGCCGGGCTTCATCGAAAGCGCCATGACCGGCAAGCTGAACGACAAGCAGAAAGACGCCATCATGGGCGCCATTCCCATGAAGCGCATGGGAACCGGCGCTGAGGTCGCCTCGGCCGTTCTTTACCTCGCCTCCAACGAGGCGGGCTACATGACCGGCCAGACCCTGCACGTCAATGGCGGCATGGCTATGATCTGACGGCGCCTAAGGCTGTCATGAAAAGGATTGCGGCGCTGTTTAAGCACCTTCTTGGGTAGCTGGCGCCGCAAGGCTCCGCCGACTGGTTTTCGGCGAAATTGCCTGTCATACGCTGTGCTTAGCGCGTTTTCAGGCTTTTCGACCGATTGAAACCATGTTAAGCGGGCCAAGACTGTGAACAGTCGTCCCGGAGAGACAGGAAGCCGTTGCGATTTTGCGTGACGATGTCTAGCTTGGAACGGGTTGAACGGGTTTGCCAGCAGCGCCGGATTTGAACGGCGCATGAGGGCTTCTAACAGGGCAGGGTGCCGCAAGGCATTCCCTTCAAAATAAAGGTCGAGGAAACCGACATGAGCGATATCGCAGAACGCGTAAAGAAAATTGTAATTGATCATCTTGGCGTTGACGCCGACAAGGTTGTCGAAGGCGCCAGCTTCATTGACGATCTGGGCGCTGATTCGCTCGACACCGTTGAACTGGTCATGGCTTTCGAAGAAGAATTCGGCGTTGAAATCCCCGACGACGCAGCTGACTCGATCCTGACGGTCGGCGACGCCGTCAAGTTCATCGAGAAGGCCCAGGCCTGATCGACCTTCATCGGGAGGGTGACATATCTTCCCGTCTTGGCCCGGCTTGTCCGGGCCAATGTTTTATAGGCAGACGGTGGGTGCCGCAAAGGCACCCTTTCCCGTTGTCCTAAAGGTCACGGGCTGCGATAACGCTGCCTGTAACCTTCAAGCAAAGATTGAGACGTACTGCAGCCTGCCGAGAGTGCCATCTCATGGTGCCCGGTGTTGCAGGAAGACCGATGATTTGGATAAGGGCGGAGCGTTGGCGATGAGGCGTGTCGTTATCACCGGTACCGGCATGGTATCTCCTCTTGGATGCGGAACGGAAGTGACCTGGGAACGGCTTTTGGTCGGCCAGAACGGCGCCCGTCTCGTGACTGAATTCGAAGTCGAAGACTTGCCGGCAAAGATCGCCTGCCGTATTCCCGTCGGCGATGGTTCCAACGGCACTTTCAATGCCGATGACTGGATGGAACCCAAGGAACAGCGCAAGATCGATCCTTTCATCCTGTACGGCATGGCTGCCGCCGACATGGCGCTTGCCGACGCAAACTGGCATCCGGAAACGGACGAGGACCAGATCGCGACAGGCGTTCTGATCGGCTCCGGCATTGGCGGCCTGGAGGGCATTGTCGAGGCGGGCTATACGCTGCGCGACAAGGGCCCGCGGCGCATTTCCCCATTCTTCATTCCCGGCCGCCTGATCAACCTCGTATCCGGCCAGGTTTCCATCCGCCACAAGCTGCGCGGACCGAACCATGCCGTGGTGACGGCCTGCTCGACCGGCGCGCACGCCATTGGCGACGCCGCCCGTCTGATCGCGCTCGGCGATGCCGACGTCATGGTCGCCGGCGGCGCCGAATCGCCGGTCTGCCGCATCGCGCTCGCCGGCTTCGCCGCCTGCAAGGCGCTTTCCACACAACACAATGACGATCCGCAGAAGGCCTCGCGCCCTTATGACCGTGACCGCGATGGTTTCGTCATGGGTGAAGGTGCGGGCATCGTCGTTCTGGAAGAGCTGGAACACGCCAAGGCGCGCGGCGCGAAGATCTATGCGGAAGTCGTCGGTTACGGCCTCTCTGGCGATGCCTATCACATCACCGCACCGTCCGAGGACGGTGAAGGTGCCTATCGCTGCATGTCGATGGCGCTGAAGCGCGCAGGTCTCACGCCTGACGATATCGACTACATCAACGCTCACGGCACCTCCACCATGGCCGATACGATCGAGCTTGGCGCGGTCGAGCGGCTTGTCGGCGAATCGGCCTCGAAGATTTCCATGTCCTCCACCAAGTCGGCGACCGGCCATCTTCTCGGTGCGGCGGGCGCTATCGAGGCGATCTTCGCGACGCTTGCGATCCGCGACAACATCGTTCCGCCGACGCTGAACCTCGATAATCCCGATGTGGAGACGAAGATCGATCTCGTGCCGCACAAGGCGCGCAAGCGTAAGGTCGACGTGGCGCTCTCGAACTCCTTCGGATTCGGCGGCACCAACGCATCCCTCGTGCTGCGTCGTTACGAAGCATAATCGCGGCGGCTCTGCCGCCGCTGGCGCCCTCCCACCGGGTGCTGACAAAGGACGTTCTTTCATTTGAAGAACGCATTGCGGCCTGTGAAAGCTATTCCGGTTTTCGCGCCGCTATTGTAGTCGTTTTATGGGAAGCGTTTGCCGGGTGCCGGCTGCTCCCTCAATCGGCTTTGTCCGAAACGATGTTCGTGAAGCGGAACAGCAGGCTTCACGATACCTCTATGTGGTGCGGGACGGCATTCCGAACCTGTTTTTGCCGCATTACCTGCGCAAAAAGCGCTGACAACGCCGAACTGAAAAGGACCGACGGTGAGCGACACGAACCAGAACAGCCAGGGACCATACGGACAAACCGGCGCGGGCGAAGGCAATCGCGGCCCGATCATTCCGAAATCCCCGACGGAGGCGCTGCGGCCGGAAAAAGTGCCGGCTCCGCCCAAGCGCTCCCGCAAGGCCCACGGCCAGCTTGTGATCTTCCTGAACTTTCTGATGACGCTGGCCGTCGCCGTCTGTGTGCTGGCCATTGCCGCTTTCTATTACATGATCAATGCGTTCCAGGAGCCCGGTCCGCTCCAGACGAACACCCATTTCACAGTGCGCAACGGCGCAGGCATCATCGAGATCGCCAATAATCTCGAACGCAATGACATCATCTCCAACGCCCGCGTTTTCCGCCTGATGACCGGCAGCTATCTGCAGAAGGACCAGACGCTGAAGACGGGTGAATACGAGATCAAGGCTGGCGCATCGATGAAGGACATCATGGTGCTGCTGGAGTCCGGCAAGTCGATCCTTTATTCCGTGTCGCTGCCGGAAGGCCTGACCGTGAAGCAGATGTTCGCACGTCTTGCTGCGGATGAAGTGCTGGACGGCGAGCTTCCCGCCACGCTGCCGCCGGAAGGCAGCCTGCGCCCGGATACCTATCGCTTCACCCGCGGCACCAAGCGCGAAGAGATCATCAACCAGATGAGTGCGGCGCAGGACAAGCTGATCGACATGATCTGGGAACGGCGCGATCCCGATCTGCCGATCAAGACCGTCGAGGAATTCGTGACGCTTGCCTCGATTGTCGAGAAAGAAACCGGCAAGGACGACGAACGCGCCCATGTCGCCTCCGTGTTCTACAACCGCCTGAAGAAGGGCATGCGCCTGCAATCCGACCCGACGATCATCTACGGCCTGTTCGGTGGCGACGGCAAACCGTCGGACCGCCCGATCTACCAGTCGGACCTGCAGAAGCAGACGCCGTTCAACACTTATGTCATCAAGGGCCTTCCGCCGTCTCCCATCGCCAATCCGGGCCGCGCGGCACTTGAGGCGGTCGCCAATCCATGGCGCACGGATGACCTTTATTTCGTTGCCGACGGCACCGGCGGCCACGTCTTTGCCAAGACGCTTGAAGAGCACAACGCCAATGTTCGCCGCTGGCGCAAGATCGAGGCTGAGAAGGCTGCTTCCGGCGCCAATCCCGATGTTGTCGTGGATGGCCAGCCAGGTGGAACCGAGGCGGAGAAACCCGCCAACAACTGATAATCTCGACCGGGCTCTGTGATCCACAGGGCCCGGTTTTGTAAGGCATGACGGGGGGCTTTCAGATATGACATTGCAATCGATGACCGGCTTTGCGCGCAGCGAAGGAACCTCCGGCCGTTACCGCTGGGCGTGGGAATTGCGGTCCGTGAACGGCAAGGGGCTCGATGTGCGCCTGCGTCTGCCGACCGGTCTCGAAGCGCTGGAAACGGCCCTGCGCGAAATCGCAGGCGAGCATCTTTCCCGCGGTAATATCCAGGCGGGTCTGACGCTGGCGATTGCGGAAAACCGGCTGGAGGCGGTGGTCAACCGCGATGCTCTGGCGGCTGTTCTGGCGCTGAAGAAGGAGCTTGGCGATGTCGTGGAAGACAAGCCGCTGAGCTTCGACACGCTGCTGACGCTGCGCGGGCTCGTCGATTTTCGCGAGGCGGAAGACGATGCGGAGGTTCAGGCCGCGCGCAACGATGATGTGCTTGCCGGCTTCGCCGCCGCGGTCGAGAAGCTGAAGGATATGCGCGAGCGCGAAGGGGCTTCGCTGTTTGCCATCCTGTCCGGTCACATCAACCGGATCGAGCAGCTCGCAGACATCATTGAAAACGATCCTTCCCGCCAGCCCGAGCAAATTGCGGCACGGCTCGCCCAGCAGATCGCCCTCATCGGCGACGGCTTGCACGGGCTCGATCGTGACCGGCTTCATGCAGAGGCGGCGCTGATCGCCACCAAGGCGGATCTGCGTGAAGAGATCGACCGGCTGCACGCCCATGTTCAGGCGTCGCGGGAGCTTTTGGCCAATGGTGGGCCGGTTGGCCGCAAGCTCGATTTTCTTGCACAGGAATTTAACCGCGAGTCGAATACAATCTGTTCCAAATCGAACGCCAGTGCGGTAACCGCAGCGGGCATAGAGCTGAAAGTGGTGATCGACCAGTTCCGCGAGCAGGTCCAAAATCTGGAGTAGACCCATGGCCCCGGTGAATAATTCTCCCGTCACGATTGCCCGCAGAGGGTTGATGCTGGTGATTTCTTCGCCATCGGGCGCGGGAAAATCCACGATTGCGCGCAACCTGCTCGACAAGGACAAGAATATCGGCCTGTCCGTCAGCGTCACGACACGTCCGCGCCGCCAGAGCGAGATTGACGGTATCCACTACCATTTCATTTCCAAGCGCGATTTCGAGCGCCTGCGCGACAGCGACGCGCTGCTGGAATGGGCCGAGGTTCACGGCAATTTCTACGGCACCCCGCGCGAGCCGGTGGAAGAAGCCATGGCCGCAGGCCGCGACATGCTGTTCGATATCGACTGGCAGGGCGCCGAGCAGCTTCAGGACAAGATGAAGGCCGACGTCGTTTCGATCTTCATCCTGCCACCGACCATGACCGAACTTCAATCGCGCCTGCATCGCCGCGCCGAAGACACCGAAGAGGTGATCAAGACCCGGCTTCTCAATTCCCGTGCCGAGATCGAGCACTGGCGCGACTATGACTATGTCATTCTCAATGACGACCTGCAGGCCGCCTTCGAGGCTGTCGAAGCAATCGTGAAGGCCGAACGCGTCCGCCGCGACCGCCGCCACGGCATGTTCGATTTCGTGCGGGCGTTGCTGGAGGAAGAGCCAAAGCTCTGACTTACGCGATGAGTCCGCGCGCCAGCCATTGCCGTGACAATCGTTCGTCCGCCGCGTCTTCCGCCCAGCTATGACCCGTTTCGATCGTTTCAAGAACGACCTCCGCTCCGGCCGACGCCAGCTGCTCGGCCAAATCTGGAGCATCGGAAGGCTGCCGCCGGTCGTCACGCACGCCCGCCAGCAGGAGTATGGGATATCCTGCCAGGCTCGGAAAAGACTGGTCCTTTCTCGGCGATAGCGGGCGAAGCAGAATGGTGCCTTTCGATAGATGACGGTCCTGACATATCGTTTCAGCGGCGATGATCGCGCCGTTGGAGTATCCGACGAGAAAGGGTCTTTGCCCCGTCTGCTGAAAGACCATGGTGACAAACCGGCATAGTCTGGCTGCTTGATGTTTGAGGGCGTCAATATCAAGCTGTCTGTCGGGCTTTCGGCGGAAAAACGCGAAACCATTCTCCCAGGGAACAGCGCCCCTCGGCGCATATAAGACACCCTTGGGAAAGACGGCGCGGCCAAAAGAAATGAGATCGTCTTCCGTTCGCCCCGATCCATGCAGCAAGACAACCGCGCAGTCGGGCGTTTCAGCGGGAATGTCGAGCTTGTAATGAAAACCGGCACTCTCCACGCGCTTGTTCCTTTATTCGCAGTCTCCGCGAACCCGTGTCCCGCTGCTCGGAATGGCACATTACACGACGGATTTACAGGCAGTTCGCCAGCGTCACGAATTCTTCCACCGACAGCGTTTCCGCTCGCCGTGTGGGATCGATCCTGGCTTTTTCCAGCAGCGTTTCGCCGCCAAGGCTTTTCACGCTCTGGCGGAGCATCTTGCGGCGCTGGCCGAAGGCGGCTTCTGTCACCTTTTCAAGCTTGGCGACATCGCAGGGCAGCGGCTTGTCCTTCGGCAACAGGTGCACGACCGTCGAAGTCACCTTCGGCGGCGGGCTGAAGGCCTGGGGCGGAACGTCGAAGGCCATTTCGGAAACGGTGCGCCAGCCAGCGAGAACGCCGAGGCGGCCGTAGTGATTATCGCCTTCTTCGGCCACGATGCGCTGGCCCACTTCCTTCTGGAACATCAACGTCATGGAGAGCCAGAAGGGCGGCCACGCCTTCGGCAGCAGCCAGTTGACCAGCAATTGCGTGCCGACATTGTAAGGCAGGTTGGCGATGATGCGCACAGGCTCGCCGGCGGGAACCAGCGCCTCGAAATCCGTCTTCAGCGCGTCGCCCTCGATAACCTCGAGCCGTCCGGGATAATGCGCTTCGATTTCCGCAAGAACGGGCAGACAGCGGCTGTCGCGCTCGACAGCGATGACCTTTTTCGCACCAAGTGACAGAATGGCGCGGGTAAGGCCGCCGGGGCCGGGGCCGACCTCGATCACCGTCACCCCCTCGAGCGGCCCGGCCGTACGGGCGATCTTCTGGGTGAGGTTGAGGTCGAACAGGAAGTTCTGTCCGAGCGATTTCTTCGCGTCGAGCCCGTGGCGCTGGATGACATCGCGCAGCGGCGGCAGTCCGTCGATGGCCGCCATTATGTGTTGGCCCGGCTGCGGAGCGAAATGTCCGCCGCCATCTTCAGCGCCGCCACAAGGCTCGCCTCATTAGCGATGCCCTGGCCGGCAATGCCGAAGGCGGTGCCATGGTCGGGCGAGGTGCGGATGAAGGGCAGGCCAAGCGTGACATTGACGGAATCGTCAAAGCCGAGCGCCTTGGCCGGAATGAGCGCCTGATCGTGATACATGCACACCGCCACGTCATAACGCTTGCGGGCGGCATCGTGGAACATGGTGTCGGCGGGCAGGGGGCCAAAGGCATCGATCCCGTCCTTCCGCAACCGCATGGTCGCCGGGTGAACGATATCGCGATCCTCGCTGCCGAGTGCGCCATCTTCCCCCGCATGCGGGTTGAGGCCGGCAACCGCCAGACGCGGCGCCTCAATGCCGAATTTTTCCCGCAGATCGGTATCAATGATCCGGCAGGTCGTGACGATCAATTCTTCACTGAGGGCAGCCGGCACGTCCTTTATCGGAATATGGATGGTTACCGGCACGACCCGAACCTTGGGACCGGCAATCATCATTACCGGCATCACCTGCTTGCCGGTTAGGCGCAGGGCGAGATCGGCCAGAAATTCCGTATGACCGGGAAAGCCGAAACCGGCTTCGTAAAGCACGGATTTCGCAATCGGATTGGTGACGACGGCCGCAGCCCTGCCTTCAACCGTCAGGGAAACGGCCATCTCGATGGCCTTGATCGTCGCGTGGGCAGCGCCGACATGCGGCTGACCCGCTTGCACGTCAAACCCGACAGGAAGGGGAAGGATGGGGAAAGCCCGCTCGAACAGGCTAACGGCGCCTTCCGGATCGCAGGTCTCGATATTGACCGTCACGCCGATCAGCGCCGCACGGCTAGCCACCACGTCGGGGTCACCGATGAAGATAAATGGCAGCACGCCGTTCTCCCGGCGCTTTGCCCAGGCGTTGATGGCGATATCGGGGCCGATACCGGCTGGATCTCCCTGGGTCAGGGCAAGCGGCAGGGATGCATGTGTCACGGAAAGGCCCGGCTCTCGTATCAATATCAGGTGTTGACGATCTGCGCCTTCTTGCGCAGCTCATCCATGTATTTCTTTTCGTTCGGATTTTCACCGTCCTTGGCCTTCATCAGATCTTCGGACTTGAACACCATTTCCGCCGCATAGTCGTCGGAAACTTGGCGCTGCTTGCAGATGGCCAGATATTCGACGCCCTTTTCGGTGACGCGCGTGCCGGTGGTGCCGCCTTCCTTGGTCTTCTCCACCAGCGCCTTCCAGTCTTCCGGCAGCTCCGGCGCCAGAATGCGGCCAAGGTCCTTGATCGCAACATCACGCATGGTCGCGGCGAAGCTCATAGCCTGGTCGCAGCCGGGATAACGCTTGCGCGAGGCTTCAGCCTCAGCCTTGCGCTTGCCGGTAATGGCCTTGCGCTTTGATTCCGGTATCACGAAGATAACCTGCTGCAGAAAATATTCCGTGGTGACGGGCTTGTCGCCACGTTCCTTCAGGCGGGTAACGAGATCCTGCGTCGACATCTTGCCGCGTGCGCCGTAACGAGCGTTGACAAGACGCGGCCAACTCATCTGAACGGCGATGAAGGCCTTGAAATGGTCGGCGCCGACGCCCGCCTGCGCAAGCACCTTCGTCAATTGCTGCGGGCTCATCTTGTTGTTGCCGGCAAAGCGCGCGAAGGCCGCATCGACATCGTCGGTGCTGACCGACATCTTGACGCGGGCGATTTCCTCGCGCTTCAGCGCTTCATCGACAAGCTGCTCACGCGCCTTTTCATTGAGATTACCGGACTGGCGCTGCAGCTTGAGGAAGGCGACGCGCTTGGCAATATCGTCGTTGGTGATGGGTGTCTTGTTGACGACGATCTTGACGGTGCTATCGGCGAAGGCCTGGCCGGTATAGGGCACAACGGCCATGGGAACGGCGAATATCGCAAAGGCGAAAGCAGCGCCACGCAAAGCCGTCTTTCCGAAATTCATCATATCCTTCTCCCTTTCGTCGGGCAGGGTCCTGTTGCCCTGTCCCGCCAATCTGTTCTGCCTGATGGGGGAATATTGAACTTTCCCGCTTTCAGACCTGCACCTGTGCGTCCGCACCGCGAATTTGCCACGTATATATCATCGCGATCCGCAAGACGGCAATGTGTCGGTTTGTTGAAAGAAAACCCGATAGGTTCCATGTGCGGCCGACATTGGCGTGTTGTTGCGGCGAAACCGTGGCTTTACTGGCCAAATGGTAAAAAGGCAGGTCACGATGCTGCGTAACCTGCCTCTAAACTCAGTAGTTGTTTGGCTTCCAGCCGATATCCATGTCGTTCCAGTCCTCATTGGCTGAGCCGATGCTGATATCGCCGAGCGTGCGGAAGGCCAGACGCGCATTGATCGACCAGTCATTGGCGGCCTGACGGCTGGAATTGATATTGCCTTCGTCCGAATAGCTGACCGTCAGGATTGTGCACTCATCCTGATAGGCAATACCGATACGGCGTTCAGCGGCAAACTTCCCGTTCAGATCGTAATTGATCGATCCGAAAAGCGACCAGTTGTCGTCCATGCGCAGCGTGCCGGACGCCTGAATGATGTCGCGGTCTTCGTTATAGCCATATTTCGGTTGTGCCTTGACCTGCGTATAGCTGAGCTTGCCGGTAAGGCGACGGTCCGAATAGCTGATACCGGTTTCCGAGCGGTTGATGTCGAAATCGTCCTTGTCGAGACGCAGGCTCGACGAGAGCGAGAGTCCGATCGGCGCATCGAAAGCGGCCATGGCGACATAATCCGAACGGTCGGATTCGAGGCCGGAATTAGCGCCTGCATTGACTAGATCGTAAGACGCGAAGGAATTGTCGCCCGCCAGATGGAAGGATTGGCCGGCAATGGCACGAATGCCGTAACCATTGTCGAACGTGCCGTTATAGCGGAAGCCGAGATTGGCACGCGTACCGCCTTCGATACGGTCGAAGCCGGAGAACTTGTCGCGCTCGAAGAGGTTGGTAGCGTCGAACACAAAGGCTTGCGAGTCCTCGTTCGGGAAACGACCGGAATATTGCTCGTTGGGCCGAACGAAAATCTGCGCGATAGGCTCGATCACGTGGCTGCTGTTGAGGGCCGTGAACAACCAGGGATAACGCACCTCAAGGCCACCGGTGACCATGCCACGCAGGGCAGCATCGTCATGGATCATGCCTTCATAGGCATAGGATGTACCGCCGGAGGTGAAGCTTGCCGCATTCATGTCGGTCCACAGCGCGTCGCCGCGCGCAGCAAGGATCGGCGTGATCTGAAGACCGCTATCCATCGTGATGGTGCGCTTCCATTCCGCTTCCGTGGTCCAGCGCGTATAAGAGCCTTCCAGACCGTTGAAGCGGGGGAAGCCGCCCATCGCGTAGGAATCCTGCGTCGAACGGCTGATGCTCGTGAAGTTCGTGGTCAGCGACAGTTCACCGCCATAGATCGGATCCGGCAGGAAGTAACGATAGTCTACGACCGGATGAACGATCGCCTGCTTGCGTTCCTTGAGCTCCGAATTATCCGTGTCCTGAACGTTGAAATAATAACCACGGGCCTCAAAGCTGTTACGCTCGCCAGTGCCCGTCAGATAAATCTGGTTGGTCTGGACGTCGTTCTTGTAGCCCTTGAGGTTATAGGTGCGCGAGAAGTTGTTGTCGGACTGCACCATGGCGTCCCAGCCGAAAGCCCAACGCGGGTTGATGCTGAAATCACCCTTGGTTGCCACCATGCCGCGCTGATCGTTCAACGCGTCACTCGTTCCGGCGTTGAAGGTGTCAGACGACTGCTGGCTGATGCCGGCAATCGTCAACGTATGCATGCCGCTTTCGAAACGGTTCCGCAATTCGCCCTGCAGCAACAGACCCTGCTTGGTGTAGTAGGTCGGCGTGATGGTCAAATCCGACGTGTCGGAAAGAACCTGGAAATAGGGAACGCCAAGGCCAAAACCAAGCTTGTTGGTCAAGCTCATCTGCGGGAACAGGAAGCCCGATTTACGCTTCACTGTGTTGTCCGGAACCGTGAGGAACGGCAGATAGGCGATCGAGTGGCCGAAAAGCTGAAGGCGAGCCTTTTCCAGCCGCACCGTATGGGTCTTGCCGTCCTGAATGACGCGCTCGGCCTTGACCTGCCACAGCGGCGCCTTTTCGGGCCGTTCGGCGCAGGGCAGACAGGCGGTGTAGACGCCGTTGTAGAGAACCATCCGGTCGCCTTCGAGACGCTCGGCGCTTTCACCCGCAATACGAGTGTTATCCGTTGTCTCAACGCGCAGGGCATTGACGAAGCCCTGACCGAAGTCATCGGTCACGTCCATCTCGTCAGCATAAATCTTGTTGCCGCCCGGCTCGATCAGCTCGATGTTGCCATGGGCGATCACGCGGCCGGTCTGCTGGTTGTATTCCACCTGTTGGGCCACCATGCGGTAGCCCGAATATTTCATGCGAACGACGCCCTTCGCAATCACGCGCTGGGAATCGCGATTATAGGTCAGTTCATTTGCTGTAAGCAGGAGTTTCGAATCGTCTTGGCTTGCCGACGCAAGCAAACCATCCTGGCCGAAAGCGACCGGGCTGGATGCCAAATACGCGCACACAGCGGCACCTGTCAGAAGGGCCGTCCAAAGCCGCCTGATATTCCCGCGGTCAATTACCGCCACTAGCCGTCCTCCTGATGAAGCAGAATGGTTGCCCCCAAAGCCAACGCCACGATGACTGGAACCCAGACCGCGACGGTGGGAGGGACAACACCACCACTCCCGAATGCCCTTACGAGCACGGTTACTACATAAAGCACGAAGCCGGAAACGATTCCACCCAGAATCACGGAGCGCGATTGGGCGAAGCGGCTGAACTTTAATGAAACGGTCGCGGCGATCAAGGTCATCGCGACCAGAAGCAGGGGCGTCGATAGCAGAAAATGATACTGCGTCTCAAGCGCCTTTGAAGATAGTCCAAAGGACTTTGCAACTTCGATCTTGTGAGAAAGGTCAAAGAAAGCAACGGTTTCCGTCTGCGTCATGCGTTCCTGGACGAATTCCCGTCTCAAATTGGTACTGATCCGCATGCTCTCTTGCCGAACTGACACATGCCCGGCGCGCGTTTCCGAAACGCCGTTAAGAAGCCAGTAACCATCTTCCAATTTAGCCGACTTCGCATCCTTACGCGAGACGATGTTTCCGTCCTTGTCGATGTCGATCAGAACCACGTCGAGAAGCAGCGTTCCGTTGTCCTCGAAGCTCTTGGCGCCGATGATCGTATCCTTGCCGCCGCTCGACTGGCGCATCCACGGAACGATCTCCTGCTGGCGGCCGCCGCCCGCTTCGTTGCGCAGGCCGGCTTCCATTGCCAGCGACTTGTTTTGGCCCCATGCCGCGATGGGGTTCAGGATCGTGACCGACAGGATGCCGATGAAAACCGCGCCGAGCACGAACGGAAGGATGAACTGCCAGGCGGAAATGCCGGCGGCGCGCGTCACCACCAGCTCATAACGCCGGTTGAGCGAGATCAGCGTCGTCATGCCGACGAAAAGCGCGATGAAGGGCACGGTCTGCTGCAGGATCAGCGGCAGGCGAAGCGCCGTCAGGCCAAGGGCGGCCGGAACGGAATAGCCGGGCAGGCCGGACATGCGCCGTGCCGTTTCGCTGAAATCGGCAAGGTAAATGATCGAAGATACGCCGAGCACGAACCAGACGGCGGTGATCAGATATCGCTTCAGGAAATACCGGGAGAGCGTGTTGAAAATCATGCGTTGCCGCTCCCAGAGTTTTTGGCCATCCGGCTGGAAAACAGACGGCGCAGACGACCCATCGCATCGGCGAGGATTGTCGGCATTTTCGGCTTTCGGCCGGTCAGCAGAATGAAGGCGGCAGCGCCGCCGCTAAGGCCCGGCACGGCATAAACCAGGGGAATGAAGGCCGCGCTCTGCTTGACCTGATTGGTGACGTAAAAACCAAGCCAGCGCAGCATGAAGGCCGTCACCAGTGCGGCCACCATCGGATGCAGGCGCGCCTCGCGGTGCGAACGGGCGTCGGCGGCGATGACCAGCGAAATAAGCGCGAAGGAGAAGGCGAACATCCAGTCCGAGAGACGCTTGTGCAACTCGCTGCGGAAGTTTTCCGGTGAGCGCTTGTAGCTCGCATTGTTCTCGTCGGGCGCGAGAAGGAAGCCGAGGCTGGCGTCGCCCGGAGAGAGCGACGGCTCGGAATCCTGCTTCTCCGACATGGTCGAAAGATCGAAGGCATAGGACAGGAACTTGACGATCGAGACCTTGCCGTCCGGCGTCTTCTGCTGCACTTCACCGTCGCGCATGGTGAGCGACGTGCCGCTTTCATCGATCATGCCTTCCTTGGCGTAATAAATGAGGTCGAAATTCGGATCGCGGCGGTCGGCGACGAACAGGCCTTTGAGAATACGGCCCTGCCGCTGGGCGATCTGCACGTAAAGACCATCCTGAATGGTGCGGAAAGTCTTTTCCTCGATCACCGAGGAAAGGAGGTCGGCATAGGCGGCGGCCACCATCTGCCGGGCGGAGCTGCGTGCGGGCGGCTCGATGAAATTGGTGATGGTGAAGGAAAAGGCGCTCAGAACGGCGGCCAGAATGAGAACCGGGCGATACATCACCGACCGCGGCGATCCGGCCGCATCAATGATGGCAAGCTCGGAATCGTTGTTCATCGTCGTGAAAATCTGGGTAATGCCGATGACAAGCGCAAAAGGCAGGACGACTGGGATCAGCGTCGGCAGGATCATGGTCGCGAGCGCCATGAAGGAACCCATCGACTGGCCCGTATCGGTGACGAGATTGATTCTCTGGAGAACCTGGATCGTCCAGATGATGGCCAGCACCGGCAGCAGCGCGACCAGAAACATCTGCGTTGTCCGCCGCAGGATATAGTTCTCGAGAAGCTTCATACGGCCCTGTTCGACATTGTTTTTACGTGCGATCGCTCGCCGAATTTTCGTCTATCTAATCGCATCGTTTGCAATTGGCTATTCCGGCGCGCTCACAAATATGTTTTGCGCGACGATTTTTCCGCTGCCTGTGTCTTTTTGTGAAACAAGCTGTCGGTTTCATGACGTGATTTCGCATTCCACAAAAATGCCTTTCCTTTAACGACTGTGGGGCTTTAAAGAATGCAAGGGTTGCGCCCGGGGCCGAAAAGGCCATGATCATGCGCATCGTGCAAGTCGTAGAAGAAGAGCAGGAAAACATGTCCGCCAAATTCGATATTTCTTTCGCCAATTCCGCCGTGCTGGAAAATGCGCTCGCCGTTGTGCTGCAGGCCTCGGGTGAGGCTCAGGCCGTCGCCGGCGCCTCCGAGGCCGATCCGGGCGGTGTGATCGAAAGGGCGGCGAAGATCGCAGGTTTTTCCGCAAAATCCATGGCGACGCTCGATGTGATCGCACCGCAGGGTTCCGCCGCCGATCGATTGCTTGTCATCGGTCTTGGCAAACCATCCAAACTGGTTGCGCACGACTGGTTGCGTGCTGGCGGTACTGCGGCCGCCCATTTCAAGAAGGCGGAAAAGGTCGTTATCTATCTCGACGCACCGAGTGTCGAGGTTGGCGCACGGGCGGCAGGTGATTTCGCGCTTGGCCTGCTGCTGCGCGCCTATAGTTTCGATGCCTACAAGACCAAGAAGAAGTCGGACGACGAGAAGGCGCCGAAGAAGGTCGAGGTTGTCATTGTCACCGCCGCTCACAAGGAGGCCGAGAAGGCCTTTGCCGTGTCGCAAGCGGTCGCGGACGGTGTGATTCTCGCGCGTGATCTCGTCAACCTCCCGCCGAATATTCTCGGACCTGTCGAATTTGCCGAGAAGGCCGAAGAGCTGCGCAAGCTTGGCGTCGAGGTGGAAGTCCTCGGTGAGAAGGAACTGAAAAAGCTCGGCATGAACGCGCTTCTGGGCGTGGCGCAGGGGTCGGCCCGTCCGCCGCGGCTGGCGGTCATGCAATGGAACGGCGGTTCAAAGAAGGATGAGCCCATCGCCTTTGTCGGCAAGGGCGTCGTATTCGATACCGGTGGTATTTCGCTGAAGCCGGGCCTCAATATGGAAGATATGAAGGGCGACATGGGTGGTGCTGCGGCCGTTACCGGCCTGATGCACACGCTGGCGGCCCGCAAGGCCAGGGCGAATGTGATCGGCGTCATTGGCCTGGTCGAGAACATGCCCGATGGCAATGCCCAGCGCCCCGGCGATATCGTCACCTCCATGTCCGGCCAGACCATCGAGATCATCAATACCGATGCCGAAGGCCGGCTGGTTCTGGCCGATGCGCTCTGGTACACGAAGGATCGCTTCAACCCGAAATTCATGGTGAACCTCGCCACGCTGACGGGCGCGATCACGGTTGCGCTCGGCAATCTTCAGGCCGGTCTTTTCTCCAATGACGACGAACTTGCAGCGCGCCTCACGCAGGCGGGCGATGTGACGGCGGAAAAACTGTGGCGCATGCCGCTCGGCAAGGATTACGACAAGATCATCGATTCCAAATTCGCCGACATGAAGAACAGCTCGGGCCGCCTTGCGGGTTCCGTCACCGCTGCGCAGTTCCTCAAGCGTTTCGTGGGCGAAACATCCTGGGCGCACCTCGATATCGCCGGCACCGCCATGGGCTCGCCGCTGACCGAGATCAACCAGTCCTGGGGCTCGGGCTATGGTGTGCGTCTTCTGAACGAACTCGTTCGCGCCCATTACGAAGATTGAAGCGAGCGGAGCCGCGCGTCTGCGAATGACTGAAATTCTGTTCTACCACCTGACGGAATCGAAGCTGGAGGACGCGCTGCCGCCCTTGCTTGAGAAATCGCTGGAACGCGGCTGGAAGGTCGCGATCCAGACGGTGGGCGAGGAGCGCCGTGATTTTCTCGACACGCATCTTTGGACCTTTCGTGACGACAGCTTCCTGCCGCACGCCACCGATATTTCGCCCGCACCGCAAAATCAGCCGATTCTCCTGACGGCGTCGGGCGAGAACGCCAACGCGGCAAGTGTCCGCTTTCTCGTTGATGGCGCCGAGCCGCCGGCGGTGGAGGCTTATGAACGCGTCGTCTTCATGTTCGACGGATACGATGCCTACCAGCTGGAAATGGCACGTAACCATTGGAAGAGGCTGAAGACGGAGGGGCACTCCCTGACCTATTGGCAGCAATCGCCAGAAGGCCGCTGGCAGAAAAAAGCCTGATCCACCCGAGACCGTGCCTCGCCGACAGGCGGTTGATGCTCGTCTCAGCATTGGTGGTGCACTTGCCCCTTCATGTGGACGCAGACCGCATGGGGCCGCTGCACAGCATCGAAGAGCGCTGTATGAGGCCAAAAATTCAGGGCGCGACCGTTTCGTCAGTCGCGCCCTTTGAATCAGCGTTCTTGGCAAGCGTTTCGGCTTCTCAGTCGTAGAAGGAATCCACGAATTTGTGACGGCCGAGCAGGAAAGCGTCAGCCACATGGGTCAACGGCGCGAGGTCGACATCGGAACGGCCTGCCTTGATGATTTCCGAGAAACGCTCGTAAAGAGCCGGATATTCCCGCTCCGGCTGGGAGAGCTTTTCTTCGCCGTTGATCGAGAGCTTCGCACCGCCTTCCGAAAGCACCATCTGTCCCGCGGCCGTCTCGGCAACGATATCCCAGCTTTGCTTGCCGGTCTGACGCCAGTCGAATTCGGCATGGACGGGCATTTTCGTCACATCGGAAAAATGCAGGTCGGCGGCGATCGGGGCGTCGCGGTTTTCCGGGAATTCGAGTGTCGCCTTGGTCAGGAACAGCGCGCGCGGCAGGATATGGGTGATGATCGAAAGCGCATTGATGCCGGGGTCAAACACGCCGAGACCGCCCGCCTGCCAGATCCAGGCCTGGTTCGGGTGCCAGTGACGCACATCCTCTTTCCAGATGACATGCACGCTGTCGATTGTCGTCGAGGCCAAAAACGCCTTCGCAGCCTCGACCGCGGGCGCATAACGCGAATGCCAGCTCGCAAACAGTGAAAGGCCCTTCGAATCCGCCAGCCGAGCGAGATCCTGCACTTCCGAAAGGGTGGCGCCCGGCGGCTTTTCAAGGAAGACATGCTTGCCGGCATTCAGCGCTGCGTAAGCCGCCTCATAGCGATATTGCGGCGGCATGCACAGCGACACCGCATCGATATCAGGCACAGCCTCCAGCATGGCCTCGATGGTGCCATAGGAAGCGACGCCGTCCACGGTGCCGTGACGGCTTGCGGTGCAGATCAACTCAAAATCCGGATTGCCTGCAATGGCGGGAAGATGCTGGTCGCGAACGATTTTGCCGACGCCGACGATGGCAAGCTTGGTGGCTGACATGAAGTGGAACCCGTCTGAGTGCTACGTGGGATAAAGTGTGATTTTTACAAGTTTCTAGCAGAAACGCTCCAAGGAGCAAGGTGATCGTTTCCATGCGGCGCGTCTTTTTTCAAGCCGTAATATCGCAACAAGTTTCGGTGTGTGTATCCGCAGATCAATTAATATTCGATTGTTTCAAATATTTTTCTGGATTATTGAGTGTTGTTTTTGAATTTTGATAGTTATAGTGTTAATTTTCTCCGGTGTATTGTGCAGTTATCCGTAATAATTTTAGATTTCACTTGAATATATTTTACGAAGCAGGTGTTTTGTGTTTTTGTTTGAAGATGATCGTTTGTCTGGCTTTCTTCGGAAAGTCAACGAAAGCAGTCGGAAATTCAATACATATGGATTGATTTTCGGTGTCATCCTTTACAATCTCTACGTGTTTGTGGACCTAAGTCTGGTGCCGGATATCATCTGGCTGGATCTGACGGTCCGTCTGCTTATCATCACGCCGCTTCTTTTTCTTTATTTTCCGGCACGATACTATGCGCTCAGGGAGCGGGCGGATGCGGTGGCGCATGAGGTCCTTCACGGGCTGGGCTGCATGTTGGTCGTCGCATCGATCATGTTCATCTACGCCAATGCTCGGACCTCGTCGGCGAGCGAATATTACATGGGTATCGTCACCGTTGTCCTCTATATGAACACGATACACCGAAAACCGTTTCCGGTTGCGGTCATGGGAACGGTCGGCTGCATGGCGGTTTTCATCGTCGGCATGGAATATGTCACCGTGACGAGTGAGGTGGCCAAGCTGCCGGCGATCATGTGTTCCGTCGGCATCAGCGCCGTCTCGCTGTTTGCGGCCTATCGTATCGAACAGGTGGAAAGGCGGGATTATCTGGCCTCGCTGCGTGAAAAGACTTTGCTGCAGAGGATCCAGAGGGCAAATCACGAGCTTCAGCAGCTTTCCAATACCGACCAGCTCACCGGCATTCGCAACCGCCGCAGCTTTGACGAAGCGGCGAGCCACGCCTCGGGCGGCAGCGGCCGGCCCCGGGCGCTCATCCTTCTCGATGTCGATTATTTCAAGAAGTATAATGACTCAGAGGGGCATGTGGCCGGCGACGACTGCCTGCGCAGGGTCGCCGGCAGACTGCGCAACGCCCTTTGTAGGGACGATGGCGACAGAAGTTTTGTCGCGCGTTACGGTGGCGAGGAATTTGTGGTTCTGCTCGATAATTGCGTTGTTTCCGCCGCGCTCGCCATTGGCGAAAGGCTCAGATTGGCCGTGATCGACGAGGCCATACCCCATCTTAACCGCCCCGACGGACGAGAGATCGTAACGGTCAGCCTCGGCATTGCCGTTTCCGGTGACGGCAGGGAAATCATATACGAGATGGTGAACCGGGCCGATGTGGCGCTTTACGAGGCGAAGCGTCAAGGCCGCGATCGGCTGGTACTCGCCTCCGGCAATATTGGAACGATTGTCGAGCCAGCGGAGATTTACGACGTCGAATCCGCGATCTCGGCATAGGGCGGCGAAGGTCTGGCGATGTGTTGTAAAGTCTGCCCTGCCAGAAGCAGGATTTGTGAAGGCCAGGTGCCGGAATGCCGGCGCCAGAACAAAATATAACCGGGGAACGCAGATGATGGAATTGATCGCCGCACAAGCGGCAGCATCGGCTGCCGAGCTTCCATTCCTGCTGCTTCAGGCTGCCGCCGTGATTGGCATGGTGTCTGTGCTCATTCTTGTGCGGCGAAATATAGCACTCGAGGACCCGCGCTATAAAATCTATTACGGCATCATCTTTGGAATGGCGGGCTTTCTGCTGACGCTGCTGGTGTCCGAATTCATCAAGCTGCCCTCCAAACCCTATATCCGCTCCGACCTGCTGTTTCTGGCGGGGGTGCTTGGTTCCTGGCAGGGCGGGCTGATCAGCCTGTCCCTCGTGGCGGCCGGGCGTTTCGTGTTCGGCGGTCCCGTGCTGTTTTTTGCGGCCCTGCAGGACATGGTTGTCATTTCGGCCAGCGGCATCATCATGTATGGCTGGATGCGCAAGCGCCGCCTCGCCGATCTGGGAATTCGGGATATCCTCACCGTCTTCGCGGTCAGGTTCATTGCCGTGCTGCTTGCCGTCTCGGTCTCGTTCGTCCTTGGGCTGGTCGACCAGTCGCTGTTTTTAAGTGCAATAGGCCGCCGAACCTTGGGCGCCGTCGCCGTCGGCCTGCCGATGATCTTCTGCCTGTTCATCCTTCTGCGCAACGAGGCGCGAGCGCGGGAAGAGACAAGGCAACGCGAATCGGCGGCACGCACGGATTCGTTGACCGGCCTGCCCAACAGGCGCGCCCTAAGGGACCATATAGAAGCGATGATGCGGCAGGAGCCGGCGGTTTCGCATGCCCTCATTCTGATCGAGATCGTCAATATTGCCGATGTCGCCGCCTGCGCGGGCGAGGACTGGAGCGATCTTTTCTGGCCGAGGCTGGCGCGTGAAATCTGCGACAGGGAGGACGGCCTGCTATGCAGCTCCGATACGCCGTGCAGCTTCATGTTCGGCGATACGACGCTTGCGGTCGTCATGCGGGGGATTTCGCTGGAGAAGTCCGAAAGCACAAAACTCATGATGCATCTGCATGACGGGTTGAGCACGTTTTGCCGCTTGGCGGAGGCGGGGCCGGTGCCGCATCTCAAAATCGGTGCGGCGAATCTGGACAGGCTTTCCCGGCAGAACACGGCCTCGTTCCTCAGGCACCTCAGCCTCGCGCTGAAGGGAAGCGATCATCCGGTGCAGATTTTCCCCTTCTCCTTTGCCGAGAAAGCGACACGGGACGAGGCGGTGCGGCAGATGCTGGTCAACTGGATCAAATCCGGCACGCCGCCCATTTGTTATCAGCCGAAATTCGAACTGCGCAATCGCCGCATGATCGGCGCTGAAGCGCTCCTGCGCGCGGTCGATGCGCGGGGGCAGGCGCTATCGCCTTATTATGTGTTGGAGATCGCCGAACGCCATCGGCTGCTGGTGGAATTCGAATGGTCGACGATAGAAGCCGTCGTGCGTGACCTTCGAGACCTGCAGGGCCTTGAGGCGGATTTTCATCTGGCGGTGAATATCTCCGCATCGTCTTTTGCGAGCGCGCATTTCGCAGACCGGGTCGTGGCGCTGCTGCACGAAATGGCGGTGCCGGCGCATCGCCTCTCAATCGAAGTGACGGAGATGAGCAGAATACCGACCACCGACGTCGTACAGCAGAATTTCGACACGCTGATTGCCGCGGGCGTCCGGCTGGCGCTCGATGATTTCGGCACCGGTTATGCCGCACTCACTTTGCTCGCGCGGTTCCCATTCGAAGAGGTCAAGATCGATCACTGGATGACGTCGAGGCTCGACCAGTCGCGGTTCAGGGAGGCCATCGCGCTCGCTTTCGAGAGCGCCGAGCGCTATGGTGCGAAGCTGGTGACGGAAGGCATAGAAACCGAGGAACAGAGCCGGCTCCTCATGCAGATGGGCATTCGCTTCGGGCAGGGTTATCTTTATTCCCCAGCCGTACCGCTTGCGCGATTGCAGCCGCGCAGGGCTTGCGCTTAGCGCGGAGGCCAATGGCGGTCAGGGGTGAATTCGGTGACCGCTGCATTGAATGTTTTCCCGGTCTGTGCTGAGAAACTCCTTCGGTCGCAACGGCGCAAACGCTGTCGAATGCGCGCGTGAAGGCCTCAATACGATCGACGCGAAGTAAGATCGACAATAGGTTCGGCGGCTTCCTCGGAGGTCGCCGGACGGAGAGGGGATGCACTGCAAACCCGGCCTCGTCAGCCCGCCATCGCATCCTCATATTCGCTGGAAAGCAGCAGCCATTGCTCTTCCGCATCGGAGAGCTTTGCAGCCGCCTCACCACGTTCCTTCACTTTCTGGGCAGCCTTCGCAGGGGCCTTTTCATAAAGGGCCGGCTCCGCCAGCTCCTTGTCGAGCGACTGAATCACTTTCTCAAGCTTTGCCGTCAGGGATTCGATTTCATTGATCTTTTTCTTGAGCGGCGCGAGCTGGGCGCGCTTTTCCGCGTTGGCCTTGCGTTGATCGGCCTTGGATGCCTGATCGGGGACGGCGTCGGTCTTGTCTTCCTTCTTCCTGCCAGAGGAAACGACGATATCGCGATATTCCTCCATGTCGCCTTCGAAGGTCTTGACCGTGCCGTCGGCCACCAGCCACAGCCGGTCGACCGTCGCCTCGATCAGGTGGCGGTCGTGCGAGATGAGGATGACTGCGCCGCTATAATCGTTCAGCGCCTCGATCAGCGCCCGACGGCTGTCAATGTCGAGGTGGTTGGTCGGTTCGTCGAGGATCAGCAGGTTCGGCGCATGGAAGGCCGCAAGCCCCATCAGCAGGCGGGCTTTTTCGCCCCCGGACAAGTCCTTCGCCGCCGTCGCCATTTTCTCCGTCGCAAGCCCCATCTGGGCGACACGGGCGCGCACCTGCGCTTCGGGCGCCAGCGGCATCAGTTTGCGCACATGTTCGACCGGCGTTTCATCCGGCACGAGGTCATCCAGCTGGTGCTGCGCGAAGAAACCGATCTTGAGCCCGGGAGCAACGCGAAGATCGCCCGCCTGGGGGGCAAGCCGGCCGGAGATGAATTTCGCGAAGGTGGATTTACCGTTGCCGTTCGAGCCGAGCAGCGCGATGCGGTCGTCATTGTCGATCCGCAGATTGAGCTGCTTCAGGATCGATTTGCCCGGCTCATAACCCACAGCACCGCCATTGATGGCGACGATGGGGGAGGCGGGCTGCTTTTCCGGCTCGGGAAATGTGATCGGCTGGACATGATCCTCGATCACGGCGGCCACGGTGCCCATGCGCTCCAGCGCCTTGATGCGGCTCTGCGCCTGGCGCGCCTTGGTGGCCTTGGCACGAAAACGATCGATGAAGCTTTGCAGATGCTTGCGCGCGGCGTCGTTCTTCGCCTTCGCTTTCATCTGCAATTCGTCGGCCTCGGCCTTCTGCCGCTCGAACTGGTCGTAACCGCCGCGATAGAAGGTCAGCTTCTTCTGGTCCAGATGCACGATGGAATTGACGGCGTTGTTGAGAAGATCGCGGTCGTGGCTGATGATGATGACAGTGTGTGGATACCGCCGGATATAATCCTCCAGCCAGAGCGTGCCTTCGAGGTCGAGATAGTTGGTCGGCTCATCGAGGAGCAGCAGGTCGGGTTCGGCAAACAGCACGGAGGCGAGCGCAACGCGCATGCGCCAGCCGCCGGAGAAGGAGGAGGCCGGTCGAAGCTGCGCCTCGTGATCGAAACCGAGGCCGGCAAGAATGCTGGAGGCGCGCGCTTCGGCCGAATGGGCGTCGATGTCGACAAGCCGCATCTGGATTTCGGCGATCCGGTGTGGATCGGTTGCGGTCTCTGCTTCCGCCAGAAGTGCGCTGCGCTCCTTGTCGGCGGAAAGCACGATGGAAATCAGCGAGTCTTCGGTGCCTGGAGCTTCCTGCGCCACCTGGCCGATGCGCGCCTGCTTCGGGATCGTCACCGAACCGCTTTCCGCCGAGAAGTCGCCGGTGATGACCCGGAACAGGGTGGATTTGCCGGCGCCGTTGCGGCCGACAAGGCCCGCCTTCACACCGGCGGGAAGCGTCACGCTGGCATGATCGAGAAGCAGACGCCCGGCGATGCGGGCGGAAAGATTGGTAATCGTAATCATGGCGCCGTTTTGGCCGAACTGTCTGGCCAAGGCAAGAGCGCCCGCGCCACATCGCGCGAGATTAAACGGTCAATCGCCGAGCTGCACCAGATAGCTGTTGCGGCTATGCTGCGCCACCTCCCGCGAATAACCGACGACGCAATTGCGTGCGCCGCAGCGGGCCGAAAGCAGCGCGAGTTCGGCATGGTCGAAAAATTCGGCGGGCGTGGCGGTGCCATCCACTTCTGCGACGCCGATCGACACCGTCAGATGTTCGCCATCGCCGCCAGCGGTCGCAAAGCGCAACGCCTCCACGCTCTGCCGCAGCCGCTCGGCAATGGCCTCGGCCGTGTTTTGCGATACGCCGGCAAACAGAAATGCGAATTCATCACCGCCGATACGGGCGACGAAATCGTCTTTCTTGATGGTTTTGCGAAACAGGGCGGCGAGACGTCGTAATGCCTTGTTGCCGGCGGACGAGCCGTATTTGCCGTTGATCTCCCGGAAATGATCGATATCCAGCAGCACGAGCGAGGTGGCGGATGCAGCCCGGTCCTTTGAAAAAAGAAGGTCCAGCTTTTCGAGAAAGGCGGCCCGGTTTGGTAGAGCCGTCAGCGCGTCGCGCAACGAGGCGACCTGAAGCTCGCCCCGGTTTCTTTCAACCTCGCGGATTTTCACCAGTCCCATGGCGATGAAATTCCGAAGGCTCGTCTGCTCTTCGTGGATGTCGCCCAGCAAATCGACCAAGCGCTCCGCTGCGGACCGCTCGCCATCCTCATCCTGCTCAAGGCTGGCCAGGAAAGTCTCTGTGCGTCGAAGGGTTGCATCAAGCCGCGCGGAAATCTGCGTCAGTGTATCGAGGGCCTCGCTTGCCATCTGTTCGGCTTCGATGCGCGAAAAGCCGGGCAGATTGTGCCGCTGGCCGATGAGGTCGATTTCATGCTGCTGTGGCGCATTGCCGAGCGCAAGAATGTCGCGACCCATGGCAGGATTGTGTCCGGACAATATTTCGTAGATCAATTCATAATTGCGCGGCAGAGGCGCAATGTTCATCTTGGCGATGAACTGCGTAATTTTGGTGACGACAAGAGAACTTCGCGCCTGATCACGTTTTTTATCGCCCGCCGATGTCGTCACTGACAGCCCCAATACCGAGAGATTATTATGAATAGACCGGCAATAACCGATTGTTGAATGGTGTTATTCTTACAAGCAACGCTTTAAAATTGATTGAATCAGGGAAAAATTGTTGCGCTGCGAAGTGAAAAATTTCACTTCGCACAGACTCACGGATCACATGCGCTTGTGATCGATTGAATGACAAATCCTGATTTGATTTCATCGCCCGGCCGTTCTTATATCGTTTTATCGATATTGCAGAAGAGGGCAGCCCATGACGACTTCCAGAACGCTTTATTCGCTATGCGGAAGCGATACTTCCCGGCCATTTTCTCCCCATTGCTGGAAAACTGTGCTTTCGCTGGCGCATAAGGGGCTGGATTTCGAGGAGCGGCCTTTACCCTTCACCGTGATCCCGACGGTGGAGGATGGTTTTTCGAAGACCGTGCCGATCCTGCGAGACGGTGACGAGCTGGTGAGTGACAGTTTTGAGATCGCGCTTTATCTGGACGAGGCTTACCCGGAGCGCCCGTCGCTGTTCAACGGCGAGGGCGGCAAGGCCATGGCCCGTTTCGTCGAAAGCTGGTCGCAGACGATGCTTCACCCGGCCATCGTCCGTATTGCCGTGCTCGATATCCACAATATGCTGGACGAGCCGGACCGCCGTTATTTCCGCGACAGCCGCACGAAAGCCCTCGGCCGCCCGCTCGAGGATGTGGTGGCGAACCGCGAGGCGGAAATCGCAGCCTTCCCGGCATTGCTTGCGCCGATCCGGCGTATGCTGAGCTTCCAGCCTTTCATCGGCGGCGCATCGCCTCTCTTTGCGGATTATATCGTCTTCGGCGCCCTGCAATGGGCGCGCATTACCACCGGGGCGGATTTGTTCGCCGAAAACGACCCCGTGCGGGACTGGTTCGAAGGTTGTCTCGATCTCTACGATGCGAGAGGCCGCAGTGTGACAGCGGCGTGAAATGTCTGGCATGATCGTCGCAATCTCGTCGATCCCCCTTGTTTTCGGGCCTTTGGGCGGGTAAAGACCGCCCACTTTCTCTGAAGGAAAAGGAAACGGACATATGGCGATTGAACGCACATTTTCGATGATCAAGCCGGACGCAACCAAGCGTAACCTGACGGGCGCGATCACCAAGGTATTTGAAGACAACGGCCTGCGCGTCGTCGCCTCCAAGCGCGTCTGGATGAGCAAGCGCGAAGCCGAAGGCTTCTACGCGGTTCACAAAGAGCGTCCCTTCTTCGGCGAACTCGTTGAAGGCATGACCTCCGGCCCGACCATCGTTCAGGTTCTGGAAGGCGAAAACGCTATCTTGAAGAACCGCGAGATCATGGGCGCCACCAACCCGGCCCAGGCCGCTGAAGGCACCATCCGCAAGACCTTCGCGCTCTCCATCGGCGAAAACTCCGTTCACGGCTCCGACGCTCCGGAAACCGCCGCTCAGGAAATCGCCTACTGGTTCGCCGAAACCGAAATCGTCGGCTGATTCAAAATCTCAACGGCTTGAATCGTCGTTGCAGGCGATTGCACGAAGCTGCTGAAAAGACTCGAAGAAGCGGGGCCGAGAGGCTCCGTTTTTTGTTTGGATAGGCGGGAAAGGACTAGGCTGCAGCCGCAGTCATTCCACCTTTCTCATTCCTTTGCTTGTCACAGGAATCCAGCCAACGCGCGTCTGCGCGGCGAGAGGAGTCCTTTCGGCCCAAGGACTTGGGCTGACTAGATTCCTGTGACGAGCACAGGAATGAGAAAGGAAAAGTCTTCACGTCATTCATTCCGTCTGGCCTACGATGCCGGGCATCCCTGAACTGGCCGCATATCCGTCGTGCCATCCGGTTTGAATACCTCCGGATTGGGCGTATAGAGCGGGCCGACCACCAGCGGCTTGGCGGGAAGAAGCGACTGGTCAGTGTCGGAGCGGATCGTGGTCTCGATGGTCTGCAGAATATCGCCTTCCGGCCCCTTGATGCGGATGGTGACCTTATAGGGCCGGTCCTGCTTCACACATTCCACGGGTGGGCTCTGAACCGTGATCTTTTCGTCTTTCGGAAAAATCTTCTCGCGGCTGGCGAGGTCTGGACCACCGCGCGGGTTTTCGAACGTCGCCTCAATGGTGCTGCCGTCACGAACGGGGGCGATGCGCTGAAGCGTCACCAGATAGGTGGCGATGGCGACGCGGTAGTTAAACACAAACATCCGGCCGGAGATCTTCGCCACCTCACGCGGTTCGTCCCGCTGGCAGCCGGAAAGGGCGAGCATCCCTGCAATCGTCAGCAATGGAAGGGCGATTCCTTTCATGTTTGCGCCTCCTTTTTCCGATGATAGTGCCGGCTGGCCTTCCGTCGGTTGCCGCACACCGCCATATCGCACCAGATACGGCTTCTGTTCTTGCTGCGGTCGATGAAAAGCCAGCCGCAATTGCCACAGATGCGCAGCCGTTCCCGTGTCTCGCCGGCAAGCAGCGAGAGGGCGGAATGGGCGGTGGCGTTGCCGAGGTTTTCGGCAAGCGGAAACGTCCGCAGCGCCGTGCCGCAGGCGAAGAGAAGCCCGGCCAGCCTGTCGTCACCATCGTCGTCGCCGGCAATGGCGGCGCGGAAATAATCGTCGACAGCCTCGCGAAGATCGAGAAAAACCGCCTGCTTTTCCGCCTCGGGCGCGATGAGTGTGGGAAACCTGTCACGTTCCGCGCCGAGCTTTGTGGCCGCTTCGGCAAAGGCCGCGATCTGCGCCGGCACGGCAAAACGGTCGACTATTTTTGCCGCATCCGAGCGCAGGATCACGCTGTTGGCGACATCCAGCGCCAATGCGCCGCCTGCGAAACGATGTTCTGTCCAGCGAAAGGTCATGCCACGTATTATAACTGTCAAAATGAGTTTTAACAGTTATAATAATTGAGGGAGGAAGCGCTTGGCCTATTTCCTGCAACAATTGCTGAATGCCGTGCCGGTCGCCTCGCTTTATGCGGTTCTGGCCTTCGGATATGCCGTCGCCTTTTCGGTGACCAAACGCGCCGATTTAACCTATGGCGCCATATTCGCCTTTGCCGGCCAGACCTGCCTGTTATTTGCGGATTTCGGCTGGAACCGGCTGTGGCTGGTTCTGCCGGCAACATTGGCGCTCGGGGCGGGGGCAGGCCTGTTCGGCGGGCTGTGGGTGGCGGGTTTTGTCGGCAGGGCGGTGATGCGGCCGCTGGCGCAAGCCTCTCCCAATGCCGTGATCGTCGCCTCCGTCGGCGTGCTGATCGCGCTGACCGAAAGCGCAAGGCTCGCCGCCGATACAAGGCAATTATGGCTGCCGCCGCTGTTATCTCAGCCGGTGCGCTTCTGGGCCGATGGCGGCTTTGCCGTGACCCTGACACCGATGCAGATACTGAACACGGCGGCCTTCTGCCTGCTCATTCTCGCAGGGTCGTTTTATCTTGACCGTTCCGCTTTCGGCAGGCGTTGGAAGGCGGTCTCGGACGATGCTTTTGCCGCCGCTTTATGCGGGGTGAATGCGGGCAGGATATTTCTGCTGTCCTATTGCGCGGCGGGTCTGGTCGCCGCCATCGCCGGTGTGCTGGCCACATTTTATTACGGCACCATGGATTTCGGGGCCGGTCTGGTTTTTGGGCTGAAGGTGGTGCTGATTTCAGCGGCGGGCGGTTATGCCAGTCCGCCCATCTGCGGCCTTGGGGCCGCCGCCGTCGGCTTTGCGGAAACGTTCTGGGTCGGTTACGGACCGGCCGCCTGGCGCGATGCGGTGGTTCTGGCGATGCTGGTCGGCTGGCTGATTGTCATGCGCAGCAGGGTGGAAGCACCCTGAGTCTGGCCCCTATCTCCACTTGTCCTTGGCCGTATCGTCGGTTGTCTTTGCCGCCACCCAGTCGCCCGCCGAGCCATCCTTGCCATGTTCCTTTTTCCAGAACGGGGCGGATGTCTTCAAATAGTCCATCACGAAATTCGCGCCATCGAAGGCCGCCTGTCGATGCGATGAAGCTGCGATGACGAGGACGATATTTTCGCCGGTAGCGATCTTGCCGTGGCGGTGGATGGCGGTGAGGCCGAGAAGGCCGAAGCGCTCCATGGCAATCTTGGCGATGCGGGTTATTTCCGCCTCTGCCATGCCGGGATAGTGTTCCAGTTCCAGCGCCGCAAGCGTGCCGCCATCATCTCTGCAAAGCCCGGTGAAGGCCACGACCGCGCCGATGCTCCTGTTCCCTTCCGTCAGCCGGCGGGTTTCTTCCGCAGCGTCGAAATCCTTTGCCTGAACGCGGACTGTCGGCTGCACCCGCTCATCCCCCCGTCATCGGCGGGAAGATGCCGATCTCGCGCGCGCCGACGATGCTCTCATCGTGCTCGACATGTTCCTGATTGACGGCGACGCGAATTACATTGGGGAATTCGAAGGCCGCTTCGTAATTCTCACCGCGCGTCGCAAGCCACGCGATCAGCTCGCCGGCGGTGGTGATGGAGGAGGGGATGTCCAGCTCCTCTTCATCCGTGCCGATCTTCTCGCGAACCCAGGCGAAATAAACGATCCGCGTCATCAGTCTTCGTCCACGATGTGTTTCAGGCCGGCCTTGAAGTAATCATAGCCGGTATACATGGTCAACGCCGCCGCGAGCCACAGCAGGGTAATACCCATTTCGGTCGTGTAGGGCAGAACCTTGTCGCCGGCCGGACCGGCAAGAAGAAAGGCGATGGCGACCATCTGGATGGTCGTCTTCCATTTGGCGATGCGGGTGACGGGAACGCTGACCTTCAACGCCGCCAGATATTCGCGCAGGCCCGAGACCAGAATTTCGCGGCAGAGTATGGTGATGGCCGCCCAGAGCGACCAGCCGGCAATGGTGCCATCCGCCGCCATCAAAAGGAGCACGGAGGCGACCAGAAGCTTGTCGGCGATCGGGTCCAGCATGCGGCCGATGTTGGAGGTCTGGTTCCAGATACGCGCCAGATAACCATCGAGGAAATCGGTCAGCGAAGCGATGATGAACAGCCACAGAGCCGTCCAGCGCGCGAAATCCGAGCTTTCCAGTTTCCCTTCGACGTAAAAGCACAGGACAATGACAGGAACCGCGAAGATGCGGCCATAGGTGAGAAGGTTGGGAATGCTGTATGCGCGCGAAGCCATGGGAAACCTGTCAGTCTGAGATCAACTGTCTTGATGCCGCCGCCAAGGCATAGCGTCAACACGTGATTATGTTTTTTTAGCAGTTCGGTCCCACCGTTCTGCGTCAATCGCTGCCGCTCTCGTGGAAGTGATTGTAAATTTGTCGCGCCACCGTCTCCGAAATGCCGGTAACAGCCATCAGATCGTTGAGGCCGGCGCGGGAAACCGCCTTTGCCGTGCCGAAATGCTGCAGCAGGGAGCGTTTCCGTCCCGGACCGATTCCCGAAATTTCATCCAATGGATTGCGCACCATTTCCTTTTTGCGTCGTGCCCGGTGCGAGCCGATGGCGAAGCGGTGCGCCTCGTCGCGCATGCGCTGGATGAAATAAAGCACGGGGTCGCGCGGCGGCAGAGAGAAATCGGCGCGCCCATCCGCAAAGAAGCGTTCGCGGCCCGCCTCGCGGTCAACGCCCTTTGCGACGCCGATGGCGGTCACGCAGTCGCGAATGCCGAGTTCATCGAGGATGGCCCGCACCGCGGTCATCTGGCCCTGGCCACCGTCGATCAGGATCACATCCGGCCAGGCGGGGAAGGGCAGGTCGGCCGCTTCCTCCGGGGTCGGGACGCGTTCGCGATCCGGCTTGCCTTCTTCTTTCAGCAGGCGCGAGAAGCGACGGGTCATCACTTCGCGCATCATGCCGAAGTCGTCACCGGGGGTGATGTCGGTCGATTTGATGTTGAATTTGCGGTACTGGTTCTTCACGAAACCTTCCGGCCCCGCCACCACCATGCCGCCCACGGCATTGGTGCCCATGATGTGGGAGTTATCGTAAATCTCGATGCGGCGCGGCACATAGGGAAGGTTGAACGTCTCGGCCATGCCTTTCAGCAGCCGCGCCTGAGACGAGGTTTCCGCCAGCTTGCGGCCATGCGCCTCACGGGCATTGGCCAGAACATGGTCGGTAATGTCCTTCTTCTCGCCGCGCTGGGGCACGTTGATCGTCACCTTGTGCCCGGCTTTTTCACCGAGGGCAGCCGCCAGGAGTTCCTGTTCTTCGACAGCCTCCGACAGCAGGATCTGCTTCGGCACAGGCTTGTCGTCGTAGAACTGCGCCAGAAAGGCGTTGAGGATTTCCGAGCCGGGCAGGGAAGGGTCGGCCTTGGGGAAATAGGCGCGGTTGCCCCAGTTCTGGCCGGTGCGGAAAAAGAACACCTGAATGCAGGAGATGCCGCCTTCGTGATGGATGGCGAAGACATCCGCCTCCTCGATGCCGGCGGGATTGATGCCCTGATGGCTCTGGACATGGGAAAGTGCGGCCAGCCGGTCGCGATAGACGGCGGCGCGCTCGAAATCGAGATCCTCGGCCGCCTCGTTCATCTGCCGCGCAATCGCGGTCTTGACGCTCTGGCTCTTGCCGGACAGGAAATCCTTGGCTTCCTTGACGAGTTCTTCATACCCCTGATCGCTGATCTCATGCGTGCAGGGGCCGGAACAGCGCTTGATCTGGTAAAGAAGACAGGGACGCGTGCGGGTTTCGAACACGCTGTCCGTACAGGTTCGAATCAGGAAGGCGCGCTGCAGCGAATTGATCGTACGGCCGACAGCGCCGGCGGACGCAAAGGGGCCGAAATAATCGCCCTTGCGCGCCCGCGCACCGCGATGCTTGAAGATCGCCGGGGCACGATTGTCGGCGGTGATGAGAATGTAAGGAAACGACTTGTCGTCGCGCAAAAGCACATTAAAGCGCGGCCGCAAGCGCTTGATCAGATTCGCTTCCAGAAGAAGCGCCTCTGTTTCCGTGCGGGTGGTGACGAATTCCATATGCGCGGTCAGCCGCACCATCTGGGCAATGCGGTTGGAATGCACGCGACCCTGCGCGTAATTGCCGACACGCTTCTTCAGCGAGCGCGCCTTGCCGACGTACAGAACGTCGCCCGCCTCGTTGAACATGCGATAGACCCCCGGCGCATTCGGCAGGTGTTTGACGAATTCGCCGATCAGATCCATGCCCTTCAGGCCGGATTCATTCTTCCAGCCCGCATTCCAGTCCATGCCGGCAACGTCGCTCGATGCCTCGGCCGCATCGGTCACGGCAAGGTTTGCATCGTCGTCTTCGTCGTCGGTTTCATCGAAGAGAATACCGCCGTCAGGCAGCTTCTTTCCGTTCATTCATTTATCTCCGCCACGTCAGGGGTTTCCCAGCCGAGGTGCTGGCCGCCATCGAGCGCGATCATTTGTCCGGTGACCGACGGCGTGTCGTAAAGAAAGCGAATCGTCCGCCCGAACTCGTCCGGCGCAGGACCACGCTTTAATATAAGGCCGTCGATCTGCGCCTGAAAGTCCTCGGGCGCCTGTCTTTCGCTTTTGAAGGTGGGACCCGGCCCGATGGCATTGACCCGCACCCGTGGCGCGAAGCTTTGTGCCATGGTTTGTGTTGCGGTCCAAAGGGCCGATTTCGAAAGCGTATAGGAATAAAAACGCGGGGTCAGCGCAAGCACGCGCTGGTCGATTATATTGACGATCAGCCCGGATGTATCCGCAGGCAATTGCTCGACGAAGGCGGCGGCGATGAGGGAAGGGGCCCGCACATGAACCGCAAAATGCGCATCGAAGACATCAGGATCGGGCGTTTCCGCCGAATCCTTCAGAAAAACCGAGGCATTGTTGACGACGACACCAATCGGCCCGAGGGCTGAGGCGGCCTTTTCGACAAGCGTCATTGTTGACGCGAATTGTGTCAGGTCCGCCTGAACGGCTACGGCCTTGCCACCTTTCTGCCTTATTTCGTTAGCGAATTCCTCCGCCTGTGCCATCGATTCATTGGCGTGGACGGCAATCGCAAAGCCGTGGGCTGCGAGATCGGTGGCGATTGCCCGCCCCAGCCGGCGGGCGGCCCCCGTTATCAAGACTGTCTTCGGTATATGTTCTTTCACGACGGACCTGCATTTGCTCATATATTCCCTATGTGCTGGATATAGATGCAAATCGCAAGCTGTCACGCATCCCCAAAAGAATTGGGCGATTTTTTATTCGCAATGCAATTTCGGTTTAATTTGAATATAACTAAGTTTAAAGGCGATCTATTGCTGGTTAGGTTTCTGTTAGGGTTAATAAACTCCCTGTGGCAATTGGGCAACGTCTAATTCTAGTCACGCCGCTGCCCCAAACAATTCACATTTTGGCTCTTTGATCTCCGCATTCTCCTATCAAATTCAGTTTCCAGAGGGGCGATTAACCCGACGAGTTTACACCGCGTCTGAGAACAATGTTTTGAGTACAGAGCGGTCCTGAAAGGAGAATAGCATGCGTATTTTCGTAGCAACCCTTATGGCTTCGACCATGGCAGTCGCCGGCTTTTCGGCTGCTCACGCCGCTGACGCCGTAAATGAAGTGCCACAGGCACCGGTGTCCTACGACCAGCCCGCACCGGTCAAGGATTGGTCCGGCGCCTACCTCGGTGGTACGGTCAACTATGACTGGGGCCGTTTCAGCTCCAGCAATGACGGCCGTGACGCCAAGGGCTTCGGCGGCGGCCTGTACGGCGGTTACAACATGCAAAACGGCCAGATCGTTTACGGTGGTGAAGCCGACATCAATCTCGGTGACGAGAAGGGCTCTGCCGGTACGGTTGCCGGTAACGCCATCGAAGGCAAGCAGGGCGTCAACGGCTCGCTGCGTGCCCGCGTCGGTTACGACATGAACCCGTTCCTGCTCTACGGCACGGCCGGTCTGGCAGTTTCCGATAACAAGGTGCGTGACGCGACCTCCAAGGACAGCGCCACCGCTCTCGGTTACACTGTTGGTGCCGGTGTGGAAGCCATGGTGACCGATAACATCACCGCCCGTCTGGAATATCGCTATAGCGACTACCAGAAAAAGGACTACGGTCTCGACTCCGGCGCCTTCTCGCGTGGTTTCGACGATCACTCCGTCAAGGCCGGTATCGGCGTCAAATTCTGATCCTTTTCGGATCGGTCAAAGAAAAGCCGGGGTTTACGCCTCGGCTTTTTTGTTTTTTGGCATAGGGCCAGAATAACGCCCGGCGATCAGGCCGGGCGTTGTTCGAGTCAAAGCCTCAAGCGGCGGCCTTCATTTCTGCATAGGCCTCGAAACGCTTGCCGAAGGTTTCAGGCCAAGCCGCCAGAGCATCGCGTCCTTCGGCCCATTCCCCGGCGAAACGCAGGTCGAGATAACCGATCATCGCGGCAAGGGCGAAATGGCCGCCATGCAGCTTCTTGCCGGTTTTCGGCAGGTTTGCATTGAGATAATCAAGTCCGCGAGCCACCTTGCTCCACTGCTTGTCGATCCATGGCTGGTGGATCTTATCTTCCGGGCGAAAACGACGCTCGTAAACGATGGCCAGCAGGCAATCCATGATGCCGTCGCACAGCGCTTCTAGAATTTCCACATCCGTACGCTTGCCGTTCTTTTTCGGGTAGAGCTTGCCGCCCGAAAGACGGTCGAGATAATGCATGATCGCCACACTGTCATAGACCGAGCCGCCTTCATCCAGAAGCAGGACCGGAATCTTGCCGAGCGGATTGTTGTCCATCAGCGTTGCCGGCTCGGCACTGGTATCGACACGCACGGAGGTAATGTCGATGCCAAGGTGGCGCGCGGCCATACGTACCTTGGCGGAGTAGGGGGAGGCGGGCGAGTAGAGCAGTTCCATGGTCGGGTCCTGTGGGTTGTCGTCTGTGGACTGGATTAGTCTATAAGACTGCATAGCGGTTTTATGTCTGGAAAATATGTAGAAGAACGCAACAGGGAATATCCGATGCGCGCTAGCGAATGGGGATGATTTCCGTGGTGTTGGCGCGGCAGCCCTTGCGGTCAAGCTCGGGGCAGTCGCGGAATGTCATGTCTCTGTTAAGGCAGATGCGCACTTCCTCAAGGCGCCTGCCGTCGCAACTGATGGAGATGCCGCGTTTCGACAGGCCGGGATTGGCGTCGGTGAAGGCGGTTTCTATGGCGTCGGCGGAGAGAGTGGTGGCCTCGGCGCCCGAGGCGATCTTTTCCGGCAGTCGGATGGCTTCGAAGGCGGCTCGTGTCGCCGAAAAATAGTCTCGCTGCGACAGGCCGGAGCAGGAACCGTGCTTGCGCCACTGGTGGCCGATCAGGCCCATGGACGGCATGATGTCGAACAGGGGGCGGCCGATCGCGTCCGGAACACGGTCGGGTTCGCCGCTTCGACAGAATTCAGGGTAGCCGTTTTCGTTCTGTGGCCACAGCCCATGCACCACGAAACCGTAACGCCTGTCGCTGCCGCATTGCTGGCGGTTGCCCGAGCCTTCGGAGCTGGCGCAGAATGCCGGTGACCAGGAGAGCGACAGCACGTAAAAATCGAACCCGTCTCCGCGGGGCGCAGGGTTTTTACCTGTCGCCTGTTGGAAAACTTCGCGCCCTTGAGCGTCCGGCCGGGAATTGCCGGCGGTTTGCGATTGGGATTGTGTCTGCCGGTTGCTGGCGGGGCTGGTCGGCACCGGATTTCCCCGCGCGAACCATAACGCGGCGAGCGATAGAAGGCCCAGGGCGATGAAACCGGCATAACGCTTCATTCCGTGTACGTTCTCCGGAAAGTGGACGACCTCACATCGCCGGCGGGCGACGATCCGGTCTTACATCAACTTGTGAACGGGGCAAACCGCCAATCTTTGATGAAAAGGTTGAAAGCTTTGCCGCATAACGAATAAAGTCAAACGAATCTTCCGCAAAAGACGGAACGGGGCGGGGTGAAGCTGGGGGAAATTGGCGGGCATGACCGCATGAAATTCAAGAAATATATCTGGCCCGTCGTTGGCTTTGCGACGATCGGTTTTTCCGCATGGTTGCTTTTTCACGAACTGCGCGGGCTGTCGCTCGATGATCTCTGGGACAGCCTGAAAGCCATTCGCGTGCGGGACTGGCTGTGTTCGGGCCTTGCAACCCTGCTGGCCTATGCCGCGCTCGCCGGTTACGACCGTATCGCGTTGCAGCATCTTGGCCGCAAGGTGAACTGGTTCTTCATCACGCTTACCTCTTTCACCACCTATGCGCTTTCCCACAATGTCGGGGCCTCGGTATTCTCGGGTGCCGTGGTGCGATATCGGGCCTATACGTCCAAGGGGCTGAGTGTGGCGGAAGTGGGCGTGCTCGTCGGCCTCTGCTCGTTCACCTTTCTCATCGGCACGATCATGCTGATCGGGCTGGTGCTGCTTTACGAGCCTGACATCACCGAACGGTTCACCGGCATTTTGCCGGTCGAAGCCTCCACCACGACAGGCGTCGTGCTGCTGCTATTCGTCAGCCTTTATGTTCTCGGCAGCCTGCTCAGGCTGAAGCCCCTTAAAATCGGCTCCTTCGTGCTGCCTTACCCCGCACCGAAGCTTGTTGCGCAGCAGCTCGTCATTGGCCCGATCGAACTGATCGGCGCGGCCGGCATCATCTATTTCGCGCTGCCGGAAGCCGGAAATCCCGGTTATATGGTTATTCTCGGCATATTTCTGGTTTCCTTCTCGGCGGCGCTCATCTCGCATGCGCCGGGCGGTCTGGGAGTGCTGGAACTGGTCTTCGTCACCGGCCTGCCGGACATGAACCCCGCGGACGTCATCGCGGCGCTTCTGGTCTTCCGCCTGTTCTACCTCATTATTCCCTTCATCATGGCCCTGTTTGTGATCCTGTTCTTCGAACGGTCACAGCTTGCGCAGGCGCAGAAGCGGGAAGGGCTGAGGTAGCCCCTCAATTATCTTCCGCTTTTTCTTCGCCGCGCAGCCAGAAGGCGCGCTGCGAAGCGAACCTGTCCTGCGCCAGCGTCGTCTTCAGGTAGGGCAGCAACGTGTGCAGCTCTTCCTTCAGCGTATAGGGCGGGTTGACGATGATGAGGCCGGAGCCGCTGAGGCCATCCAGCCGGTCGCTTTTGACGGAAAGTTCCGCGCACAGCATCTTCGGAATATCGAAGGATTGCAGCCGCTCGTGGAAATCCTTGATCGGCGCGCCTTTCTTTAAGGGATACCACAGGCAATAGGTGCCGGTGGAGAAACGCCGATAGGCCTTGTTCAAACCATCGGCTAGACGCTGATATTCATTCTCAAGCTCGAAGGGCGGATCGACGAGGATCAGGCCTCGCTTTTCCTTCGGCGGCAGATGCGCGCCGAGCGACAGCCAGCCGTCCAGCTCGGTGACACGCACCTGATAGTCCCCCTCGAAAAGACGCGCGAGCGACCGGCTGTCATCCGGGTGCAGTTCCATGGCCGAAAGCCGGTCCTGCGGGCGAAACAGAATACGTGTGAGTTTCGGCGAGCCGGGATAAAATTTCACGCCGCCTTCCGGGTTCAATTCCTTCACGGCGGCAAGATAGGGTTCCAGCAATTCGGCGATGGGTGCGGGCAGGTCGGCTTCCATCAGCTTGCCGATGCCGGTCTGCCATTCGCCGGTTTTTTGTGCCTCTTCGGAGGTGAGGTCGTAAAGGCCGATGCCGGCATGGGTGTCCAGCACCCGAAACGCCTTGTCCTTGTTCTGGAGGTAACGCACGAGGCGGGCGAGAACGGCATGTTTGAGGACATCCGCGAAATTGCCGGCGTGATAGATGTGGCGGTAGTTCATGGATATGTCTCGCTTGCCGTTTACCGGGATGAATGGTCTGGATGAATATTCTTGATGGACGTCACTTCGGCCTTTTTGCCGCATCGTTGATGCAATATACAAAAGCCATGAACGTTGCGACCCCGATTTCCGCTGAAAAAGCCGCCCCGAAGGCCGAAGTCCGTATCGGACACACGGTCTGCCCGCATGACTGTCCGAGCGCCTGCGCGCTGGAGGTCGATATCAATGCCGATGGCCGCATCGGCCGTGTGCGCGGCGCCAATGCCAATACATATACCGCCGGCGTCATCTGCGCCAAGGTGGCGCGTTATTCCGAGCGCATCTACCATCCCGGCCGTCTACTGACGCCGAAGCGCCGTAAGGGCGCAAAGGGGACGGGCGACTGGCAGGAAATTTCCTGGGAAGCAGCGCTGGACGAGGTGGCCGACGCTTTCGTCAAAGCCGAAGCCCGGCACGGTGCCGAGGCCATCTGGCCCTATTTTTACGCCGGCACGATGGGGCAGGTGCAGCGCGATTCCATCGAACGCCTGCGCCACGCCAAGAAATATTCCGGCTTTTTCGGTTCGATCTGCACTAACATGGCTTGGACGGGCTATGTGATGGGCACTGGCGCCTTGCGCGGCCCCGATCCGCGCGAGATCGCCAAGGCCGATGTCGTCGTCATCTGGGGCACCAATGCGGTGGCCACCCAGGTCAATGTCATGACCCATGCGGTGAAAGCCCGCAAGGAACGTGGCGCAAAGATCGTCGTTGTCGATATCTATGACAATCCGACCATGAAACAGGCGGATATGCGCCTGGTCGTTCGCCCTGGCACGGATGCAGCTCTTGCCTGCGCCGTCATGCACATCGCCTTCCGCGACGGTTATGCCGACCGCGATTACATGGCGCGTTTCGCCGACGATCCAGACGGGCTTGAAGCACATCTGAAGTCGAAGACGCCGCAATGGGCATCCGAGATCACCGGTCTTTCCGTGGAAGAGATCGAGGCTTTCGCGCGGCTCGTCGGCACGACGAAAAAGACCTTCTTCCGGCTGGGCTACGGTTTTGCCCGCCAGCGCAACGGTGCGGTCGCCATGCATGCGGCGCTTTCCATCGCCACGGTTCTCGGCTCCTGGCAATATGAAGGCGGCGGCGCGTTCCACAATAATGGTGACATCTTCCGTCTCAACAAGGCGGAGCTGATGGGAACGGCCTATGCCGACCCCGACGTGCGCCAGCTCGACCAGTCGCAAATCGGCCGCGTGCTGACAGGGGACGCAGAAGCTCTGCGCCATGGCGGCCCGGTGACGGCGCTGCTCATCCAGAACACCAATCCCGTCAATGTCGCGCCCGAGCAGCGGCTGGTAAAGCAGGGCTTTCTGCGTGACGATCTCTTTGTTGCCGTGCACGAGCAGTTCATGACGGAGACGGCCGATCTGGCCGATATCGTGCTTCCCGCCACCATGTTTCTCGAGCATGACGACATCTACCGCGCTGGCGGCCAGAACCATATCCTACTCGGCCCGAAGCTGGTGGAGCCGCCGGAAACGGTGCGCACCAATCTCTTCGTCATCGAAGAACTGGCAAAACGCCTCGGTGTCGACCATATGCCGGGCTTCGGCCTTTCGGCTCACGACCATGTGGACCGTATGCTGAAAATCAGCGGCTGGGGCGATTTCGAAACTTTGGCCGAAGAGAAGTGGATCGATGCGCAGCCGCCTTTCGAGGTCGCGCATTATCTGGAGGGCTTTGGTTATGGCGACGGCAAATTCCGTTTCAGTCCCGACTGGGCAACGGGGCCTTCTCCCAACAAGCCCCCGAAAAACATCGGTGTCATGGGACCGGTGTCCGAGTTTCCGAAATTTCCGGATCAGGTCGATGTCATCGAGGTTGCGGATGCGGACTATCCCTTCCGGCTGGCGACGTCACCGGCGCGCAACTTCCTGAATTCCACTTTCGCGGAAACCAAAACTTCCGTGCAGAAGGAAGGTCGTCCGGAATTGATGGTCTGTCCCGAGGATGCGGCCCGCAACGATATTGCGGATGGCGATATCGTCCGCATCGGCAATACACGCGGCGAGGTCCGCCTCCATGCGAAGATCGTGGAGGGCGCAAGGCCGGGTGTGCTGATTGCGGAGGGCCTGTGGCCGAACAAGGCGCATCTGGACGGCGAGGGCATCAATGTTCTGACCGGTGCCGATGCCGTCGCGCCTTACGGGGGAGCGGCCTTCCACGACAACAAGGTGTGGCTGCGCCGCGACGGGGAGGCCGGTGAGGCTTGATATTGCACCGCAGCACAGGCAGTCTGAAACAATCCCAGGACAGACAAGGACATATCCGGTGACACAGACGCAGGCGAAAAACCTTCCGGCCGAGATCGATGCCGGCAGAATCCGGCTGGTGGAAAAAGAGACGGTGTGGAAGGGCTTCGTTCACATGCAGAAGCTCATTTTCGACCAGCGCATGCCTGACGGTAGGACAATGCGCATCGTGCGGGAAGTGCACGACCACGGCAGCGCCGCCGCCATTCTTCTTTACGATCCGAAGCGCGACAGCGTGGTGATGGTGCGCCAGTTCCGCCCTGCCGCTTTCGTGAACGGCGATCCGAGCTTCATGATCGAGGTGCCGGCGGGTCTTCTCGATGACGACGATGCCGCCGATGCCATTCGCCGCGAGGCGATGGAGGAATCCGGCTACGCTGTCGAAAAGGTCGAATATCTCTTCGACATGTATGCGAGCCCCGGCACGCTGACGGAGAAGGTCAGCCTCTTCGTCGCGCGCATCGACCTCGACGTGCAGGCCGGCAACGGCGGCGGGCTGGAGGACGAAGGCGAGGATCTGGAGGTTCTGACCTATGGCCTCGACGAAGCCTTCGGAATGATCGCCTCGGGTGAGATCACCGATTCCAAGACGATCATCCTGCTGCAATGGGCGATTTTAAATCGCGGCCTCCTAAACAAGAGCTGATCGGCGCCGACCCTTAAAGATGCGGACAAGTTAGCCTATTTAACGCTGTAAGTGTTGTTGAGGCTACCGGTCTTCGCGTCCAGAAATTTCAGTTCCGTTCCACTGCCCACGACGACTTTGTTGCATTCCTTGAATTTCATCGACTTGAATTCGGAACACAAGGTATCGTTCTTGAACGTCCAACTGAGGTCGCCCGAGGTTTTGCCTTCGATGGAAAACTTGCCCTTGCCATTGGCGTCATAAGTAGCCGTAAAAGTATCACCTTTCTTGGTCTTCGTTGTGAGCGTCTTTCCGGCGGTGGCTGTGATGAATTCAGCCTTGGTCGCAAATTTCTCGGCTGCAAATACCGGAGCCAGCATCGCGGAGGAGATGGAGAATGCTGTCACGTAAAAAGCGGAAACAATACAAATTGATTTCATCATAAATCGCCAAATTTTTTTAGTGAGAATAACTTGAATAATAATTTCTGAAACAGATTACTTAGCAACTATAAAGTAACGCCGATGAAAACAAGAGGTCAATCATCGCCCGAACGCGGCTTTTCATGGGGGCGACGATACGGCGTGCGTCTCACCAATATGCGGTGATGTCCGCTGACCATCGGCGAGCGCCCTATGCTGCGCTTCCGTCTCAAAGTTACCGCATGCTAGAACCGTCCCTTGACGCCCATTCCCACGAAAAGCGACTGCATGTCGCCGCCGCCGGCATTGCTATAAACCGTACCGCTGCCGCTTCCGAAGGATGTCGCGGTTTTGTCACCCCTGCCGAAGCTCGTATATTCGTAAGCACCATCCAGATAGATGGAGGCATTCTCGGTCAGGTCATAAGCGATGCCAGCTTTTGCCCCGACCATGCCGCCAATATCGAATTTATCGGTGAAGCGGATGGAGCGCATCCAATGGTCGTCGGTTGCCTTGGCATAGACCATTGCGCCCCCTTCCACTCCGGCGTTCAGCGACCAGTTGCCGAATTTGCGTCCGCCGGTCAGGTTGCCGTAAAATACGGGGATTTGCTGCCGGTAGGTAATCGCCTTTTCACCGTTGCCAAAATCCCCGACGTAATTTCGAAAGCCGCGCGAGCTATAGATGTAACTCCCGCCATATGACGACCATTGTACGTCTGTGTAACGAAAGCCTATACCCGCGCTGAGATGTTGCAGCGGGTCCTCCAGGAGAGTTCTGTTCAGTTCGATGCTTCCGGTCAGGTAGTGATCAAGTCGGGTGTCACCATGCTGCGAGCGGTGGCTCCATCCTTCCTTGGACGTATCTTTATAATAAGGATACAGCCAGTCATAATCGGTCATGTAGCCGTCACCGGCAAAGCCGATTCGCCCTTCCGTCTTGATCCGCCAGTCGGGCGAGAGCTCCAGGCCGAGCGATCCGCGCAGGGCCATAGCATTCGTCGTTTTCCAGTCGAGTTGACTGTTTTTATGGCTTCCGCTGTAGAGAGTCTCGGTGGCCTTGATGTTAAGAACGCCTGCATCCAGCGAGGCGGTAATGCCGCCCGGTTCCGCCATTGCTGGCACGGTCGTGCTGATGGCCAAGGCGGCCGAGAGCGGCAGTGAAAATCTCGAAAATGGCATAATCGCTCCTGAATGACCGGAGAGCCTGAAATGAAAGGCCGTTGATGCCATTAAAGATGATTATGGTAAATAATCGGTTTATTCGGCATAAATTACAATATTAAGAATTTTGTAATTTAGTAATAAATAAGTTACAAGACGGATATCAGGCTTTGAGGTTCGGATTTAATCTCGTCGTCAGCGAATATAGTCTTGCTGTCTTCCATTCGAACCTTGCCTTCGGCAAGCCGCTTCAACGCCAGTGGGTAGAGCTGGTGCTCGACGGTTAGAATGCGTGCCGCAAGCGTATCGGCCGTATCGTCGGAAAGCACCGGCACTGCGCCTTGCGCGATGGTCGGGCCTTCATCCATGCCTTCGGTGACGAAATGCACGGTGCAGCCGGAAATTTTCATACCGCTGTCGATGGCACGCTGATGGGTGTGCAGGCCGGGGAAAAGCGGCAGCAGGGAAGGGTGGATATTGATGATGCGGCCTTCATAGGGGGCAATGAAATCCCCAGATATCAGCCGCATGTAACCGGCAAGGCAGATGATATCAGGCGCAATCTCGCCAAGTGCCGCCAGAATGGCGCCTTCGTGCTCGGCCTTGCTGGGATAAGTCTTGCGCTCGAAGACCAGCGTCGGAATACCGAGATCGCGTGCCTTTTGCAGCCCGCCCGCAGACGCCTTGTCCGAGATCACGCAGACGATTTCCGCTGGAAAATCCGCCGCCTGACAGGCCTTGGCCAGCGACACCATATTGGAGCCGCTGCCGGAAATGAAAACGACGACGCGTTTGCGGCCGGACGGGAAGGCGGCGCTCATCATAGGCCGAGAGCGCCCTTGTAGATGGTGCCATGCGCTCCTTCTTCGCGGGCGACCATGCGGCCGAGCGGGAAGACGGTTTCGCCTTCGGCGGTCAGAACCTCCGTGACCTTTTCGACATTTTCAGCCGAAACGACGACGATCATGCCGACGCCGCAATTGAAGGTGCGCAGCATTTCATTGGCTTCAACACCGCCGGTTTTCGCGAGCCAGGAGAAGACAGCGGGAAGCTTGATCGCGCCGAGATCGATTTCGGCGGCGAGATGCTTTGGCAGAACGCGCGGAATATTCTCCGGAAAGCCGCCGCCGGTAATGTGCGCCAGCGCCTTCAGTGCGCCGGTTTCGCGGATCGCCTTCAAAAGCGGCTTCACATAGATGCGGGTCGGTGTCAGCAGCGCTTCGCCGAGCTTCTTGCCGTCGGCGAAGGGGGCAGGCGCGCTCCAGTCGAGACCGGAAATCGACACGATCTTGCGCACCAGCGAAAAGCCGTTGGAGTGAACGCCGGAAGAGGAGAGGCCGAGAATGACGTCGCCTTCGGAAATGTCGCCGGCCGGCAGAAGCTGGCCGCGTTCGGCCGCACCCACGGCAAAACCGGCAAGATCGTAATCGCCATCGGAATACATGCCGGGCATTTCAGCGGTTTCGCCGCCGATCAGCGCACAGCCGGATTCGCGGCAACCGGCGGCGATGCCGGAAACAATGGCCGCACCCTGGTCAGGGTCGAGTTTGCCGGTGGCGAAATAATCGAGGAAGAACAGCGGCTCCGCGCCTTGAACGACGAGATCGTTGACGCACATGGCGACGAGGTCGATACCGACGGTGTCGTGGTAGTCAGCATCGATGGCGATCTTCAGCTTGGTGCCGACTCCGTCATTGGCGGCGACCAGAACCGGATCGGTGAAACCTGCGGCTTTCAGATCGAACAGGCCGCCGAAGCCGCCGATTTCGCCATCCGCGCCGGGACGCCGCGTGGAGCGCACCGCCGGTTTGATCTTCTCGACCATCAGGTTGCCGGCGTCGATATCCACACCCGCATCGCTATAGGTAAGACCGTTCTTGCCCGACTGGCTCATGGCTCTCGTCTCCGCTGGTTCCTTTGGCGTCGCCATTCGCACGGGACGGGGCCTGATGCAAGGGTTTGAGTGGCAAAAGCTCCGGTTTTTAACGGCTTTGGCGGTGCTAGCCGGATTGGGTGCTCACGATGGCTGCGGCGCGACGCGACAGACGAGATTGAGCAGGCCGTCATTGGACGTATCGGAATTTTTCTCGATCTGTCGTCCGTTCTCGCCATAACGGGCGACCACCTCGAAGCCCGCATCCTGCAACTGGCGGGTCTGGGCGGCAAGGTCGATGAAATAAAACAAGCCGCTCCAGCGGTGCGCCTGATCCGCGAGAATGGCGTATTCCGGTGTTCGCCGTGTCGAAGGTTGCAGGCGCAGATAGTTGATCCAGCTTTGCGGATGCAGCGAATTCACCACCTCGCGCGGGTGCCAGGAACGTCGGTGCAGCGGCATGCCGCCGGCCCGCTTCCATTCGCGATTGTGAAACGAAAAGATGAAATATCCGCCGGGTGCGAGAATGCTTCGCACGGCATGGATGATGGCAAGCCGCTCCTCATGATCGAAGGCGCTTAAAATTGCGAGCGCGCCGAGCACGCAATCGAAACGCTCCGCGCCGAACTGGCCGATCGCCCGCACATCCATGTCGAGAAACGTGGCGGCGGGAAAATTGCGCCGCGCCAGCGCAAGCATCGGCTGCGAACGGTCAATGCCGATATAATCTTCCACCAGCGGCAGAAGCGGCTTCGTCGTTCGTCCGGTGCCGACGCCGAGGTCAAGCAGCCGCTTGCCCGCATAGGCATGGCGGAACTGATCGAGAATGATGCGTTCGGCCGGGTAAAGCTGCTGGTTGTCATACCATTCGGCAACTTCGGGATTATCGAAGAGACCGGCATTATATTCCGCGATGCCATTTTCGCTGCTGTTCTGCATCGTGCCCCCGGTCGCCGGATACGAAAGAGCGCCGCTGGCTCTCCCGGCAATATTTGATAGTTGTCTAATATTTACCGCCGGTCAACCTGCCGTTGCGAGGGATGGCCGGAAATGAGGGATTTTGCTGCTGTACGGGCAGTCTCCTTCTGTCGGCGCGTGAAAGCGCCGTCTTGACCATGTGCATATGCGCATCCTATCTCCATCATGGGCGGTGACGGTGCGGCGATAAAGGATGAACGGATGCAACCACATGTAAGCGGGACGAGCCTGCGCCGGCAGGTGTTTTTCTGGATCGGCGTGCTTGCCGTCTTTATCCTTTTCCTGATGGTCTTCAGCTCCATTCTCCTGCCTTTCGTGGCGGGCATGGCGCTCGCCTATTTCCTCGACCCGGTTGCCGACTGGCTGGAGCGGCGCGGCTTGAGCCGGCTGATGGCCACCGTCGTCATTCTCGTCTCCTTCGTGCTGATCTTCGCGCTGTCGCTCATCATCATCATTCCCCTGATCGCCGCCCAGGCCTCGGAATTCATCACGCGCATCCCGCAATATATCTCCTCGCTGCAGCAACTGATCGCCGGCGCCGACACCAATCTCCTGCCGGATTGGGTGAGCAGCCAGATTGACGCCGTGAAGGAGAATTTTTCAAAGCTTTTGACCGAAGGCGCGGGTTTCATCGGCACGCTTTTGACGCAGATATGGAATTCCGGCAAATCGCTCGTCGATGTCGTGTCGCTGCTGGTCGTCACGCCCGTGGTCGCCTTCTATCTGTTGCTCGACTGGGACCGGATGATCGATAAGGTCGATAGCTGGATACCGCGCGATTATGTCCATACCGTCCGCCAGATCGCCCGCGACATGGATAAGACCATTGCCGGTTTCGTGCGCGGGCAGGGGTCGCTCTGCATCATTCTCGGCGTTTATTATGCCGTCGGCCTGTCGCTGGTGGGCTTGAATTTCGGCCTGCTGATCGGCCTTTTCTCCGGCCTCATCAGCTTCATTCCCTATATCGGCTCCATGGTCGGCCTCATCCTTGCCGTCGGCGTCGCCATCGTGCAGTTCTGGCCGGATTACATCTATGTGTTTCTGACGCTCGTCGTGTTCTTTTCCGGGCAGTTTATCGAAGGCAATATCCTGCAGCCGAAGCTCGTCGGCAAAAGCGTTGGCCTGCATCCGGTCTGGCTCATGTTCGCCCTTTTCGCCTTCGGCGCGCTTTTCGGTTTCGTCGGGCTTCTCGTGGCGGTGCCGGCGGCGGCGGCGGTCGGTGTGCTTGTCCGCTTCGCCTTGTCGCGGTATCTTGAAAGCGATCTTTACCACGGGCATGCCGCCAACCTTCCCTGGGACACAAACCCCGCCCTTGAAGAAGGGGAAACGTCCTCCGGCAAGGTCGACTCTCAGAGCTGACGATGACTGACCAAATCAAAACCGACAACGCCCGGTCGAAGGCCGAGCAGCTGCCGCTCGCATTCTCGCACCAGTCCGCCTCCGGCAGGGATGATCTCCTCGTCTCCGCCTCGCTCGCGGCTGCCGTCAGCCTTATTGATGAATGGCCGAACTGGCGCTCGCCCGTCGTGGTGCTGGCCGGGCCGCCGGGTTCGGGCAAATCCCATCTCGCCAATATCTGGAAAAATATCAGCGACGCGCGCGACATTCACCCTGAAGCTGGCTCCGATGCCGCGCGTGTTGCCGAAACGGGACCGGTTCTTTTCGAGGACGCCGACCGGCGCGGTTTTAACGAGACCGAACTTTTCCATGTCATCAACAGCGTTCGCCAGCACGGCACGACGCTTTTGATGACCAGCCGGCAATGGCCCGCCGCATGGCCGGTGACGCTGCCGGATCTGCGCTCGCGCCTCAAAGCGGTAACGGTGGTGGAAACCGGCGAGCCGGACGAAGGGCTGCTGGCGCAGGTGCTGGTGAAACTCTTCGCCGACCGACAGCTTTACATGGATGACAAACTCATAGGTTACATCGTCAATAGAATGGAGCGTTCGCTCGATACGGCGCAGACGATCGTGGATCGGATCGACCGTCTGGCGCTCGCGCGTGGAACGAGAATTACCCGTCCGCTGGTGGCGGAAGTCCTCAATGCGATGGACAACGCAACGGCGGGCAGCGGACTGGACGTCGATTGACTGTCACAGTTCCGTCGTCAAACTGTTATACGGGCAAGAAGGACGATCACGCGATGCAGCAGGATCACGGGACGGAAATCGGTCAGGGGACGGAACAGGGCATGGACGCTATCGCGCAGGAAGACTTCAACAAGGTTCAGCCTGTGGCTGAGGGCGAGAACCTCTGGGACAGCCCGGCGCGTTTCATCAACCGCGAATTCTCCTGGCTCCAGTTCAATCGCCGCGTTCTCGAGGAAACGCTGAACACGGATCATCCGCTGCTTGAGCGGCTGCGTTTCCTGTCCATCTCGGCCGCCAACCTCGATGAATTTTTCATGGTCCGCGTCGCCGGCCTTGAAGGGCAGGTACGCCAGAAGATCACCGTCAGGACGCCTGACGGCAAGACGCCGGCCGAGCAGCTCGAAGATATTCTGAAGGAAATCGATAATCTGCAGATGGAGCAGCAGGCATCGCTCGCTGTTTTGCAGCAATATCTCGCCAAAGAAGAAATTTTCATCGTGCGCCCCGCCGCACTTTCGGACGCCGACCGCATCTGGCTGGAAACGGAGTTCGAGGAACGCATGTTCCCCGTTCTGACGCCGCTCTCCATCGACCCGGCGCACCCGTTCCCCTTCATTCCCAATCTCGGCTTTTCCATGGGCCTGCAGCTCGACAGCGTCAACGGCCGCGAGCCGATGACGGCGCTCCTGCGTCTGCCGCCCGCGCTCGACCGTTTCGTGCGCCTGCCGGACGACAAGAACGCCATCCGCTACATCACGCTTGAAGATGTGGTCGGCCTGTTCATCCACCGGCTTTATCCCGGCTATAGCGTCCGGGGCTTTGGCACGTTCCGTATCATCCGTGACAGCGATATCGAGGTGGAGGAAGAGGCGGAAGATCTGGTCCGCTTTTTCGAAAGCGCGCTGAAGCGCCGCCGCCGCGGTTCGGTCATCCGCATCGAGACCGATAGCGAAATGCCGCAGTCGCTGCGCCAGTTCGTGGTGCATGAGCTTGGCGTACCGGATAACCGCGTCGCCGTTCTGCCCGGTCTTCTCGCGCTCAACACCATTTCGGAAATCGTGCGCGCGCCGCGCGACGACCTGAAATTCGAACCTTACAACGCGCGTTTCCCGGAGCGCGTGCGCGAACATGCCGGCGATTGCCTTGCCGCCATCCGCGAAAAGGACATGGTGGTTCACCACCCCTATGAGAGCTTCGACGTGGTGGTGCAGTTCCTGTTGCAGGCGGCGCGCGACCCCGAAGTGCTTGCCATCAAGCAGACGCTCTACCGTACTTCCAACGACAGTCCGATCGTTCGTGCGCTGATCGACGCAGCCGAAGCCGGCAAATCTGTCACTGCGCTGGTCGAGCTGAAGGCGCGTTTCGACGAAGAAGCAAACATCCGCTGGGCGCGCGACCTGGAGCGCGCTGGCGTGCAGGTGGTGTTCGGCTTCATCGAACTCAAGACCCATGCCAAGATGTCGATGGTTGTGCGCCGCGAGGATGGCAAGCTGAGAACGTATTGCCATCTCGGCACCGGCAATTATCACCCGATCACCGCCAAGATCTACACCGACCTGTCCTTCTTCACATGCAACCCGAAGATCGCCCATGACATGGCGAACATCTTCAACTTCATCACGGGTTACGGCGAACCGGAAGAGGGCATGAAGCTGGCCGTTTCGCCCTATACGCTGCGCGCCCGCATCGTGAAGCACATCAACGAAGAGATCGAGCATGCCAAGCGCGGCGCGCCGGCGGCGATCTGGATGAAGATGAATTCGCTGGTCGATCCTGAAATCATCGATGCGCTTTACCGCGCCAGCGCGGCTGGCGTGGAGATCGACCTCGTCGTGCGCGGCATCTGCTGCCTGCGCCCGCAGGTGTCGGGCCTGTCGGACAATATCCGCGTCAAATCCATCGTCGGCCGCTTCCTCGAGCACAGCCGCATTTTCTGCTTCGGCAATGGTTTTGGCCTGCCGTCCGACAAGGCGCTGGTCTATATCGGCTCGGCCGACATGATGCCGCGCAACCTTGACCGCCGTGTGGAAACGCTGGTTCCGCTCACCAACCCCACCGTGCACGAGCAGGTTCTTTCACAGATTATGCTGGGCAATCTCATTGACAACCAGCAGAGCTACGAGATACTTGCGGACGGAACGTCGAGGCGCATCGAGGTGCGTAAAGGCGAAGAACCGTTCAACGCGCAGCACTATTTCATGACCAATCCCAGCCTTTCCGGACGTGGTGAAGCCTTGAAATCCAGTGCGCCCAAATTGATTGCCGGGTTGATTTCGTCCCGCAAGAAACAGGCTGAATGACTCGATCAGAAGCACAGGGGCGGCTGACCGGCCTCGCCCCCGTTTCCGTCATAGATATTGGTTCGAACTCCGTTCGTCTCGTCGTATATGAAGGTCTTTCCCGCGCGCCCGCCGTTCTGTTCAACGAGAAGGTCCTGTGCGGCCTTGGCAAAGGACTGGCGCTGACGGGGCGCATGCATGAGGAGGGCGTTACCCGCGCTTTGATGGCGCTGAGGCGCTTCCATGCGCTTTCCGAGCAGGCCCAGGCGCAACAGCTTTATGTGCTGGCGACAGCGGCAGCGCGTGAAGCGGAAAACGGCCCGGATTTCATCCGTGAAGCCGAAGCCATTCTCGGCTGCGAGATTGAGGTCCTGTCGGGTGAAAAGGAAGCGCTTTATTCCGCCTATGGCGTGATCAGCGGTTTCCATGATCCAGACGGTATCGCCGGCGACCTCGGCGGCGGTTCGCTCGAACTCATCGACATCAAGGGTAAGAACTGCGGCGAGGGCATCACCCTGCCGCTCGGCGGTCTGCGGCTGTCGGAGCAGTCGGACGGTTCGTTGGAAAAAGCGGCGACGATTGCGAGAAAACACGTCAAATCCTTCGCCAAACTTCTGGCGGCGGGTGAGGGGCGCACCTTTTACGCGGTGGGCGGCACATGGCGAAACATCGCCAAGCTGCACATGGAGATATCGGGCTATCCGCTGCACATGATGCAGGGATATGAATTGCCGCTGGCGGAAATGCTGAATTTTCTGGAAGAAGTCATCGTCTCCCGGGATAGCAAGGATCCGGCCTGGCAGGCGGTTTCCAAGAACCGCCGCTCGCTTCTTCCCTTCGGTGCCATCGCCATGCGGGAAGTTCTGAGAGCGATGAAGCCGGCCAAGATCGCCTTCTCCGCGCAGGGCGTGCGTGAAGGGTATCTTTATTCGCTGCTGACGGAAGAAGAGCGGAATTCTGATCCGCTGCTTGTCGCGGCAGATGAGCTTGCCATTTTGCGTGCCCGTTCTCCCGAACATGCGCGGGAACTGGCGGATTGGAGCGGTCGCACCTTTCCTGTATTCGGTGTTGACGAGACGGAAGAAGAAAGCCGCTACCGGCAGGCGGCCTGCCTGCTGGCCGATATCAGCTGGCGTGCCCATCCCGATTATCGCGGGTTGCAGGCGCTCAACATCATCGCCCATTCCTCCTTCGTGGCGATCACCCATCCCGGCCGCGCCTATATTGCGCTCGCCAATTATTATCGCTTCGAAGGTCTGAACGACAACGGCACCACACAGCCGCTCGCCGCTATGGCGGGAGACCGGTTGCAGGAACTCGGCAAGCTGCTGGGCGGCCTACTCCGCGTCGTTTACCTCTTCTCGGCCTCGATGCCGGGCGTCGTCGACCACCTGAAATTTCGCAAATCCGGCAACCCCGATCTCGATATGGAATTCGTCGTGCCGCACGATTATTGCGATTTCGCCGGCGAGCGACTGGATGGCCGCCTGCAGCAATTGGCGAAGCTGACGGGCAAGCGGCTGGCCTTCGTGTTCGAGTAACGAACGGCGATGTTTCCGTTTTGTGACAGGAACGGTTCTTGTGTACGCTATGACCAGCGCTCGCAAAATGCTTCTATGTCGCTCGACTGAAAGTCGGAAAGCCGCGCCATGATTGTTTCGAATGGCCAGTCCCACCATGCGATTGAAGACAGCTTTTCCGCGATGGATCGCGAAAATCGTTCGCGAATGATCTTCGCGGGAACGCCGCCGACGATGGTGTAGGGCGGCACATCTTTGGTGACGACCGCGCCGGCGGCGAGCACTGCGCCGTCTCCAACCGTGACACCTGGCAAGACGATAACGCCGTGACCGATCCAGACATCGTGACCGATGATGGCGCGATCCGCCTTGCGCCGCTCGAAAAAGGCGCCATCGCGCACGGCATCCGCAGAATAATATTCAGGGCAATAGCTGAAACGGTGCATGGATGGCCGGTCCATGGGATGGTTCGGAGCGCCTATCCTGACCTCTGCGGCGATGGCACAGAATTTTCCGATCGTTGCATCGCCGACCATGCAACGGGGTCCAAGGTAGGAGTAATTGCCGAGGTCGGCATTGTGCAGGGCGGTGTCAGCCAGAATTTCGCAGCATTCGCCGATATTGGAATCTCTTATGCTCGCCGTCGCATGGATGACGGTCTCTGCGATTTTCGGGCGCTTGATCTGTGCGGTCGAATCCATTCCAGCCTCCGAATTTGCGCCTGCTTAACCGGTGATGATGAAGGTGCTGTGACGTGGAATGGCAAAAGGTGTCCGGCCGGGCATCCTTCTGAAACGCAGATCGCGCGTGCCGCCGCGTGCCGCGAAGCCCTGTCTTACGCCGAGCGTATCACTTGCCAGGGACATCTGCCGCGGCAGGCGTTTTCTTCCAGTAGTGGTCGGATATGTTTTGCGCGTTCCGGATAAGGTGGCCGGCGATGTCGGGGTCGCCGCCCTCGAAGGTTTTCGGGTCGGCCCCGCATAACATCAGGAAGAGCTGCTGATGGGCGACAGCGGCAAAATAATCGTGGGGCGGTGGCTGCATGTCGGAACCAACGGCCCGGAACGCCTCAGTGACCTCTTTGCTGGCATGTTCGAGTGCTGCATGAACGGATGCCATCATCGCTGCTTCCGTCCGCACCAATATGTCCTGAACTTGCCGCTCAGCCGGTGTCAGAACCGGGCAACTCTCACTCATCGAATGTCTCTCCTGTCGGTGCAACCATTTTGCTGGCGATATTATCGCATGGATTGTGTCCGCTTTGCGGGAAAGATTGCAATCATGGTCCTGAAACGCGACACACGCGACACACTGGTTGACCACCGTGCCGCGATGCGCGGATCGAAACGGCAATGGGCTGGTGTTGCTTTGCAAACGGCTCAGCCGTGCCCGAGCGCCTTGCGGATGCAGGCGCTGAGATAGGCATATTGCAACGGCGTTATTGTCGCCATGGCTTCGGTGCGGCTGGCAAGCCTGTCCTGATAGCCGACCGGAACATCGAACTGGCTAAACGTGAAATCCCAGCGCGTGCCTTCAACGATATTGTAAAAATGCTCGGTGCCGCTGACGGCGGTTTTGGCGAGTTCGCCGCCAAGAATATCCTGCACCACCAGCGCGGTGACGCTGCCTTGGCCCTTGGCGGGGTTTTCCCGCGACCAGAAGCCGCTCGTCTCGCCCGACCAACTCTTCTTCAGGGCGTAATAAAGTCTTTCTGCATGGTCCTGCATGAAACGTCTTCTTTTCCATACGTATGTTTCGGTTAAAGCATTTTCAGCAGAAGTGCGCTCGGTTTACGTCTGAAAATGCGCAAAAACAAAGAGTTAGAGCCATGGAGATGAGCCGGCGTTCACCGGAGTTGCTCTAGCTCTGGAAAATAGCAACGGAGCACCAAGCAGACATTTGTGTCTGCCGGGCGCTCCGTCGGGATCATTCGCAGCCGTCAAAGCAAGTGACAGCAGCCTTCGTCTTACTTTGCGCCCAGCAGGTCCTTGACCTCCAGCAGGACGAATTCGTTGTCGTCAGCCTTGTCCAGAGCCCGACCGGCCGAGAAGGGCAGGTTGTTGTCGTTGCCGACGATGATATGGTTGGCATCGACACGGTCGACATTCTCGATGGTGACGAAAGGCATGTCGTAATAGCCGTTGCCGCCGCCCTGACGCTTCTTGTTGTCCGGGTCGGAGATCTTCATCAGGTCTATATAGCCGATCTTGCGGGTGGACTTGCCGACATTGGCGTCGTTGAATTCGATCTTGTAGATGCGCTTCAGCTTGGCAGGGCGGGCGAAGCAGTCCGCAGCTGGAGCCTTGGGGTCGGCGCAGGCCTTGTCGGCGGTGCCGGCGCCGTTGTCGCGCTCGATGACGAGGGCGGTCGCGTCATCCAGCATGTTGAAGTCGCCGATTGCCTCGCCGCCTTCCGCCAGGGGATAAAGCCAGCTGCGGCCGGTCCATTCCTTCTTGGCGGTGTCGAGTTCGACGATGCGCAGCGCGGTCGCGCCGTCGTCGGTTTTTTCCACCTGGCCGTCGGCTGTGTAAAGCGGGCCTTCCAGCAGGCCGTAGAGCTTCGAGCCGTCCTTGGAGAGCGCCATGCCCTCATAACCGCCTGAACGCTTCAGGTTGAAAGCGGGCATTTTCTGCGTCGGGTTGCCAGGCAGGGCAAGGGCGGGATGATCTGGAGACTTCACCTCGATGTCGCCGGCCTTGGTAGAGATGACGTCGGTCAGCTTACCGTCGCGGGTGAATTTCAGGATGTAGGGACCGAATTCCTCGCCGACCCAGAAACCATCGGCAACCGGCTGAATGGATTCAACGTCGAAATCCGCGCCCGTCAGGTAACGCGTGCTCGAGCCTTCCAGAACGATGGGAAAGGGCGCCTTCATGTCAGGATCGGAAAGGAACACGGTTTCAAGCGCATTGACCTTTCCGGCGTCCCAATCGAACTTCAGATGGTGAAGCATCAGCATGGCGTCGCTGGAATTCAACTTGGAACCGAAACCGTTGTCGGAAAGGCTCCAGAAGCTGCCGTCCGGCATCGCCTTGATGCCGGAAAAACCCTGCATCGGCTGGCCGTTGAACGGCATGGAAAGGCCGGTCAGGCGCACGCCGTCCTTGCCGGGTACGGTGCCGAGACCTTCCGCGCGCTTGCGGTCGGCGGTGGTGAACTTGGCGGAGGTCTTGAGGTGCTCAGGCGCGTCCGTGGGCGCCGGGATGATGGTGTTTGCCGGCAGGATGGCGTGAGAGACCAGCTTTGCCGGGAACTCCTGTTCGGCGGCTTGCGAGATGGAGGCGAGTGCAAGGATGGCGCAGGACGCAAAAAGAATGTGCTTCATGATGGAGACCCCTCTCAATACCTGTTGAAGACAGGATTGACGCGATAGGGTCGCCACATGACAGGCGGGTGATTGCCGTTTGAAGCTTTGATGAAATTATACGGCGGGCGCCTGATATTGGCTGAGCGTGCAAACGCCCAGCGTCTGGCCACGGCCTTTCACCGCATGTTCGCCGAGATATTCGCTGCGCACGCCCTTGGGAAGCACCAGTTGATGGGCGAGGTCGGCGGAAATCAGCACCGGATGGCCGAGCATCTTGCTCAGCGATTCGAGCCGCGAGGTCGTGTTCACCGTATCGCCGAAATAGGTGATCTTGTGATGGTCGACGCCGATTTCCGCTGTAATGACCGGCCCGCCATGAATGGCGAAGCGCAGGCGCGGCACCTCGCCGAAGCGGGAAAGCCACACGTCGCGGGAATTTTCAATGGTCGCCTGAATATCGAAGACGCAGCGCACGCAGGCCGCCCGCCTTATCGCCATGTGATAGGGCCAGGTGATGATGGCGGCGTCGCCGATATAGTCGTCGATGACGCCGCCGTGTTTTCTGACAGGTGCGGCGTAGCTTGCAAAGATTTCCCCGAGAAATTCCTGGGCCTTCAGGTCGCCATGGGTCTCGGCGAAGGAGGTGGAGCCGACGAGATCGATGAAGATGAAGACGCGGTCTTCGCTGACCGGCCGGCGATAACGCCCCAGGATGAGGTCGATGAAGATATCGCGGCCGAGAAGCTCGCGCACCCTCATGATGAAGACGATGATGCCGCAGACAATGAGGGTGAAGATCAGCGTCTGCAGCTCGGCATGGACGGCGCGTTTCCAGGTACCTGGAAATATCCCGCTCAACCACAGGATCGTGCCACCAAGCCCGAAGCCGCAAAAGACGAGGATGGCATAAATGACGAGGCCGACGGCGATATAGGCCGGCGTCGGCAGGGCGCTCACCTGCCGCGACAGGCCAGGCATGATGTAACCGCGCTCGAAAGCGAGGATGGGTGCGCAGGCAAACAACGCATAGGTCGCGCCGATCAATGCACCGCCGCCATATTCCAGAAAGGCGTATGCCACGCCGCTGCCGGCCACGGCAACGAAGAGCACCACGTAATCCAGAATGGGCAGCAATTTTCTCATGTCGGTTCTTGGGTCTCGGGAAGGGAAGGCTTTGGTCTTGGGAAAGAAGGGCAGGCCGCTCCCTTCGTGCGAAGCTTCTGTTGAGGTCATATGCGACATTAATGTGGAAAAAGCGCCGCAAAAAGTGAGCAATCGGTAAGGTTGCATGAAGGATTGGTAAGGCTGTTGCGCCGTTGCCGCAAAATCGGCGTTGCCGCTCTTATACGCCTGATAGAATGTTCTGTGATAGGCGGTTTCAAGCGGGGATTGCGGCCAGTCATCCGGCGAGCGTTTCGACCATTTGACGGGGAAGGCGGCGAAACGCAGCCGGTCGACGTCGATCCAGGCCCGGTCGAACAGCGTTCTCCCGTGCGGGTGCAGGTGGCGCAGTCAATGAAGGGAACGTTCTCCTTCCAGCCTCTCCAGCCGCAGCCCATGCCTTTCGGGCCGCGATTATAGCGGTCGAGGAGGTCGTCGTCGGGGTGGAAAGCGGCGGGCCGTTATGGCTCGCTTGCCGCAACCTCCACCGCCTCGACCTTCTTGCCGGCAAAGCGCAGCGCGACTTCGCCATTGATGAGCTTCAGGGCCACATCGCCGAAGAGTTGCCGCCGCCAGCCGGTCAGCGCCGCCACGGTCGCTTTTTCGCCCTCAGCGGCGATCTTGTCCAGATCGTCGCTGTTGGCGATAACCTTGGCGGCGACGCCGTGCTTGTCTGCCGTCAGCTTCAGCAGAACCTTCAAAAGCTCCACGGCAGCACCGGAACCTTCCGGTGCGTGGCTGTGACGCGGCGCCTTCGGCATCTCTTCTTTCGGCAGTGCCAGCGCCGCATTCACCGTTTCGATGATGGCGGTGCCGGAGGCGGACCGTTCCCAACCCTTGGGAATGGTGCGAAGCCGCGACAGCGCCTCGGCGTCCTTCGGCTGCTGCTGGGCGATTTCGAAGATCGCATCGTCCTTGAGGACGCGCGACCGCGGCACGTTGCGGGAGCGCGCCTCACGCTCGCGCCAGGCGGCGATGAATTTGAGGATCGCAAGTTCCGTCGGCTTTCGCAGACGCGATTTCAACCGCAGCCATGCATCGTCGGGGTGCATGTCATAGGTGTCGCGCGATTCCAGAATATCCATCTCTTCGGTCAGCCACAGCGAGCGGCCTTCGCGCTCCAGCTGGGCTTTCAGCGCCAGATAGACATCGCGCAGATGGGTCACGTCGGCCAGCGCATAATCCAGCTGCTTTTCGGTCAGCGGACGACGGCTCCAGTCGGTAAAGCGCGAGGATTTGTCAATCTGCACATTCTTGATTCTCTGGACCAGCTGATCGTAGGAAATCGAATCGCCGAAACCGCAGACCATGGCGGCGACCTGCGTATCGAAGATCGGATGCGGTATCAGCCCGCCCAGATGATAGATGATTTCGATATCCTGACGCGCCGCATGGAAAACCTTCACGACGTTTGGATTGGCCATCAGTTCGAACAACGGCGTAAGGTCAATGCCCTTGGCGAGTGGGTCGACCAGCACCTCAAGGGTAGGACTCGCCATCTGGACGAGACAAAGCTCTGGCCAGAAGGTCGTTTCCCGCAAAAATTCGGTGTCGATGGTAATGAATTCCGATTTCGCCAGTTCCGTGCAGGCCTCGGCGAGGGCGGCAGTCGTTTCAATCATTGCAAATGGCCACTCGTGAAAATTATCCGTCTTACTTTCCCTTTGCCGCGCGCATGTCAATACAAAGCCCGCTTTTCAAGGCTCAAGGATCGTTTTTCTCAGGCGGATTGGGCTCCGGCCCATCCTTTTTGGGTGGGTTGGGGGCGGCGAGCTTCTGGAAATAGGCCGAGGTGCGCAACAGCGAGCTGAACCGCCAGTTCCGTTCCTCAAGTGGTACGCCTTCGCGCACCTGCAGCCGGTAAATCGTGTAAGCGATGAAAACAATCTGTATTGCGGCCGTATAGCTGAACAGCGCCTTCGGGCCGAAATGATCGATCAGGACGGAGGCAAGAAGCGGCCCGACCGTCGCTCCGACAGACCAGAAAAACAACAGTCCAGCCGACATCATCGCATGTTCGCCTTCCTTGGCGTGGTCGTTGCCGTGGGCGGAACTCAATGAATAAAGCGGCAGGGCGAAAGCGCCGAAGATGAAGACCCCGATGATGTTGCTCCATTCATTTGTGCCGGCGAAGAATGCGAGAAACAGGCCGACGATGACCGAGCCCGCCGTTGTGGCGAGAATGATGATGCGCCGGTCGTAACGGTCGGAATAAACGCCGAGCGGATATTGCAACACGACCCCGCCGATAATGCCCGCACTCATGAAGGTGGCAATGGCGGTAACGGAAAAGCCGATCTGCTCGGCATAGATCGGCCCGATATTGCGGAAGGCTGCCATGCTGAGGCCAACCGCCACGCAACCGACGACCGCAAGCGGGGAGATGCGCCAGACGGCGAAAAGATCGAAGGGAATCTGTTTCGGCGGGGCAGGGTTGGACTTGTCGGCAAGCGAGATCGGCACCAGCGACAGCACCAGCGCTATCGCAATTAACGAAAACACCACCGGACCTTCGACACCCATCACGGCAATGACATATTGCGCCAGCGTCACGGAGCCGAGATCGACGAAACGATAAATGGAGAGCGTGCGCGCCCGATTTGAATTCGTGACCTGCGCGTTGATCCAGCTTTCGATAGCTGCAAAAAGACAGGCGACCGCAATGCCGATGACGAAACGCATCAGCATCCAGAATAGTGGGTGGATGATGAGCGGCATGGCGATGGAAGCGGCGGAGGCGACCGCGGCCATGGTTGCAAAGGTTCGGATATGCCCGATCTTGCGCAAAAGCCGCGTTACGGAAATACAGCCGAGTGCAAATCCGATGCTATAGGCGGCGCTGATGAGGCCGATGGTGCTGGCGGAAAAACCTTCGGAGAGACCGCGCAGCGCTATATAGGTTCCCTGCAGGCCGTTGCCGCCGATGAGGATACCGGCAGTCACGAGAAGCGGAATAAGAGGTCTGATCTGGCTCATTGCGGGCCGACTCGGTTTGGCGGGCTGGATTAGTCCTATCTAAAGCGAAGGCAGAGGAAAGGACAGGCTGAAGGCGACATTGTTGCGCTTTGCCTTGACAAATCAGGCTGGCCATGCGCTTTTCCGGCAAATTTCGACAGTGCCGCCCATCTGGCCTCCAACGGGCGCACGACACGTTCCAGGATATAAAAATGCATCGTTACCGCAGCCACACCTGTGCCGCTCTCCGCAAGTCCGACGTCGGCGAAACCGTTCGCCTTTCCGGTTGGGTTCACCGCGTGCGAGATCATGGCGGCGTTCTCTTCATCGACCTTCGCGACCATTACGGCATCACCCAGGTCGTGGCCGATCCCGACAGCCCGGCCTTCAAGGTTGCCGAAACCGTGCGCGGCGAATGGGTCATCCGCATCGACGGTCTCGTCAAGGCGCGTTCGGAAGACACCGTCAACAAGGGCATGGCGACCGGCGAGATCGAGCTTTACGCCCAGGAGATCGAGGTTCTCGGCGTGGCCAAGGAATTGCCGCTGCCGGTCTTCGGTGAGCCTGACTACCCCGAAGACGTTCGCCTGAAATACCGCTTCCTCGACCTGCGCCGCGAAACGCTGCACAAGAACATCGTCAAGCGCACGCAGATCATCTCCGCCATGCGCACAGGCATGGCCGATGCCGGCTTTGCTGAATATACGACGCCGATCCTCACGGCCTCCTCGCCGGAAGGCGCGCGCGACTTCCTCGTGCCGTCGCGTATTCATGAAGGCAAGTTCTTCGCTCTGCCGCAGGCGCCGCAGCAGTACAAGCAGCTTCTGATGGTGGCCGGTTTCGACCGTTATTTCCAGATCGCGCCGTGCTTCCGCGACGAAGACCCGCGCGCCGACCGCCTGCCCGGCGAATTCTACCAGCTCGACGTCGAAATGAGCTTCGTGACCCAGGAAGATGTCTGGACCACGATGGAGCCGATGATGACGGCCGTCTTCGAAAAGTTTGCCGAAGGCAAGCCTGTCACCAAAGAATGGCCGCGCATTCCTTATGATGAAGCGATCCGCAAATACGGCTCCGACAAGCCGGACCTGCGCAACCCCATCGTCATGCAGGCCGTGACCGAGCACTTCGATGGTTCGGGTTTCAAGGTCTTCGCGAACATGATCGCCTCCAACCCGAAGGTTCAGGTCTGGGCAATTCCGGCCAAGACCGGCGGTTCGCGCGCATTCTGCGACCGCATGAACGCCTGGGCGCAGAGCCAGGGCCAGCCCGGCCTCGGTTACATCTTCTGGAAGGAAGAAGACGGCAAGGTCGGCGGCTCCGGCCCGCTCGCCAAGAACATTGGTGAGGAACGCACCGAGGCGCTGCGCCAGCAACTTGGCCTGGAGGCGGGCGACGCCTGCTTCTTCGTCGCCGGTGATCCTGCCAAGTTCTACAAGTTTGCCGGTGAAGCGCGCACCCGCGCTGCCGACGAGTTGAACCTGATCGACCGCGACCGTTTCGAAATGTGCTGGATCGTCGATTTCCCCTTCTTCGAATATAACGAAGAAGAAAAGAAGATCGACTTCGCCCACAACCCCTTCTCCATGCCGCAGGGTGGCATGGAAGCGCTGGAAGGGCAGGACCCGCTCTCCATCAAGGCTTTCCAGTATGACGCGGTCTGCAACGGCTTCGAAATCGCCTCCGGTTCGATCCGTAACCAGTCGCCCGAGTTGATGGTCAAGGCCTTCGAAAAGGTTGGCCTGTCGCAGAGCGACGTGGAAGAGCGCTTCGGCGGCCTCTACCGCGCGTTCCAGTACGGCGCGCCTCCGCATGGCGGTTGCGCATTCGGCATCGACCGTGTCGTCATGCTGCTGGTCGGCGCGAAGAACCTGCGCGAAATCACGCTATTCCCGATGAACCAGCAGGCGCAGGATCTCCTGATGAACGCGCCGTCGCCGGCAACGCCGACGCAGCTTCGCGAACTGGCGCTGCGCGTCGTTCCGTCCAAGAAAGACTGATCGTGTTGAAGACGCTGCTCGACCGGGTTCGCGCAGCCTTCACCCGTGCATTGGCGGCCGCACTTGCGGCCGCCTTTGCGTTCTGGGTGGCGCATCGGTGGCTTGGCCATCCACAACCCGTCTTTGCTGCGATCAGCGCGTTGATCTGCCTTGCTCCTGGAATTCCAAGCCATGTCCGTCAGGGCCTTGGGCTGATGGTCGGTGTCACCATCGGCATTCTCGTCGGGGAGGTCGCGCTCCTTGTCCCACATGATTTCGCTGAAATCCGGCTGGCCTCGGCGACCTTCATCGCCATGATCCTCGCCTCCATATTCGGCCTGCCGCCGGTCGTGCCGATACAGGCTGGCGCTTCAGCCATGCTGGTGCTCCTGATGGGGCCGCAGGTTGCCGGGCTTGTCCGTTTTGTCGATGTTATTGTGGGCGTCGCGACCGGTGTGGCCGTAGCGCTCGTCTTCTTTCGCGAGCGGCTGAAGCTCTAGCTCCGCTTGCGCTCATCACTTTCGCCCCAAAGCCAGCTACCACTCGCGATATGAACTATTGCTGGCACACCAATCCCGGCGCCGCCACAATTTTTCCGCGAGATTTACCGAATTCCGCGAATAAACGGCCGAAATCCAACCCCAGTATGGGGCTGTATCCAATTCGGGGATGCAAGCCACTTGATTTTAAAACTGGGACGGCGCCAGCCGAAATTTTTCCGGTTCTGGCGCGATCATATTTATGAGGATTTCAGAATGGTACACGAGACGAACAAAGAGCCGCCACCGCCGGTCGGGCCAATTCCTCCAGCCATGCCGCGCGGCAATTTTGCCGCCAGCCTGCGTTCACCCGGCGCGAAGTTTCTGATGATCGGTCTCATTTCGATGATCCTGCTGGTTCCACTCATGCTCGTCTGGGGGCTGACGGAAGAGCGCGCCTCCCGGGCGAGGGAGGTTTCCGGACGGATCGCGAACGGGTGGGGCGGCGATCAGGTTGTGAATGGCCCTTATCTTGCCGTGCCCTTCGACGTGGAGCGCCGCCGCGAGGTTGATGGCCGAACCATCGTGGATCGCGTGACGGAGTGGGCGCTGGTCATGCCGGAAACGCTGCAGGTGACAGCGGACCTCAAAACCGAGGAAAAGAAGCTCTCGATCTACAGCTTGCCCGTCTATAACGGTGATCTCGTGCTGAAGGGGCGCTTCGGGCAGGGAGTCCTGACAGATCTCGCCCGTTTTGCCGGCACACCGCGCCTCGACAACGCCATTCTCGTCCTCAGCATAGAGGATATTACCGGTATAAGGTCGAGCGCCGGGGTTCGGATAAACGGCGGCGCAGTTTTGCCCTTCGATCCCGGTATGCGCGATATTTCTGTCATCTCAAGCCGCGCCGGTGAAAACAGTTCCATAAGATCAGATGCGGGCGTGCACAGGCCGATCGACAGAAACCTGATCGAGAGCGGCTTTGATTTCGATATCGCATTCTCGCTGAATGGGTCGGGCAGTTTCGCCATCGCACCCGCCGGCCAGACGACGGGCTTTACGGCAAAAGCCGATTGGCCGCATCCGGGTTTCGAAGGCCTGTTCCTGCCGGAAATCAAAACGGTCACGGCTTCGGATTTCAACGCCAGCTGGACTATTCCCTATCTCGCAAGAGGCATAGACCGTGTTGTCGAGGGTTCGCGGCTGCCGCTCTCCAACAGCCTGATGACGATCAATCTCGTTGAGCCGGTGAAGTTCTATCAGGTCATCGCCCGAACTTTGAAATATTCCATCGGCTTCATCTCGCTTGTCTTCCTCGCCGTCTTCATTGTGGAACTCAAGGGCGGCAGCGTTGTGCACTGGATACAATATGTGCTGACGGGTCTGGCACTCATCGTCTTCTACGTGCTGCTGCTCGCGCTCGCCGAACATACGGGTTTCACCGTTGCCTATGCGGCGGCCTCCTTCTCCACAGCGGCCCTGATTACCTTTTACCTTGGCAGTGCCACCCGTAGTCGCAGCAACGGTTTTGCGCTTTTCAGCGTTCTGGCGGTGGCCTATGGCGTGATGTATCTGGTCTTGAATGAGGACGAGTATGCGTTGCTTGCCGGCGCGGTCATATCGTTCATCGCCATCGCGGCGACCATGTTTGCAACACGCAAAGTGGACTGGTCTGGAGCGGCTGTTTCGATCGACGTCGCAAACAGCACACGGACCAACGCCACCTGAGGTGGGATAGCTTGATCTTAAAAGCGGGCGCACAACTTGCGGCCCGCTTTTTTGCCGTTTATAGATGGGGCATTCACCACGGACCCGGTGAAATTCCGGGTGGCTCTTCTGGCCGCCGATCCGCCAGACAACGCAAAGCACCGACAGTCCTTCTTAATCTACCGGACATGGCTCCGGCCGGTGCGTCATTCTTTGCGAAAAAAATTAAATGAACAGATTTCAGACTTACAGACGTGAGTGGTTTTCCAATATTCGCGGCGATCTCCTTTCCGGCATCGTCGTGGCACTCGCCCTCATTCCCGAAGCCATCGGCTTTTCCGTCATCGCCGGCGTCGATCCGAAGGTGGGATTGTTCGCCTCCTTCGCCATCGCCTGCGTTTCCGCCTTCACCGGCGGCAGACCGGGTATGATCTCGGCGGCAACCGCCGCCACCGCCGTCCTGATGGTCACGCTTGTCAAGGAACACGGGCTGCAATATCTCTTCGCGGCCACCATCCTCATGGGCGTACTGCAAATCGCGGCGGGCTTTGCAAAGCTCGGTCGGGTGATGCGTTTCGTATCGCGTTCAGTCATGACTGGTTTCGTCAACGCGCTGGCGATCCTGATCTTCATGGCGCAATTGCCGGAACTGATCGGCGTGCCGGTCGAAACCTATGTCATGATCGCGGCTGGCCTTGCGATCATCTATCTCTTTCCGCTGGTCACGAAGATCATCCCGTCACCGCTGGTCGCCATCGTCGCCCTGACCTGCGTTGCGGTTTTCTCCGGCATGGATATCCGCACGGTCGGCGATCTCGGCGAGTTGCCCTCGACGCTGCCGATATTGGCCCTGCCGCAGGTGCCGCTGACCTTCGAGACGCTACAGATCATCTTTCCCTATTCCGTCGCGCTCGCCGCTGTCGGCCTGCTGGAATCGCTGTTGACGGCCCAGATCGTCGACGACATGACGGATACGGGCAGCAACAAAAGCCAGGAATGTATCGGGCAGGGGACGAGCAACATAGCGTCTGCCCTCATCGGTGGCATGGGCGGCTGCGCCATGATCGGCCAGTCCGTCATCAATGTCAGTTCCGGCGGCAGGGGCCGTTTGTCCACTTTCGTCGCGGGCGCGTTCCTGCTGTTCCTCATCCTGGTGCTGGATGATCTCGTGCGCATTATTCCCATGGCCGCGCTGGTAGCTGTCATGATCATGGTCTCCATCGGCACATTCTCGTGGCGCTCCATTCTTGATCTGCGCCGCAATCCGCCATCCTCCAGCATCGTCATGCTGGTGACGGTCGGCACGGTGCTCGCAACGCATGACCTTGCAAAGGGCGTGCTGGCCGGCGTCCTTCTCTCCGGCGTGTTTTTTGCGGGCAAGGTTTCAAAACTCTTCCATGTCCGGCCGGAGCTTTCAGCCGATGGCCGAGAGCGGATCTATCGCGTCGACGGCCAGATTTTCTTCGCTTCGACGGAAAGCTTTATCGCCGCCTTCGATTTTGCCGAAGAGGTGGAGGCGGTGACGATTGATGTCACGGAGGCGCATCTGTGGGATATTTCGGCGGTCGGCGCGCTGGACAAGGTGGTCCTGAAGTTCCGCAGAGGCGGCAAGCGGGTCGAGGTGATCGGCGTCAATGAGGCGAGCGCCCATATGATCGACCGCTTCGCCCTGCACGACAAGCAGGAAGCCGCTGCCGCACCGCTGCATTGAGTGAAAATGAAAAGCCCCGGTTTTGAACCGGGGCTTTGTCGTCCTATTCGTTTGCCGTCACCGTCACGCCGAGCATTTTGGGCAGGGTGTTCGGCGCGCCCATCGCAGCGCCCATGATCATCGGAAAGGGAACCGGCTTTTCCGGTTCCGCCGTAATCGAGAAGTTTTTCGGATTGTCGATGTAGGTGTTAATTGCTGCCGACACCATGTTCTGCAATTCCGGAACATTGAGCGAAGCCATCATGATCGGGGCCATGCCCTTGATGGTCTGGGCAAGCTGATCGCCCGTCATGCCCTGCTGGCTTGCGGCATAGTCGATGGCGCGCTTGGTGATGCTGGCGTCTTCGAAGCTGATCTCCGCGTTGATGAAGGACAACTGCTGCATCAGGCCCAGCATGGCGAGGCTCGCCGCCTGATCCGCCTGTTCCTTGTTCGGATTGGCGGCCTGCGCCTTCACCGTCTCCTGCATCGACTTGATGAAGGCGAGCGTGTAGCCGGAGAAACCGAACGACATGTTGAGACGGCCGACATCATCGAGGTCGATGGCGTATTCTTCAACATCGATGGTACCGGAGGCCACTTCCCAGCTGCCGCTCATGGTCATGTCGCCGGAGAGCGCCTGCAGCTTCAGCTTTTCGATCGCGTCCTTGGTCGCGGGATCAGTGACTTCGCTGAGATCGGCCTTGAAACCGGAAGCGTCAAGGTCGAAGCCAATGGAGTTCTTGTCATCGCTGACCGACATCGTCGCGCTGGTTTCCTCAAGCGAGAAAGCCTGTTTGCCGTCGACAGAAACGGAGATCGGGCCGCTATGCGCTTCGTCATAAAACATCAGCGCATCGATGGTGCCGGTGGTGGAGTCTGCGGGAATGACGAGACCGGAGATGTAGATGTCGCTCGCCTTGATCTCAACCTTGTCCTGCCGGTAGTCGATATCGTCAAAACGGGCGTTCTCGATCTTGTAGCCGCCGTTGTTTTCCTCGACGCCTTCGAGCGTGATATTGCCAACCGGGATTTTCTTGGCCGGATCGGCGACCGGGTTGAAGGTCACACTGTTCAGGGTCACCGTCGAGCCGTTAACGGCGACGGAGCCGGCAGCGATCTCGCCGCCCTGTGCGGCATAGGCCGCATTGATCTTCTTCAGAACATCCCCGCCATCCAGCGCGAAAGCGGGCGCCGAAAGCGTAAGAAGCGCGGCGCTCGCGAAAAGAACCTGCCGGGTGGATTTCAGTCTCATGATGTTTCTTCCCTCAACGTACGGCTGTGCACCGTGTTCGAATTCGAATGCTGATACTTATATTCGCGATTATTCAAAGGTCTATAGGATTTAGATCGATTCCCATGACGGCGGCATTGCGGCATTTGCAACGCGGTTAACAAAAAATCGCATGAAAGGGTTGCGTTCATCCACAGCTGCGACCCCTGAATTTCTTGCCGGGAATCGGCATTTCCGCTAGTCAAGCACCATGGGAAAAAATCTTGTACCTCCGTCCGGCGGAGACGATAACATCCATCCGGTCGATTTGAAGGCAGCGCTTGAAGAGCGCTACCTCGCTTACGCCTTGTCCACGATCATGCATCGTGCGCTGCCGGATGTGCGCGACGGCCTGAAGCCGGTTCACAGGCGTATTGTCTACGCCATGAGCGAAATGGGTCTGCGGCCCAATTCCGCCTTCCGCAAATGCGCGAAGATTGTCGGCGAGGTGATGGGTAACTACCACCCCCATGGCGATCAGGCGATCTATGATGCGCTGGCGCGTCTGGCGCAGGATTTCTCGCTGCGTTATCCGTTGGTGGACGGCCAAGGTAATTTCGGCAATATCGATGGCGATAGCCCCGCCGCCATGCGTTACACCGAAAGTAAGATGACGGCGGTGGCCGAGCTTCTGCTCGAGGGTATCGGCGAGGATGCAGTTGATTTCCGCGACACCTATGACGAGTCAAATTCAGAGCCGGTTGTTCTGCCGGGCGCGTTCCCGAACCTGCTGGCGAACGGAGCATCCGGCATCGCTGTCGGCATGGCCACGTCAATCCCGCCGCACAATGCTCATGAATTATGCGATGCGGCGCTTTATCTTATCAAGCATCCCGATGCGTCGGTGGAGAAGCTGGTGGAATTCATTCCCGGCCCCGATCTTCCGACGGGCGGCGTGATTGTCGAAAGCCGCGAGAATATTCTCGATGCCTATAAGACCGGTCGTGGCGGTTTCCGCGTGCGCGCCAAATGGGAGACGGAAGATCTCGGCCGCGGCGGTTACCAGATCGTCATCACCGAAATACCCTTCCAGGTGCAGAAATCGCGCCTGATCGAGAAGATCGCCGAGCTGCTGATTGCCCGCAAGCTGCCGCTTCTTGAGGATATACGCGACGAATCCGCCGAAGACGTGCGAATCGTGCTGGTGCCGAAGAGCCGAACGGTCGATGCGACGCTCTTGATGGAATCGCTGTTCCGCCTGTCTGATCTCGAAAGCCGACTGCCGCTCAACATGAATGTGCTATCGCTCGGCAAGGTGCCGAAGGTGATGGCGCTGAACGAGGTGCTGAGCGAGTGGCTGGCGCACCGCAAGGACGTTCTTGTCCGCCGTTCCCGCCACCGCCTGGCGGCCATCGACCGCAGGCTGGAAATTCTGGGCGGCCTGCTTGTCGCCTACCTGAATATCGATGAAGTCATCCGCATCATCCGCGAGGAGGATGAGCCGAAACAGGTGATGATGGCGAAATGGTCGCTGACGGACCTGCAGGCCGAATCCATCCTCAACATGCGGCTGCGCAATCTGCGCAAGCTCGAGGAATTCGAAATCCGCAAGGAGTTCGACGACCTCAGCAATGAGAAGGCCGAAATCGAAGCGCTGATTGCCTCCGACGACAAGCAGTGGCAGACGGTCGCCTGGGAAATCGGCGAGGTCAAAAAGAAATACGCCAAGGCGACCGAGATTGGCCGCCGCCGCACGCAGTTCGCGGATGCGCCGGATGCCGATATCGAGGCCATCCAGCAGGCGATGATCGAGAAAGAACCGGTCACCATCGTCATCTCGCAGAAGGGCTGGATCCGGGCGCTGAAGGGGCACATGTCCGATACCTCGTCGCTCACCTTCAAGGAGGGCGATGGCCCGAAGCTCGCTTTCCCGGCACAGACGACCGACAAGCTGCTGCTGCTGACGACGGGCGGCAAGGCCTATACGCTCGGCGCCGACAAGCTGCCGGGCGGCCGCGGACATGGCGAGCCGATCCGCATCATGGTCGACATGGAGAACGATCAGGATATCCTGACCGCCTTCGTACATGATCCATCACGCAAACTGCTGCTCGTCTCCACCGCCGGCAACGGCTTCATCGTTGCGGAAAGCGAAATGGTCGCGAATACCCGCAAGGGCAAGCAGATCATGAACGTATCCATGCCTGACGAAGCCAAGCTCGCGGTTCCCGTTACCGGCGACCACGTCGCTGTCGTCGGCGAAAACCGCAAACTCCTGGCCTTCCCGCTGGCGCAGATACCGGAAATGTCGCGTGGCAAGGGCGTGCGCCTCCAGCGCTACAAGGATGGCGGCGTTGTCGACGTGAAATGTTTCGCGCTTGCCGAGGGCCTCAGCTGGTCCGACACGGCCGGGCGTCTCTTCAACAAGGTCGGTGAAGAGCTGCGCGAATGGCTGGCCGACCGCGCGACGGCGGGCCGCACTGTGCCGAAGGGCTTTCCGCGTAGCGGGAAGTTTGGCGGGTAAAGCCGTCTGGTATTGACAGGTTATCGATGAAGCGCCGCGTATCGAAACGATATGCGGCGTTTCTGTTCAATGGAGCGGTATAGTGTGATCTTTGAGAAAACGGTATGCGCCGTCCTCATCGATCTCACCTGCAGCGACATCGAGAACAAAAGCCACGATGTCCGCTTGCTCGGCAACGACTTCAAGTCCGTTGATAAAAAGGAAAGTGTAGGCGGCAAGAAAAGCCGTGCGTTTGTTACCGTCGGAAAAGGGATGGTTGCGCGCTATACCGTAAAGATAAGCGGCGGCGAGTTTCAGTGGTTCCTCTTCTCCATAGGCAGCTTTGTGCAATGGACGCGCCAAAGCTGCCTCGAGTGCGTTTTCATCCTTGAGGCCCGGCAAGCCACCGTGTTCGGCTAATTGCTCTTGATGTATAACTTCGATGGCGACACGGGAGAGCCACTTTATATTGCTCACTTGGCGAGTTCTCTCAGAGCTGTATGGTATTTTTTCATACCACGCCGGGCGGCTTCAAGCTGTTCTCTCAGTTCCGCATGCTCGGGAACGAGTTCGATATTGCCGGCAGTTTCTCTGAGTTCCAGCGCGTCGCCGGCCTTGAGACCCATGCGATCCAGAACTTCCTTCGGAATGATGATGCCTTCGGAATTGCCGATTTTGCGGATCGTTATGTTCATGACGATAGCTCCTGTTATAACGGCGTTATAACATGGCTAAGCTTCGCACACAATGTACGATTTCCGGAGGTTGGATGTGACACTTCCAAATGCCGGTTACTTTTCTTCGGGCGTATAAACCTCCCACCCGCGCGACGTCAGATGCTCCTGCGGATGGTAGCGGGTCTTGTAGCCCATCTTTTCCGAACCATCGACCCAGTAGCCGAGATAGACATGCGGCAGGCCGAGTGCGCGGGTGCGGGTGATGTGATCGATGATCATGAAGGTGCCGAGCGAGCGTTTTTCCAGCTCCGGATTGAAGAACGAATAGACCATCGACAGGCCGTCGCTCATCACGTCGCTGAGTGCCACGGCCAGCAGTTCGCCGCGCTTGCTGGAATCGATGCCGGAACCGGGTTCTCTCACGCGGTATTCGATGATGCGGGTGTTCACATGGGTGTCTTCCACCATGATCGCATAGTCCAGCGCCGACATGTCGGACATGCCGCCGGACTGATGCCGGTGGTCGAGGTAGCGGCGGAAGAGGGCGAATTGTTCTGTGGAGGGTTCGGCGGCATGAACTGTTGCGACGACATCGCTGTTGGCGGCAAGAACGCGTCGCATCGATTTCGTCGGCTGGAACTGCTCGGAGAGGATACGCACGGACACGCAGGCGCGACAGGTTTCGCAGGCCGGGCGATAGGCGATGTTCTGCGAGCGCCTGAAACCGCCCTGGGTCAAAAGGTCGTTCATTTCCGCGGCGCGCGGGCCGACCAGATGGGTGAAGACCTTCCGCTCCATCTGGTTCGGCAGATAGGGGCAGGTGGCCGGCGCCGTAAGATAGAATTGAGGAGAGGGCGTCGCCTGCGTGTTCATCGAACCGTGATCGCCTCCTGCGTCTGTTATGAAAGCGCGCCGCGATTTCACGGGGACGGCGGCGGCGCTTCAAGCGACATGCATAATGCCACAGAATGGCAAAATGACGGAAAACGTCAACTGCGGGATGAGGTATTGTAAGGGTTGAAAGCCGCGTTTACGCGGCTTTCCGCCATATTAGCGCGTTCTGACGATAACGGTGCCAAGCAGGAAGTCGTGAACGAGGCGCGAGCGCTCGGTAAACAGGCCTGCAAGCAGGATCAGCGGCGTCAAAACCGAGTTGATGACCCAGAAAAGCACGATGTGAACGGTCGACAGCAGGAAATCGATTCGCCGTCCGTCCATGCGCGCCATCGCAATCCCCATCGCCCGCATCCCCGGGGTGGCCTGCGACGGGCCGCCGAGTGTCATGCCGAAATAGAGCACCGCAACGATCACGAAGAGCGCCGGATAAAGGAAGAAGCCGAGACCCAGCGTGATAATGCCGAGGAAGAAGACGATCACGGCAGCCGGGATACACAAGAGGAGCACGATCGCGTAATCGATCAGAAACGCGAAGACCCGCCGGCTCAGGACGCCGCTATAGGCGCGCCAGTCATCCGGTGCGGCATAGGTGGGGTTCTGGTCGAGGCTCATCGGTCGTTTTCTCCTGAGAGGGCATGACAGCGCGGCATGAGTGCCGTGTCAGCAGACAATATGGGAAGAAAACGACCGAATACAATAAGTGCAGGCCTCAGCCCTTTGCCAGTTTGCGTGCGGCCTCGATGGCGAAATAGGTGAGTACGCCATCGCAGCCCGCACGCTTGAAACAGAGAAGCGTTTCCATCATCACCCGCTCGCCGTCGATCCAGCCGTTCATGGCGGCCGCCTTGATCTGGGTATATTCGCCGGACACCTGATAGGCGAATGTCGGCAGGCCGAAATTCTCCTTCAGCCGCCAGCAGATATCGAGATAGGGCAGGCCGGGCTTGACCATCAGCATATCGGCGCCTTCCTCCACGTCGAGTGCTGCGTCGCGGATAGCCTCCATGCCATTGGCGGGGCTGATGTAATAACTGTTCTTGTCACCCTTCAGCAGGCCCGCCGTCGAGATGGCCTCGCGATAGGGGCCGTAATAGCCCGACGAGAATTTCGTCGCATAGGCCATGATGCCGACATTCTGGTGCCCGGCGGCGTCGAGACCACGGCGAATGGCGCCGATGCGGCCATCCATCATCTCGGAAGGGGAGATAATGTCCGAGCCTGCCTCCGCCTGAAGGATGGCCGCCCTGACGACCTGATCCACAGTCTCGTCGTTGACGATCTCGTCGCCACGCAAAATACCGTCATGGCCGTGGCTGGTAAAAGGGTCGAGCGCGACATCGGTGATCATGCCGATGTTGGGAACGGCTTTTTTAACTGCGATCGTTGCCTGATTGATGAGATTGTTGGCCTCGAGGGCATTGGAGCCGGTCTCGTCGCGCAGCTCCATCTCGATATTCGGGAAGGTGGCGATGGCGGGAATGCCGAGATCGGCGGCTTCCTTCGCTGCTTCCACCAGCCGGTCGACGCTCATGCGGTTGACATCGGGCATGGCGGGGATGGGTTCGACAATATTGCTGCCCGGCACGATGAAGACCGGCCAGATGAGATCGTCAACGGTCAGGCGATTTTCCTGCACCAGACGGCGCGTCCAATCCGCCTTGCGATTGCGCCGCATGCGGCGATGGCCGGTGATCTCGTCGACCAGATGCGTTTTGTCCTGCATGTCAGAATGTCCTTCGATCAAATTTCGAAAGCTGCATATCATGAAGCGTGGCCCATGCGAATGCGACAATCTTCCCTCATCAGCGTCCTGCGACGACGATGATGCTTTGACAAGGCGGGTGGCGAGATTCAATATGGGCTGGTCGCCCGTTCGTCGAGACCGTATCTTCCGGCCATGGAACCTGATTCTCAACCTCTGCCGAAACGCCCGCTCGCGGAAATCCTCTTTCTGGTCTTCATGAGGCTGGTTGCGGTTTCCTGTTTCTGGTTCGGCCTGCAATATTGGGCGATGCTGACAGGTTATTCGCTTGGCGGCCATGGGCGGTTCGATATGCTGAACCTGCCCTGGCGCGTGGCTGGCAGCGCGCTGGCCGTTATTTTCCCCGTTGCAGCACTCGGGCTATGGCTCGGAGCCTCCTGGGGTGCGGTCATGTGGGTCATGGGCGCGGGTGCGCAGATCGCCATGTATAAGGTGTGGCCGCATATCTTCGGTGCCAACACGCTGGTGCCCGTCATGCACGGTCTCGTGGCAACCATTTATATACTATTCCTGGTCGCTTTCTGGCTGGATCACCGCCAGAATGAAGAACGCGCAAGAATTGATTTACCATAAGAATAAAGCAATTCGGTCCGTTTTCACGCCAATTTTTCCCGTTAAGTCATTGATTTATAATGTTCACGCTCAGGGCGTTCCCGCTTCGCCACAAGTTTGGCCCTCCGGGGAAAATGCAGGTAAGCATTTGTTAATCGTAGCTTTTAAGTAGAATTTTATGCGCATTGATTAGGTTCTCACTCAAGGCGGGAGACAAACAAACACACCGCCAAACAAAACAGTGAGGCAGTCATGATCAATAGCAAAGTTAAGCCGCAGGCCGTTGTTGCCGATGCACATGAAGATACCATCCGCTCGCTCTACATGGAGTCGCTGCACCTGGTGGAACGCCTCCACCGCCGCCTCCTCGATGTCATCAAGGACGAGTTCGACCGTCAGGGTCGTGATGACGTCAACGCCGTTCAGGCCCTGCTGCTGTTCAACATCGGCAATTCCGAACTGACGGCTGGCGAGCTTCGTTCGCGTGGTTATTACCTCGGCTCGAATGTCTCCTATAACGTCAAGAAGCTGGTCGATCTCGGTCTCATCAACCACCAGCGTTCGCGCGTCGACCGCCGCTCGGTCCGCATCAGCCTGACCGAAAAGGGCCAGGAAATCGCCGAAACGGTTGCCCGCCTTTATGAACGCCACGTCGGCTCGATCGAAAAGGTCGGCGGCATCGGCACTGGCGAGTTCTCCGAGATGAACAAGCTGCTGCAGCGCCTCGATCGCTTCTGGAACGACTCGATCGCTTACCGCCTGTAACCGCAAGACGGTTCCACTGTTTAAGCCGGGAGCATTATTTTGCTTCCGGCTTGCGGATTCCGCGTTCCGCGGTTTTCTCTGTCACGCATAACCCTTGTTCGGGCCTTCGCGCTGTTTTTCAGGCGAACAAAGCTTCGTGAGGTGAGGCCCGTGACACGAATCGGCCATATTGATATGGGACCGGCAAAGGTGAAGGAGCCGGCTGTTTCTCCTGCTGTTGCGGCAAGTGCCGACTGTTCTGCCAGACAATAGCGCCCAACAGATGGGTGGTGAGTACTACCAGCCGGCAGACACGTTGTACGTGTTTGTTAATCATATTGATTTAGGCATTGTTGATAATGCCGAAGAGAGTGGCTGGTAGGTAGAATGACAAAAAAAACCGTTTCCGAATCCGTATCGCGCCGCACGCTTCTGCGTTCGGCCGTTTCCGTTGGTGTTGCAGCACTCGCTGCGCCGGCTCTTGCGCAGAACGCGCTGAACGATCTCATGGGCTCGTCGCGCCGTGGCAATTGGGATGACCAGTTCGATGCCAATTCCTCGCGTTCGGCCGTGGGTGTCGTTTCCAACAATCCGGTTCTTGGACGCGAAGCGCCTGTCTATATGCAGCAGGCGATCATGCAATATCAGCAGATAGTGCAGAATGGCGGCTGGCCGGAAGTGCCCGCGTCGCAGCAGCGTCTCCAGATAGGCGTCTCCGATCCTTCCGTGCAGGCGCTGCGTCAGCGACTGATGGTGTCCGGCGACCTGCCGCGCGAAGCCGGCATCTCCAGCGCCTTCGATTCCTATGTCGATGGCGCGCTGAAGCGTTTTCAGGCCCGTCACGGTCTTCCGGCGGATGGCGTCATCGGCGAATACACCACGAAGGCGCTCAATGTTTCCGCGCAGATTCGTCTGGCGCAGCTACAGACCAACCTTGTTCGCATCCAGTCCATGTCGGGCGATCTCGGCCAGCGTCACCTGATGGTGAATATCCCGGCCGCCGCCATCGAGGCAGTGGAGAATGAACGCGTCGTGTTGCGCAACACTGCCGTCGTCGGTCGCGCCAGCCGTCCGACCCATGTGATCAACTCCAAGATTTACGAAGTCATCCTGAACCCTTATTGGACCGCACCGCGCTCGATCGTCGAAAAGGACATCGTGCCGTTGATGCAGAAGGACCCGACCTATCTGGAGCGGAACAATATCCGCCTCATCGACGGCAAGGGACAGGAAGTGTCACCAACCGCAGTCGACTGGTTCGCGCCGAAGGCTCCGAACCTGATGTTCCGTCAGGACCCCGGCAAGATCAACGCCATGTCGTCCACGAAGATCAACTTCCACAATCCCAATAACGAATATATGCACGACACGCCGCAGCAGGGCCTGTTCAACAAGCTGATGCGTTTCGAATCCTCCGGCTGTGTGCGCGTGCAGAACGTGCGCGACCTGACGAGCTGGCTGCTGCGCGACACGCCCGGCTGGTCGCGCCAGGAGATGGAACGCGTCATCGCCACCCGCGTCAACACGCCAATAAAGCTCGCTCAGGAAGTTCCCGTTTATTTCGTCTATATCACCGCATGGTCGGCAAAGGACGGCGTGGTTCAGTTCCGCGACGATATCTACGGCAAGGACGGCAATGCCGAACTGGCGCTCAACACCACCGCGGGCATGGAGCAGCCGGCAGGTGCCGTGGACGACGATCTGCTGCCGCGCAATTGAGGGTCATCCCTCATTTTCGGATAGAGAGAGAGAGCCGCGCCATCCTGGTGCGGCTTTTTCTTTGTCGATGGCGAAAACAACTGTCACTTTTCGCCCCAACGTCGCAGTTTGACGGGCAAATCTCGCTGCCCGTATTGCTCTTGTCCGGGCAGGGCGCTAAGACGCCATCGCATTACTGTTTCAGGAGCCTTCATCATGTCGAACACAGATGCTTTCTTCTCCCGCCCGCTTGCCGAAGCCGATCCGGATATTTTCGGCGCGATCGAGAAGGAACTGGGTCGCCAGCGCCACGAGATCGAACTGATCGCATCGGAAAATATCGTTTCCCGCGCCGTGCTCGAAGCGCAGGGTTCGATCATGACCAACAAATATGCGGAAGGTTATCCGGGCAAGCGTTATTACGGCGGCTGCCAGTTCGTGGACATCGCTGAAGAGCTCGCCATCGAGCGCGCCAAGAAGCTGTTCGGCGTCAACTTCGCCAACGTCCAGCCGAACTCCGGTTCGCAGATGAACCAGGCCGTGTTTCTCGCACTCCTGCAGCCGGGCGATACCTTCATGGGCCTCGACCTGAATTCGGGCGGTCACCTGACGCATGGTTCGCCAGTCAACATGTCCGGCAAATGGTTTAACGTCGTGTCCTACGGCGTGCGCGAAGGCGACAACCTTCTCGACATGGACGAGGTGGAGCGCAAGGCCAAGGAAACCCGGCCGAAGCTCATCCTCGCCGGTGGCACCGCCTATTCTCGCGTCTGGGACTGGAAGCGTTTCCGCGAGATCGCCGATGAAGTCGGCGCTTATCTGATGGTCGACATGGCCCACATCGCCGGTCTCGTTGCCGGTGGCCAGCATCCGTCGCCGTTCCCGCATTGCCATGTTGCCACCACCACCACGCACAAGTCTCTGCGTGGCCCGCGTGGCGGCATGATCCTGACCAATGACGAGGATCTGGCCAAGAAGTTCAACTCGGCCGTCTTCCCCGGCCTGCAGGGCGGCCCGCTGATGCATGTCATCGCCGCCAAGGCCGTTGCCTTCGGTGAAGCTTTGCAGCCGGAATTCAAGGATTATGCCGCACAGGTGGTAAAGAACGCCAAGGCGCTGGCCGAAACGCTGATCGAAGGCGGTCTGGATGTCGTCTCCGGCGGCACGGACAACCACCTGATGCTGGTTGACCTTCGCAAGAAGAACGCCACCGGCAAGCGCGCGGAAGCAGCTCTTGGCCGCGCTTACATCACCTGCAACAAGAACGGCATTCCTTTCGATCCGGAAAAGCCCTTCGTCACCTCGGGTGTCCGTCTCGGCACGCCGGCCGGCACGACGCGCGGTTTCAAGGAAGCGGAATTCCGAGAAATCGGCAAGCTGATCGTCGAGGTTCTCGATGGTCTGAAGGTTGCCAATTCGGACGAGGGCAACGCCGCCGTCGAGGCTGCGGTGCGTGAAAAGGTCGTCGGCCTGACCGACCGTTTCCCGATGTACCCGTACATGTAAGGAAAAAAGACGATGCGCTGCCCATTTTGCGGTTCCGAAGACACACAGGTCAAGGACTCGCGTCCGGCGGAGGACAATACCTCCATCCGCCGGCGGCGCATCTGCCCCGATTGCGGCGGCCGCTTCACGACCTATGAGCGCGTGCAACTGCGCGAGTTGATGGTCATCAAGAAAAGCGGCCGCAAGCTGCCCTTCGACCGGGAAAAGCTGGTGCGTTCCTTCGAGATCGCGCTGCGCAAACGCCCGGTCGATCGCGACCGGATCGAACGCGCTGTCTCCGGCATCGTTCGCCGCCTGGAAAGTTCGGGTGAGACGGAAATTCCCTCGGAAGAAATCGGTCTACAGGTTCTTGAAGCACTGAAAAGCCTCGATGATGTAGCCTTCGTGCGTTACGCTTCGGTCTATCGCGATTTCAGCCATGCCGAGGATTTCGAGAACGTTATCGCCGAAATCAACGCCAAGATCGCCCGCGATACGGACGCCGGAGTCTAGCCGTGACCACCCGTGCCGATGACGAAAGGTTCATGGCCCGCGCCATCGAGGTTTCGCTTCGCCATCAGGGCCAAACGCTCACCAATCCCTCCGTCGGCTGTGTTCTCGTCAAAGACGGGCAAATCATCGCCGAGGCCGTGACCGCCGTTGGCGGCCGCCCGCATGCCGAACGGCAGGCGCTGGAAATCGCCGGCGAGGCGGCGCGCGGCGCCACCGCCTATGTGACGCTCGAACCCTGTTCCCACTGGGGCAAAACCCCGCCCTGCGCCAATGCCCTGGTGGAATACGGCGTCGCCCGTGTCGTGGTGGCGGTGGATGATCCCGATGAGCGCGTTTCCGGCCGCGGTTATCAGATATTGCGCGATGCCGGCATTGTCGTGGAAACCGGCCTGTTGCGGGACGAAGGTAAAAGGGCGCTGGCAGGCTACCTTACGCGCCAGATGAAAAAACGCCCGCATGTGATTCTGAAGCTTGCAATTTCTGCCGATGGCATGATCGGCAGGAAAGGTGAGGGGCAGGTGGCGATCACCGGTCCCGAGTCTCGCCATGCCGTGCATGAGCTGCGGGCGCGCTGCGACTGCATTCTCGTTGGTATCAGGACGGCCATTGGGGATGATCCCGAACTGACGGTCCGAATAGCTGGTCTCGAGGATCGTTCGCCGGTTCGCATCGTGCTGGATCGGCAGTTTGAGTTGCCGCTGACATCGAAGCTGGTGAAGACAGCGCGGGAGGTGCCGGTGATCGTTGCGGCGTTACCCCCCTCTGCCCTGCCGGGCATCTCCCCCTCAAGGGGGGAGATCGGCAAGGGGCTGTCCGCTCGCTCAAATTTCGACTCCACCTCTCATTCGTCAACCTTCAAGGTCTGGCAAGGCAGCGCCCCATCGATCTCCCCCCTTGAGGGGGAGATGCCCGGCAGGGCAGAGGGGGGTAGCCGCGACCGCCGCCGCCAACTTCTCACCGACGCCGGCGTCCAGATTCTTGAAGCCCCCACCCTCGAAAATCTCCTGCACATCCTCGCCGAAAGCGGCATGTCGGAACTTCTGGTCGAAGGCGGCGCCTTTGCCGCAAAATCATTCCTTGAAGCGGGGCTGGTGGACCGTATCATGCTGTTCGAAAGCCCGGTCGTGATCGGTGAGGGCGGCATTGAAACGCCGCTCAACCGTGCCGATATCACGGGCGACTATGCTCTGGTCAGCGAGACCGCCCATGGGCCGGATCGCTGCTTCTGTTATGAAAGGCCGATTTGATGTTTACCGGAATTGTCACCGATGTCGGAACCGTATCCGAGCTGGAAGCTCTGGCCGAAGGCGTGCGTCTGCGGGTGGCGACCAATTACGATCCAAAGACCATCGATATGGGCGCATCGATCTCCCATGGCGGCGTTTGCCTGACGGTGACGAGACTGCCGGAGGACGGCAGCAATGAGCGCTGGTACGAGGTCGAGGCCTGGGAAGAGGCGCTGCGCCTGACAACGATTGCCGGCTGGCAAAAGGGTACCCATGTCAATCTGGAACGGGCGCTGAAGATCGGCGATGAGCTTGGCGGCCACATCGTTTCCGGCCATGTCGATGGCAAGGCGGAAATACTTTCCGTGGAACCCGAAGGCGAGGCGGTGCGCATTCGCCTGCGCGCTCCGGAGCATCTGGCGAAATTCGTGGCGCCCAAGGGTTCCGTGGCGCTCGACGGCACCTCGCTGACCGTCAACGCCGTCGAAGGCACAGATTTCGACGTGCTGTTGATCCGCCATACGCTCGCCGTCACCACCTGGGGCGAACGCCAGCCGGGCGATTTCGTGAATTTCGAAGTCGACACCATGGCGCGTTACGCCGCAAGGCTTGCAGAATTTCCGCCGGCTTAAACTGAGGACGATGAGTCAGCGGACGTCGCGGCAGATCAATTCTTGTCCGACGCCCTGCTTCCGGTTGGAGCGTAAACGTTATAAAGACGTTTTGGGGCTCCAAACGGGGTAGGGGAAATACATCATGCCGTCCTTCGAACTGCTGACAGCCTTTTTCATAACCACCGCCTTGTTCGCCTATATCCCCGGTCCCGCCATGCTGTATGCGGCGGCGCAAACCATGGCGCGCGGCCGGTTTGCCGGGCTGATGGCGGTGCTTGGCATCCATGTCGGCTGCTATTTCCACATTTTCGCTTCTGCGGCAGGGCTTTCGGTGCTGTTTCAGGCCGTTCCCTGGCTTTATCTCGCCGTGAAGCTCTGCGGCGCGCTGTATCTCGTCTGGCTCGGTTTCTCGATGCTGCGCAGCAAGCTCGAGGGCGAGGCGGTCAATCTGACCATCGAGCCGAAATCGGCCCGCCGCGCCTTTATCGACAGCATCATCGTCGATGTGCTCAATCCGAAGACAGCGCTGTTCTTTCTGGCCTTCCTGCCGCAATTTGTCGATCCGGCGGCTGCCTTTCCGGTCTGGTTGCAGTTCCTGATCCTCGGCATCGCCGTCAATTTCATTTTTTCCTCGGCCGATCTCGTCGGTGTCCTTCTGGCGGGCGCCATGGTCGGACGTTTGAAGCGTTCCAGTGCGGTGCAGGTGCTTGCCCGCCGCGCTGCCGGGACGGTGCTGATGGGGCTTGGCGTCCATCTCGCCTTCCAGAAAACCTGATTGTCGCGGAGCCGCGCCGGAAGACGTGAAACCCGGCCAAATGCCCCGCAAACGCGGCCTCTCGCGCCGGTGACACATGAAATTACTTGCCAAAAACGGCCAGCCGTGGTTTGACCGCCGCAAAAGCCGGTATGATCCGGCGTCAAGCTTTTCAGGAAAATATCATGTCCCAACCCCATCTTCTTATCGTGGAAGCACGTTTTTACGACGATATGGCGGATGCGCTTCTCGAAGGCGCGAAGTTCGCGCTTGATGAAGCCGGCGCCACCTATGACGTCATCACCGTTCCCGGCGCGCTGGAAATCCCCGCGGCCATCGCGATGGCGCTCGATGGCGCAGACAATGACGGCACGGAGTATGACGGTTTCGTTGCGCTCGGCATGGTCATTCGTGGTGAGACCTATCACTTCGATATCGTCGCCAATGAATCCTCCCGCGCCCTGATGGATCTCGCCGTCAGCGAATCGCTGCCGATCGGCAATGGCATCCTCACCGTCGAAAATGACGAGCAGGCCTGGGCGCGCGTGCGCCGCTCCGACAAGGACAAGGGCGGCTTCGCGGCCCGTGCGGCTCTGACGATGATTGAGCTGAAGAAGAAACTGGGTGGCTGAACGCATGTCGGATGTTGAAAACGGCGGCGAACCGCGCCAGCCTTCGGTAAAGCCCGCCAACCAGCGCGGCGCGGCCCGCCTTGCGGCCGTGCAGGCGCTTTACCAGATGGATGTCGGCGGAACCGGTGTGATGGAAGTTGTTGCCGAATATGAGGCGCACCGTCTCGGCCAGGAAGTCGATGGCGATACCTACCTGAAGGCCGATCCTTCATGGTTCCGTTCGATTGTTTCCGGCGTCGTCCGCGATCAGACGAAGATCGATCCCTTGGTGCGCTCCGCCCTTCTGGAAGATTGGCCGCTGTCGCGCCTCGATGCCACCGTGCGCGCCATACTGCGTGCCGGCACCTTCGAGATTCTCGAGCGCAAGGACGTGCCGGTTGCCGTCATCGTCACGGAATATGTCGAAATCGCCCGTGCTTTCTTCGAGCATGACGAGCCCAAGCTGGTGAATGCGGTTCTGGATCGCATTGCCAAACAGGTTCGCGGCGAGGCAAAACGCTGAATGAGAGCATTTCGAGGAAAAACGGAATCCGCTTTTCCGTCCGGAAATGCGAAAATTCTCTATAACAAATGAGGAAGAGATGAGCGCGGTTTCCGTCCCCGGACTTGAAGTTCAACTGGACGAGGCGAAGCGCAATGTCTTCCTCCTGACCATGGCGCAGGCGATCATGGGATCGGCCGCGCCCTTAAGCTTTTCGGTCGGCGCGCTTGCCGGCTATCAGTTGCTCGGGACGGACAAGTCGCTGGCGACCGCGCCTCTCACCGGCTTCAATATCGGCGTTGCGCTCGGCGCGATCTGCGTGGCGGCCGCATCCCGCTTCCTCGGCCGCAAGGCAGGCTTCATGGTCGGGGCGCTGATGTGCTCTGTCGGCGGCGGCATTGCCGCGGTCGCGCTCTTCCGCTCCGATTTCTGGCTGTTTGCCCTCGGTCTGCTGCTGATCGGCATTTCCGGCGGCTTTACGCAAAAAATTCGCTTCGCCGCAGCTGACGCCTCGCCATCCTTCTACAAACCCAAAGCGATCTCCTGGATTCTGGCTGGCGGCATCATCTCGGCCATCGTCGGACCACAGCTCGCGATTTTCGGCAAGGACCTGCTTGCGCCGGTCACCTTTGCGGGGGCCTTTATCGCGCTTGTTCCGCTGGGGCTTTTATCCATTGTCATTTTGGCGTTCTTGAAACTGCCCGATCCCAAGGCTGCCGCCACGCACGCTGAGGCGCCAAGGCCACTGTCGGAAATCGTCCGAACCCAGCGTTTCATCACGGGCATGATCTGCGGCATAGGCTCCTACGCCTTGATGACCTTCATGATGACCGGCGCACCGCTCGCCATGGTAGTCGGCTGCGGCTTCCCGACGGAACTCGCCACGCTTGGCATCCAGTGGCACGTTCTCGCCATGTTCGGCCCGAGCTTCTTCACCGGCATGCTGATTTCCCGATTCGGTTCGGAAAAAATCGTCGCGGCGGGCCTCATCGTGCTGATGGCCTGCGCCATCGTCGCGCATATGGGCGTCGAGTTGTGGAATTTCTGGGCGGCTCTCGTCCTTCTCGGGCTCGGTTGGAATTTCGGTTTTATCGGCGCAACCGCAATCATCACGTCAAGCTATCGCCCGCATGAGGCGGACAAGGTGCAGGGCTTCCACGATATCGTGCTGTTCGGCACCGTGGCCCTGTCATCCTTCTCTTCCGGCAAGGTGTTTACGGCTTGGGGCTGGTCGGTAATGAACCTCGTTATTTGGCCGGTTGCCGGGCTTTGCCTTCTGCTTGTCCTGTCGCTCGTCCTGACAAGTCGCAAAAAAGCGGCCTGAGTCTCGCGCCACGCTCTACTCCTTTCAAGTTTCAGGCAAATTTGTGGGCTTGACGCGACACCTCGCGCCAACGCAATCTCCGCTGCGAGGACATTTTTCCTTGGGAGGGGAACAAATGCCCAAGACGGGATTTGGGACAGGCCGTCCGCATCTCCCTGCACAAGGTTTCGCCACGCCGGGGAGGGAGTGAGACCCGGCCTTTTGGGAGGTAAGTGCGCATGACCGTAATACCCATCGTAATTTTATGCGGTGTCCTGTCCGTGGTTTACGCGGTATGGACCACCAAGAGCGTTCTCGATGCCGATCAGGGCAACGAGCGTATGCGTGAAATAGCAGGTTTTATCCGTGAAGGTGCGCAGGCTTATCTCACCCGTCAATATCTCACCATCGCCATCGTCGGATTGATCGTCGCCGTTCTTGCCTGGTATCTGTTGTCGGCCATCGCAGCTATCGGTTTCGTTATCGGTGCAGTCTTGTCCGGCGTCGCCGGTTTCGTCGGCATGCATGTTTCCGTGCGCGCCAATCTGCGTACCGCGCAGGCCGCATCTCATAGCCTTGGTGCCGGCCTCGATATCGCCTTCAAGTCGGGCGCCATTACCGGCATGCTGGTCGCCGGCCTCGCGCTGCTTGGCGTTTCCATCTATTATTTCGTTCTGACGTCCGTCCTTGGCCATCCACCCGGCTCGCGCGCTGTTATCGACGCGCTGGTGTCGCTCGGTTTCGGCGCATCGCTGATCTCCATCTTCGCCCGCCTCGGCGGCGGCATCTTCACCAAGGGTGCGGATGTCGGCGGCGATCTCGTCGGCAAGGTGGAAGCGGGCATTCCCGAGGACGATCCGCGCAACCCGGCGACCATTGCAGACAATGTCGGCGATAACGTCGGTGATTGCGCCGGTATGGCGGCCGACCTGTTCGAAACCTATGCCGTCTCCGTGGTCGCGACCATGGTTCTTGCCGCGATCTTTTTTGCGGGAACGCCGATTCTGGAAAGCGCCATGGTCTATCCGCTGGCGATCTGCGGTGCCTGCATCCTGACCTCGATTGCCGGCACCTTCTTCGTGAAGCTCGGCACCAACAACTCCATCATGGGCGCGCTCTACAAGGGGCTGATCGCAACCGGCGTGTTCTCGGTCGCCGGTCTTGCGGTCGCCACTCATGCCACGGTCGGCTGGGGAACGGTTGGCACGGTGGCCGGCATGGAAATCACCGGCACCAATCTCTTCTTCTGCGGAGTGGTCGGCCTCGTCGTAACGGCGCTGATCGTCGTCATTACCGAATATTACACCGGCACCAACACGCGACCGGTCAACTCCATCGCCCAGGCATCGGTCACCGGCCATGGCACCAACGTCATCCAGGGCCTTGCGGTCTCGCTGGAATCGACGGCGCTGCCGGCCATCGTCATCGTCGGCGGCATCATCGGAACCTACCAGCTCGGCGGCCTGTTCGGCACCGGCATCGCCGTCACCGCCATGCTCGGGCTGGCGGGCATGATCGTCGCGCTCGACGCCTTCGGCCCGGTCACGGACAATGCGGGCGGTATCGCTGAAATGGCTGGTCTCGATCCCGACGTGCGCAAGGCGACCGATGCGCTGGACGCCGTCGGCAACACCACCAAGGCGGTGACCAAGGGTTACGCCATCGGTTCGGCTGGTCTCGGCGCATTGGTGCTATTTGCGGCCTATGCCAACGACCTCTCCTATTTCGCCGCCAATGGCGAGACCTATCCCTACTTCAAGGATATAGGCGAGATTTCCTTCAGCCTCGCCAATCCTTACGTGGTTGCCGGCCTGCTGTTCGGTGGTCTCATTCCCTATCTCTTCGGCGGCATCGCCATGACGGCGGTGGGCAAGGCGGCAAGCGCCATCGTTGAGGAGGTCCGCCGCCAGTTCCGCGAAAAACCCGGCATCATGGCCGGCACGGAAAAGCCTGATTACGGCAGGGCCGTGGACCTTTTGACCAAGGCGGCGATCAGGGAAATGGTCATTCCGTCGCTTCTGCCGGTTCTGGCGCCGCTCGTGGTTTATTTCGGCGTTCTGCTGATCTCGGGCTCCAAGGCATCAGCCTTTGCCGCGCTGGGTGCGTCCCTGCTGGGTGTCATCATCAACGGGCTGTTCGTGGCAATTTCCATGACGTCGGGTGGTGGCGCCTGGGACAATGCCAAGAAGAGCTTCGAAGACGGTTTCATCGACAAAGACGGCGTGCGCCACGTCAAGGGTTCCGAGGCGCACAAGGCATCGGTAACGGGCGACACGGTCGGCGATCCCTACAAGGATACCGCGGGTCCGGCCGTCAACCCGGCTATCAAGATCACCAATATCGTGGCACTGCTGCTGCTGGCTGTTCTTGCCCACTGAAGGCTGACGTTTCCGCCAAATGAAAAGGCCCGGGGATCGCTCCCCGGGCCTTTGAATTTATTATCCTTCTTCCGATCAGGGGGTGTTCCCACCCTGACCGAGAATGCTCTTGGCGATATTGGCGCCCGAGGTGCCGCCGGAAAGCAGCTGCTGCAGGAAGGTGAGGTCCTTGCCGCCCGTCGGCGTGGTGCGCGAAATCGTGTCGAATACCTTGCCGTCCTGCAGCGTATAATTGGCCTTGCGCTCGATCACGCCGTCCTTGTTGAAGTAGATGGCGAGAATGTTCTGCTCGACCAGCGACGGCTTCATGAAAGCCGCGCGGCGTACGCGCTTCTGCGAGATGTAATAGAACACCTCGTTGCCGAAAGTCGCCGTGGTGGAAGGCGTGCCCATGGTCAGGAGAACCTGCTCACGGCTGGAACCTTCGGGGATCAGCTGGAGGGCCTGCTCGTCCATGACGTAGCCGTTGTGAAATACGTCTGTCGTGCTCGTGCAGGCGGAAAGCAGGCCGGATGCGAGCACGATTGCGATGGCGGTCTTGCTCAGAATTTTGCCGTGACTTGCGGATTTCTGCTTGCTCAACTGCTTTTCCCCGACTGCGATCATGAATGGCACCTTCCGGCATTGCGTGGTGCACAGTGTCTGTGCACATGATTGTGTCAATCCGGGGACGGAAAATCCCGATCACCCCCCAAATTCAATGCTTTCCCGACCTTCTGGAACTCCTCCGGTTCTCTTCGACTGTTTCAGCCCAAAGACGAACGTGACCGTGACAGCATTGCAATTCGTGGATGCTTCGGTAAACCAGCTTTGACGATCATGCAACAAGTGCGATGGGCGGTAAGCGAATTCACCCGTCCCCTTCGGAAAAAAAACGATGATATTCGGGCTGTTCAGACAGAAAAACAACAATCGCGCCATAGTCGACCGGCAATATGCGACCTTGACGGCTGCCGCCCGCGCGCCCGGGTTTTATCTCGACTTCGGTGTGCCCGACACGGTCATGGGCCGCTTCGAGATGCTGTCGGTCATCATGATTCTCTATTTTCGCCGCACCAAATCGTCAGGTGTCAGCGGGCAGGAGATCGCCCAGGAGATCGTCGACGCCTTTTTTCAGGACCTCGATCATTCCATCCGCGAATTGGGGATAGGCGATCAGGGTGTGCCGAAACGCATGAAGAAATTCGCCGGCATGTTCTATGGGCGGCTGGAATCCTATGCGGCGGCGCTGGATGCTTCCGACCGTGTCGCCCTTGCCGCGGCGCTCCGGCGCAATATATATCCGCAGGTAGATGAGAAGGCACCCGAGATGGAAGGGCTGGCGGGCTGGATGATGGAGACATCCGATGCCCTTGCCGCCCAGTCCGAAGAAACGATAGCAACCGGAAGCCTGACGCTGCCCCTGCCTGGACAATGAGGTTCACGATGAACGCGCGACACCCCGCAAATGATGACCTGCCTTTTTCCTATCCCGTCAAGGTAGGCCATATTTCCGCCAATCCGGTCAGGATTGGTCTCGAAGCCAGCGCCGAGGAGTTGAAGGCGCTTGCGAAATTCTGGGATGTGGTCTCCGTCGAATATCTGAAGGCGGAGCTGCAGGTAACCCGCTGGAAGAAGGATGGCATCAAGATCAAGGGCGAAGTGCATGCGGCGGTCACTCAATCCTGCGTCGTGACGCTGGAACCGGTTTCGAGCAAGATCGATGAGACCGTGGAGCATATTTTCGTGCCGGAAGGATCGAAGCTGGCGCGGATGGTGACGAACGAAGAAGGCGAGATCGTACTCGATCCCGATGGTCCCGACATTCCCGACCAGTTCACCGGCGACAGCATCGATGTCGGTGCCGTGGTTGCCGAATTTGCGGCCCTTGCCATCGACCCTTATCCGCGCAAGCCGAATGTGGAATTTGCCGAAAAGGCTGAAAAAGAGGCCGACGATGACAAGCCGCCATCGCCCTTTGCCGTGTTGAAAGATTGGAAAAAAGACTGAATGGCCCAGCCGGGCTGAAATAATTTTATTGTAACAAGAGCCGGAAAAGGTATTTTCGCGCAAAATCCGCTTGATTGGCGGCAAGTAAGGATAAGGGACGAGTGATCAGAATTGCAATTGACGTCATGGGCGGCGATTTCGGCCCAGATGTTGCCATACCCGGTGCCGCCAAGGCGCTTGAACGGCACAACGATGTAACTTTTCTGCTCTACGGGCAGAAGAGCAAATGCGACCCCATTCTGGCACAATATCCCACGCTTCGGGAAAAGTCGGTCTTTCACGATTGTGAAGTCTCGGTCAGCATGGACGAGAAACCGAGCCAGGCGCTGCGCCGCGGCCGCTACGTCTCCAGCATGTGGCGCGCCATTGAAGCCGTGAAGCTCGGTGAAGCCGATGTTGCCGTTTCCGCCGGCAATACCGGCGCCTTGATGGCCATGGCGAAATTCTGTTTGCGCACCATGGCGCGGGTGGAGCGCCCGGCGATTGCCGGCATCTGGCCGACACTGAAAGGCGAAAGCATCGTGCTCGACATCGGCGCGACCATCGGCGCTGATTCCCAGCAGCTGCTGGATTTCGCCCTGATGGGCGGCGCCATGGCGCGTGCGCTGTTCGATATCGACCGTCCGACCGTCGGCCTGCTGAATGTCGGCGTCGAGGAGGTCAAGGGTCAGGAAGAGGTGCGTGAGGCCGGACGGCTGATCCGCGAGGCCGATCTCGCCACCATCGATTATCGCGGGTTTGTCGAAGGCGACGATATCGGCAAGGGCACGGTGGATGTGGTGGTGACCGAAGGTTTCACCGGCAATATCGCGCTCAAGGCCGCCGAAGGCACCGCGCGCCAGATCACCACGCTTCTGCGCGAGGCGATCTCCCGCAGCTTCTTCGCCAAGATCGGTTATATCCTCGCAAAAAGTGCCTTCGATGTGCTGAGGGAAAAGATGGACCCGCGCAAGGTCAATGGCGGCGTGTTTCTGGGCCTCAACGGCATCGTCATCAAGAGCCATGGCGGCACGGATGCCGTTGGTTTTGCCTCCGCCGTGGATGTCGGCTACGACATGGTTCATAACGGCCTGACGGCCAAGATTGAGAATGATCTGAAAATTTACCACGCAAGACGGCTTCCGCCCCCGGCGCCCGAAGCTCTCGTGGCTGACGAGGAATAAGGGAATGATCCGCTCTATAGTTCGTGGTTTCGGGGCAGCGCTTCCGAAGCGTGTCATGACCAACAGTGAAATCGAAGGTGTCGTCGAGACGTCAGACGAATGGATCGTGCAGCGCACTGGCATCCGTCAGCGTTATATCGCCGGCGAAGGTGAAACCACCGCGTCTCTCGGCGAAGCGGCGGCGCGTGCCGCCCTCGACAATGCCGGCCTCACGCCCGACGATATCGACCTCATCATTCTGGCCACCTCGACCCCGGATAACACCTTTCCGGCAACGGCGGTGAACATCCAGAACCGTCTTGGCATGACCCACGGTTTCGCCTTCGACATGCAGGCCGTCTGCTCCGGTTTCGTTTATGCCGTATCGACCGCCGATCTCTATATTCGCGGCGGCATGGCCAAGCGCGTTCTGGTGATCGGCTCTGAGACCTTCTCGCGCATCCTCGACTGGAAGGACCGCACGACCTGCGTCCTCTTCGGTGACGGCGCCGGCGCGCTGGTTCTGGAGGCCGGTGAGGGTGAAGGCACCTCCGCTGATCGCGGCATCCTGACCGCACAGCTGCGCTCCGACGGCTCGCACAAGGAAAAGCTCTATGTCGATGGCGGTCCTTCCACCACAGGCACGGTCGGTCATCTGCGCATGGAAGGCCGCGAAGTATTCAAGCACGCCGTTGGCATGATCACCGACGTCATCGAGCAGGCCTTCGAGGCGACCGGCACAACGGCCGACGATCTCGACTGGCTGGTTCCGCACCAGGCCAACAAGCGCATCATCGACGGTTCAGCCAAGAAGCTTAACATAGACCCGGAAAAAGTCGTGATCACCGTCGATCAGCACGGCAACACCTCGGCCGCCTCCATTCCGCTGGCGCTCGCCGTTGCCGCCGGTGATGGACGCATCAAGAAGGGCGATCTGGTGATGCTGGAGGCCATGGGCGGCGGCTTCACCTGGGGCGCGGTGCTGCTGCGCTGGTAAAGGCGCGATTTTCGCGTTTGCCGGGGCGATGGCGCGAAATCGGTTGTGATTTTCGCGCTCACGCCTCGATCGGACGCGCCGGAGCGGCCCGAGCCTGTGTCAAAAGCGTATCACTCGCCCTAAGCCCTTGCACTGATTGCCGAAAGCCTCAAATGAATCTGGAACAATCCCTTGACCGGTCGCCACAAGGGAAATAATCTCGGCGGCTCCTAGAGAAGAGTTCAGACACGGTTTGTGGGGAAAAATGGCCGGGAAGACAGTGACACGCGCAGATCTTGCAGAATCTGTGTTTCGTAAAGTCGGGCTGTCCCGCACCGAATCCGCTGAACTGGTCGAGACGATCATTGACGAAATTTGCAACGCGATCACCCGCGGCGAAGTCGTCAAGCTTTCTTCCTTCGCGACGTTTCAAATCCGGGAAAAGAACGAGCGTATCGGCCGCAACCCCAAGACGGGCGAGGAAGTTCCGATCTCCCCACGTCGCGTCATGACCTTCAAGGCCTCGAATGTGCTGAAGCAGCGCATTCTGAAGGCGCATACGGCCCGCAAGGCCAAGCAGAAGGGCCAGAAGGCCGGAGCATAATCCTTCTCTAGAGTTATAAGCGACACGCCTTTTTGTCGTATCGTGAGCCTTTTTCCCCATTCTTCTTGTGAACATGCTTGAATTTCAACGTGCAAGCCGTTGAAATCCGGTCGACTCACATCATAATCAATTTTAGTGATTTGTATCTCGCCGCAATGGCGTCTGCGCGGGTTCAGAACGGATGTCGCGCAATGTTTGACCGGCGTGTGAAAAGCGTTCTCGTTCAGTGTCCGGCCGGATGCATGGCGCTCCGGTTCGGATGGGAGTGGAATTTTGGATAAAAGCCCCGACGCGTTTCGGACGATCAGTGAAGTGGCGGATGAGTTGAACCTGCCGCAGCATGTGCTGCGTTTCTGGGAAACACGCTTTCCGCAGATCAAGCCGATGAAACGGGGCGGGGGCCGCCGTTATTACCGCCCTGACGATATCGATCTCCTGAAGGGTATCCGTCACCTTCTTTATGACCATGGCTACACCATTAAGGGCGTACAGAAGCTGCTGAAAGCCAATGGTAACCGCTTCGTGGCGGCCATCGCCTCCGGTGATCTCGCAACCATGGAAGCCATCATGGCGGCGAGCGGTGAAAAGGAAGTCGCCGAACCGCGTGTCGTCGATACCGATGGGGACGAGGTCGTCGGCCGTCCGAAGGCCAAGCCAAGCGGCCGTTTTTTTGGCTTCGGCGGTGGCGGCGATGCGGAAATATCGGTCGGCAAGTCGAGCATCGGCAAGGACGACCAGGCGCTTTTGCAGGAAGCCCTGTTCGACCTCCTCGAATGCAAGCGCCTTCTCGATCAGGTCCGCTGACGGTTTATCCACAGCTCATTTGCGTGCTTTCCATTCGGGAAATCGAGAAAACAAGGGGTTAGGGCGTTTCCCCCTTTTCTGTGAAAAGCGAAAACGCGCGGCAACGCCAACCTTTCGGAAACTCCTTTGGCCGATAATGCGGCTCCGTTGAAAGGAGTCCGATCGTGAGCAACCGAAAATCGACAGCACGACGCCGTACGGCGAAGAAATCGAGCGGCGGTAGCGTTTGGCCCTGGGTGCTGATGCTGGGCGTCGTCGCCGGCGGCATTCAGGCTTACGAACATCGCGACAGTCTTTTGCCGCAGCGGCATGTTGCAAAGGCGACATCTTCGACCACGAGTTCTTCGAAAGTTGCCACGGTGGCCAAACGCGATTCCGTCACGCGGGAGAAAGTGGCGTCCATTCGCCCCGCATCGCCAGCTCTGCCCGGCAACGGCCCGGTGCCACCGCGCTCGATCGCCATGCCGTCCGCCTCGCAGCCGAGCCAGGTCGCCGCTATCTTGCCGGAAACCCGTCCTTCGGTCGAAAAAATTTCGCTCGGTGAAAAAAGCGGTACTTTTGCCTTCTGCGGTCGTTCCGGCCTCAACAATTGCGTGGCCGACGGCAACACCTTCTGGATGAGGGGCGTGAAAATGCAGCTTGCCGGCATAGAAGTGCCGCAGATCGACCGGGCGCGCTGCATGGAAGAGCGCCAGCGCGGTTTCATTGCGAAGGTCAGGCTTCGTGACATGTTGAATGCCGGGGCCTTCGATGTGGCGTCCGGCGGTGCTGCGGGCGGACAAGCCACGGAACGCAAACGGCTTTCGCGTTCGGGCGTATCCTTCGCCGATCAACTCGTGCGCGAAGGGCTCGCGCATCCGGCATCGGCAAAAAATCAGTCCTGGTGTGGGTAGAGCATTCTCTCTTTTTGTCGAATCGCGAAAACGCTCTCGCTCTTGGTTCGCCGCCTTCCCGGACGGAAAACCGGGTTCCACTTTTCCTGGAAATGCTTGGAGGCCCCGTTGACCGAAACGGTTCGGCCTGTGTAGATGAGGCTCAGTCATCTTCGGGACCGGAACCCAGCGCCGGGCGCCGGCAGCATGACGATTTTTTGTAACGCCCCGGCCGGAACGGTTCGTGGCGCGGCAATGCGGACGTGGCGAAATCGGTAGACGCAGCAGACTTAAAATCTGCCGACCATTGGTCTTGCGGGTTCAAGTCCCGCCGTCCGCACCATATCGTCCTGATTAAAATTTTCTTTTCGTTTTCCTGCGATTTCGGGGCATTTAAACGGGGTTCCTGGCTTTTGGGTGTAAATCGCGCGAACGCCCGCGCGCGCCTAAAAAATGAGCTTGATTACGAGGGCGGCATTTTTCCCCGGGAATCATCAAAAAGAACCTCTTGACCTTGCCACGATGGGAAGCCCTATCTTTTTTCAACACAAGAAAAGAGAGGTCATACGCATGTCACAAATGGAGCTCCGGGCGAGTCATCAGATTGCGATCGATGGCATGACATGCGCCTCCTGTGTCGGCCGCGTGGAAAAGGCGATTGCCAAGGTGCCGGGCGTTTTGAAAGCTTCGGTCAATCTGGCAACGGAACGTGCCGACATTTCCTTTTCTGGGTCGCCGGATGTGCCGGCCGTTATCGAGGCGGTGCGGCAGGCCGGTTACGGCGTCGAAGAAAAAACCATCGAACTCGATATTGAGGGCATGACCTGCGCCTCCTGCGTCGGACGTGTCGAAAAGGCGTTGAAGGCCGTTTCCGGTGTTTCCGGTGCAAGCGTCAATCTGGCGACGGAACGCGCCACCGTCCGCGTCGCCGGCAACGCCGTGTCTGCGGCCAACCTTTCGGATGCCATCAAACGGGCGGGCTATAAGGCGAGTGAGGTTGTCGCCGACAAAGCCACGGATGGAGAGCAGGACAAGCGCGAGGCGGAACTGCGGAGCCTCAAAATCAGCCTTGCCGTCGCCGCTGCACTGACGTTGCCGGTCTTCGTACTGGAAATGGGCTCGCATCTGGTGCCCGCCATCCATGATTTCGTGATGGAAACGGTTGGCATGCGGGAAAGCTGGTATCTGCAATTCGTGCTGACCACGCTGGTTCTGTTCGGTCCCGGCCTGCGCTTCTTCAAAAAAGGCATCCCCGCGCTTCTGCGGTTTGCGCCGGACATGAATTCGCTCGTCGTACTTGGCACCGCCGCCGCCTGGGGGTTTTCGGTCGTCGCAACCTTCATGCCCAAAATCCTGCCGAGTGGCACGGCCAATGTCTATTATGAGGCAGCAGCGGTCATCGTCTCACTCATCCTCCTTGGTCGTTTCCTGGAAGCGCGCGCCAAAGGCCGCACCAGCGAGGCGATAAAGCGGCTCGTCGGCCTGCAGGCCAAGTCGGCCCGCGTGCTGCGCGATGGCGAAACAATCGATGTACCCTTACAGGATGTGCGAACGGGTGATGTGATCGTCGTTCGCCCCGGTGAGAAAGTGCCGGTCGATGGTCTGGTTCTGAGTGGCTCCTCTTATGTCGATGAATCGATGATCACGGGTGAGCCGGTCCCGGTTACCAAAGCCGAGGGTTCCGAAGTGGTCGGCGGCACGGTGAACCGCAATGGCTCCTTCACCTTCCGCGCCACCAAGGTCGGCGCAGATACGCTGATAGCCCAGATCATCCGCATGGTGGAGGAGGCGCAGGCCGACAAGCTGCCCATTCAGGCGCTGGTAGACAAGGTGACAAACTGGTTCGTGCCGGCGGTAATGCTGGCAGCGCTCGCCACCTTCATCGTATGGTTCATGTTCGGGCCAGATCCGGCCTTGACCTTCGCGCTCGTCAATGCGGTTGCGGTGCTCATCATCGCCTGTCCCTGTGCTATGGGCCTTGCCACGCCGACCTCGATCATGGTCGGCACCGGCCGCGCCGCGGAAATGGGCGTGTTGTTCCGCCGTGGCGATGCGCTTCAGACGCTGCGCGACGCCGACGTGATCGCTGTTGACAAGACAGGCACGCTGACGCTCGGCAAACCGAAGCTGGTTCATTTTACCACGACAGAGGGCTTCGATGCGGATGAGGTGTTGCGCCTCGTCGCATCGCTGGAGAACCATTCCGAACATCCAATTGCCGAAGCGATCGTCGAGGCTGCGAAACATGGCGGCATGACGCTTGTCGATGCGGAGGGCTTCGAGGCGACCCCCGGTTTTGGTGTTGCAGCCATGGTCGACGGCCGCAGGGTGGAAGCAGGTGCGGACCGGTTCATGACCAAGCTCGGTTACGATGTCGCGATGTTCGCAGAAGATGCCGAGCGGCTGGGCAGGGAAGGGCAGTCGCCGCTTTATGCCGCCGTCGATGGCAGGCTGGTCGCGATCGTCGCCGTTGCCGATCCGATCAAGCAGACGACCCCGGAGGCGATTGCGGCGCTGCATGCGCTCGGCCTTAAAGTGACGATGATCACGGGTGACAACCGCCGCACCGCTGAAGCCATCGCCCGTCGGCTCGGCATTGACGAGGTGGTGGCGGAAGTCCTGCCCGACGGCAAGGTCGAGGCGGTCAAGAGGCTCGCCGCCGACGGTCGACGTGTCGCCTTCGTCGGCGACGGCATCAACGATGCACCGGCGCTGGCCGCCGCCGATGTCGGGCTTGCCATCGGCACGGGCACGGATGTCGCGATTGAAAGCGCCGACGTGGTGCTGATGTCCGGCGATCTGCGTGGCGTCGCCAACGCCATCGCACTCTCCAAGGCCACGATCCGCAATATCGGCCAGAATCTGTTCTGGGCCTTCGCGTACAATGCCGCTCTCGTTCCCGTCGCGGCCGGAATATTGTATCCTGTCAACGGCGTTCTGCTGTCGCCAGTCCTTGCTGCCGGAGCCATGGCGCTTTCCAGCGTCTTCGTATTGACGAACGCGCTACGCCTGAAGAGCTTCCGTGCGCCCCTGGTGGACAGACCTGCGGGCCTTAAGCTCGCAGCGGCGGAATAGGAGGAGCAGACATGGCGCTTCAACACACCGTTTTCCTGCCGCAGATCGAACGCAGCATCTCTGTGGCGCCGGGCGAGACTGTCCTCCAGGCCGCCTTGGCGGCAGGGATCGCTTATCCGCATGGCTGTCGTATGGGCCGCTGTGGCGCCTGCAAATCCAGGCTGATCTCCGGCGATGTCGATCTTCTCAAGCACACGCCCTTTTCTCTGACAGAGGAAGAGAAGGCAGATGGTCTGACGCTTGCATGCCGAGCCGTACCATTAGGCGACGTGGTGATCGGCTGGCTCAATGGAGCTGAGCCGCTCTCCGACAATCGCGCGGATGTATTTTCTACCTCGGAAAGATAGGAGCAGGATCGATGAATATTGGCACAGCCGCCACCGCCTCCGGTGTTTCTGCGAAGATGATCAGGCATTACGAGACAATCGGCCTGATCAAATCGGCAAACCGCACGGAATCCGGCTATCGGGTCTACACTGCCAACGACTTGGAAACGCTGCGCTTTATCCGGCGCGGACGCGATCTCGGTTTTTCCATCGAAAAAATCAGGCAACTCATGACCCTCTGGCGCGACCCCGGTGGCGCCTCCTGCGATGTCAAACGCATCGTCATGGAACATGTCGTCGACCTGGAAGCGAAGATGGATACGCTGAGGGAGATGGCGGACACGCTCCGAAACCTCGCGACCTATTGCCCGGACAATGGTGAGCCGGAATGCCCGATCATTCATGACCTTGCTCATGCGGAAGATCTTGATTTTTCAGCGGTTGCCGTCGTCCCCAAACGCACCGGCATGCTGAAGGGCACAGCAGGCCCGGTGATGGATTTACAGCGCCCAGTGAAATAAGCCCCCGGTTCCTTTTGGGGGAGCGGGCAATGAATGCAGTGCGAATTGCCAATCACGATGAAGGAGACCAAGCCATGTGGATACAGGTAATACAGCGCTTCTTTATTCTGTGCCTGATGCTGGCGATCGTGTCCGTCATCGCGTTTCTTTTACCCTATATGGCGGGCGGCGATCCGGCTCGCACCATCTTGTTTTCACGCATGCGCGATACCGCGCTCGATCCGCATGCGGTGGAGGCGCTACGGGTCAGTCTCGGGCTCGACCGGCCGCTTTATGTGCAATATTTCGCATGGCTGTCGAATGCGTTGCGCGGCGACCTCGGTTTTTCTTTCACCAGCAGCCAGCCCGTCGCTGCCGAACTTATGCGCTCGCTCTGGGTGTCGGTAACGCTGGCGCTGACGGCGCTTGCATTCGCGGTCGCCGTCGCCCTGCCGCTCGGTACGCTGGCGGCCATGCGTCCCGGCGGACGGCTCGATAATTTTGCGACGCTGATGATCCAGACCTTCGTCGCAACGCCCGAATACTGGTTTGCGCCCATGTCGGCTCTGGTCTTTGCGCTTTATCTCGGCTGGTTGCCGTCAGCCGGATGGGATAGCTGGCGCTCGCTGGTGCTTCCCGCATTGACGCTCACGCTCAGGCCGCTCGCCTATTTCACCCAGGTGACGCGCGCGGCCATGGCCGAGGTACTGCGCGCGCCTTATATCACGGCGGCCCGCAGCCGCGGTCTCGGCATGCATAGCACGGTTCTGCGGCACGGCGTCCGCAACGGTTCGCTGCCGGTCGTCACCTTCTTCGCATTGTGGCTCGCGGGCCTTTTGGGTGGATCGGTGGTCGTGGAAGTCATCTTCGCCATCCCCGGCATGGGCCGGCTTCTCTACGACGCCGTGGTCAATCGCGATATCCCGATGCTGCAGGGCGGTTTCATCTGCATCGTGGCGCTCTCCATCCTCATCAATACCTTGGCCGACAGCTTTTATGTCCTGATCAATCCAGCAATGCGAGGTCACCATGACCATTAGTCACTTCCCGAGCGCGCCTGCCGCCGCCATGCCGATGACTGCGCCCAAGCGCCCCTCGAACCTCGCCCGGTTTACGGATTTCATCCGCTGCCGTCACTGGACCTTCTATGCGGGTGCGGCGATCTTTCTGGTCATCATCCTGCTGCTGGTCATCGCGCCGTGGATTTCGCCCTATGATCCGGCAAAGCAGAACCTGCGTCTGCGGTTGAACGCGCCGAGCGCCCTCTACTGGCTGGGAACGGACCACCTGGGCCGCGATGTGCTCAGCCGGCTGCTGGTCGGCGGCCGCTTCACGGTCACCATTGCCGCCGTCACCGTCATTCTCTCTGTCGTGATCGGGACCTTCATCGGCATCATCAGCGGCCGCAGCCGCGGCATCCTCGACGAGGTGCTGATGCGCATCGTGGACCTGCTCATCGCCATACCGGACGTGGTAATCGCGATTTTCCTCGTGGCCATTTTCGGTCCGGGATATGGCACGCTGATCGCGTCGCTGACGATCGTCGGGTGGACACCTTTTGCACGGCTGGCGCGGGGACTGACGCTCTCGATCAATTCGCGCGAATATATCCGCGCCGCCGAGGTGCTCGGCTGCACACGGCGCTTCATTATCTTCCGGCATATTATTCCCAACACGATCTGGCCGATTGCGGCGGTGGCGTTCCTGCGCTTCGGCCACAAGCTGATCACGGTTGGCGGGTTGTCGTTTCTGGGCCTTGGCGTACAGCCGCCGGCCGCCGACTGGGCGCTGATGTTGGCCGATGCGCAGGCTTACGCGGAACGGATGCCCGTTCTCGTCATCGCACCGGGTCTGGCGATCTTCTTGGCGGCGCTCAGCGTAACGTGGATCGGCCATGGCCTGAATCTTGAAACAAAGAAAACCAACGGTCATTGACGCCTGCGGGCGGGCAATGACGGATTTGACGATTGCCAAACATCGACGACGCAACGGAGCAGGAAGGAGAGTAATATCGTCTGAAGCCGCATGAAAATACGCAATGCCTCCGATTCAATAAAAATAAGGGGAACTCTTATGAATATCGAAGGACAAACGCTTGCAAATACGGCCATGTCCCCCGAATGCGCACCGCTTCTGGAGATAGAGGACCTGCACGTTTCAGTGCCGGCGCAAAATGGCCGCAAGTTTGTTATTTCGGGCCTGACGCTTTCCGTCAACGCCGGCGAAGTCGTCGCTCTCGTCGGCGAATCCGGATCGGGAAAGAGCATGACGGCGCTGTCGCTGATGCGACTTTTGCCGCAGGGCGCGGAAATCAATTCCGGCCGCATTTCCTTTGCCGGCCGCGACATTCTCGCTCTTTCATCTTCCGAACTCGATGCACTGCGCGGGGCCGATATCAGCATGCTGTTCCAGCAGCCGCAGGCCATGCTCGACCCGACCAGTCGGGTGAGGACGCAGGTAGCGGAGCCGCTCTGGATCCACCGTAAAATGAGCCGGCACGCCGCGCTTAACCGGGTCGTCGGCCTTCTTTCGGATGTCGGCATTCCCGATCCGTCGGCGCGGGCGCAATGCTTTGCGCATGAGCTTTCCGGCGGTATGGCGCAACGTGTCATGATTGCCGCTGCACTGTCAGGCAATCCGCAGCTTCTGATCGCCGACGAACCGACGACGGCGCTTGATGTCACCGTTCAGGCACAGATACTCCGCCTGCTCGATGACGAGCGCCGCAAGCGCCGGCTTGCCACTTTGCTCATCACCCACGATCTCTCGGTCGTTGCCGCCTTCGCAGACCGGATCGCGGTCATGTATGCCGGCCGCATCGTCGAGGAAGGGCCGACCCAGGCGATCCTCAAGGCGCCGCAGCACCCCTATACCAAGGCACTCATCAGCTGTTCGCTGCTGACTACCGACGGCGAGGGACAGTTGCTGACGATCCCCGGTTCCGGCGCACAGGCCCACGACATGTCCTGCGGTTGCCGGTTTCATCCGCGTTGCGCGCTCGCAAAGTCTGAAGGCATGGGAAGCCGCTGCATGGCAATGGAGCCTGCATTGAATGCCTTGCCTGAAGGGCGCAAGGCGCGGTGCTGGGCAGTCGGCGACGACCAGGCCGGTCACGACCATGCCGACCATGCGGTTTGTTGAAGGAGGCGATGATGTTATCCAAAGCCATGACACAGATGCCGCCATCGGCGGAAAACAGCGGCCGGCCCTATGTGGTCGCGAAGAATCTCTGCAAATATTATCCCATATCGGGCCTTGGTCACCGTGTGGTGAAATCCGTCGACGATGTTTCCCTGACGATCGGCGAGGGGGAGGTATTGGGCCTTGTCGGCGAATCCGGTTGCGGCAAAAGCACTGTTGCCGGACTGATCACGCGCCTGACGCACGCGACGCGGGGTGAGGTCAGCATCGGAGATCACGACATATTGCACATGCAGGGCGAGGCGCTCCGGCGCGTGCGCCGGGTTGTGCAACTGGTGTTTCAGGACCCTTATTCCGCACTCGATCCGCGTATGCGCATTGGCCAGAGCATGCAGGCGCCGCTTGCCCAGCACGGCATCGGCACCCGCGAGGAGCGCACGGCGCGTGTTTTCCGAATGCTGGAGGAAGTCGGTCTCGACGGTTCCTTTTACGATCGGTATCCGAGCCAGTGTTCCGGCGGCCAGTTGCAGCGCGTCGTCATCGGCCGCGCGCTTCTTCTCAATCCGAGTTTCCTTGTCTGTGATGAACCGACATCGGCACTCGACGCCTCGATGCGCACGCAGATCCTGAACCTCCTGATGGACATGAAGCGCCGCCACGGCCTGACGGTTCTGATGATTTCTCATGACCTGCGCGTGGTGCGTTATCTCTGTGATCGCATTGCCGTGATGTATCTCGGACGCATCGTTGAAATCGCCGACCGCGAAGAGCTTTTCCGCGCGCCCAAGCATCCCTACACGAAAGCTCTCATCGCCTCGTCGATGCTGGACGAGACGGGGTTATATGCACCGGAAATGCTTCTGGACGGTGATCTGCCGAGCCCTCTCAACCCTCCTGGTGGCTGCAAGTTTCACACCCGCTGTAAATATGCGACCGCAATCTGCGGTGAGGTGGAGCCGACTCTGGAAGGCGTTTCCGGAGAGCACTTTGCGCGCTGCCACCGCTGGCGGGAACTGGGTTGAGAAACGGTGCACTGAATGTTTTTCAGGGAATGTGAAAAACAGTCGAATAGTGCGTACGTGAAGTAACAACGGAATAAAATTCCGAATAAAAAACGTAAAATGAATGTAAAGAAGGCGGATGTATTGTCGTGTCCGTCAATGTGATTCTTTGTAATTAATGATAGATAATATTAAAAGCTTAGGGAAACTAGATTGTGAGCGTCGCCATCAAAGATAAGGGGAATTATGCAATGATAAAGCACGCACTTTTAACCACCTGCGCCATTGCCGGGGCTTTCGGGGCTAACGCCGCAAATGCCGGCACTGTGACCTATGATGACAACTACGCCATAAAAGCCGCATGGCAGATGGCGTCGGATGATTCCACAATGGGCATGCGTGTCGGGTGCTATGAAGGCCTTGTCAGAATTGGCTTCGACATGAGGCAGGAGGCATCTCTTGCGGAGTCCTGGAAGCAGATCGAGCCTAAAGTGTGGGAGTTCAAGCTGCGCAAGGGCGTCAAATTCCAGAACGGCGAAGACTTTAACGCCGCAGCAGTCGTCAACGCGCTCACCAATCTCCTGAAAGCATCCGTTCCTGCCCGTGCCTTTTCGCCGAAACAGATCGCCAGTGTGGAGGCCGTTGGCGATGATATTGTGAAGGTGACGACGATCGAACCGTCGGTGCTGTTGCCTGCGCAGTTGGCAAGCCCCGCCACTGCCATTCTTGCGCCATCGGCCTATAAGGACGGCAAGATCAATCCTATCGGCACCTGCACCGGGCCGTTCGAGATCACGGAAGTCGATCCCAATCAATATATGGTCATGAAGGCCAATCACGGATATTGGGGCGGCATGCCGAAACTTGACGGGGGTCGCGTTAATTTCGTTCCCGACGCAGACACGCGCGCCACCCAGATAAGGACGGGCGAAGTGCAGATTTCGCGCCTGGTCCCGCCGTGGTCGATCAAATCCATCGAGGCAACCAAGGGAGTTAAGGTCGCCACCATTTCGGTACCGCGCATCACAGAATTGCTGCTGAATAATTCCAGGCCACCGTTCAACGATAAAAAGGTTCGTGAGGCCGTGCGTGCGGCAATCGATGCCGCCGGCATCGCCAGCAGTATTTACGAAGAGAAGGTCAAAAGCGCGAGCATGCCGTTTGCCCCGGGGCAGCCATGGGCGGTGGAAGAACCCGCATCGGCCTATAACGTGGCAAAGGCAAAATCTCTCCTCCAGGAGGCCGGCATCGCCCCGGGCAGTCTGAAAGTCACCATACTTGCTTACACGATGAAGACCGAGCTGAAGGATGTGGCCGCTATTATTCAGGCGCAGTTGCAGGAGATCGGGATCACGGCCGGTGTCCGTGTCGCAGAATATAGTGCGATTGAGCCTGATCTTCTTGCCGGCAACTTCGACATGGTGCTGCTGTCGCGCGGTTATGCCACGGATGTGATTGAGCCGGCTGGATATCTCAACGCCGACTATTCCTGCACCGGCACATACAACATTTCGCATTATTGCAATGCAGATACGGACAAGTTGATCAAGGCTGCTTATGCCGAAGTGGAGCCCACCAAGCGTTACGCGATTTATGGTGAGATAGCGAAGAAGATTTATGATGATGCCGTCTCGGTCTTTCTCGTCCATGAAACCGTGTTCGATGCCTATTCCGAAAAACTCGAAAACTTCCGGCCGCATCCGATCAACTATTTCGTGCTGACGAAGGATATGGCGATCAAGTAGATCGGCATTGCGAAGGGAGCCCGGCTCTGAGGAGCCGGGTTGCGCAAAGAAATCGCATGGCTTCAAAGACCCGCTCAACGCTCAACGCTCAACGCTTCCCTCGCTCGCAGGGGGATAGGCCCGCCTGCGACGCGGTTTTCGCCACGATCGATGTCGGCGACGTCGGCAATTGGTTTTGAGCAACCTACTGCCGTCTTGTCCGAGAAAAAAGGGGATATCTGCCGAGGAGCGATGGAGAGATATTGGACCTCATCCATTCCTTACGCTGAAATCGAGCGTGAACCGAGTGGCAAGGCGGACCGACGGCAGCATGGAAAAGCTGCCGCCAGCATTTTTTCGTTCAGGCGCGCGCTTCAGGCGTATAGCCAGCAGCGGTGATGATTTCGGCAATACGTGCCGCATCGGAGACGCCGCCAACCACGACCGTGCGGCTTGCCGGATCGGCATGCACGGCAGCGCCGGGAACGGTCTTTTCGATCGCGCCCTTGATCACTCCGGCGCAGTGACCGCAGGTCATGTCCTCAACGTGAAAAGAAAGGTCTGCATCAACCGGCGCCGTCGTGGTTTCGGCGTGATGCTGGTGAGCGGTGCACATAGGCGGTTCTCCATGGTTTGGAATTCTAACGGGAGGAGCCTGGACTATTCCAACGTGGGAAGGTCAAGCGCTTTATTCGCCGGCGCTCAACAAGTGTGCCACGATATCAGCTGCGCCAGAAAATTGGCATCAGCAGCACCAGGACCGTCAGTATTTCCAGACGCCCTAGCAGCATCATCATCGACAGGACGTAAAGCGCCGGATCGCTAATGGTGGCGAAATTACCAGAGGGGCCGATGACGGGGCCGATACCCGGTCCGACATTGCCGAGCGCCGTTGCCACCGAAGATATGGACGTGAGAAAATCATAACCCATCAGACTCATGGCGAGGCTGCCGGCGATCCAAAGCGCGACATAACAGCTGACGAACAGGAAAATCGTCCGGATCGTATCGGGATCGACCACCTGCTGCCCATAACGAACCGAATAAACGGCGTTCGGATAGATCAGCTTCTTCAGGCCCGCCCGCGCCACGTTGAACATGATGAGAAAACGATAGGCCTTGATGCCACCCGCCGTGGACCCGGAGCAACCGCCCATGAAGGTGGCAAAAAAGGCGACAACGACGACGAAAGGCCCCCAGAGCGTATAGTCGTCGCTGGCAAAGCCGCCGGTGGAAAGGATCGAGGTCATGTTGAAGAAGGAATGGCTGAGCGCGTCGTTCAGCGGCACGCCGTTCCTGAGATGATGATAGACGCCGACGGCGATGGAAATCGCGCAGAGATATCCCAGGAAGACGACGATCTGGGGGTCGCGCAGCGTTTCCAGCCGGCGGCGCACGGCCAACAGGATCATCACCGAGAAGGGCAGACTGCCGAAGATCAGGAAGACGGTGGCGATCCACAGCAGTGCCGTATTGTTGAAATAGGCGAAAGAGGCGTCATGGGTGGAGAAACCACCGGTCGCGACCGTCGACATGGCGTGGTTCAGCGCATCGAAGTGCGACATGCCGGCAAAATCGTAAGCGATCGTACAGGCAAGCGTCATGATGATGTAAATGGCCACGAAAGCCCGGGTGAAGCTTGCGAGCCGCGCGAAAGGCCGGTCATTGCCGGTATCGGAGGATTCCATGCGAAAGAACGTCATGCCGCCGACGCGCAGCAGCGGCAGGATGAAGAGGCCGAGCGCCACGATACCGATACCGCCAAGCCAGCACAGCAGCGAGCGCCAGAGGAGGATGCCCTGCGGGGCGTGGTCAAGCCCGGAAACAACGGTGGATCCCGTTGTCGTAATGGCGGAAACGGATTCGAAAAACGCTTGGCCAAGTGTCAGGCCGAGTTCGGACAGGTAAAGCGGAACCGCGCCGACAATTGAAAAGACCAGCCAGAGCAGGTTGACGAGCAAAAAGCCGAAACGTTTGTTGAAGGCGGCAATCGGCCCGCGCGTCGCCAGCGCGCAGGCAAGCGCAAAGCCCCCGCACATGAAACCCGACAGCGCAAACACCATCCAGTCGTCATTGCCGTAATAGAGATCGGTGAGCGCCGGCAGAAACATGGCTGTCGCCATGTAAAGCCCGAAAATGGAGGCCACATATATGACCGAGCGCAGAAGGTTGCTGTTCAAGAAATGAAACCTGGAGTTTGTTGCCGCGCTGAAATGAGTCTTTGTCTCGGACGCCTTCCTATGGCATAGCGGGTGCCATTATGAATTTCAATGGATTGACTATCGTGGACAAGCAGCTTGTGGAAGCAGCGCGGCGGGAAGTGCGGGAAATATTCCCCGAAACACCGCTGCAGTTGAATGAACATCTCAGCCGTCGGTATGGCGCGTCGATTTGGCTGAAGCGTGAGGATCTGTCCCCGGTTCGTTCCTACAAGATTAGAGGCGCATTCAACTTTCTGCGCAAAGCGGTGGCCAAGGCCGGCAAGGGCAAGGTTTTCGTCTGTGCTTCGGCCGGCAACCATGCGCAGGGCTTCGCCTTCGCCTGCCGTCATTTCGGTGTTCACGGCGTCGTTTTCATGCCGGTGACCACACCGCAGCAGAAGATCGAAAAAACCCGCATCTTCGGCGGCGAATTTATCTCGATCCGTCTGGTGGGCGATATATTCGACCAGTGTTATGCCGCCGCACGCCAGCACGTGCAGGATAATGACGGCTACATGGTGCCGCCCTTCGACCATGAGGACATCATCGAGGGACAGGCGACGGTCGCCGCCGAGATCATGGATCAGCTTCCGGAAGGCACGAAGCCTGACATCGTCGTCATGCCCGTTGGTGGTGGTGGGCTTTCGGCTGGCCTCACCGGTTTTCTGGCCGGTACGGTGAAGAAGGAGAACTTCGTGTTCTGCGAGCCTGAGGGCGCGCCGAGCCTGAAGAAGAGCCTCGAACGCGGCGAACCAGTGACGCTTAACAAGATCGACAATTTCGTCGACGGCGCTGCCGTCGCCCGCATTGGCGACCTGAATTTCACGGCGCTGAAGGATTTTCCGGCCGATCAGGTCCAGCTCATCCCCGAAAACGCCATCTGCGTGACGATCATCGAGATGTTGAACCTCGAAGGCGTAGTGCTGGAGCCCGCTGGTGCCCTTTCGATTGCCGCGCTGGAAAAGCTTGGCCGCGAAAGGCTGGAAGGCAAGACGGTGATTGCCGTGGTTTCCGGGGGCAATTTCGATTTCGAGCGCCTTCCGGACGTGAAGGAACGCGCCATGCGTTACACGGGCGTGAAAAAGTATTTCATCCTGCGCCTGCCGCAGCGCCCCGGTGCGCTGCGCGATTTCCTCAATCTGCTCGGCCCGGACGATGATATTGCCCGTTTCGAATATCTGAAGAAATCGGCCCGCAACTTCGGCTCGATCCTGATCGGCATCGAAACCAATGCGCAGGAAAACTTCGCCGGGTTGCTGGAGCGCTTTGAAGCGGCGGGTCTCGGTTATGAAGACATCACCGAAAACGACATTCTGTCGAACCTGATCATCTGATCCGGCAAGGCACAGGGAAGGGCGGTGTAGCGCCGCCTTTCCACGTATGATTGATTGAGGGAGTGAAAGCCATGGCATCGTTTTTTTCCAAAATCCTCTCGGCCTTCGGCTCCGGCCAGCCGTCCGCCGACGCGCCGCAGAAGGTGGCGCAGGCCGAGCCGCATGCGCATGGCGACTATCTGATTTATGCGACGCCGATCAAGGAAGGCGGCCAGTTCCGCCTGGCGGGCCGTATCGAGAAAAAGGCCGGCGACGAAGTGCTGGTGCATGAATTTGTGCGCGCCGACGTCTTCACGAGCATGGACGATGCCGTGGAGTTCACGATCCGCAAGGCGAAGCTCATCATTGAGCAGAACGGCGCGTCGCTTTTTCCAGGAAAATGATGACGTTTTCTTATTCTCTAAATTAAGATTCCGTTGGTTGCTTGGGCCTATCGTCTGTGAAGGGCATGGAGTCGCGCCGATAGACCGGCGTGATGTGGATCGATAGGGCGTGTGCCGATGCAATGGGCAAATCTGGCCCTCTTCCTGACGGAGGCCATCGTCTATTTTTCGGTAATGACGGCATTCCTTCATTACCGGCATATTCTTGGCATCGGTGTTTTTCTCACCGCGCTGGGTGTCATGCACTTCCTGGAAACCTATCTGGCGGCCGTTTTTTATGTGCAGCTGCCCTTTGGCGTGGCGTCGCCCGGCTCCTCGATCCTTTTTGCCGGCAAGCTGATGATGATCCTCATGCTCTATATGCGCGAGGACGCGGCGGTTGTTCGGCAACCGATCTACGGCCTGTTTCTCGGCAATATATTGACCGTCATCATGGCGCAGATCATCCGTTTTCATCAGACGGTGGCGATTGTTCCCGGGCAGTCGGTCAGCGCCGCATTTCTGGATGAGATGGGCGTGCTGATGGTTTGGGGAACCAGCCTGCTTTACATCGACGCCATCGCCATCATCCTGTTTTACGAAAAGCTGGGTCGTTATCTGCAGCGCCATATCGTGCTGCGCTTCGCGATTTGCGGCGTCGTTATCCTGAGCCTCGATCAGGCAGGTTTTTATGGAGCGCTGCGATTGTTGTTCAACGCACCTCTCGATGTCTTTTACGATGGCTGGAAAGCGAAGATGTCGGCCGTTGCCGTTTATTCGTTGCTCTTCGCGATCTATCTTGGGCTGACATCCGCCAAGGGCCGTTTCCTCACGCGCCGCAACATAGCGGATGTCTTCAACGATCTGACTTTCCGCGAACGTTACGAAGAACTGCTGTCGCGCTCCGGGCGCGACATGCTGACGGGTGTTTCGGACCGTGCCCGCATGGAACTCGACGCGCCTTCCATCGTGCTTGACTGCGCCGAAAAGAGGCGGGCGATCAGTGTGCTTATCGTCGATATCGATCATTTCAAGACCGTCAATGACACCTTCGGTCATCTACAGGGCGATGAAATTCTGCGCGAATTCGCAGCCGTGCTAAAGCGGTCGGTCCAGCCACATGGTCATCTCTACCGTTTCGGCGGCGAGGAATTTGTGGCCCTGCTTCCGGCGATGTCGCATGAGGCCGCGCTCGCCTTCTCGGAAGGTCTGCGCGCCGCCGTGCTGGCGGGTCTGCGCCGGCCCGATGGAACGCCGTTGACCGTCAGTATCGGTGTTGCAACTGGTCTTGAGGACGGGCGGGTATTTATGGAACTTCTGTCGGAAGCCGACTCGCGGCTCTATGCGGCAAAAAATAACGGCCGTGATCAGGTCCACGGCCGTTACGGAATGTGGGTCGGCTGATACATTACCGCATCAGCCTCCATTAAATTGTCTCAGGCGGCCTGCGCCAGCTCTTCAACCTTGGCTTCGGCGGCAGCTACGGCCTTTTCGACTGCTTCCGGACCGAATGCCAGGCCTTCGACGTAGATGACTTCCACATCCGTCATGCCCATGAAACCGAGGACGGTCTTCAGGTAAGGAACGGCGTGGTTCATCGATACGGCCGGGCCTTCGGAATAAACGCCGGCAGCGGCCAGAACGATGTAGACCTTCTTGCCGGTGGCAAGGCCGACCGGGCCGGTTTCGGTGTATTTGAAGGTCTGGCCGGCGCGCGCGACATTGTCGATCCAGGACTTGAGACCGGAATAAATGTTGAAATTGATGAGGCCGGTGCCGATGACGACGGTATCGGCGGCCAGAAGCTCGGTTACCAGCTTGTCGGAATAATCGGCGGCAACCGCTTCTTCAGCGGTGCGTTGGTCGGGCGCCTTGCGGATGGCGGCGGTCTTGACGGTGTCGAGATGCGGGATCGGGTCAGCAGCGAGATCGCGGTGGACAAGGGTGTTGGAAGCCGACTTTGCCTCCAGCTTGCTGGCGAGTTCACCGGCGAACTTGTTGGAAACCGATTCGTCGCCACGCGGGCTGGAGGTGATGAGAAGAATGTTGGACATGGTCTTTCCTTGCATAAGCGATGAATTGACGGGCGCCTTGGGAGGGCGGGAGAGCACAATGCCCTTCCTTTGCCCCTATATGGAAAATTGTTGCCATCAAGAAAACTGTGATAATGTGGAAGCAATCTATCGATGAAATGGATGGTACATGGACGCGAACCCGACACTCGATCAATTGCAGGTGTTTTTGACGGTGGCCGAGACCGGCAGTTTTTCCGCCGCGTCACGGGCGCTCAATCGTGCGCAGTCGGTGATCAGCTACACCATCGCCAACCTTGAGGCGCAGCTTGAAGTGACACTGTTCGAGCGCAGCGGCGTGCGCCAGCCGAAGCTGACGGATGAAGGTCGCGCCATGCTGGAGGATGCAAGGCGTATTGTCGCCGGCCTGCAGGAGATGCGCGCCCGCGCCAAGGGGCTGAAGCAGGGGCTTGAGGCGGAACTTTCGGTTGCCATCAGCACCATGGTGCCGGCCGAGGCTGTCGTGGCCGTGCTGCGGGATTTTCGCCAGCAGTTCCCCACCGTCACCTTCAGCCTCAATGTCGGAGAGCTGGGCATGGTCATGGAGATGGTGCTTTCCCGCAAGGCCGGCATCGGCATCGGAGGGGCGGTATTGCGCCAGGACGATGAACTCGTGATGGAAAAGGTTGGCCATTCCTTCATGTTGCCGGTGGTTGCGTCAGACCACCCGCTGGCGCAGATCGAGCGGCCTCTGGTTCTCGCTGACGTGCGCGAGGAAGTTCAGCTTGTCGTCACCGATGCATCGGGCCTCACCAAGGGGCGGGATTTCAACGTGCTGTCCTACAAGACATGGCGGGTCAGCGACATCGCCACGAAATACCAGCTCATTAAGGGCGGTCTGGGCTGGGGCGGCCTGCCCGCATCGATCGTGCGGAACGACCTGGCCAATGGCGGCCTCAAAGCGCTTGAACTCGAGGCCTATGAGCAGGGCGAATATCCGCTCTTTGCGCTGCGGCGTGTCGATTCACCCGCCGGCCCCGCCGGCCAATGGCTCACCGAAGCATTTCAGCAGCGCCTTTCGGCCTGCCCGAAGCATAAGGATTTCAACGGGATGCTTGCTGCCCAAAAGCAGAGGACAATTGCTGTCGCCGCTGAGTGACATTGGTTGAAGTTGCGACAATTACCTTTAGGCTGAGAAGGTGCCGCTATGCCAGCAAGGCCAATTGACGTGGGTGGATCGCCTGCCTATACCTAAATTACGGTCAGCAGTTCACCGAGGCATCGCCGTCCCGTAAGGGAAGCTAAACCTGCATTTTTAAAGTTTGACAGCACTTATCCTGTGCCATGTCGGAAGCCGGCGATCAGCGACACCTTTTCGGAATGGCACATGAGGGTAAGTCATGCCACGTTCGATCCTTTCCATCGATATCGCTGACCTGTCGACTTTCGCCAAATCCGTCCGTGAACAGATCGGCAGGCTGGACCGAAAGCCAAGCCATGTGGAGATGCTCAATCTGCTGAGCCGCGCTGCCGGGTTCCGAAATTTCCAGCATCTGCGCGCGTCAAGAAACCCATCCGCTGAAAGTGGGCAATCCCGCCCTGAGATGCTTTCGGCCGCCAATGAGGGCAGGGTGCTGAAGACAGTTCGTGTCTTCGACGCTGCCGGCCGGATGATGCAATGGCCGGCCCGCCGCTCGCATCAGGAACTGTGCCTCTGGTATCTGTGGGCGAAAATTCCCGCCGGGCAGAGCTTTTCAGAGCGCGAATTCAACAGCTTTCTGGATAGCCTGCACCTGTTCGGGGATGCAGCCATGCTGAGGCGCGACATGGTCGGCCTGAGGCTCATCCGCCGCAACCGCGATGGTAGCGATTATCGGCGTGTAGAGCAGAAGCCGCCATTGGAACTGCCGCTTCTGCTGCGAACGCTCGGTGGGCGCGATTGAGGGGATAGCCCTCGGTATTGCCGATAGTTTCCATCAAACTCGGCGTCATCCTCGGGCTTGTCCCGAGGATCTGCTACGGATTGATTTGTTGACGTGGTTAGATCCTTGGGACAAGCCCAAGGATGACGGCAGAGCTTCACCCTGCCGCCAACAGCCGAAAGGCCGCAGCCCTCAAAGAACCAGACGGAACTTCGCGAAACCTTCCGCGCCATCGCCGGCATCCTCGATTTTTGCGCCCTTGATATCGGTTGCATAGTGGCGGCCCTTGGGGCCGGTCTCGAAGATCGCCGTGGTATCGGCCACCGGTGCGAAAGACCAGTTGGCGTCTGCGGACGGATTGATGGTGCCTTGATCGATGATGTAGCGCACGATCACGTCGCGGTTGGTGTCGGGGGCCACGAAAATCACCTTGTCACCGGCGATATCGGGGAATTTGCCACCGCCGCTCGCACGGTAATTATTGGTGGCCACCACGAATTTCTGCTCGGGATCGATGGGCTTGCCTTCAAATTGCAGGTTGACGATGCGGTTGCTCTCCGGGTTGACCGCCTTGCCGTCCTTGTCGAATTTCGCCGGTTTGGAAATGTCGATCTGATAGGTGACGCCATCGATGACATCGAAATTATAGGACGGGAAGTCGGCGTTCAGCAGCGGTGCATCCTTTGCGCCGGCCTCGACCGTATTGAACATGCCGGCCGACATTTCCAGCCAGTTCTTCACCTGCGCGCCGTTGATCAGCACCGCCTGCACCGTGTTGGGATAGAGATAGAGATCGGCGACGTTCTTGATGGCAATGTCACCGGCGGGGACATCGGTATAATAATCCGCGCCGCCGCGACCGCCAGACTTGAAGGGCGCTGCTGCCGAAAGCACGGGCAGATCCTTGTATTGCCCTTCCTTCAGCATGTCCTTGATATACCAGGTCTGGGCGTTGGAAACGATCTGCACGGACGGATCGTCGGCCACCAGCGCGAAATAGGAGTAGAGCGGTGCGGACGTCTTGCCGACGGGACGGCGCACATAGGCGAGGGCCGCCTCGTGATCGGCCTTGGCGGCGGCGAGAACCTCTGGCTTGTCGGTGTAGTCGGCAACGACCTTGCGGCTGTCGTCACGATGATAGATCGGCCGGGCTTCGGAGGTGAAGTCGACGATCTTCCAGCTCTTGCCGTCCTTTTCGAGCAGCAGGTCGATCAGGCCCATATGCGAACCCCAGAAACCAGCCATCACGGCCGGTTTGCCCATCAGCGTGCCCTTCACCGCATCCGCACCCTCGATACCGTCCCAGGTCTTCGGACCGGGGAAAACAAGATGCTGGTGGCCGGTGAAGATGGCGTCGATGCCTTCCACGCCCGCCAGATAGAGCGAGGCGTTTTCCATGCGGTCGCTCTGGCCCTTGCCATCGATGCCGGAATGGGAAAGGGCGATGATGATATCGGCGCCTTCTTCCTTCATCACGGGCACCCAGGCTTTTGCCGCCTCGACGATGTCGCGCGTCTGGGCCTTGCCCTCGAGGTTCTTGGAATCCCACATCATGATCTGCGGCGGCACAAAGCCGATGATGCCGACCTTGACCGGGCTCGTCACGCCGCCGCCGTCGCGTATCTGCTTTTCCAGGATAACATAGGGCTTGAAGAACAGCTCGTCGTTTTTCGGATCGGAAGCAAGCTGGCCCTTGGTGAGATTGGCGCAGACATAAGGGAAACCGGCGCCCGCCAGCGTGTTCGACATATAGTCGAGACCGTAATTGAATTCGTGGTTGCCGAGCGTGCCGCAATCATACCCCAGCACGTTCATGGCGTTGATCACGGGGTGCTTGTCGCCGGCTTTCATGCCGCGCTCATAGGCGATATAGTCGCCGAGCGGATTGCCCTGCAGGAAGTCGCCATTATCCACCAGCATCGAATTGCCGGCCTCGGCGCGGATCTTGTCGATGATCGAGGCGGTGCGCGAAAGCCCCATCGTGTCGTTCGGCTTATCGGCGTAATAATCATAGGGAAAGACGTGAACATGGATATCGGTCGTTTCCATGATGCGCAGATGCGCCTGGTTGGTCGCCGCACGCGCAGCAAAAGGGTGCAGCATCACCAGCGCCGAGGAGGCTGCGATGCCGCCCAGCAGCGAACGCCGGGTAATGGGGTGGAGAGCGAGAAGCGACGACATGGGAACTCCTTCGGATGAAGCTTGCTCTGTCTTGAAAAATGACAGGGTAGAAGCAATCGCAGAGGAGTCCATCACCAAAATGACAGGGCCGTGACAGATGGGCCGGTTTTCAACCGTTTGATAAATTTTTTATCACGGCAGTGCGGCGCAGGTGTCGCCGCACTGGAGAATGCGCATTCTTCGCTCTGCGCATTGCCGTGCTCTGGATCAGCGCGCGAGGGTTGGTCTCACTTCTTCGTGGAAGAAGCGAAAATAGGAGGATAGCTGCGCCAGCGTATTGGTGGAAAGCTTGAGCTGCAGGCCAAGGCGGTTCATGTGCTGCCACTGCACAACGCCCTCGATGAAGCCCAGATCTTCACTCTGCACCTTGACCCGGCTGCCCTTGGCAGCCGCGAAAGGCCCGTCCAGTTCGAGCGCCATTCCGGTGGCGGAAAGATCGACAACACGCCCTCTGGTCGACTGGCTGAAATAATGCACGGTCGCAAAAATCCTGGTTTTGCTGCGGGGCGCGGTCCGGGTCGCCATATTGAGGTTGTTTGTCATTTTGCTGCTCAAATGAATTGTTTCCGATACCTGCATCATGGCGCGGAAAACTTGAGAGCCGTTTAGTTCTTCTCTTAAAATTGCATGTAATTACCGATTATGCTGTGTCGATACGGCACTGATAGCAATTGTTGCGGGCGGAGCGCACGTGGACATAAGCGACATCCGAACGTTCCAGAAGTTGCTGCGCGCGTGACACGATTTCGTTTGTCGCCGTCACCGCGCCGGTGCCGTAGACGATGCGGTCATCGGCCCCATAACCGCGCACGATGTAATCCGGGCTGTCCAGCATCGGCGGAATGGTCTGCGTCTGCGGGTAGCGCTCACAGGCGTCGGCATGCAGAAACACCGGCCCCGTTTCCGCATAGGGCTGCAGCGAGGGAAAGGGCCGGTAGGCGAGGATCAGCATCGCGTCGCCTTCACCGATCTGGCGAAGGCAGTGGCGGCATGGCATACCTCCAGGAGAAACGGCGTTCTCCGGTGCATTGCCATAAGCGTCGGCGGCTCCTGCCCGGTAAGCTTCGGCTTCCTTAGCCGGCATTGCGGTGAAAACGAGATCGGTCATGTCGGGAACCTCCTGTGTTGGGATTGGCGTTGCTTCTTTGCAGCTATGGTCCCGAAACGGATCGCTATCCACCCGATTCTTGACGGGCGATGCAACCGGCCCATTGCGTGACTCGTTAGCTTCGGGAATCAGTGACGCTCCTCGTTCCCGGAAGGTCTGATTTTATGTTCCGTCGTTTTCTGGCCGTCGTTCCACTGGCTTTCGTTTCCTTGACGGTTCCCGCTCAGGCCCAGATGGCGTCTGGCCTCGATGGCCTGTCCGACGAACAGCTTCAGCAGGCGGTCAATTTCGTCATCGGCAATGCGATCTTCTCGCTTTATCACGAGGGCGCGCGCATGCTGATCTCGGATTTCGGAACGGCGCAGACGGCAAGTTCCCAGGCCCCGGCGGATCAACTCGCAGGAACGCTTATCCTCCAGGCCAACGAGGAGTGGCTCGACACCGCGCTCGTCAATGCCACGGATAGCTGGTATCTGGCGCGTGAGGCGCAGACCCTGCCTGAGCATGAAGCCCCGGTCTTCTCTGTGCTGGTGCCAGACAGGAGCCGTGATCGCAACATGGCCTGCCTGATGGTTGGCCGCGACAAGGACGGTTATGGCGATCTGGCCGCCATGATGGGGCTCAACAATGCCGAATTCGACAAATGCGCCGCCGCCTATCCGGGCGTTGCGTCGGCGTGGGAGAATTTTCTCGCGCCCCACCGCAGCCAGGCGCCTTCCAGATTCTCCATCAGCTACATGCCGCCGCGCGACCCGGAACTTGAACCATACGCCATCATGATCAAGGAATCCAAAGTTCTCGATCTCATCAGCCGCAGTTTTAGCAGCTATGGCCTGAAAGGGGACGTCAAGCTGACGGCCAAATCCTGCGGCCGTCCCGACGTCTTTTGGTCGGCGGAAAAGCGCGAGATCACCTATTGTTATGAACTCGGCAAGTTCCAGGCGGAACTGATTGCCGATCATCTGCAGAACACCGTCACGGAAGACAAAGGTGCTGTAGGCGGGAAAATACCGACGGCAGCCGTTAATCTGGAACGGGAAATCTGAAGGCAGATTGCCGGCCGCTGGCGATCTGGCTTCCTGATATGGGAGGAAAGTGCCGTGCTGCTGAGCCGTAAAAAGTATCCCCACCAACATTGCGCAGCGGTTCCTGCGCTGACATTTCCCTCACCCCCTCATTCCTGTTGCTTGTCACGGCAATCTAGCTGACGGCGTCTGCGCGGCGAGAGAGTCTTTTTCAGCCCAAGGACTTGGGCTGGCTGGACTCCTGTGACGAGCACAGGGATGAGGGAGCGGGGAACAGACACTCCTTATCGGAGAATGGCACGCGTTGCTCTCAATGGCGCTACTCAATTGCGCAGCGATATCTCCAAAAGCTCGGTATCGGCAAGCGGCTCCACCCAGGCCTCATAGGTGCCGACGGGCGAAAAACCCATCATCTGGTAAAGCTGCAATGCGCGCGGATGGTCGAGCGTATTCGTGGTCACCGTCACCCGCTGCGGATTGTCCTGCCAGGCGGCGTAAAGCGCTTGCAGAAGGAACCATTTGCCGACGCCCGCGCCGATCGCCTCTTCCAGTAGACCGAAATAGGAAAGCTCGGTCACCTCGTCGCTCGCCCTGTTCAGTTCGAAGAAACCGGCGGGCGCACCATTCATATAAAGAACCGTGACACTGTTTTTCGGATCGCGCAGGATGGCGGAAAGCTCGGCGTCGCTCATGCGCATGCGCTTTTGCCAGTGCCAGCGTTTTCCCACCCGCCAGTAAAGATAGCGGTAGAAATGCAGGGGAATATTGTTGACCCGCATCAGCGCCGTCTGGATGTTCACGGGGATCGGCAGGCTGACCTTCGGCGGCGCCGTCATTTCGAGCTGCGTCACATGCGCCTTCAGCGGCCCGTGCGACAATGTGGGGATTGCATCCGCCGGACCGGTAACCACCGGCGTATCCTGCAATCCGCCCCATTCCGACCATGAGCCGTCATAAAGCGAATTATCCTTATGGCCGAGCGATTCCAGGGCTAGGGTGATGACAGCGGCGGTGACGCCCGAGCCGCAACTGGTGACGACGGGCTTCGAAAGATCGATACCGGCATCGGTCACCATCTTGCGGATGGCGGTCAAATCCTTCAAGTGGCCGTTTTCGGAAAAGGCCGTTGCGGGCAGGCTGCGCGCGCCGGGCATGTGGCCGGAGCGCATGCCGGCACGCGGCTCGGCCTCGTCGCCGGTAAAGCGTCCGGCGCCGCGAGCGTCGGCAATCTGTTTTTCACCGCTGTCGACGATGCCGCGCATGGCGCCCAGCGACGTCACGCGCTTTTCGTTGAAGTCAGGCGTAAAGGTCGCCGGCTCGATTTCCGGCGTGCCGGTTTCGAGCGGCCGCCCTTCGCGTTTCCAGCCGTCGAGGCCGCCATCCAGCACATAGGCTTTGCGCACGCCCATCACCCGCAGCATCCACCACACACGCGGCGCGGAAAAGAAGCCGGGACCGTCATAAACCACGATCGTATCGGTGTCGCTGAGCCCGAGCGAACCGGCCTGTTCCGCAAAGAATTCCGGCGAGGGCAGGGAGTGCGGCAGGCCGGTGGTATGATCGGCGATCTTGTCCTGATCGAAAAAGACCGCACCGGGCAGATGGCCGGCTGCGAATTCTTCCGCACCGTTGCGTTTGTGCGCCGGCAGATACCATGAGGCATCAACGAGACGAAACCCGGTCGTGCCGAGTTGTTTTTCCACCCAGTCCGCCGAAACGACGAAACGGCTCTTATCCGTGCTCACGATGTCTCTCCTGATTTCAGGCAGCAGCTTCAGGCGCGCCGAAACGAATGCGGAACCGCCTGTTCTCCTTGCCCTTCTTTTCTATCTTGGCAATGTGAATATCGCCCACTTCCTGCGTTTCGGAAACATGGGTGCCGCCGCAGGGCTGGCTGTCGATGCTGGAATTTTCGCCGATGCAGACGAGGCTGACCCGGCCAAGACCCATTGGCGGGCGCACATTCTTGGATTTGACGATGCCCGGATTGGCGGCAAGCTCCTCGTCGGTGATCCATTGCAGGAAGACGGGGTGGTTGGCTTTCACCAGCTCCATCAGCTTTGCGGTCACCTCGTCCTTGTCGATGGTCTCCGACATGTCGAAGTCGACACGCGATTCATCCTCGCCGACCGCCGCACCGGTGATCGGCCATTGGCAGACGACGGAGAGCAGGTGGCAGGCGGTGTGCATGCGCATCAGCTTGTAACGACGCGGCCAGTCCACATGCAGCGTCAGTTTTTCGCCGACCTTGGGTGAAGGTTGGCCTTCGAGCGGCACATGGACGATCACGCTCTTGTCGGCACCGTTTCTGGTGATGCCGAGTTCGATGCGCGACCCATCGGCCCGCTCGAGAAAGCCGCTATCGCCCGGCTGGCCGCCGGAGGTGGCGTAAAAGCAGGTCTGGTCTAGCTCTATGCCGCCATCCTCATGCACCGCCGTGACGATCGCTTCTGCGGTGGAAAGATAAAAATCGTCACGGAACAGGGCATTCACAGGCATTTCGGCATTTCCTTAAACGGTTTCGTAGGGAACCGGAATCTCGCTCTTGGTCGCCAGCCACTGCGGCACGGGAAGCCCCTTTGAGCGCAGGAAATCCGGATTGAAGAGCTTCGACTGATAACGATTGCCGTAGTCGCAAAGTATCGTCACGATTGTATGCCCCGGACCGAGCTCGCGGGCAAGGCGGATTGCACCGGCAATGTTGATGCCCGAAGAACCGCCGAGGCAAAGGCCTTCTTTCGTGACCAGATCAAAGAGAATGGGCAAGGCTTCCGCGTCTGCAATTCGATAGGAAAAGTCCGGGGCGAAACCTTCCAGATTGGCGGTGATGCGGCCCTGGCCGATCCCTTCCGTGATGGAAGAACCCTCGGATTTCAGGACGCCGTGCTTGTAGAATTCGTAGAGGGCGGCACCTTCAGGGTCGGCAAGGCCGATCTTGATGTCGGGATTGAAATCGCGCAGGCCATCGGCCACGCCCGCAAGCGTCCCACCCGAGCCGACTGCGCAGATGAAGCCATCCACCTTGCCGTCTGTCTGGTCCCAGATTTCCGGGGCCGTCGTCTCGATATGCGCCTGACGGTTGGCGATATTGTCGAACTGATTGGCCCAGATCGCGCCATTCTCATCGGTGGCGGCGAGCTGTTTTGCCAGCCGGCCGGAGACCTTCACGTAATTGTTGGGGTTGGAATAGGGAGCCGCAGGCACTTCGACCAGCTTTGCGCCGAGAAGTTTTAGTGCGTCCTTCTTTTCCTGACTCTGCGTCTCGGGAATGACGATGACGGTCTTGTAGCCAAGCGCATTGGCGACCAGCGACAGGCCGATGCCGGTATTGCCGGCCGTCCCTTCCACGATGGTGCCGCCTGGGCGCAACTGTCCGCGCCGTTCGGCGTCGCGGATGATGTAGAGCGCGGCGCGATCCTTCACCGACTGGCCGGGATTGAGGAATTCCGCCTTGCCGAGGATTTCGCACCCCGTCGCTTCAGAAGCAGCCTTCAGACGGATGAGCGGCGTGTTGCCGATAGCACTGAGCGCAGAGGGATGAATGGTCATGATCGAGCCTTCTTGTCTGAGCGGAAATTAGGTGCCGTTATGTCCCGTTACAACCGCTTCAAGGCAAGAAATTATCTTCCCGGCTTTGGCTTAGCCACGCAAAATTTTGCCGATACCCAGTTTTATGTGGCCTTCTTCACTGCGGCATAGGCGGCAAGCGCTCTTTCGCGCGCCTTTGCGTGGTCGACGATCGGCAGCGGATAGGTCTTCCCGAGTTCGATGCCCGCCTTTTTCAGTACATCTTTCGGCGCTTCGAACGGCTTGTGGATGTATTTGCGCTCGAGTTTTTCAAGCTCAGGCACGAAGCGGCGTACATAATCTCCATCGCCGTCGAATTTCTCTCCCTGCAATATGGGGTTGAAGATGCGGAAGAACGGCGAGGCATCCGCCCCCGAGCCCGCCACCCATTGCCAGTTGGCGGCATTGGACGCCGGGTCGGCATCGACAAGCGTATCGCGAAACCATTTCTCGCCTTTGCGCCAGTCGATCAGCAGATGTTTGATGAGGAAGGACGCCACGATCATGCGCACCCGGTTGTGCATGATGCCGTGTTGCCACAATTGTCGCATGCCGGCATCGACAATCGGGTAACCCGTCATGCCGCGCGTCCAGGCCGTGAAGGACGTCTCATCATCCCGCCAGGGAAAGGCGTCGAAACCGTCGTTCCAGTTCTTTTCGTCCAGTTCCGGGAAATGGAACAGCAGGTGGTAGCAGAATTCCCGCCAGACGATTTCCTTGCGGAAACGGCTGATATCATCGGAGGCGATATGCCGCGAAAGCCCTTTCGTGGCGTGCCAGACGGCCGCCGGCGATATTTCGCCCGTGGCAAGATGCGGTGAAAGCAGCGACGTCGCGGGTTTTGCCGGAAAATCCCGGCCTTCTTCATAACCTTTCAGGGCACCATCGATGAAATCATCGAGTTTTTCCTGCGCACCGTTTTCGCCGGGCGTCCAGATGTCACTGAAATCCTTTGCCCAGTCCGGCGTGGTGGGCAGCAGCTTCCAGTCGGCGAGTTTTTCGGACTTCGGCCAGACCTGGGGCGCCTTCAGGCTCTTTGGCGCATCCGCCGGCGCGTGTGGCTCTTCGCCGCCCTCCAGCGCCCGCCAGAAGGGCGTATAGACCCGGTAAGGCCCGCCGGATTTCGTCTGCAGCCGTGATGGCTCGTGCAGGAGATGCCCGGAAAAGCTGCGGACCGTCAGCCCGTCGTCGCGTAGCTTCTGTTTGAGCGCCTTGTCCGTGGCCATGCCGGCCGGATCATATCGGCGGTTCCAGAATATCGCGTCGGCGCCTGTTTCGGATATTAGCGCGCGCAACGTCTTTTCGGCCTCGCCGCTTAAAAGCAGAAGACGGCTGCCGGTTTTTTCCAGTGCGGCGGAAAGCGAGGCGAGCGAATGATGAAGCCACCATTCCTGTGCGCCGCCCAGCGGGCCACATGATTCTTCCCTGATATAGACGGGGATGACCGGCCCCCCGCGCTCCACGGCGGCAAGCAAGGCGAGATTGTCCGAAAGGCGCAAGTCCTTGCGGAACCAGACGATTGCGGGGGAGACTGTTGTTGACATGAAGGGTCCCGGTTCACTTCCGCTTGAACGAGTGTTGAACCGCTTTGTTCCGCAAATCGGCTACAATGAAAAGATGGGGGCGCACGGTTTCTAGGGGGTTATTTTTTCGCCCTTGAAACCGCTGATAAAGGGAACCAACTGGAGGAGCCGGCGTTTGTCGCGGGTTAATAGAGCATGGAAGTGCAATCAATGTTGCTGAATGACGTTAAGTGGGAAAAGCCCGTTACCATCTCCCTTGAAAACGGCGCTCCCCGGATTTTCAACGGCGTTTACGACGCTTTCGATTTTCTCCAGCATGAATGGCCCAAACGGGGCGACAAGGTGCATGAACAGGCGCTGCGCCTGTGCCGCGCCTCGCTGATGGGCGACGTAGCGGGAGAAATCGCCCGCACGGCCTTCGTCGCCGCCAGTCGGCAGGCGCAGTGCCTGGTGGAAGAGCCGGACAAAATCGCATCCTGAACGGATTTTCGGAACTGACGTGTAAAAGGCCACCCGCCAAAAACGGGTGGCCTTGTGTGTTGAGAGGGTGGGAACGGGGTTGTTTCGAATGTGGGATATGGCATCGTGCATACGAAAAGGCGAATGAGTGACGGCGATGAGCAACCACCACGGTTATATTGTTTTTCCCACGGCCCTCGGCCATTGCGGCCTGGCATGGGCGGGGCATGGTATCGCGCGTCTGCAATTGCCCAGCCCTGATGCCGGCGAGACAGAAAAGCTTCTCCTGAAGCGCCTGCCGTCCGCCTCTCTCGCTGTTCCGGAAACACGCACGCGTGAGGTGGTTGCAATGATCACCCGTTATTTTGGCGGCGAGGAAATCGACTTTACCACAGTCGAACTCGATCTCGCCGGGCAGGATCGTTTTTTCCTCGATGTTTACGCCGTCGCGCGGCAGATCGGCTGGGGCAACACGACGACCTATGGCGGCATCGTAAAGACGCTTGGTCTTGGTATGGAAAAGGCCCGCGATGTCGGTCAGGCCATGGCGAAAAATCCGGTGCCGCTGATCATTCCCTGTCACCGGGTGCTTGCCGCCGGCGGCAGGCTTGGCGGCTTCTCTGCGCCGGGTGGAACCACCACCAAATTGCGTATGCTGGATCTCGAAAATGCCGGCCGCAGCCGGGCCGATGAGGCGCAGGGCAGCCTGTTTTGAAGCAATGACAGATGAGCGCGCATGAATAGGCGTCTGATTTCTGCCCATTTCTCGTCAAATTGTCGCTAAATTGTCACAATACACGGGCGCCCTCTAACATAAGGGCGAAACGTTTGAAAGTATCCGCGTTAATTCTATCGGTTGCCTTGTCTTTTACAGTCGTTGCATCGGCCTCCGCCGGCATGCTGAACCAGGCAGAAAAATACACCGGGCTGCATGAGTCCAAAAATAACAAGAGCCTCAAGAACATTCTTGGCGCAAATCCACGTAGTACCCCTTGGTGCGGCCTTTTCCTGCATGCCGTCGCCAGCAAGGTCGGGCGGAAATCTCCAAAATCCTATGGGTTTGCGAAGTCCTGGAGATCCTTCGGCTATGCCGTGCCTGTCAGTCAGGCCAAGCCGGGCGATGTCGTTGTCATTCGCAACGGCCGTGGTTACCATGCCGGAATATTGAAAAGCATGAGCGGCAAGACGGCCAAGATCCTCGGCGGTAACCAGTCCGGCCGGGTGCAGGTGTCGAACTTCAATCGCAAGGCCATCGTTTCGGTCCGCCGATAAATCTCCTTGCATTTTTTGATAAAGGCGGGCTTTGACCCGCCTTTTCCTTTTTCAGGTCTAAGGCTGCTCTCTTGTGCCTGGTGCCGCGTCTCGCTGATCGTCGTCTTCCAGGTCGGTCGCCACGATAAAGGCATCCTCATGCTGCCGCGCCGCCTGCCTGCGCGCGCGAAGGCTGATCGATTCATCCGGATAGATTTCACTTTCTTTAGACTTCAGATCGCTGTCGGTTTCAAAATCCGCCACGTCTTTTTGTCGAATATCGAGAGGTTCGGGACTTTTATGCCTGGCGCCGGTCATCGGAATTCTCCTGTTGTTATCGTGGAGCAAACGATCGGCCGCCGGGGCGGTTCCTTCGATGATCGCGAAATCCGTATCTACGGCTTTCGAAGGCGGAACAAATTCTAGCTTTTTCGGGTTTTCCATGGGCAAAATAAAGCCGGTGCCACGAAAAGAGGGAGGCCGTTATGGACCATGATCGCGAAGCCGAAATCCGGGAAAGAGCCCGCGCAATATGGGAGAAAGAGGGAAGGCCGGAGGGTCATCACGAACGGCACTGGATGGAAGCGGAGCAGGAAGTCTCCAACAATGCCGGCAAGGCGAAATCTGCCAGCAAAAGCGGCGCAAAAAAATCCCCCGCCGCTAAAACGCCGGCAAAGAAAACGAAGTCACCGGCTGTAAAGTCGCTTCAGAAAGAGCAGACGGCATCTCAGATGGACAAGGACGATGATTTGACCGAAAGCCTTGAAGAAAGTTTCCCTGCGAGCGATCCGCCAGCGCTTACCGCGACAACCCGGGCCACCAAACGCGCACCGAAAAAAGCCTGAAGCCTTCAGGTATAAAAGCGCGATGCGTCTATCCGGCCGGGCGGAAAGCCATTTTACGCTCTACATTATATGTTTTGAGAGAAAATGGCTCCCCGGGCCGGATTCGAACCGGCGACCTGTCGATTAACAGTCGAATGCTCTACCGCTGAGCTACCAGGGAACGTCCACCGCTTGGCGCGGTGTGAGCGGGGTAATACAAATGCTTTTCCGATTTGCCAAGCGGTTTTTTCAAAAAAAACGCATTCCTCTTGTTTTATCTCGTCAGAGTCCCGATTTTCCGGGCTTATCGCCGATGAAAAAAATATCCACAGGCCAGATGTTAAAGGGCAGGATGGAATGAAATTCGGAATCGACCACAGAACACAGCGCCTCCATGTCGGAAAATGGAGCCTTGCCATGCCGCGTTCCCGCGTTGGCAGGATTGCGACGGGCTCGGCGCTGGTGGTGGGCGGAACGCTGGGGTTCCTGCCCGTTCTCGGATTCTGGATGATACCGCTTGGGCTCATTGTGCTTTCGCACGATCTCCCTGCGGTTCGCCGCCGGCGGCGACGGATGGCGGTGTGGTGGGCGTCGCGACACAACCGCCGCGACACTCGCAATAACGGTCGGCACTAGGTCTTATGCGCCGATGGAGCTGCTGATGCCTTGGCCGGCCCACAACGCCGCATAGGCGAGCGCGGCGAAATAAATCGATGTCAGTCCCAGGAAAAGATAGCCGCCAAGCACGGTGACGCCATCCCGCTGAATCATCCCGGCCGAAAAAAGCAGGATCGCAACGCCTGGAAGGGTGTTGGAGAAAGGAATGAAGCCAAGCGGCATCATCAGCAATACGCCCGCCGTCATCAGCGCAAGTCCGTTGATCCGGTTGGCGATGATGCCCGTCGTCAGCGCGGGAATGCGCGGGCGGATGAAAGCATCGAGCTTGGAGACAATGGCGATACCTTTTTGAAGTGCCGGGACGAGCTTTGCCGTCTCCATCTTCCGGTCAAGGATTTTCGCCGGCAGCCATGGCAGGCGGTTGAGGGTAATTGCCAGGCTGACAAGGATGATCGCCGCGCCAAAGACGGTGCTGACGCCGGGAATGGAAACCGGAATGAGAAAGGGCAGGGAAGCGATAGCGCAGATGAGCAACAGGCCCTGTTCGCCGATCGCTTCCATCAACTCGCGCAACGTAATCGTCTGGCCCTGCAATTTTCCTATCAGCTTCTCAAGCGTCGTGCTGAGCTTTTCAGACGTATCAGTGAATGCGAATTCGTTCGTCATGCGTCGTCCCGGAAGTTGATTTAACTCCGGGATTGATACCATTCATCCTGCCCGATGCCTATCGCTGATAGAAACGAGCCTCTTCACATTTGGTCGTGCGGTTTCGCCCTGTTTAGTGCGAAACCCAGCTGCTGTATGCGCCTGCAAGAAGAACGACCAGCAGAATGACAAGTATGACCGGATTAATCGATGTAACGAAGTTTACATAGTCCATGATAACTTCCTCCTCTTTCCGCCATTGCTATTCTACAGCAAAAAGGCGAGTTCATCTACCGTAGGATGAAATTTTGCATTGCAACAACCGGCCTTCGGAATAGGCCGGAAATGCGCGTCTTTATGATTTTTTGCGATGCAAAAATAAATCTTCCAACATTTGCCATTCTCTTGCGTTGTCTCTAATCCTCATTCAGGGTTCGGTTCTCCGCCCTCCGGCAGCTGTCGGTAAACCGCATGAATCACCGCCGATATGCCTTGGCTCCTGCCTGCCTTCACTCCGCAACACTCTTCCCGGAGAAACCACATGCTGAAAAACATCTATGCCTGGACGATGGCGCTCGCCGCGCGTAAAACCGCCGTGTGGTGGCTGGCAATCGTGGCTTTCGTGGAAAGCTCCGTCTTCGTCGTGCCTGCGGATGTGCTTTTCCTACCCATGGTGCTGGCAAAGCCGAAAAAGGCGATGTTTTATGCGCTCGTGGCAACTGTCGCCTCGGTTCTCGGCGGTATCGCCGGCTGGTTCCTCGGTCATTATGCCTTTGAGAGCATCGCCCGGCCCATTCTCGAATTTTACGGCAAGCTCGACAGCTTCGAGCATCTGAAGAACTCGGTGGACTACGAAACCATCGTTCTCCTGCTGGTGACATCAGGGCTCGCGCATCTGCCGCCGATCAAGGTCGTGACGATCCTTTCCGGCGCGGCCAATATCAGCCTTGGCCTGTTCATTCTTTCTGCCGTCGTCACGCGCGGCGCGCGCTTTTTCATCCTTGCCGGATTGCTGCAGAAATACGGGGAATCGGTACGTCATTTTATTGAGAAACGCCTTGGCGCCATCACTGCGGCGGCGGCCGCCGCACTCATCGCGGTCTATGCAGTTTACGTTTTCGTGCGTTGATCAAGCGCAATTTTTCTACTCTTACAATACTGTCGCAGAACTTTCAGCTTACTGTCAGAATCCACCTGTATCGGTTCTCTCGTCGAATAGGGGAACCGTTTTATTATGCGAAGATTCTGGAAGTGCTCGCTTTGGGGCATGGGTTTTGCTGTGCTTGCCGCAGGCTGTTATCTCTACGCTATTCAGCTTCTGGGCAATTTTCACGAGGTTGTCGCAGGGCAGCTTTATCGCTCCAATCAGCCGAGCAATGAGCAGCTCGTCCGCTATACCAAAGATCACGGTATCAGGACGGTCATCAATCTGCGCGGCGCGAACGAATCCAAGGCCTGGTATCGCGATGAGGTCGAAACCGCCCGCGATCTCGGACTTAATCATATCGATTTTGGCATGTCGGCAAGCCAGGAGCTCGATATGAACAGGGTCAACGAACTGGTCGCCATCATGCGCGATGCGCCGAAGCCCATTCTCATTCATTGCAAGGCCGGTGCGGACAGGACAGGCCTCGCCACCGCGCTCTATCTCAGCCGCGTGGCAAAGCTTGACGAGGAACAGGCGGAAAGCCAGCTTTCCTTCCGCTTCGGCCATATCGGCATTCCCTATCTGTCGCAAACCTACGCCATGGACCGGACCTGGGAAAACGCGGAAAAGATGCCCGTCGTCGACGATTTCGCCATCGCCTCTAACGAATATTGAATGTGTAAATGGCAGGCGACGCAGGCAAGGATGCCGGGCCGCCTGTTTCCGGTCTCCGTTCAGTTATTAAGCAGCCTATGACTCATCCCTTCGCCTTGGCAGCATCGGGACAAAATGGCGGGGGCGCGACGCCTTAGGTCCAATCGTCCCCCAGAGCACGTCCGGTTTAAGCGGAATCTGTGGACGTGCTCTCCCTTTTTGTTTTCACGCATTTCCGGACGTAAAACCGCTTCGCACTTTTACGGGAAATGCTCGAGCTCGCCGCATGTATCGTCGCGTCCAAAAGAGGCTGGCGAAGACGATTCTAATCGCGTCCGATATCCGGCGTCCATCCGCGCGTATATCCCTTTCCCATAATGGCGACCGCCAGGGAAAGCTGTTCCTGTAGATGCTCGATTTCGCCGAGAAGGGCTTCGACAGCCGCTTTCGCATCGCCGTCGTGACACTGGATGACATAGCCCGCTATGTCGTCAGGCCGTATGGGGGTGATTTTTCCAGCGTTGGACATATCGGATGACCTCTCTTTTGTTCACTAAATGTTCTAATTTTAGCGAGGAGTCAACAACGGAGAGTCGACAAGGCAGTAGGGATTGCCCTGCGGTGGTCAGCGGCTTTACAGTGAAGACTGTATTTTCAAAAACTATGCGGAGAATGTTCTCCCTCACCACAATGGTCGCAGTACGGGATTTTTCCCCGGACCCCCAACGGTCCGGCGTCGAGCATTCGAACGTTAGTGGATGGACGGATCCTCGCCATCCAGAAAGCTGCGAATCCCGTCCTTCTCACACGTTGCCAGGAATTCTTCCCAGGCATCTTTATCGGTCGCGAAGGGTTCGTCCCAGGTGGTAACATCGTCATGCTCGCTGATGACTTCGAGCGTCCAATCCTGCTGGGTGCCGGCGGGCCGGTAGATATCAACCAAAACCGTGACGCCGTCGTCTTCAAACTCGCCCGAGAATTCCGAGTGTTCTATTTTCGTTTTTTTGGCCATCTAGGCGCACCTCATTCTCAGGCCTGGACAAATGTATAGCCGAATCCGGTCTTTTAAATTCGCGCATGGCGCGGGTTACCAGATGGCTGAAACAAATATAGCCAGCTCTGGGGGAACTGGCTATCTATCTGATTTTAATGGTCGGAGCGGCGGGATTCGAACCCACGACCCCTTGACCCCCAGTCAAGTGCGCTACCGGGCTGCGCTACGCTCCGAACCTGAAAGCCGTTTATATATAAGCCTGTTAGGGCGCAAGCGGAAAATGGTCTTTTCATAAAAAAAGGAGCAAAGGATGTGGATGGTGTAGAAGGGCTGAAGCAGTCCGGACGGGCGGTCGTCAAACGCATGACACATCCTCTTTCCATCATTGCCGGAACAAGCCGCCCGCTTCGGCGTTCAATCGCAGCGGAATTGAAACTCAGGGAGACGAACTATGTCTGAACTTGTCGTTGTTGGTTTTGACGGAACGGAAGTGGCCGACAGGGTGCTTCTGAAGCTTGCTGGCCTGAAAAAGGAATATCTGGTCGATCTGGAAGATGCCGTGGTTGTCGTTCGCGATGAAGACGGCAAGGTGCATCTGAAGCAGAGCGTCAATCTGACGGCGATAGGTGCAAGCTCCGGTTTCCTGTCCGGCGGCCTCTGGGGCGGCCTTGTCGGCCTGCTGTTCCTCAACCCGCTGGCGGGATTTGCCATCGGCGGCGCGATCGGTGCGGGCACGGGCGCTCTTGCGGGTTCGCTGACGGATTTCGGTATCGATGACGATTTCATCAAATCGCTCGGCGAGACCATTCCCAATGGTTCTTCGGCGCTGTTCGTGCTGATCCGCAAGGTGCAGCCGGAAAAGGTACTGGCGGAATTCGAAGGCCTGCGCGGACGGGTCATCAAGACGTCGCTGTCGCCGGCGCAGGAAGCGCAGTTACAAAAGGCGCTTTCCGGCGGAGCCGAACCGGCTGCCGCGCCTGCCGCCTGAACGGGCGTTGAAAGCGAGGCTGCGGCATGTTCCATGGCGCAGCCATCCGGGAATGCGGCTTACACGGTCAAAGTGCCGTTTTTCGCCTGTGGCCAGGTGAGATAATAATAGCGGCTGCCGACGCTGCCGAAAAACGCGTTGTCGCCAGAGATAGTATCGACATAGGCGCCGGTTTCGCTTCTCGCATAGGTCGAGCCGTCGCGTTTGAGATGGTCTTTCAGAAAGTCGCTCCATCCCGTCATGGCGATATTCATAGCAGGGCCGGAAGTGGTTTTTGTATCTGCGGCCACGTCCCAAGCTTTGACCTGCGCGCTTTCGGCAGGATCGGAGACGGTCAGCGTGCCGGCCGTCAAAGCCTCCAGCATGGCCTTGGCCTGCGAAGCCTTGTCCGGATCCGCGGTCAGTTCTTCCAGCGTCTCCTTCAACGCCTTCATGAAATCGGCCTTGGTAATATCGCCGGAAGAAAGCCGGGTATCCGTGTCGTCGGTCTGCGTATCCTCGTTCGAGGTCTGGGCATATTGCGCCAGAAGCTGCGTGAGCCTGGTATTGGTGGACGAGGAGGAGTTGGTGGTGTCGAGCCCGTAGGAACCGAGCAGAGACGTCCGAGTCGAGGATGAGGACGTGACGGCGGGATTGTCTTCCTGCTCCTTGATGGCCTTGAGGGCCATTCTGGTTGCGGTGAGGCGTGTGGACAGGTCGATGGAGGAGACCATTGCGCTAGCTGTTTCCTTGATCGGGCGATACGCATCATTCGTACCGAACCGGCTCGGCGGGCATCGATCCCGCCTTTCGTCTCCTCTCATAAGAAGACCGGGCGAATCCTGGCCGCGTTCGGCTTGGGATGCACCCGGTCTTAATGGCTGGACTTTGCGCGACGCTTGCGGATCAGTTCTCCTGAACGGAGACGCCGTTCGGGCCGATGTTCATCTCGATTCCCTTCGGCTTGCTTTCCTCGTGCCAGACATAGATGCCGAGACCGGCAATGACCACGATGAGGGCGCCGATAATGAGATAGAGATTATTGGTCTGCGTCATAAAATGTCTCCCCGTTTGACAATCGGAATCGGGGGCTAAACGCATGAAATGGTGTAAGGTTCCGTAAGGGTAGGTCTTTACGCAGCGCGTGCGCGGCGGCGCAGGCTTTCACGTTTCTCCAGCGCCATGCACCCCCACAATATGCCGAGCAGCAGGAAGAAATGCCGCCAGTGGTCGGTATCGATGACGGCGCCGATCATCACATGTCCCACGAAAGTAACCCAGGAAATGATGAGGAACGGCTGCCAGGGGCGTGGCCGCAGCAGATGCCTGAAACCGGCGGCAACGGTCCAGCAGATCAACACGAGATAGATCACGAAACCGAACCAGCCATGCGTCGTCAGGCTCTTCAGCCAGATATTATGTTCGGCAGCGGGAAAGATATTGTCGAACACCATCGGGCCAATGCCGAGGGGATGATCCATTGCGAGCAGGAAGCCGAGATAGTGGCGGGCAAAACGGCCGAGATGCCCACCATCATAGGATTGCACCGCAGAGGCGCGGCTAAGGAACAGATCGGACACCTGTTTGAACTGCAGCGCAATGATAATAGCCGCGACCATGAGGCCCGCGGCGACGAGAAACAACACGAGTATCTTCAGACGGAAGGCGGCCGTTCGTTCTTTCAGCAGCATGACGAAAACGAGGAGGATGGTGGAAAACAGAAACAAACCCCAGGCCGCGCGCGAGAATGACAGAAAAATGCCGAGCGACAGGATGAGTAGCCCGACGATCCGTAAAGGCGCATGCATCGCCTTGCCGGTGAGGAGGCCGTAGATCAGATAAAGCGACGGGGTCACCAGAAAGGGGCCGAAAACATTCGGGTCCTGAAATGCGCCCTTGGCGCGGTCGTAGAGGGTGAAGACCTCGAAACCCGGAATGGCGTGGAAATATCCGATGATGCCGAGCAGGGCGGTGATCAGCGCCGCTGCAAGCCAGGCCCGGAAAATCAAAAGCAGCCGCTGGTATTTGTCCTCGATGATCGCCGCGTAAAAAACCGATGTCAGCGCCAGAAAGGTCGAGACGGCGAGATAAAGCGGTCCCTCATCCAGATCGGCCATGGTGGTGAGCGAAAGATAACCGCCGACATTGAAGGCAAGCAGCAGGCACAGAAGCAGGACGACGGTGCGCGAAAGGCGAAGGCCGAGCAGGAACCAGAGCGCCACCTGTCCCACCATCATCAACTCATAAGGCGCCGGCTCGGAGATGACGAAGCCGGAAAGGAACACGCCAAACGCGATGAAGAACGCACCGATGAGCCGCATGGTGGCCAAAGGTGCGTCAAAACCCGCCGCGTGCTGGTAACCGGTGTGGGTCAATAGGCGTTTTCCGATTTCAGCAGCCGTATCGGCGTGAGGAACAGAATCTTCAAATCGAGAAACAGCGACCAGTTCTCGATGTAATAGAGATCATATTCGGTCCGGAATTTGATCTTGTCGCCATGGTCGATCTCGCCGCGCCAGCCGTTGATCTGCGCCCAGCCGGTGACGCCGGGCTTTACCTTGTGGCGTGCGAAATAGTGCTCCACCACCTCGGTATATTTCAAGTCGCCCGTCTGGGCGTGAACGGCATGCGGGCGCGGCCCGACGAGCGAAAGATCGCCGTAAAGAACGTTGAAAAGCTGCGGCAATTCGTCCATCGAGGATTTGCGCAGGAAGCGGCCGACGGGCGTCACGCGCGGATCGTTCTTTGTCACGGCCTTTTTCGCGGTCGGGTCGGCGAGCTCCGTATACATGGAACGGAACTTCCAGACATTGATCGTCTCATTGTTGAAGCCGTGGCGCTTCTGCTTGAAGAGGATCGGGCCTTTCGAGGTGGTTTTCACGGCAATTCCCGCCCCCACCATCACCGGCCATAAGAGGGCGATGCCGATGAGGCTGAAGGTGATGTCGAACACCCGTTTCGCCACCGAATCCCAGTCGCGGATCGGCTTGTCGAACACATCGAGCATTGGCACCTTGCCGACATGGGAATAGGCACGGGGGCGGAAACGCAATTTATTGGCATGCGCCGCAATGCGGATATCGACCGGCAGCACCCAAAGTTTGCGCAGAAGCTGGAGAATGCGCGCCTCGGCGCTGAGCGGCAGGGCGATGATCAGCATGTCCAGCTTCGTCAGGCGGGCGAACTCCACCAGCTCCGCAAAGGTTCCGAGTTTGGGATAACCGGCGACAACTTCGGGGGAGCGGGCGCTTTTCCGGTCATCGAAGATGCCGCAGATGCGTATATCGTTGTCGGACTGCTGCTCCAGCGAGCGGATAAGGTCCTTGGCGGTATCGCCGCCGCCAACGATGACGGCGCGGCGTTCCATGACGCCGTTGCGGCCCCAATGACGAATGGCGAAACCGAGGATCAGCCGCCCGGCGAAGATCGCGACCGCAGCCGTTGCATACCAGACGCCAAAGGCTTGCCAGGAATGCAGCGCATCGGGAAAGAAAAGGAGAAGGAAACAGGCAATTCCCACGAAGGAGAGGCACACCGCGCCCTGAATGCGGGCGAACATCTTCAGCGGCGTGCGCAGCGTCGGAAGCTGATAGCAGTCACCGGCCTGCAACAGAAACACGCAGAGCGCCGCCCCCAATACGCCGCCGCCGAAAACCGACAGAAAGGTTTCGAGACCGCGATCGGCCGCGATGCCGTTGACGATGGCGGCGATGACGACGAGCATCGTGAATTCCAGAAGCCGCAATTGCCCGATCACCATATTGGGCGAATGGTTGCCGGCGCGAAGCTGGTTGGCGATCTGCCGTGCAAGCGGATTGAGAACGACCGTTTCGGACGCCGAAGACCCGCCGGCTTCATGGTCAGAGAGTTTCTTGCGCAATGACGCCAGATCGAATTGCATTCTGTCCTTGTCAGTCTTGGTCATTGCCTTGGTCCGCACCCTCCAGCACATCGGCCTGAAAATCGCATTGAATTTTCGAACGGAACGATGCGCAACCTCAAAGTGGCAGAGCGCCTTTTATGCATCCGAATGGGCGCACGCGCTCTACGAGCAGGAAACTAGCCGAAACATGCTAAGAAACGTTTATGATGATTTTCTACAGGATGGCCGGAATATACAATTAAAAATCGTGTTTTTGAAATGACTATCAGGTGGATAACAGGTCGCGATAGAGTTTCATCATCTCATCCGCCATGACCGGGGTTGAAAATTTCGCTTTGAAGCTGTCGGGACGAGGCATGATCCGCTGCGCCCAGTCGGCGTCCTCGGCATCCTTGACCATGATCCGCGCCAGCGCGTCGGCGTCACCAGCCGGTACGAGCGCTTCGCTGTCTTCTCCGAGGACTTCGGGAATGCCACCGACATGTGAGGCAATGACCGTCTTTCCCGACGCAAGCGCTTCAAGCACGATATAGGGCATGGCTTCGGCGCGCGAAGGCACCACCACCGTCGTCGCCAGTTCGAAGGCCTGTCTGGCGGGCATGGCCGCATGCATGGAAATACGCCGGGAAAGCCCAGCCTTGTCGATCATCGCCGCATATTTGTCCCTGTCCGGTCCGTCGCCGACAATCACGCCGGACATGGGCTTGCCGAGACTCCGTTCCATCTTTGCAAATGCCGTGATGAAGACATCCGGCCCCTTGAGGTCGCGCAACATGCCGATATAGAGAAAACGGGCTGCGTCTTCGCGCGCGGGTACGGTTTCGAACTCGCTTTCCTGAACGCCGTTATAGATCATCGCGGTGCGGGTGCGCGGCCTGCCGACCTTGGCTTCATACGTCGCCTGCTCGAAATTGCAGACGAAACAGAGCGCATCGGTGAAATGTTCCTGGAACCGCTCCAGCCGCAGGAAGAGCTGCCCTTTGAGGCTGTTTCTGGCGTAATGCAGGCTGCCGCCATGCGGTGAATAGAGGCGGGCTACGCGATACCTGTTCGCCCGCAGGAGTGAGCCGATCAGCCGGGCAAGAGCGCCACCCTTGGCGCTGTGTCCGTGCAGAATGTCCGGCCGCAAACTTTTGATGTGCTTGTAGGATTTCCACAGCGCCATGAGGTCGCCGGGGCTGATGGACCGCCTGATGGGCAGGCGGGTGAGGCCGAGTTCCAGCATCGGGGTGATCTGTGCGAAAAGCCGCTCCTCATGCGCGCCGCCGGTGGAACTGTCGCAAACGATGCCAACCTTGTGGCCCTGCTTCACATGTTCTTCGATGAGGTCGCGCACATGGCGGAAAACACCGCCCACCGGGGAGCGGAAGCAATGAATGATACGCAGGGGAGGGCCGTCATCCGACACGTGCGCCACTCCGTTCTTAGAAGAAGCGTTCACGCACATAGACGGTATCACCCGCCAGAATGGGCGCGGTGATCCCGATCCGACCGGTCATCACCTCGGCGTTGATCTTGCGGGTAATGTCGACATCGGCCTGATTAGCGCGCGGAGTAAAGCCGCCGGCAATGGCTATGGCGTTTTGCGCGGTCATGCCCGGCACATAGGAATATTGGCCGGGACGACCGACTTCGCCCATGATGAAGACCGGGCGATAACGGTCGATCTCGATCGTCACGTCTGGATCGCGAAGGTAACCCTGCCGCAGTTTGGCGGCTATGGCGGCTTCGAGCTGCGGCAGCGTCTTGCCGCGTGCGGGAACCTGACCGACGAGCGGGAAGGCGACATAACCGGCCTGGTCGACCGTATAGGTGTTGGTCAACCCGGCCTGCTCGAACACGTTGATGCGCAGCCTGTCGCCGCTATCGACATGATAGGGTTGCAGCGCAGCCTCGTTAAAGGACCTCGGCGCGGGTTGATATGCCGCGCAGCCGGAAAGGGCCGTCAAAACGGCGAGCGTCAGTGCGGTGACATGTCGTGATCCGGCGAGCGGCATCTCATCTGGCTCCGAGTCGATCTTTGATCATTCTTATCGTTCTGTTAGGGTTAATGTGCGGTAAACAACCGGCGCGAGCGATGGTAATATCGGCTTTATTTCGTCGGATTCTCCGGGATTAACTGTTGTGTTACCCGCAAGACTTAAGCTTCGCGAAAATTGACCATCTATATTTGAACGCCCGAGGTTTGTCTCGGTTACGGAGCCTGCATGAACGGCGATCGCATTGACGACAGGGATGTGGATATCGATCTTGCGCAGCTTGTCGCAGCCATATGGCAGCGCAAGGGGCGGATCGCGGCGATCACGCTTCTGGCCGGAGGCACCGCCTTCGTGATCTCAAGCATGATGTCGCCCGCCTATAAGGGCGAGGCGCGCGTGCTCATCGAATCCCGCACGGCCTCCTTCGGCGCCTCGCAGCAGTCCAATGCGCCCGCCGAGCCGGTTCTTGATGAATTGACCGTTTCCAGCCAGGTGCAGATCCTGCAATCGGTCGATCTCATCAAACAGGTCGCGAAAGACATGAAGCTTTATGAGCTTGATGAGTTCGATCCGGAGGCCCATCCTTCGCTCATCTCGCAGCTGCTGGTCGCCGTCGGCGTCAAGAAGGACCCGCTTCAGGTGTTGCCCGAGGAGCGGGTGCTGACGGCCTTCCGGGAAAAGCTGCAGGTCTATCAGGTCGAAAGTTCGCGCGTCATCACTGTCGAGTTTTCCTCGCAGGACCCGAAGCTCGCCGCCGCCATCCCCAATGCGATGATGAAGGCCTATATCGCCCTGCAAAGCGGCGCAAAGCTGGATACAAGCACGGAAGCGGCGCGCTGGCTGGAGCCGGAAATCGCCAATCTGCGCGAAAAGGTGCGCGAGGCCGACAGGAAGGTCGCGGATTACCGCGCCTCCGCCGATCTTCTCTCGGCAGGGCAGGGCGAAACGCTTGCCACCCGCCAGCTCAGCGATATCTCCACCGAACTTGGCCGTATCCGTGGCGAGCGCGCCAATGCGGAAGCGCGGGCGGAAGGCGTGCGCAGCGCGCTTGCTAACGGCCGTCCGCTTGATACTTTCCCCGATGTCGTTGGTTCCCCGACGATCCAGAGGCTGAAGGAAAACGAGACGACGATCCGCAGCCAGATTTCCGATCTCTCGTCTTCGATGCTGGAAGGCCATCCGCGCATCCGTGCGCTGCGCAATCAGCTTGACGGCATTCAGCGGCAGATTCAGGAAGAAACCCGCAAGGTGCTGGCAAGTCTCGAAAACGAGGCCAATGTTTCGCGTCTGCGGGAACGGCAACTGGTTCAGCAGCTGAACATGCTGAAATCGGAAAGCGTTCGTGCCGGCGAACAGCAGGTCGGTCTCAACGATCTGGAGCGGGAAGCTTCTGCGCAAAGGCAGCTTCTGGAAACCTATCTTGCCCGTTACCGCGAAGCGACTTCGCGCGCCGGTTCGGTGGATTCCACGCCGGCCGATGCGCGCGTCATCTCGACGGCGGTGGAGCCGCGCGCACCCTATTTCCCTAAGACCGGCGCCATCACCATCGTCGTGACGTTGGCGGCCTTTCTGCTGTCCTGCATCGTCGTCATGCTGGTGGAGCTCTTCACCGGCCGGGCCTTGAAGCCGTTGGGCAGGAACCAAGTTCCGCCGCTCTCCGATCCGCCTTCTCCTTCCCGTTCTCCAGCCGATCCGGACAAAACGACGGACGTGCCGGAACAGCCTGTAGTCGCGCGCCATGAAGCGATACAGCCTGCTGCGCGAGCCATGCCGGTCGCCGCATACCAGCCCGTTGCCGAAGAGGAAGAACGGCGTGTACCGGCCGCCGCTGCGGCCGCCATACCGGCCCTGCCGGTGGAGGATGTCACGGCTCCGAAAGAGGAGGCAGTGGAGGAGGAGGTCGACGCCAATGACGACTTCTCCATTAGCGCCGTTGCAGGTTTCCTGGCTACCCGCCTTGCCAAGCCGGTCGCCGCGATCGTGTCTCCGGCCGGTGATAGCGGTTCGACCACGACCGTCATGCTGGCGCGTGCTCTGTCCGAAATGGGTCGTTCGGTCGTTCTCGTCGACATGACGGCGTCAGCCTGTCCGACGCGATTGATGGCGCCGGAGGCTGGACTTCCCGGTGTGATGGACCTTCTGGCGGGCGCGGCCGCCTTTGGTGAAACCATTCACGGCGACCGCCTGTCCGACGCCCATATTGTGCCGCGTGGCAATGCGCAGCCGCGCGAGGCCATGCGTGCGATTGACCGTCTGACGATGATCCTCGGCGCGCTCTCCGACGCTTACGATACCGTCCTCGTCGAGTGCGGCGCGGTACAGATCTCGAGCCTCGGGAAAATGCTGCGCAACCTGCCGGCGGAAATTATCGTCTCGGTTCCGGGCAAGGATAGCGAATTGTTGGAAAAGACGCTCGGTGAACTGGTTGCCGAGGGTTATGGACAGGCGCTGCCGCTGACCGGCATGCGCAAGCCGGACCATCTGAGCGCGGCCTGAGGCGCCGCATACCTACAGCGCCGGCAACTCAGTCGGCGGCGCTGTCCATCTTCGGCCGTCCGGCGCGAAACCGCTGTATCAACGCATAAAGCGCCGGATTGGATTTGATCAGGCTCTTCGTCCGGGCGATGGCGACATAGGCCGAGGCCGCAACGCGACCCTTCAACGTCACCGGCAGGAATATATCGTGCTGCACGGTGAAAAGCGGGCACCAACTGCGCTTGTAGAGCTGGTCGCCGACGCCGAAATCGAAGATTGCCGCCTTTTCGCGGCAGGCCCTTTCGATCATCAACCAGAACAGCAATTCACCGGGGCTGAGTTCCGAAACGGATTCATCGATCGAACCGAACTGGCAGATGATGTGATCCTGCTTGCGTGAAAGTCCGGCTATCGCGGCGATGACGCCCTCGTTTTCGCCATGCAGGCGAATGGCGTGCAGCTCCAGCAGGCTGTCCGTGCCTGTCTGTGGGAAATTGGCGAGATCGTAGAAGAAATCCTTCACCGACTGATCGCGAAACACATCCGGAATGCCCTGCGAGGCGAAACGGGCGGCCTTTTGGCGGAAAAACGCCTGCAACATTTCGTATTTTTCCTGTGACGATTGCGCGATCATATGGCTGTAGCCGCCCATTTCCTCGGCCCTTCGGCTCTGGATACGGAATTTCTTCCGTCGCCTCTTGGCATTGACCTGCCGAAGCGTGGCCTCGAAACTTTCGAGCAGGGGAAGCTGGAAGGCCGGATTCTGGTTTTCGACGGAAGCAAGATGCGAGAGGGGATTGGTCCTGTCGCGCCACCTCAGCGGTATGTTGTGCAAAGCCAGAATATCGGCTCGACCATGCAACAGCTTCCGCGCCTCCCGGGCAATCGCCGCCGCGATTTCCTGTCCGGCCTGTCCGGCAAAGGAGGGGTCGAAAAGCCCCGTATTGATATTGTTGAAACGGCCGCCGGGAAAACGCGCCTTGCGAACGCCGCCTTCCATTACGATTTCGAGAGGCAGCAGAAAGATCGTCTTGCCGCGTTGCCGGCCGCGAAGCGTCAGGAGCGCGCTATCCTGCGTTTGTGCCCAAATGGAGCACCAGCCGAAACTCTGATGCAGCGAATTGAGCGGATCGTTTTCCAGCCGCTCCCAGTCGACGCGGATGGTGGAGGCGTCATCGACCAGATCAATCAACAGACGATCAGCACCCCGCCGCTCGTTTTGCACGGCGGTCGGCGCTTGCTCGTCGCTGATAAAGACCGGCCCCTCAGCCGCCATCCACTCTCTCCGGTTGTTTCGGTCGGACTATATCGCTGAGCGGCAAACAATCGGTTTATAAAATTGCGACCTCAGGGTGTCATGCAATGGCCGGCGCTTAACCCTGTTTTTTGGGTCCGGCCATCCATTTGATGATCAGCATCGCCGGCAGAACCCACAGGATTCCGGTCAGCACGAAATAAGCGAGATGCACCCACCAGGGCGATTGCGCCAGCGCCGCCGATGCAATGGCCGTCGCCACCACGGCGTAAACGACGACGAGGCAGATGATGACGATAGTGCCGATGAGCGATCTGAGGCGAGGGTGCATGAAATCTTCCGTGATTGAACAACTGGCCGACTATACCGCCGCGACCGGATGCCGCAAACCCTGAGGCCTTGTTTTGTGGTGCCGGTTGGGGCTAATCAACATGACTGTATGAGGGAGACCTGAAAGATGCGTTCGAGCGGCATGACGATGGCAAATGGTTCTGCGGATATGGTGGTGGAGGCTGCCCTGCAGAAACAGGAGAAGGACCGCCGCCTGCTGCGCATCTGGCTTCGCGTCGTGCTCTTCACGCTCTTCTGTCTGGTCCTCGTCGGCGGCGCCACGCGGCTTACCGAATCCGGCCTGTCGATTACCGAATGGAAGCCGATCCATGGCGCCATTCCGCCGCTTTCCGTCGCCGAATGGGAAGAGGAATTCCAGCTCTACAAGCGCATTCCCCAATATCAGGAAATCAACAAGGGTATGTCGCTCGACGAGTTCAAGACGATTTTCTGGTGGGAATGGGCGCATCGCCTGCTTGCCCGCACCATCGGCCTCATCTTCGCTTTGCCGCTCGCCTTTTTCTGGCTGACCGGCCGCGTCGAAAAGCGCCTGCGCCTGCCGCTCGTTGGCCTTCTGGCGCTTGGCGGTTTTCAGGGCTTCATCGGCTGGTGGATGGTATCGTCAGGCCTCGTCAACCGCACGGATGTCTCGCAATATCGGCTTGCTACGCATCTGACCATTGCCTGCCTCATCTTTGCGGGCTGCATGTGGATATTGCGCGGCCTGTCGCACCACTCGCCCGACGCCGCCGACGAAAAGACGGGCAGGGGCTTTGCCGCGCTGCTGACTGTGCTCTGTCTCTTCCAGATCTATCTCGGCGCATTGGTGGCGGGGCTGAATGCCGGCCTTTCCTACAATACCTGGCCGCTAATGGACGGCTCACTGGTGCCGGGCGACCTCTTCCTGCAACAACCCTGGTGGATCAACCTCTTCGAGAACCCCAAGACGGTGCAATTCGTCCACCGCCTCGGCGCCTATACGCTGTTTGCCGCCACGCTTTGGCATATGGTGTCCTTGGCTCGCGCCTTGCCCGGTACGCCACATGCCCGCCGGGCGGTGCTGTTCTTCGTGCTCGTCTCCATTCAGGCGGGGCTCGGCATCACCACGCTGCTCATGCACGTGGATATTCATGTGGCGCTCGCCCATCAGGGCATGGCGCTGATTGTGCTGGGTTTCGCCGTCGCCCACTGGCGCGGTTTCATTGGCGAATATCCGGCCCCCGTTGCGGTCGAAGTCAGGGACTGAGGCGGCTTAGAACTGCCCGAGCACCGTTTTGATGGCGGCCGCGACGGCGAGTTCGTTGTCGCGCTCTTCCGCATTGCCGTCCTCTTCGTGCCACGCAGCGGAAAGGCAGCCATAAGCGAAAGCATATTGCAGCAATAGCTTTTCGTCCCGTTGCAGCGCCTTCGCAAAAATCGCTGCCATTGAGGCGATACGCGCCTCGCTGCGGGTAAGGTCGAAACGGTCGAGTGGGTTGGAGAACATATTGGCGACATCGAGAGCCGCATCGCCAATCAGGCCGGCCGGATCGATGATGATCCAGCCGCGTTCACTGCGCATAATGTTTTCGTGATGCAGATCGCCGTGCAGCGGCTTCACATCCCGCTGCCGGTCGATCAGCGCCTGCGCCAGCGTGGCCGCCTCGATATAGGGGCTGTCCATGCCGTCGGTGCGATCCTGCTCGGCCTTGCGAAACAGGCTCTCGAAATAGAGCGGCAGCGTCAGCAGGCTCGAAGGCGGCTTCTGCTGCGATGGCTGATGATATTTTAGCAGGACATCGGCGGCGATTTCCGTGGCGGCATCGTCGTCGCCGTCGCGAAACAGCAGGTCGCGCAGGGTCTCCGTACCGGCGTGTTCCATCAGCAGAATATCGTCGGAGCGGTCGAGCAGTTCCACACAGCCGATGCCGGCGCGCCATGCGATGAAATCCGCGCCGCGAAGGCTGTCCTTCAATACTTTCTTTTTCAGAACCTTGGCAACAGCGAGGGAACCATCGCCGCGCGTAAGCTCGTACACCACCCCGGCCGGCGTATCGGCAATAGACTTCGCGGCCTCGATATTCCACGAGGCCGGAAAAGAGGGCGGGGCAATCTTCATGAGAAAAGTCTCATGCAGAGAGCATCAGCTCCATGTTCTGTACCGCTGCGCCAGACGCGCCCTTGCCGAGATTGTCGAGCAGCGCCACGAGGTTGATATGCTCACCGCCGGGCGTACCGAAGACGAAAAGCTTCATCGTATCCTTGCCCGCCAGTTCCTCCGCATCGATGCGGGAGAGCCCCTTGCTTTCAGCAAGCGGCACCACACTGACAATGTCCTGGCCCGCATAATGGGCGGTCAGCGCCGCGTGGATAGTTTCGATGGTCGTGCCTTCCTTCAGGTCGGCAGCAAACAGCGGCACCTGCACGATCATCCCCTGCGGGAAACGACCGACGGAGGGCGAAAACAGCGGTGCACGGTCGAGCTGACCATGAATGGTCATCTCCGGCACATGCTTGTGCTTGAGCGTCAGGCCATAAAGGAAATTATTGGCGCTGATGGCGTCATCGCGGCTCTGGTCTTCCATCTGGGCAATCATCTGCTTGCCGCCGCCAGTGTAACCGGAAACCGCATTGACGCTGACCGGATAACCGTCAGGCAGAACGCCGGCGGCGCGCAGCGGGCGCAGAAGGGCGATCGCGCCGGTCGGATAGCAGCCCGGGTTGGCGACGAGGCGGGCGGAACGAACCTTCTCGCCCTGTTCCTTATCCATTTCGGCAAACCCATAGGCCCAGTCCTGATGGACACGATAGGCGGTCGAGGTATCGATAATGCGGACATTGTTATTGCCGGCCACCATCGAGACCGCTTCCCGGGAAGCATCGTCCGGCAGGCAGAGGATCGAAATGTCGGCATTGTTGAGCATATCCTCGCGCATCGCCGCATTGCGGCGCTCGGCCTCGGGTATGGACAGCAGCTCGATATCGCGGCGACCGGCAAGGCGCGTGCGGATCTGCAGACCCGTGGTGCCGTGTTCGCCATCGATGAAGATCTTCGCTGTCATGTCCTTGTCCTGACTTTTCAGAGTGTTGCGAGGGTATTCGGAATCAGTTTGGCAAGCGCCGTTATCTTTGTCAGCCAGCTTTCGCCAGCCGTTCGGCACGCAGGGCAAGCATATACATTGCAACGGTCGCTCCGGCAATGGCGGTAATATCCGCATGGTCGTAGGCGGGCGCGACCTCCACCACGTCCGAGCCGCGAATATCGAGCTGTCCAAGCCCGCGCAAAACGGAGAGAGTTTTCGCACTGGTCGGCCCGCCAGCGACTGGCGTGCCTGTTCCCGGCGCAAATGCGGGATCGAGGCAATCGATATCGAAGGTCAGATAAGCGGGCATGCCGGCCGTGTGCTTGACGATCAGCGAGGCGATATCGCTTGCCCGCATTTCCTCCACCTCGTAACCATGGAGAATGCGAATGCCGAAATCCTCGGGCGCATGGGTGCGGATACCGATCTGGATCGAGCGGTCGGGGTCGATCAGCCCGTCGCGCACGGCGCGCGCCACGAAGGAGCCGTGGTCGATGCGCTTGCCGTCGTCGAACCAGGTGTCCTGATGTGCGTCGAACTGCACCAGCGCCAGCGGGCCGTGCTTCGCGACATGCGCCTTCAAAAGCGGCCAAGTAATGAAATGATCGCCGCCGAGCGTCAGCAGATAATCTGTCTTGGAGATGATCTTTCGCGCTTCCTTTTCGATCGTATCAGGTGTCTTCCAGTGATTGCCGTAATCGAGCAGACAGTCGCCGTAATCTATGGTCGGCATTTGGGCAAAAAGATCACGCGCGAAAGGATATTGTGGATCATTGTCGAAGATCGCCGAGGCGCGGCGGATGGCCTGCGGCCCGAAACGGGCGCCCGGCCGGTTGGAGGTGGCCGCATCGAAGGGGATGCCCCAAATGGCCGTCGATACACCCTTGAGGTTCTTGGTATATTTGCGCCGCATGAAGGAGAGGACGCCCGCATGGGTCGGGTCGGTGGCGGCCGATGTCAGGGTCGTTGCGGTGAAGGCATGGTCGATGGTTTTGGACGGCATTGATCACCCCATTGCGATTTTGCGCCGAGGTTGCTGTCTTCCTGCTAAAAAAACAAGGGAGGCGATTATGAAAAAAAAGGCGGAGCCGAAGCCCCGCCTTTCGAAGTTCTGAACGAACCGTTCTGAGAAGCGATTAGCGCTTGGAGAACTGGAACGAACGGCGGGCCTTGGCCTTACCGTACTTCTTACGCTCGACAACGCGGCTGTCGCGGGTCAGGAAGCCACCCTTCTTCAGAACGGAGCGCAGGCCCGGTTCGAAGTAGGTGAGGGCCTTGGACAGACCGTGACGAACGGCGCCGGCCTGACCGGACAGACCACCACCGGCAACGGTGGCGATGATGTCGAACTGACCCGTGCGGGCAGCGGCGACGATCGGCTGCTGAAGGATCATCTGCAGAACCGGACGGGCGAAATACGTGGTGAAATCGCGGCCGTTGATGATGATCTTGCCAGAACCGGCCTTGACCCATACGCGGGCTACGGCGTTCTTGCGCTTGCCGGTCGCGTAGGAGCGGCCGAGGGTGTCAACCTTGCGGACATGCACGGGAGCCGAAGCTTCCGATGCCGGGGCGAGGTCTTTCAGAGAGGAAAGATCGGCCATTATCAGGCGCTCCTTACGTTCTTCTTGTTAAGCGCGGCAACGTCGAGAACGGTGGGCTGCTGTGCTTCGTGCGGATGGTTCGAGCCGGCGTAAACGCGCAGGTTCTTCATCTGGCGACGGCCGAGCGGGCCGCGCGGGATCATGCGCTCGACGGCCTTTTCAACGACGCGCTCCGGGAAGCGGCCTTCGATGATCTGGCGAGCCGTACGCTCCTTGATGCCACCCGGATGACCGGTGTGCCAGTAGTACTTCTTGTCGGAATACTTCTTGCCGGTGAGGGCAACCTTTTCCGCATTGATAACGATGACGTTGTCGCCATCATCAACGTGGGGGGTGTAGGTAGCCTTGTGCTTGCCGCGCAGGCGGGTTGCAACGATGGTGGCGAGGCGACCAACAACGAGGCCTTCGGCGTCGATGATGACCCACTTCTTCTCCACCTCAGCGGGCTTCTGAACGAAAGTAGACATGAATTTCACTTTCTAACGTGGACCCGTCATCCTCTTGCATGAAGAGCATACGGGCGTTTCTTGTTGCTTGGTTTGGTTGCCGTGAAAGACAACCGCAAATGACCCAATTCCGGCTGGAATCCGATCTGGCGCGCTTATACGGTGCGCGAACGAAAGCGTCAATATGACGGATTTTGGAGGCTATAAAAATAAGATATAAAAAACAATGACTTGATAATGGGGTATTATTTTACCCCATAAAGCGGGGCCGTTTTACCCCAGTCGCATCACCAGAACGCCTGCTGCAATGATGCCTCCGGCAAGATAACGCCAGACGCTGGCGCGTTCCTTCAGGATCACCACGGAGATCACCAGTGCAAAGAGAATGGAGGTTTCCCGGAGCGCCGCGACGACCGCGACAGGCGCCTTGGTCATGGCGTAGAGCGCCAGCCCGTAAGAGAGAATGGAGCCGCCGCCGCCGATCAGTCCGCGCCGCCAGTTGCGCCGGGCATGGTTTGCGACCGGGCCCACACCGCGCCGGTAAAGGGCAAAGCCGAAAAGCAGCACGGGCGGCAGAAGCGACATCCACAGCGTATAGGAGATGGCGTTGCCGGAAAGCCTTGCGCCGACACCGTCGACGAAGGTGTAGGATCCGATCACGAAGGCGTTGAGCAGGGCGACCATGATCGCCTTTCCGCCGCCGCGCCGCGCCTCGAAAGCGAGCGTCAGGATGCCGACTGAGATGACGGCGATGCCGGCAAGCGCCACCGGGCTCAAAATCTCGCTCAGGAACAGACTGCTCGTCGCAGCGACGATCAGGGGCGCCACGCCGCGCATGACGGGGTAGACAAGGCCGATGTCGCCGATCGTATAGGCGGCGGCGACAAGCCGGAAATAGGCGAATTGCAGAACGGCCGAAGCGATCAGGAAAGGAATGGCGACCGGAGCTGGAAATGGCAGGAAAGGCAGAAACGGCAGCGAACAGGCCGCAGCGCCCGCCGCGATCAGCGAGGCGTCCAGCGATTTGTCGGATCCGGCTTTGACCAGCGCATTCCATCCGGCATGCAGCATCGCGCCCATGAGCACCAGAAGAAGAATGTCAAATGTCACAATAGAGACTCGCTCGCGGGCTACCTTGGGCAACCTACAGCATCGGTTCGAAAACCGGAATCGATTTTCGCTACGCCCGGCAAGCCTTTCCCAATTGTTCGCGTACACGTTTTGCGCGGTGGAGCCGCCCGCAAATAGCCTGTGATTGCGGCGGATACTGCAACGCGCGTAAACTTTATGCTTTGTGCATGTCACGGATCAGTGGAATGATTTTGCGTCGGGGCGATATGGCCTTCTGCTCACAATTTCATCCGCCAGATGGAGGTAGGAGCGTCGCATGCACAGCTTCTAGTTTCGCGTCGGGATCAATTTTCGCTTAAAATACTACCTGTTTTGTCAAATACCCTGATGGATATCCGACGGCTCCTCGGGCTCTAACTGTATCAATCGGGGGGAAGCGCGCATGAAAAAAAATTTCAAATCCCTCCTGAATCAGGCTCTGTAACGTTGCAGGTTCGTATAAGGATTGATTTACTGAATAACTTTTTGAAAATTAGACATGTCTAATTTTCCTGCGAACGGAATGAAAACAAACAGGAGACGAAGGGCGCATGAATTTCACGCTAATGTTGTTTAAGCCCGCATTTGCGACAATTCGCGTCATTTCGAAAACTGGGCAAGAATAGTCAATAAAACTGGCGTTCTGGCGTTTGGTGAAATCATTTTGCGTGAACGAAAAAAGCGCCTCTTCGCGACATGGAGTCTGCGGTAATGGCGGTCAAACAGATCGGCAGGGGTTCAAGAAAGCGAAGAACCTTCCTAGATGGAAAGGACGGGCGCAACCGGCAGCGTCAGGAATGCGTCGGTGGAATTATGCATGAGACGCCATGCTCGGGCGCTTTTAAATGGCGCACCTGCATTGGTATTCTTCAAACCATGCGATGCTCCAGAAGGGATAAGTTGACATGCAGCATGATAGTTATGAACCCGAGTACCTCAGAAAAATTCTGACTGACGTCAAAACCATCGCCCTGCTGGGTGCTTCTCCCAATCCCGACAGGCCCAGCCACGGCGTGATGCGCTTTCTGCTGTCCAAGGGGTATCGCGTGTTTCCGGTCAATCCTGGCCAGGCGGGCAAGGAGATATTGGGGCAGAAGGTCTATGCCAAACTCGCCGATATTCCCGAGCCGGTGGACATGATCGACGTTTTCCGGGCGCCGGAATATTTGTTGGCCATTGTCGAAGAGGCGATATTGCTGCCTGACCGCCCTTCGGTGATCTGGGGCCAGCTCTCCGTTCGCGATGACAATGCCGCCGCCAAGGCGGAAGCCTATGGCATGGACGTGGTGATGGACCGTTGCCCCGCAATTGAGTATCCGCGTCTCAATATTGCGCGATAGTTGGTACGGATTGCACTTATCATTTGCCGCCAAGGCATTATGATCCCTCCAAAATTCCAATGGAGGAAACATCATGCCGAGCAACAATCCCGGTTTTTCGACGCTGGCCGTTCACGCAGGCGCGCAGCCTGATCCGACCACCGGCGCGCGCGCGACGCCGATTTATCAGACGACGGCCTATGCCTTCCGTGATGCCGATCACGCCGCCGCTTTGTTCGGATTAAAAGAGTTCGGCAACATCTACACCCGTATCATGAACCCCACCCAGGCGGTTCTGGAGGAGCGCGTGGCCGCACTCGAAGGCGGCACGGCGGCGCTCGCCGTCGCTTCCGGCCACGCAGCGCAATTGCTGGTGTTCCATACGCTCATGCAATCCGGCGATAATTTCGTCGCGGCCCGCCAGCTTTATGGCGGCTCGATTAACCAGTTCGGCCACGCCTTCAAGGGTTTCGACTGGCAGGTGCGCTGGGCAGATGCCGCAGATCCGGCAAGCTTCGAGGCGCAGATCGATGATCGTACCCGTGCCGTCTTCATCGAAAGCCTCGCCAATCCGGGCGGTACTTTCGTGGATGTCGCCGCAATCGCCGATGTCGCCCATCGCCACGGCCTGCCGCTCATCGTCGACAACACCATGGCGAGCCCCTATCTGCTGCGCCCGCTGGAGCACGGCGCTGACATCGTGCTGCATTCGCTGACGAAATTCCTTGGCGGACACGGCAATTCCATGGGTGGCATCATTGTCGATGGAGGCACCTTCGACTGGTCGGCGACCGATAGATTTCCGGCGCTGTCGCAGCCGCGACCCGAATATTCCGGTGTCGTTCTGCACCAGACCTTCGGCAATTTCGCCTTCGCCATCGCCTGCCGTGTGCTGGGCTTGCGGGATCTCGGCCCGGCAATCTCACCCTTCAACGCCTTCCTGATCCTGACTGGCATAGAGACGCTGCCGCTGCGCGTTCAGCGCCATTCCGACAATGCGCTCGCCGTCGCGAAATGGCTGAAGGCACATCCCAAAGTCGGCTGGGTGCATTATGCGGGCCTGGAGGACAGCGACAACCATGCCATCCAACAGCATTATTCGCCGAAGGGGGCGGGCTCCGTCTTCACTTTCGGCGTCAAGGGCGGTTATGCCGCCGGCAAGGCGTTGGTGGAAGGGCTGCAGCTTTTTTCGCATCTCGCCAATATCGGCGATACACGCTCGCTCGTCATCCACCCGGCCTCCACCACTCATGCGCAGTTGACGCCGGAACAGCAAACGGCCGCCGGCGCCGGGCCGGATGTGGTGCGCTTGTCGATCGGCATTGAGGACGTCAAGGACATCATCGCCGATCTCGAACAGTCCTTTGAAAAAATCTGAGGACCTGCCGCGATGACAAATCTTGTGTCTTTTAAAAGCAGCGCCGTTGAGGTGGAGCACGGCGCGCCCGCGCCGGAAAGACTGATATCAGGTGATCCCAAATTCACGACATGGAATCTCGAAGAGGCTCCCGGCGGCATCTATGCCGGCATCTGGCAGTCTACGCCGGGCAAATGGCGGGTGGTCTATGATGAATGGGAATATTTCAGCATTCTCGAAGGCCATTCCATCCTGACCGAAGACGGCGGCACACCGCGCGATCTGAGGCCGGGTGACAGGATTGTCCTGCGCCCGGGCTTCACTGGCACCTGGGAGGTCGTGGAAACCACGCGGAAGGATTACGTCATCCGGCTGTGAGGCAGGGTGACGGTTTAAAGCTGCTATTGCTCATCGAATTTGAGAATCGATGGAAGGAGCCCGGGAAAGCGGGCTTCCAAATCCTCGAGACGGACGACGCTGATATTTTCGACGCCGTGTTTATGGGTGCGGATCAATCCGGCCTCACGCAGGATTCGCATATGGCTGGAAAGGGTTGAGCGCGGCATATCCTGGCAGGGCGCTGCCGCGCCACAATTTTGCCCGGCCTCGGACCCCCATAGTTTGCGGATGATGCCCATGCGTGCAGGTTCGCCGAGGGCGGCCAGCACGGCTGTGAGCGATATGTCCTCGCGAGCGGGATGAAAAAACTGAACCATGGGTCGGCTCTAGCATATGGATTGACAGGCTTCAATATTTCAATAAAACCGAAATACCGAATTACGGTTATTCGGAAGTTTAGATATTTATGGAGTTTTTAATGTCTGGAATATTCAACGGGCAAGTGGTCGTCGTCACGGGCGGATCGACCGGCATAGGCTTTTCAGTCGCCAAATTGTTTCTGGAAGGTGGAGCGTCTGCGGTCTATGTGACGGGCCGCAATTCGGCCAATCTCGATGCCGCCATCGCCAAACTCGGGAAGGGGGCAATCGGCTTCGTTTCAGACGTCGCGAAGCTCTCGGACCTGGAACAGCTCAAGAGCCGCATAGAAGCAGACGGGCGGAAAGTGGACATACTGGTCGCCAACGCCGGCATTGCGGAGAATAATGATCTTGGCGAGACCCACGAGGCACTTTACGACCGGATTTTCGATATCAACGTGAAGGGCGTATTCTACACGGTGCAGACCCTGTTGCCCGTGCTGCGCGATGGCGGCTCGATCGTATTGACGGGGTCGATCGTCGGCAACAAGGGCATGGAAAGGCTCAGCGCTTACAATGCCTCGAAAGCGGCGGTTCGGTCATTCGCCCGCAGCTTTGCCAATGACCTGAAGGGGCGCGGAATCCGTGTCAATACGGTCAGCCCAGGTGTCACCCGCACGCCGATCATGGAAAATGGACTGAAGATGGACGATGAAAAGATCGCCGGTTTCAAGGCCTATCTGAAGGATGCGGCACCGATCGGCCGAATGGCCGACCCCGACGAAATCGCCGAGGCCGTGCTGTTTCTGGCGTCTTCCAAGGCTAGCTATATTACCGGCGTGGAACTTTCCGTCGACGGTGGACTGGCGCAGATATAGGGGCGAAGCTTCGTTACCCCGATCTACCAGCTGAGATCGAGCCGCTCCAGACCATGGAAATGATAGACGTCCTTCACCTTGGGCGGCTCGGCGATCTTCAGGCCCGGCAGACGTTTGAAAAGCAGGGGCAGGGCGAGATTGAGCTCCAGTCTTGCAAGCGGTGCGCCGATGCAGAAATGGATGCCGGCGCCGAAGGAGACGTTGGCGCCCTCGTTCCGATCCGGCTGGAAGGCCAGAGGATCGGAAAATTTCGCCGGATCGAGGTTGGCGGCGGCTAGGATGAGGCTGACCTTGTCGCCACGCTTGAACTGCACGCCATCAATCTCGACCGGTTCGAGAACCCAACGCTGGAAGATGTGGACCGGCGCGCAGATGCGCAGCGTTTCCTCGACCGTGCGTTCCGTGGCCGTCTCGTCATGGAAGAGGGTTTCGGGATTGAGGCCGCTCTCCAGAATGATGCGCACGGAATTGCCGATCTGGTGCACCGTCGCCTCATGACCGGCGTTCAATAACACGATGGTGGTGGAGACCAGCTCGTCGTCGGTCAGGTACTGGCCCTTGTGCTCCGTGTGGATCATGTGGCTCAGCAGATCGTCCCTGGGCTCTGCCCGCCGCTCGGCGATCACGCTGCGCACATAGTCTGAAAATTCCTGCGCCGCCTTGTCGGCCAGAAGCTCGTCTTCGGGCGTGCGCTTGAACATGTACATGCCGACATAGGCATGCGACCATTTCAGAAGCTGTGGCCCCATCTCCTCGGGAATGCCGATCATGCGGGCAATCATCGTCACCGGAATGATGTCGGCATAAGAGGAGAGCAGCTCCGTCTCTCCATTCGCTTCGAAGGCGTCGATCAGGCGGTTGGCAAGGTCCTCGATTTCCGGCTTCATCTTGTCGACATGCCGCGAAACGAAGGCGCGGTTGATGAGCGTGCGCAGCCGTGTGTGCTCTGGCGGCTCGAGTTCCAGAAGCGAATGCTGCTCGGCGGCGTCGAAATGCTTCACATGTTCCAGCGGCTGCGGCAGGCCGATTTCCTCGCGGCTAGCCACATGCAGTATCTGCCGTCCGAAGCGGCGGTCGCGCAGAAGGGCGCTGACATGGTCGTAACCGGTGAAGAACCATTGCCGCTGCTCTTCCCAGTAGAAAGTGGGACATTGCGCGTGCAGGGCCGCATAAACCGGGTTCGGATCGTTGTAGAAGGCCGGGTCGCGGGCATCAAGGGAGATGCGGCGGGTGGCGTGGTCGATTTTGAGAAAGGGAAATGTCGCTGTCATGCCCATGGTCTATTCCGCGCGCGGCGCTTTGGGAAGGGAGACAAATCCATTGCGATAACTCTACGCATGTCACTGAATGGTTACATCATCACCGGCCGGCGATGGCAGATATCCGGTTCAGCGCCGCCACCTGGCGGTCGGCATTGTTGTCCATCGGATTTTCGTCGCGGTCCGAAGCTGGCACGACGACATTGGCCGAATTGACATGGATGACGGTCCGGTTGCGCCCGGCCTTCTTGGCGGCATAAAGCGCGCGGTCGGCTTCTGTCATCATCGTATTCAGGTCGGCATCCTTGATCATGGCTTCCGATATGCCGACGCTGGTGGTCACCTCGATACCTTCACCGCGCGAACTGATCTTCGAAAGGCGCAGATTGCTGCGGATGGCTTCCGCAAGCGCCGCGGTGCTGGAAGAGCTTTCCACTTCGGCAACCAGGGCGAATTCTTCGCCGCCCATCCTGACGAAAAGCCCGCGATCGCCGATCGTACGCTGTGCGATATTACAGAAATGCACGAGGACCGCATCGCCGGACTGGTGGCCGTATCTGTCGTTTATCTTCTTGAAATGGTCGATATCGAACAGCACCAGCGCCACGTAACGGCTGGAGGCCGGCGACCTCTTCTTGATGCGCTCAAACTCCTCCAGCAGGCCGCGACGGTTAAGAATGCCGGTCAGATGATCGGTCATGGCGAGCCGGTGAAGGCGCGTTTCTGTGTCTTCCATGATGATCTTGGCGCTGATCATGATGATGGCCGTGAAGCCGAGCATGCCGGAAAAGGCGAGCGCCGATGTCAGAGGAATAGCGTTGGGGGCCGCGGCATTGGCCGGTATGACGATGGATGCGACAAACGCCCCGGCAAAAGCCTGCAGGATCAGAATTGCGGCTAAAACCCGGCGGCTGCGTGAGGCGCGCGCCTTGCTGGCTAGAAGGACGCCGGCGAGCATGAAATAACCGGTGGCGGCACTGGCGTGATAGAGCAGGATGCGGGGCACCATATTTTCACGCACGGGCGGCAGGAACATTCCCGCGATCCACAGCAGAGCCGGAATGGCGACCCAGCCGCCGATTTTCCGCTGCTCGAAACACAGCAGGCCGGCAAGCCAGAACCCGAAGGCGGAAAGTGCGAGCGTATTGCCGACCTGGATGGACAAAAAACTGGAAATATCCCCACGAAGCGCCACCATTACCGTGCCGATGCCCGTGGCGAGGAAACCGGCCGCGAAATAGAGATTATGCCGGCGGGAAGGGCGGTGCAGCCACAGCGTTCCCAAAAGCACGGCAAGGGTGAGCGTCTCCGCCGCCCACAGTAGCGTGCTCGTCTTTGCATCCAGCATTGCAAAATCCTATCTGCGCCATAATGCGGTAAAAGCGGGCCCTTCCGCACGAGGTGCGTTATGCCCGCTGGAATTGTTGAGCTGCCATTTCGCCCGGATGGGCCCATTCCCCAACGGGAACCGGAAATTCGCTGGCCAGTATCGGCAGCAAATACTAACGAGTTCTTGCCGGTGAGAAGTTATATCTGTGCATGGCGGGCGATTTTTGCCGTGGTCGCGCGCCATAGTAAAAAAATGGTGGCAGCGTGGGAAAGAGGCCCGGCTGGCGCCGCCCGGTCCGAAAGCCCTGTCAACCTCGGCCTGAAAGGCCTGCAAACGCTGTTGAGCCGTTAAGGATATGCGGCTTCGTGTCTTGAAGTACGGGGCAGGGACACTCTATGTAGGGAGTATGAAGGTTAGAAGTGATTCCGGAGCGGCTTTCCGCGAAGGGCAGAGTTTGACAAAGGACGGACATGAAAAATCCAGTTGATACCGCCATGGCTCTGGTGCCGATGGTCGTTGAGCAGACCAATCGCGGCGAACGCTCCTACGACATATTTTCCCGTCTTCTCAAGGAACGCATCATTTTCCTCACCGGCCCGGTGGAGGACCAGATGGCGTCGCTCGTCTGCGCGCAGCTGCTTTTCCTCGAGGCTGAAAACCCCAAGAAGGAAATTGCGCTCTACATCAACTCGCCGGGTGGCGTCGTGACCGCCGGTATGGCGATCTACGACACGATGCAGTTCATTCGCCCTGCGGTCTCGACGCTCTGCGTCGGCCAGGCCGCGTCCATGGGCTCGCTGCTTCTCGCCGCCGGTGAAAAGGGAATGCGCTTTGCGACCCCGAACGCCCGCATCATGGTTCACCAGCCTTCCGGCGGTTTCCAGGGGCAGGCATCGGACATCGAGCGCCACGCCCGCGACATCATCAAGATGAAGCGCCGTCTCAATGAAGTCTACGTGAAGCACACCGGCCGTACGCTCGAAGAGGTTGAAAAAACCCTTGATCGCGACCATTTCATGGATGCAGACGAGGCGAAGGACTGGGGCGTGATCGACAAGATCCTGACCTCGCGCCAGGAAATCGAAGGCGCCGTCGCGAATTGAGGCGCGCCGCTTTTGACGTTTGTTTGAAGCCGCAAAAGTAATTTCGGGGCTTTCAACCGCAACAGAAAGCGATATTAGTATATATAAAGGCTATGTTGAGTTTTTATGACGTAGCTAGGTTTGATGGGGAATTCGTTGCAGCCGGGTATCAGCTCATGTATCTGATACCGGTTAGTACCCCGGGAAACGAGGCGGATACGGCGATGCACCCCAAGGGCTGCCGTATCGGCGGGCGGTAAGTTGACCGCGATCCGTTTGGCGGACCTGCGGCGTGCTGGAAGGAAAGAGATATGAGCAAAGTCAGCGGCAGCAACGGCGGCGACTCTAAGAATACACTCTATTGTTCATTCTGCGGCAAGAGCCAGCACGAAGTCCGGAAACTCATTGCCGGACCGACGGTGTTCATCTGTGATGAATGCGTCGAATTGTGCATGGACATCATCCGCGAGGAGAACAAGACGTCTATGGTGAAGTCGCGCGAGGGTGTGCCCACCCCGCAGGACATCATCAAGATCCTCGATGAATATGTCATCGGCCAGAAGCAGGCGAAGAAAATCCTGTCCGTGGCCGTTCACAACCACTACAAGCGCCTTGCGCACGCCTCCAAGAACGGCGATGTCGAGCTGGCGAAGTCGAACATCATGCTCGTCGGTCCGACGGGTTGCGGCAAGACCTATCTTGCCCAGACGCTCGCTCGCATCATCGACGTTCCCTTCACCATGGCGGACGCAACGACGCTGACCGAAGCCGGTTATGTCGGCGAGGACGTGGAAAACATCATCCTGAAGCTGTTGCAGGCTGCGGATTACAATGTCGAGCGCGCCCAGCGCGGCATCGTCTATATCGACGAAGTCGACAAGATTTCCCGCAAGTCGGACAACCCGTCCATCACGCGCGACGTGTCGGGCGAGGGCGTTCAGCAGGCGCTTCTGAAGATCATGGAAGGCACGGTCGCTTCCGTTCCGCCGCAGGGCGGCCGCAAGCATCCGCAGCAGGAGTTCCTGCAGGTGGATACGACCAATATCCTGTTCATCTGCGGCGGCGCATTCGCCGGCCTCGACAAGATCATCTCGGCCAGAGGCGAAAAGACCTCGATCGGCTTCGGTGCGACCGTCAAGGCGGAAGACGATCGTCGTGTGGGCGAAGTGCTGCGCGAGCTGGAGCCGGAAGATCTGGTGAAGTTCGGCCTCATTCCGGAATTCATCGGCCGTCTGCCCGTTCTGGCGACGCTGGAAGACCTGGACGAAGATGCGCTGATCCAGATCCTGTCCGAGCCGAAGAACGCGCTGGTCAAGCAGTATCAGCGCCTGTTCGAGATGGAAGATGTCGAGCTGACCTTCCACGAGGACGCGCTGCGCGAAATCGCTCGCAAGGCGATCACCCGCAAGACCGGTGCCCGCGGCCTGCGCTCGATCATGGAAAAGATCCTGCTGGACACCATGTTCGAACTGCCGACGCTGGAAGGCGTGCGCGAGGTCGTCATTTCCGACGAGGTCGTCAGCGGTGTCGCCCGTCCGCTCTACATTTATGCGGACCGCCAGGAAGAAAAGACCAACGTTTCGGCCTGATCGGCTGATGCAATGTTGGAAGAGATCAGGGCCCGCATCCGTGCGGGCCTTTTCTGTTTGAGCGACCTCACGAAACTTGCGTCTAACTTGACGAAGCCCGATTTTGCGTTTGGAGCGGATTGCGCTTTGCTGATAAAGTCTTACAACTGATTTGCAGCGCGTTATGACGGAAATGTGAATTCCGTCGGCGACCCGGTTCCTGGCCCTTGAGGATAACCGGAATGTCGGGAGTATGAGCCAGCGCTGGGTTTTGTTGAATTTCACGGTCTTGGCGCTCTGCTGGACCGTCTGTTCCGGCGACTTGAAATCGGTGTTTCGAAACTCCACTTTCAGTCTCGAGAAATGAATGCGCCGGATGCCCCAAGCTGTCCGGCAAAGTGTCCCGAAAGGGACCATGGAAAGGAAATGATATGACGAACATCACGTCTGCGGCATCTGGCGGTACCTATCCGGTACTTCCCCTGCGCGACATTGTCGTTTTCCCGCATATGATCGTTCCCCTGTTCGTCGGGCGGGAAAAATCCATCCGTGCGCTCGAGGAAGTCATGGGTTCGGACAAGCAGATCATGCTTGTCACCCAGATCAACGCCAGCGACGACGATCCGGCACCGGAAGCCATCCATAAGGTCGGCACGGTCGCCAATGTCCTGCAGCTCCTGAAGCTTCCCGACGGCACCGTAAAGGTGCTGGTGGAAGGCAAGGGCCGCGCCCAGATCGACAATTACACTGGCCGCGAGGATTTCTATGAAGCCTCCGCGACGCCTTTGCAGGAGCCTGCCGAAGATCCGGTCGAGATCGAAGCGCTTTCGCGTTCGGTCGTGTCCGAATTTGAAAGCTACGTGAAGCTCAACAAGAAGATTTCGCCCGAGGTTGTCGGCGCTGCTGGCCAGATCGACGATTATTCGAAGCTTGCCGATACGGTCGCTTCGCACCTGTCGATCAAGATCACCGAAAAGCAGGAAATGCTGGAAACCGTCAGCGTGAAGCAGCGGCTTGAAAAGGCGCTCGGCTTCATGGAAGGCGAAATTTCCGTGCTGCAGGTCGAGAAGCGCATCCGTTCGCGCGTCAAACGCCAGATGGAAAAGACCCAGCGCGAATATTACCTGAACGAGCAGATGAAGGCGATCCAGAAGGAACTCGGCGACGGCGAAGACGGTCGTGACGAAATGGCCGAACTGGAAGAGCGCATCGCCAAGACCAAGCTTTCCAAGGAGGCCAAGGAAAAGGCCGAGGCGGAAATGAAGAAGCTTCGCCAGATGAGCCCGATGTCGGCGGAAGCCACAGTCGTGCGCAACTATCTGGACTGGCTGCTGGGTCTGCCCTGGGGCAAGAAGTCGAAGATCAAGACCGACCTCAATGCCGCCGAGACGATCCTTGATCAGGATCACTTCGGTCTGGACAAGGTCAAGGAGCGCATTGTCGAATATCTGGCCGTACAGGCCCGTGCTTCCAAAATCCGCGGTCCTATCCTGTGCCTCGTCGGTCCTCCCGGCGTCGGCAAGACCTCGCTTGCCAAGTCGATCGCCAAGGCGACCGGCCGCGAGTATGTCCGCATGGCGCTGGGCGGCGTTCGTGACGAAGCGGAAATCCGCGGTCACCGCCGTACCTATATCGGCTCCATGCCCGGCAAGATCGTCCAGTCGATGAAGAAGGCCAAGAAGGCGAACCCGCTCTTCCTGCTCGACGAAATCGACAAGATGGGCATGGATTTCCGTGGCGATCCGTCGTCGGCACTGCTGGAGGTTCTCGATCCGGAACAGAACTCCACCTTCATGGACCACTACCTTGAAGTGGAATACGACCTGTCCGACGTGATGTTCGTGACCACGGCCAACACGTTGAACATTCCCGGCCCGCTGATGGACCGCATGGAAGTGATCCGCATCGCCGGTTACACGGAAGACGAAAAGCGCGAAATCGCAAAGCGTCACCTGTTGCCCAAGGCGATCAAGGAGCATGCCCTGCGTCCAGAAGAGTTCTCGGTCACCGATGATGCCCTGATGGTCGTCATCCAGCAGTACACCCGCGAAGCGGGCGTGCGCAGCTTCGAACGCGAGCTGATGAAGCTGGCGCGCAAGGCTGTCACCGAGATCATCAAGGGCAAGGTCAAGTCCGTGGAAGTCACCGCTGCAAACGTTCCCGACTATCTGGGCGTGCCGCGGTTCCGCCATGGCGAAGCCGAGCGCGAGGATCAGGTCGGTGTCGTCACCGGTCTAGCCTGGACGGAAGTCGGCGGTGAGTTGCTCACCATCGAAGGCGTGATGATGCCGGGCAAGGGCCGCATGACGGTTACTGGCAACCTCAAGGAAGTGATGAAGGAATCCATTTCGGCGGCGGCCTCTTACGTCCGTTCGCGCGCCGTGGATTTCGGCATCGAACCGCCGCGTTTCGACAAGAGTGACATCCACGTTCACGTTCCAGAAGGCGCAACTCCGAAGGACGGACCGTCTGCCGGTGTTGCCATGGCAACCGCCATCGTCTCCATCATGACCGGTATTCCGGTCTCGAAGGATGTGGCGATGACGGGCGAGATCACGCTTCGTGGTCGCGTGTTGCCGATCGGCGGCCTGAAGGAAAAGCTGCTTGCGGCTCTGCGCGGCGGCATCAAGAAGGTGCTGATCCCGGAAGAAAACGCCAAGGACCTGGCGGAGATTCCGGACAACGTGAAGAACGAGATGGAAATCATTCCGGTGTCGCGCATGGGCGAGGTTATCAAGCACGCCCTTATCCGCCAGCCGGAGCCCATCGAGTGGGACGGCAGCATCGAGACGCCGGTGATCGCAACCGTCGAAGGTGTTGATGACGGCAACCAGACCATCGCGCATTGATGATGCGCATCGTCGCGAAGGCGGGAATCGCCTTTCGCGGCGGGCAGCGCATAGAATCAATGCGTTAGGTGTCGGAGTGCGTGCGCGGTGCTCAGCTCTGCGCAACTGATGCCAAATTGGCACGAATATGTGGAAGGCCGGCAGAAATGTCGGCCTTTTTTGTGAAAAAAACTCCAGACCCCTTGTTTTTCAGGCGATTCCAGCGCTTTTGAGTTGCTGGGCGCGGATGCGAATGTATTCTGCGCCGGCTTAATTTTAGTCGTTTCAAACCATTGAAAGGGGTGGAAACATGAACAAGAACGAGCTCGTCTCTGCTGTTGCCGAAAAGGCTGGTCTCACGAAGGCAGATGCTGCTTCCGCTGTTGATGCCGTATTCGAAACCGTACAGAACGAACTGAAGAGCGGTGGCGACATCCGTCTCGCTGGCTTCGGCAGCTTCTCCGTTAGCCGTCGTGAAGCCTCCAAGGGTCGTAACCCTTCCACGGGTGCTGAAGTCGATATCCCGGCTCGCAACGTACCGAAGTTTTCCGCAGGCAAGGGCCTGAAGGACGCCGTCAACTCGTAAGGTTTCCGGAAAGCTGCAACGCCCGGCGGCGGGCGGGCGGCTTTTCAGGTTCACGAGGAAACATGTTTTGATGCCCTGACGCCGTCACATCGACGCTAAAGCGGGTGGTGTTTCGAAACGCGGAATGTGCGCATAAACGCGAAAGCCCGGCTCCAGCAGTCGGGCTTTTTGATTCTCCCGCAAGGAAATGTCATGCCACTGTCATGTCTTTGACGCAGAAGCCATGGGGTATTTCTGGACCCAAGGGGGATTAAAATGGCGTTCCGATTTTCTCAAATGGCTTTGACTGCAGCTCTGCTTGCGTCCGCGGCCATCCCGGCCGCTGCCGAGCCGGTTTTCAACCGCATTGCATCGTTCCCGGTGGCGAAAAATCTTCCCGCGGACAAGGACGCCAAGTCTGTCACTTCGGCTGAAATCATCACCGCCAGCGAAGACGGCAAGACGCTGATTTATTCGGACAGCCCGCTTGGCGGCATCGGTTTCATCGACATCACAGACGCCAAGGCTCCAAAGGCCGGCGGCGCATTGTTGCTGGAAGGCGAGCCGACCTCCGTTGCCGTTGCCGGTCTCAAGGTACTGGCTGGCGTCAATACGTCGGAAAGTCGTGCCAAGCCCTCCGGCAAGCTGGTGACGGTCGATCTCGCCACGAAGAAGGTTGAGGCAAGCTGCGACCTCGGCGGCCAACCCGATTCCGTCGCCGTTTCCCCGGACAAGACCTTTGCCGCCATCGCGATCGAAAACGAGCGCGATGAAGAGGTGAACGAAGGCGCCCTGCCGCAGATGCCAGCCGGTTACCTCGTCACCGTCGGCCTGAAGGATGGTGTTGCCGACTGCGCGACGCTGAAGAAGATCGACGTTACCGGTCTCGCTGAAATTTCCCCGGAGGATCCGGAACCGGAATTTGTTTCCATCAACGCCAATGGCGAGATCGCGCTGACGCTGCAGGAAAACAACCATATCGTCATCATCGACGGCAAGACCGGCACCGTGAAGACGCATTTCTCTGCCGGCACCGTCAATCTGGAAGGCATCGATACCAAAACCGATGGACAGCTGAAGTTCACCGACAAGCAGGAAGGCCGCAAGCGCGAGCCGGATGCCGTGAAGTGGCTGGACAATGACCGTATCGTCATCGCCAATGAGGGCGACTGGCAGGGCGGCTCGCGCGGCTTCACCATCTTCGACAAGACCGGCAAGCTTCTTTATGAGGCCGGCACCTCGCTCGAGTACGCGGTTGCCGCCATCGGCCACTATCCGGAAAAGCGTTCCAAGGCCAAGGGGATCGAGCCCGAGGGTCTGGAGGCGGCGACCTTCGATGGTCAGAAGTATTTCTTCGTGCTTGCCGAGCGCGCCTCCGTTGCCGCTGTTTACAAGGATACCGGCGCAGAGCCGCAACTGACCCAGCTCCTGCCTTCGGGAATTTCGCCGGAAGGCGCAGTCGCCATCCCGTCGCGCAACCTCCTAGCCACGGCCAATGAGGTTGATCTGATCGAAGACGGCGGCGTCCGCTCGCATGTCATGCTTTATGAGCGTGCTGAAGGCGAAGCAGCCTATCCGCAGCTCGTCTCCGCGACAGTCGATGGTGCGCCGATCGGTTGGGGTGCGCTCTCGGGTCTGGTCGGCGATGCCGAAAAGCCCGGCATTCTCTATGCCGTGTCCGATTCGGTCTATGGCAATCAGCCGTCGATCTTTACCATTGATGCGACGAAAAAGCCTGCTGTCATCACCAGCGTGCTGCGCGTCAAGCGTGACGGCGTCGCCGCTCAGAAGCTTGATATCGAAGGCATCACGCTGGACGGCAAGGGCGGTTTCTGGCTGGCCTCTGAAGGCGATAGCGCCAAGCTCGTTCCGCATGCGCTTTATAACGTTAACGCCAAGGGTGAAATCAAGGCCGAGATCGCGCTGCCGAAGGAGCTGCTCGCCAGCGATACCCGCTTCGGTTTCGAAGGCGTGACGATGATCGGTAAAGGCGACGATGCGACGCTGTGGATGGCCGTGCAGCGTGAATGGGGCACGGACGAGAAGGGCTTCGTCAAGCTCGTCTCCTATAATCCGAAGTCCAAGGAGTGGGGCGCTGTGCGTTACCCGCTCGACAAGACCGAGGCAGGCTGGGTCGGCCTTTCTGAAATCACCGCGCAGGGCGACTATGTCTATATCATCGAGCGCGACAATCAGATCGGCGACAAGGCCAAGATCAAGAAGCTCTACCGCGTTGCTATCGCCGACCTGAAGCCGGGCAAGATCGGCGGCGAGCTGCCGCTGGTGACCAAGCAGGAAGCCCACGACTTCCTGCCCGACCTCAAGGCCCAGACCAACGGCTACGTCGTCGACAAGCTGGAAGGCTTCACCTTTGACAAGGCTGGAGCGGCCTATGCCGTGACAGACAATGACGGCGTCGATGATTCCTCCGGCGAGACGCTGTTCTTCAAGGTTGAGATGAAGGCGATCAACTGATTGCGCCGAACTGTATCGAAAAAAGAGAAAAGCCGGGCGATGCCCGGCTTTTTATTTGGCGAAGAGAACCACCAGGGCTATCGCCACTCCTGAACGATCTGTCATGAGGCAAGCCGTAACATCGGTATCGCTCTCTCAGTATCGAATCTTGGTAAATTTCGTCCAGATGTCGTCCCTAAAAATGTCGCGGACCGATCCTGACGGATCACCGCCCCATGGACTTTGGACTTTTGGGAGTGTCTTGTTTTTCCGAATCCTGCTGGACCCAGCGGAAAAAAATATAAACAGGCAGCGCAATAAGCGCGAGTGTTACAAACGCGTCAATCGACATGGCTTCATCCATCAGTTCAACCGTTCATCATGAAACGGTGCGCAAACAATGCCTGAAATCTCTTTAGAAAGTCTGAATCTTCCTTATTTTCCGGTATGTTGCGGGGTGATACAGGAGGGGCGGGCAGCTGTCGGAATATGGAACAGCAGTTCCGATTTGGCATGGCGCAACTGAAGAGAAGCGATTCTACCTGTCGGCAATCATGACGATGCTTCATGGATCGCATTGAGGGCAGGGGGCAATAATTCCCCGCGCCAGAATCGCTCGCAAAAACCGAGATGCGCGTTGGTTCACGAACTGCTATTTAAATCTTCTGGAAAAATGGTGGGCGATGAGAGACTCGAACTCCCGACATCCTCGGTGTAAACGAGGCGCTCTACCAACTGAGCTAATCGCCCTTCGCGTCTTGCGGATCATGTCCGCCGCGTCGGTGGCCGTGATGTATTCGGATCGGAAAAAAACCGCAAGGGCTTTTGTGAAGTTTTTTTGTTTTTTTTAGGCGAGGTTTTTCCCTCCGCCGAAGAGGAGGGGTAAAAAGCCTGGAACTGCGGGCTTTTTGCCAAAACCAGAAGCCGACGACGCCTTTCTGGCCTTGGGAAATGCCGTTGGAGAAGCCGCCGGCTGTGGACAAGTTTTTTGTTTTCGTTGGGAAAAGCCCGCAAAACAGGGCGTTTGCAGCAATCGCGTTCACAGCCCGTCCGGTTTTTCATGATCAAAATGAAGAAGCTTATTCTTTTGTCGTGAAACCTGCTTGACACCCCCGCACGAACGCCGTAGTTAGCCGCTCAACGAACAGCCGAGGCTGGTTCGTACGGCGGAACCAAGGTTCTGTCGGTCAGGATAAGCGGGTGTAGCTCAGTTGGTTAGAGTGCCGGCCTGTCACGCCGGAGGTCGCGGGTTCGAGCCCCGTCACTCGCGCCATCCTGTTCCTCGGAAAATACGCAGGCGAATGTCTGTGGAGCGCGGGTGTAGCTCAGTCGGTTAGAGTGCCGGCCTGTCACGCCGGAGGTCGCGGGTTCGAGCCCCGTCACTCGCGCCATTTCTTCTTCATGAAATGTCTCTTAAAAGAAAATAAAGCGCTCGTCGCGCGTCTCTGTTTTTGACCGTTCCGGCGTCTGATTCCGGGCTCTCCAGTCGTGATTTTTCCTGCCTTTTTTTATCAAGTTTCGATTTCCCGATATCGTCACTTCGCCGCCTTCCGGACGTAAAATTCGTGTGACTTTTTTGCGGTTGCGTCGTTCAATCGATTATTATTGTATTTGAGTGGCTTAGGCCGGAATTGTGGCCCAAATTTGCGTCAATTCCGGCAATATTGTTGCCAATCAATGCGGCAGGTGTCTTGAAATGGAGGCTAAACTCTTGCAGAGAGGGCGCGGCTGCGCTAACCACTTTGGCGTTGCAACATATTTGTCCGTTCTTTGAGACTTGGGTCGCAAAGGCAGGCCCGGCGCCCGGCCGGGCAAGGAAGAGACCATGACTGAACTCCTCAGTTCCTACATTCCGATCGCAATCTTCATCGGTATCGCTCTCGTCATCGGCCTGGCGCTTCTCATCGCGCCTTTCGCTGTCGCCTATAAGGCGCCGGACCCGGAAAAGCTTTCGGCTTTCGAGTGCGGTTTTAACGCCTTCGACGACGCCCGCATGAAGTTCGATATCCGCTTTTATCTGGTTTCGATTCTGTTCATCATCTTTGACCTGGAAGTAGCCTTCCTGTTTCCTTGGGCGGTGTCTTTCGGCGAGATGGGCTGGTTCGGTTTCTGGTCGATGATGGTGTTCCTTCTCGTCCTCACCATCGGCTTTATCTATGAGTGGAAGAAGGGAGCGCTGGAATGGGCATGAGCCAGAACAACAGCACGCTCGTTGCGCCGCAGCCGAAGGGGATCATCGATCCCGCAACCGGCAAGCCGGTTGGCAGCAACGATGCCTACTTCACGGAAATCAACGACGAGCTGGCCGACAAGGGCTTCCTCGTGACATCGACCGACGAGCTGATCACCTGGGCGCGCACAGGCTCGCTGATGTGGATGCAGTTCGGTCTTGCCTGCTGCGCCGTCGAAGGCCTGATGCAGGCTTCCGGCCCGCGTTACGACATGGAGCGCTTCGGCGTTGCTCCGCGCGCTTCACCGCGCCAGTCGGACGTGATGATCGTTGCCGGCACGCTGACCAACAAGATGGCGCCCGCTCTGCGCAAGGTCTATGACCAGATGCCTGAGCCGCGTTACGTCATCTCCATGGGCTCCTGCGCCAATGGTGGCGGTTATTACCACTATTCCTACGCCGTGGTGCGCGGTTGCGACCGCGTCGTGCCGGTGGATATCTACGTTCCGGGCTGTCCCCCCACCGCGGAGGCGCTGCTTTACGGCGTGCTTCTGCTGCAGAAGAAAATCCGGCGTACCGGTACGATCGAGCGCTAAGGGCAAAGGACGGATTAAGTAATGAGCGAAGCTCTCAACGATCTTGCTGCTTACGTTAAGGAAGCGCGCGGTTCCCTCGTGTTGTCTGCCGATATCGCCTATGGCGAACTGACGCTGAACACGACGCCTGAAAGCGTGATCGCGCTTTTGACCTTCCTGCGTGACGACGTGCAGTGCGGTTTCGTCAATATCATCGATATCTGCGGCGTTGACTGGCCGCAGCGCGAAAAGCGTTTCGATGTCGTATACCATCTGCTGTCGCCGCGCCAGAACCTGCGCGTGCGCGTCAAGCTGCAGGTGGCGGAAGACGAAGGCGTTCCTTCATCGACCTCCGTCTACATGGGCGCGGAGTGGTTCGAGCGCGAAGCCTGGGACATGTATGGCATTCCTTTCGAGGGCCATAAGGACCTGCGCCGCATCCTCACGGACTATGGTTTCGAAGGCCATCCGCTGCGCAAGGATTTTCCGGTTACCGGCTTTGTGGAAGTGCGGTACGATGACGTTCTGAAACGGGTTCTTTATGAACCGGTCGAACTGAAGCAGGAATTCCGCAATTTCGATTTCCTTTCCCCTTGGGAAGGAACGGAATATGTTCTCCCGGGTGACGAAAAGGCCAAGCAATGAGCGAAGCCCCCGCGACAGAGCATGGACAATGTCTTTGCGGCGCCGTCGGCTTCACAGCCACGCTCGGTGCCCGCGAATTCGGCGTCTGCCATTGCTCCATGTGCCGCCGCTGGTCCGGCGGTGCGTTTATGGCTGTCGAATGCATTGATATCGCCTTTGAAAACGAGCATAGCCTCGGCGTTTATTCTTCGTCGGAGTGGGGTGAGCGTTGTTTCTGCAAGAATTGTGGCAGCACGCTGTTGTGGCGTTCCAAGGATGGCAAACATTTTGCCGTTTCGCTGCAGGCGTTCGACAAGCCGTCCAGCTTCACATTCGCGCAGCAAATTTTCACGGATGAGAAGCCCTCGAGCTATTCCTTCGCGCAGACCACGCAGAACATGACCGGCCCCGAATTCATCGCCATGATCACCTCGGCGGAGCACTAGAATGACTGAGCATAACGTCCGCAATTTCACGATCAACTTCGGTCCGGAACATCCCTCCGCGCACGGCGTGCTGCGTCTGGTTCTGGAACTGGACGGCGAAATCGTCGAGCGCGTCGATCCGCATATCGGTCTGCTGCATCGCGGCACTGAAAAGCTGATCGAGACCAAGACCTATCTGCAGGCCGTTCCTTATTTCGACCGCCTCGACTACGTCGCGCCGATGAACCAGGAACATGCTTTCGCGCTCGCCGTCGAAAAGCTGCTCGGTCTCGAAATTCCAATGCGCGGCCAGTTGATCCGCGTTCTCTATTCGGAAATCGGCCGCATCCTGTCGCACATCATGAACGTCACGACGCAGGCCATGGACGTCGGCGCGATGACGCCGCCGGTCTGGGGCTTTGAAGAACGCGAAAAGCTGATGGTGTTCTACGAGCGCGCCTGTGGCGCCCGCATGCACTCGGCTTACGTTCGTCCGGGCGGCGTCCATCAGGATCTGCCGCCGGAACTGGTTGATGATATCGGCAAGTGGTGCGATCCGTTCCTGACCGTTCTCGACAATATCGAAGGTCTTCTGACGGACAACCGCATCTACAAGCAGCGTAACGTCGATATCGGCGTCGTGTCGCTGGAAGATGCGTTTGCCTGGGGCTTCACGGGTGTGATGGTGCGTGGATCCGGCGCTGCCTGGGATTTGCGCCGTTCGCAACCTTATGAGTGCTATTCCGATCTCGAATTCGACATTCCGGTCGGCAAGAACGGCGACTGCTACGACCGTTACCTGATCCGCATGCAGGAAATGCGAGAATCGGTAAAGATCATGAAGCAATGCGTCGATCGTCTGTCCGGCAAGCATCGCATCGGCCCGGTCTCCTCGCTGGATGGCAAGGTGGTTCCGCCCAAGCGCGGCGAGATGAAGCGTTCGATGGAAGCTCTGATCCATCACTTCAAGCTCTATACCGAAGGTTATCACGTTCCCGCCGGCGAAGTTTACGCCGCCGTCGAAGCGCCGAAGGGAGAATTCGGCGTTTACGTTGTTGCCGATGGCTCGAACAAGCCCTACCGCTGCAAGATCCGCGCGCCGGGTTACGCCCATTTGCAGGCGATGGATTTCCTGTGCAAGGGCCATCAGCTTGCCGACGTTACAGCCGTACTCGGCTCTCTCGACATCGTGTTCGGGGAGGTCGACCGCTGATGCGTCTGCCGCTGGCCATTCCGGCTTTTCTCGCTGCGATGTCTACTCCCGTTCTCGCCCAGACGGCGACGGACGAGGGCGGAGTATCGCTGTCGAGCGGCGGCTCTTCGACCATCAAGCAGCTTCTGTCTTCGGGATACGAGATCAAGGCCTCGGTTCCCAATGGCAGCAAGTTCATCGTGTTCATGCAAAAAGACAAGGCGGCTTATGCCTGCGAATTCGTCACGGTGGCGAGATCGCGGTGTGAGACGTTAAACTGAAAAGGCGTGAGGAAGTATGTCCGTTCGTCGACTAGCCGAAGATCAGTTCCAGCCCGTGGCTTTTGCCTTCAATGCGGAAAACACCGCATGGGCTGAAAAGACGATCAAGAAATATCCCGAGGGACGCCAGCAATCGGCGGTTATCCCGCTGCTCATGCGTGCGCAGGAGCAGGACGGCTGGGTTACCCGCGCCGCCATCGAGAAAATCGCCGACATGCTGGATATGGCCTATATCCGTGTTCTTGAAGTGGCGACCTTCTACACCCAGTTCCAGCTGAAGCCGGTTGGCACGCGCGCCCACGTTCAGGTGTGTGGCACCACGCCCTGCATGCTGCGCGGCTCGGAAGCGCTGATGGATGTCTGCCGCAAGAAGATCCACCACGATCCGTTGCACACCAACGAGAGCGGAACGCTCTCCTGGGAAGAAGTGGAATGTCAGGGCGCCTGCGTCAACGCGCCAATGGTCATCATTTTCAAGGATGCCTATGAGGACCTGACGCCCGAGCGTCTGGAAGAGATCATCGACACGTTCGAGGCAGGCAAGGGCGACACGGTCAAGACCGGCCCTCAGATCGACCGCCACCAGTCGGTCCCGGTCGGTGGCCTGACGACGCTGACGGAGGAGATCAAGCCGGACCGTTCCAATCTCGACAAGCCGGCCGAAGCGCCTGCGGACGCCGCGTCGGTTCCGCCGTCCAATGCCGCCAAGCCGAAGACGGACGCCCCGGAAACCGATCCGAAGCTGAAGACGCCTGCGACCGCACCGAAGGCTGCCGAAGCGAATGCAAAGACCGTCGAAAAGGAAGCTTCGGGATCTGCGAAGCCGTCGCTCGATTCCAAGGATCGTCCGGCCGCTATCGAAAAGCCCGCAACGCCCGACGACCTGAAGCTCATTTCCGGCGTCGGTCCGAAGATCGAAGGCACGCTGCACGAGCTCGGCATCTTCACCTATGCGCAGATCGCCGGCTGGAAAAAGGCCGAATGCGACTGGGTCGACGGTTATCTGAATTTCAAGGGCCGCATCGAACGCGATGAGTGGATCAAGCAGGCCGAGGCGCTCGCCAAGGGTGGCGAAGCCGAGTATATCAGGGTCTTCGGCAAGAAGCCGCGGTAAGAGGTGAAGCATGTTAAAAGATCAGGATCGCATCTTTACCAATCTCTACGGCCTCAAGGACAAGTCCCTGAAGGGTGTGCTTGCACGCGGCCATTGGGACGGCACCAAGCAGATCATCGAAAAGGGCCGTGACTGGATCATCAACGAGATGAAGGCTTCCGGCCTTCGCGGTCGCGGCGGCGCTGGCTTCCCGACGGGTCTCAAGTGGTCCTTCATGCCGAAGGAAAATGACGGTCGTCCGCATTATCTCGTCGTCAACGCCGACGAATCCGAACCCGGCACCTGTAAGGACCGCGAAATTCTGCGCAACGATCCGCATACGCTGATCGAAGGCTGCGTGATCGCCGGTTTCGCCATGGGCGCGCATACCGCCTATATCTACGTGCGCGGCGAATATATGCGCGAGCGTGAAGCGCTTCAGGCGGCTATCGACGAGTGCTACGATGCCGGCCTGCTTGGCAAGAACAACAAGAACGGCTGGGATTTCGACATCTATGTCCATCACGGCGCCGGTGCCTATATCTGCGGCGAAGAGACGGCTCTGCTCGAAAGCCTTGAAGGCAAGAAGGGGCAGCCGCGCCTGAAGCCCCCGTTCCCGGCCAATATGGGTCTTTACGGCTGCCCGACGACCGTCAACAACGTTGAATCGATCGCCGTTGCGCCGACCATCCTGCGACGTGGCGCTGCATGGTTCTCGTCCATCGGCCGTCCGAACAATGTCGGCACCAAGCTCTTCATGGTGTCAGGCCATGTCGAGCGTCCGTGCACCTTCGAAGATGCGCTGGGTCTGTCCTTCCGTGAGCTGATCGAACACCATTGCGGTGGCATTCGCGGCGGTTGGGACAATCTGCTCGGCGTCATCCCGGGCGGCGCATCCTGCCCCATCGTGCGCGGTGAGGACATGAAGGACGCCATCATGGACTTTGACGGCATGCGCGAAGTGAAGTCTTCCTTCGGCACCGGCGGCATGATCGTCATGGACAAGTCGACCGACGTCATCAAGGCGATTGCCCGCATCGCGGCTTTCTTCAAGCACGAAAGCTGCGGCCAGTGCACGCCGTGCCGCGAAGGCACCGGCTGGATGTGGCGCGTGCTGGAACGCATGGTCAAGGGCAACGCGCAGAAGCGCGAAATCGACATGCTGTTCGAAGTGACGAAGCAGATCGAAGGCCATACCATCTGTGCGCTCGGCGACGCCGCCGCATGGCCGGTACAGGCGCTGATCCGCAATTTCCGTCCGGAAATCGAAAAGCGCATCGACCAATATACCTACAGGGCCATGGATGATGGCGCTGTTCTGGAAGCCGCTGAATAAGCGTTGAGGCTTCGAGCGGAGCCGGAATTTCCGGCCTCGCGACACCATGAAGCGTCTGGCATACGACACGAGTGCCGGGTGTGATTAAGGATTTGTTGCGGACCGTGTGAGACATGGGACGAACAGGCAACAGGACGTAAGTAGAACCATGGCAAAGCTCAAGGTTGACGGTAAAGAGATCGAGGTTCCGGATCATTTCACGCTGTTGCAGGCGTGCGAGGAGGCTGGCGCCGAAGTTCCGCGCTTTTGTTTTCATGAGCGCTTGTCGGTCGCGGGTAACTGCCGCATGTGTCTCATCGAGGTGAAGGGCGGACCGCCCAAGCCGGCCGCTTCCTGCGCCATGGGCGTGCGCGACGTTCGCGGCGGCCCGAACGGCGAATTGCCTGAAGTTTTCACCAACACGCCGATGGTCAAGAAGGCCCGCGAAGGTGTGATGGAATTCCTGCTGATCAATCACCCCCTGGATTGCCCGATCTGCGACCAGGGCGGCGAGTGCGACCTGCAGGACCAGGCCATGGCCTTCGGTATCGCCGGATCGCGCTACGCGGAAAACAAGCGCGCGGTTGAAGACAAATATATCGGCCCGCTCGTCAAGACGGTGATGAACCGCTGCATCCACTGCACGCGCTGCGTCCGTTTCACGACCGAAGTGGCCGGCATTGCCGAACTCGGCCTCATCGGCCGCGGCGAGGATGCCGAAATCACCACCTATCTCGAGCAGGCGATGACCTCGGAGCTGCAGGGCAACGTCGTTGACCTCTGCCCGGTCGGCGCGCTCACCTCCAAGCCTTTCGCTTTCACTGCCCGTCCGTGGGAACTTAACAAGACCGAAACCGTCGACGTGATGGATGCTCTCGGTTCGGCCATCCGCGTCGATACCCGTGGCCGCGAAGTCATGCGTGTCATGCCGCGTGTCAACGAGGCGATCAACGAAGAGTGGATTTCCGACAAGAGCCGCTTCATCTGGGATGGCCTGAAGACGCAGCGCCTCGACCGGCCTTACGTCCGCAAGGATGGCCGTTTGCAGCCCGCAACCTGGGGCGAAGCTTTTGGCGCGATCAAGAACGCAGTGGCTGCGACATCCGGTTCCAAGATCGGCGCGATCGCCGGCGATCTGTCTTCCGTTGAAGAAATGTTCGCGCTGAAGTCGCTTCTCGCGTCGCTCGGTTCGGCCAATGTCGATTGCCGCCAGGATGCCGCAGCGCTTGACCCTTCGCTCGGCCGCGCCAGCTACCTGTTCAATTCAACCATCGAAGGTATCGAACAGGCCGACGCTCTGCTGATCGTTGGTTCCAACCCGCGTTTCGAAGCGGCCGTGCTCAACGCCCGCATCCGCAAGCGCTGGCGTCGTGGCGGTTTCCCGATCGGTGTGATCGGTGAGGCCGGTGAACTGCGCTACAATTACGAATATCTCGGCTCGGGTGCTGAAACGCTCTCCGATCTGGCCAATGGTTCGCACAGCTTCGTTGACAAGCTGAAGTCCGCCAAGAACCCGCTGATCATCGTCGGTCAGGGCGCATTGTCCCGTACGGATGGCGCTGCCGTACTGGCCGCCGCTGCCAAGCTCGCTACGTCGGTCGGCGCTGTCACCGAAGAGTGGAATGGTTTCTCGGTGCTTCACACTGCCGCTGCTCGCGTTGGCGGTCTCGATATCGGTTTTGTGCCGGGCGAGGGCGGTGTTGCTGCTGCCGAAATGGTAACGTCCATGGACGTTCTCTTCCTGCTCGGCGCCGATGAAATCGACCTGTCGAACAAGGGTGCGAAGTTCACCGTCTATATCGGCAGCCATGGCGATCAGGGCGCGATGAACGCCGACGTCATCCTTCCGGGTGCGGCCTATACCGAAAAATCCGGTATCTGGGTCAACACCGAAGGCCGCGTTCAGGTGGGCAACCGCGCCGGTTTCGCACCGGGCGAAGCCCGCGAAGACTGGGCGATCCTGCGTGCGCTGTCCGACGTTCTCGGCAAGAAGCTGCCGTTCGATTCGCTGTCTGCCCTGCGCGGCCAGCTTTATGTCGCGTATCCGCATCTGGCGGAAACCGACGAGATCGTTGCCGGCAAGGCTACCGATATCGAGGCGCTGGCTGGTAAAAGCGGCTCGCTCACCAAGTCGGCGTTTGCCTCGCCGGTAAAAGACTTTTATTTGACGAACCCGATTGCGCGCGCATCCGCCGTCATGGCCGAGTGCTCCGCATTGGCCCGCAACAATTTCCAGGCTGCGGCAGAGTAAGGGTAGGGGATTTATGGAACAGTTTTTCTGGAGCTACGTCTGGCCCGCGCTGATCATGGTCGGCCAGTCCCTGCTGCTTCTCGTTTGCCTTCTGGTATCCATCGCGTTCCTGCTGCTAGCCGACCGTAAGGTCTGGGCGGCCGTGCAGCTGCGCCGTGGTCCGAACGTCGTTGGTCCCTTCGGTCTCTTCCAGTCTTTCGCCGACCTGTTGAAGTTCATCCTGAAGGAACCGGTCATTCCGGCCGGCGCCAATAAGGCCGTTTTCCTTCTGGCGCCGCTGGTTGCGGTGACGCTGGCGCTTTCCACCTACGCGGTCATTCCCTTCGCCGATGGCTGGGTTGTCGCCAATATCAATGTCGGCATTCTCTACATCTTCGCGATTTCGTCGCTTGAAGTGTACGGCATCATCATGGGCGGCTGGGCTTCGAACTCGAAATATCCTTTCCTCGGCGCGCTGCGTTCCGCTGCGCAGATGGTGTCCTATGAAGTCTCGATCGGCCTCGTCATCGTCACCGTTCTGCTATGCGTCGGCTCGCTGAACCTGACGGACATCGTGCTTGCCCAGAAGACTGGCCTCGGCACCATGCTCGGCCTGCCGCCATCGTTCCTCGACTGGCACTGGCTGTCGCTGTTCCCGATGTTCATCGTGTTCTTCATTTCGGGCCTTGCCGAAACCAACCGTCCGCCCTTCGACCTTCCGGAAGCGGAATCGGAACTGGTTGCCGGTCACATGGTCGAATACGGCTCCACGCCCTACATGATGTTCATGCTCGGCGAATATGCTGCGATCGTCCTGATCTGCTGCCTGACGACGATCCTGTTCATGGGCGGCTGGCTGCCGATCGTGGATGTATGGTTCCTGAACTGGGTTCCGGGCATCGTCTGGTTCGCGCTGAAGGGCTGCATGGTCTTCTTCATGATCGCTCTCACCAAGGCATTCGTTCCGCGTTACCGTTATGACCAGCTCATGCGTCTTGGCTGGAAGGTGTTCCTGCCGCTGTCGCTCGCCATGGTCGTTATTGTTGCATTCGTATTGAAGCTGACGGGGTGGGCCGGTTGATGTCTGAACTCCTCGCTCAAAGATCTGGAGACTGAGATGGCAAGCCTCTCCCAAGCCGTCAACTCGCTGTTCCTCAAGGAATTCGTTGGCGCGATCCTGCTGACGATGCGCCACTTCTTCAAACAGAAGGCGACGATCAATTATCCTTTCGAAAAGGGTCCGGTCTCGCCGCGCTTCCGTGGTGAACACGCGTTGCGCCGTTATCCGAACGGTGAAGAACGCTGCATCGCCTGCAAGCTGTGTGAAGCTATCTGTCCTGCCCAGGCGATCACCATCGAAGCCGGTCCGCGCCGCAATGACGGCACCCGCCGCACGGTGCGTTACGATATCGACATGGTGAAGTGCATTTATTGCGGTTTCTGCCAGGAAGCCTGCCCGGTCGATGCCATCGTCGAAGGCCCGAACTTCGAATTCGCGACGGAAACCCGCGAGGAGCTTTATTTCGACAAGCAGAAGCTTCTCGACAATGGCGACCGCTGGGAGCGTGAAATCGCGCGCAACCTCGCACTGGATGCGCCTTACCGTTAAGGTGCAACCGTCTTTCCGGGGGCGACCCCGGAGAGCGATGAAAAGTAAAATGCCTGCGCGGTTTTCGCCGGCGGGGACGAAACGGGTGAGGGGCCTTCGAGCCATCTTTGCCCGATGAGGACAAGAAGGCACCAACATGGGTCTGCACGCTGTATTCTTTTATATATTCGCTTTCGTCGCCGTGGCGTCTGCGTTCATGGTCATCGCATCGAAGAACCCTGTTCATTCGGTGCTGTTTCTGATTTTGACCTTCTTCAACGCGGCCGCGCTGTTCCTGCTGACGGGCGCCGAATTCCTCGGCATGATCCTGCTGGTGGTTTATGTCGGCGCGGTGGCGGTGCTGTTCCTCTTCGTCGTGATGATGCTGGACGTGGATTTTGCCGAGCTGCGCTCCGGGGTGCTGCAATATGCACCTGTCGGCGCGCTGATCGGCGTCATCCTGGCTGCGGAACTGATCGTTGTGGTCGGCGGCAGCATGCTGAACCCGATTGCGGCAAAGTCCATCACTATGCCCATCCCGCCTGTGACCGAACGCACCAATACGGCCGCACTCGGCGATGTGCTCTATACCAATTACGTCTACTTCTTCCAGCTCGCCGGTCTCGTGCTGCTGGTGGCCATGATCGGCGCCATCGTGCTGACCCTGCGTCATCGCACCGACATCAAGCGGCAGGATATCTCCACGCAGGTTGGCCGCGACCCGAAGACCGCCGTTACCACGGTCAAGGTCAAGCCGGGTCAGGGCATCTGAAGGCGAACGGATCCAAGGAAACAGAATATGGAAATCGGTCTTTCCCACTACCTGACGGTCAGCGCCATCCTCTTCACGATCGGCGTCTTCGGCATCTTCCTCAACCGGAAGAACGTCATCGTCATCCTGATGTCGATCGAGCTTATCCTGCTGGCGGTCAACATCAACATGGTGGCGTTCTCGGCGTTCCTGAACGATATCGTCGGCCAGGTCTTCGCTTTGTTCATTCTGACCGTTGCGGCCGCCGAAGCCGCCATCGGTCTTGCAATACTCGTTGTCTTCTACCGCAACCGCGGATCGATCGCCGTCGAAGACGTCAATATGATGAAGGGCTGATAAGGCTATGATCTACAAGGCTATCGTCTTTCTTCCCCTGATCGGCTTCCTGATCGCCGGCCTGTTCGGCCGCTCCATCGGTGCCAAGGCTTCGGAATATGTCACCACCGGTCTGATGATCGTGGTCGCCATTCTGTCGTGGATCGTCTTCTTCTCCGTAGCGCTTGCCCATGGCGAGCCGGGCGAGGTGATCAAGGTCACCGTGCTGCGCTGGATCCAGTCCGGCGGCATTGATGTCGAATGGGCATTCCGCATCGATACGCTGACGGCCGTCATGTTCGTCGTGGTCAACACCGTCTCGACGCTCGTGCACCTCTATTCGATCGGATACATGCACCACGATCCGCATCGTCCGCGCTTCTTCGCCTATCTGTCGCTCTTCACCTTCGCCATGCTGATGCTGGTGACTTCCGACAACCTGCTGCAGATGTTCTTCGGCTGGGAAGGCGTGGGTCTGGCGTCCTATCTGCTGATCGGTTTCTGGTTCAAGAAGCCGTCCGCATCGGCCGCCGCCATGAAGGCTTTCATCGTCAACCGCGTTGGCGACTTCGGCTTCATTCTCGGCATTGGCGGCGTATTCGTGTTGTTCGGCTCGATCAATTTCGAAACGATCTTCGCTGCCGCCGCGACCTATCTGCCGGCTGAGGGTGCTGCTTCCACTGATACGGTCATCAACCTGTTCGGTATGCATCTGGACAAGGCCAATGCGATGACCGGCGTCTGCCTGCTGCTCTTCATGGGCGCGATGGGTAAGTCGGCGCAGTTCCTGCTGCACACCTGGCTTCCGGACGCGATGGAAGGCCCGACCCCGGTGTCTGCCCTCATTCACGCCGCAACCATGGTCACCGCCGGTGTCTTCCTCGTCGCTCGCATGTCGCCGCTGTTCGAGCTGTCGCATGATGCCTTGACCGTCGTGACGCTGATTGGCGCGATCACCGCCTTCTTTGCGGCAACCGTCGGCCTCGTGCAGAACGACATCAAGCGCGTGATTGCCTACTCGACCTGCTCGCAGCTCGGTTACATGTTCGTGGCGCTCGGCGTCGGTGCTTATGGCGCTGCCGTGTTCCACCTCTTCACGCACGCTTTCTTCAAGGCGCTGTTGTTCCTGTGCGCCGGCTCGGTCATCCATGCCGTCGATGGCGAGCAGGACATGCGTTACATGGGCGGCCTGCGCAAGCATATCCCCATCACCTTCTGGACCATGACCGTCGGCACGCTGGCGCTGACCGGCGTTGGTATTCCGGGCACGATGATCGGTTTTGCCGGCTTCTTCTCGAAGGACGTCATCATCGAATCCGCTTATGCGTCGCACTCGATTCTGTCGGGCTTCGCCTTCACGCTGCTGGTCATCGCCGCGCTGTTCACCAGCTTCTATTCCTGGCGTCTGGCGTTCATGACCTTCTTCGGCAAGCCGCGCGCTTCCGCTGACGTCATGCACCACGTGCATGAATCGCCGATGGTCATGCTGATCCCGCTCTTCATCCTCACCGTCGGCGCGATCTTTGCCGGTGTTGCCTTCGAAGGTTATTTCTTCGGCCACGAATATGCCGAGTTCTGGAAGGGCGCTCTGTTCACACTTCCGGAAAACGAGATCCTCGAAGAGTTCCACCACGTTCCGCTGTGGGTGAAGTGGAGTCCGTTCGTCGCAATGACGCTTGGTTTCGTGACCGCCTGGTACATGTACATCAAGTCGCCCGAGACGCCGAAGCGTCTGGCAGCGACCCATCGTGGCCTCTACCAGTTCCTTCTGAACAAGTGGTATTTCGACGAACTCTATGACTTCCTCTTCGTTCGTTCCGCAAAGGCGCTCGGCCGCTTCCTGTGGAAGAAGGGCGACGTCGCCGTCATCGACCACTACGGACCGAACGGCATTGCAGCGCGTGTGGTTGACGTGACCAACCGCATGGTCCGCCTGCAATCCGGTTACCTCTATCACTATGCCTTTGCGATGCTGATCGGCATCGCGGCGCTTGTCACCTGGATGATGCTCGGGAGTGCCCTCTGATGACCGATTGGCCCATTCTTTCAACGGTCACCTTTCTGCCGCTCGTCGGCGTGGTGCTCCTGCTTCTGACGAATGAGAACGGCCCCTATGGTCGCCGCAACATTCTCAACGTCTCGCTGCTGACGACAGTCTTCACCTTCATCGTGTCGCTGTTCATCTGGATCGGGTTCGACAATTCGAACCCCGGTTTCCAGATGGTCGAAAAGCATCAATGGTTCGGCAACATCGCCGCCTATCATCTGGGCGTCGACGGCATCTCCATGCTCTTCGTCATCCTCACCACCTTCCTCATGCCGTTCTGCGTGCTGGCAAGCTGGGATTCGATCGAGAAGCGCATCAAGGAATACATGATCGCCTTCCTGCTTCTGGAAGTCGTCATGATCGGCGTCTTCGTGGCACTGGATACCGTTCTCTTCTACGTCTTCTTCGAAGCGACGCTGATCCCGATGTTCATCATCATCGGCGTGTGGGGCGGCAAGGATCGCGTTTACGCCTCCTACAAGTTCTTCCTCTACACGCTGCTCGGCTCGGTTCTGACCATGCTCGCCATCATGGCCATGTATTGGCAGGCCGGCACGACCGACATGACGGAACTGCTGAAATACGGCTTCCCGGCGGGAATGCAGACCTGGCTGTGGCTTGCCTGTTTCGCCGCCTTCTCGGTCAAGATGCCGATGTGGCCGGTGCACACCTGGCTGCCGGATGCCCACGTTCAGGCTCCGACCGCAGGTTCGGTCATTCTGGCCGGCGTCATGCTGAAGCTCGGCGGTTACGGTTTCATCCGCTTCTCGCTGTCGATGTTCCCCTTAGCGTCGGACTATTTCGCACCCTTCGTCTTCACGCTGTCGGTTCTTGCCATCATCTACACCTCGCTGGTGGCGATGATGCAGGACGACATCAAGAAGTTGATCGCCTATTCCTCCGTTGCCCACATGGGTTATGTGACCATGGGCATCTTTGCCGCCAACGTTCAGGGCGTGCAGGGCGCGATCTTCCAGATGCTGTCGCACGGTATCGTGTCGGGCGCACTCTTCCTCTGCGTCGGCGTTGTTTATGACCGTCTCCATACCCGCGAGATCGCGGCCTATGGCGGCCTCGTCAACAACATGCCGAAATATGCCGTGGCCTTCATGATCTTCACCATGGCCAATGTCGGTCTGCCCGGCACGTCCGGCTTCATCGGTGAATTCCTGACGTTGATCGGTGTCTTCCGCGCCAACACGCTGGTCGCACTCTTTGCCGCCACCGGTGTCATCCTCTCGGCCGCTTATGCGCTGTGGCTCTATCGCCGCGTGATCTTCGGTGCGCTGGAAAAGGAAAGCCTGAAGAGCCTGCTCGATCTGTCGACCCGCGAGAAGGTCATCCTTTATCCGCTGGTCGTGCTGACGATCTTCTTCGGTGTCTATCCGGCACCGGTGTTCGATGCGACAGCCGCATCGGTCGATCTTCTGGTAAACAACTATTCGGCTGCACTGCAGGCGGCGCAAAATGTTGCGCTCTCTATGAATTGACGACAGGACCCGTTGGACATGACCGCTGAAATCCTTTTTGCCAGTCTGCACATTGCGACGCCCGAGCTGATCCTTGCGGTTGGCGCGCTGGCGCTGCTCATGATTGGCGTCTTCTCGGGCGACAAGTCGACAACGACGGTCACCGGCCTTGCCGTTGCCCTCCTGCTCGTCGTCGGTCTCTGGATCATCTTTGCCCCCGCTTCGGGCGTGGCCTTCGGCGGTGTCTACATCGCCGATGCCTTCGGTAATTTCATGAAGGTGCTGGCGCTGATCGGCTCCATCACCGCCATGATCTTGGCCGTCGGCCAGGGCCGTTTCGAACCCATCGGCCGTTTCGAATATCCGGTGCTGCTGGTGCTCGCGACGCTCGGCATCCTGCTGATGATCTCGGCCAATAACCTGATCTCGCTCTACATGGCGCTGGAACTGCAGTCGCTGGCGCTTTACGTCGTCTGCGCCATCAACCGTGAGAGCCTGCGCTCCACGGAAGCAGGCCTGAAGTATTTCGTGCTCGGCGCGCTGTCTTCCGGCATGCTGCTTTACGGCATGTCGCTGGTCTACGGTTTCACCGGCAATACCGGCTTCACCGAAATCGCGCAGGTTTTGGCATCGGAAACCCGCTCGCTCGGCCTTGTCTTCGGTCTGGTCTTCGTTCTCGCCGGTCTTGCATTCAAGATTTCCGCTGTGCCGTTCCATATGTGGACGCCGGATGTTTATGAAGGCGCACCGACCCCGGTTACGGCCTTCCTGTCGGCTGCACCGAAGATCGGCGCCATGGCGATCCTCGTTCGCATTGTCATCGAGGCGTTCCAGCCGGTCTTCGCCGACTGGCAGCAGATCGTCGTGTTCATCTCCATCGCCTCCATGTTGCTCGGCTCTTTTGCCGCGATCGGTCAGAAGAACATCAAGCGCCTGATGGCTTATTCTTCGATCGGTCACATGGGTTATGCGCTGGTCGGTCTTGCTGCGGGCACTGAGGCCGGTGTTGCTGGCGTCATTCTCTACATGACCATCTACATGGTCATGACGCTCGGCACCTTCGCCTGCATTCTCTCCATGCGCCGCAAGGAGATCGGCAATGTCGAAACCGTCGAGGATTTGGCCGGTCTGTCGTCCTCCAACCCCTTCATGGCGGTTGTTCTGACCATCCTGATGTTCTCGCTTGCCGGTATTCCGCCGCTCGCCGGCTTCTTCGGCAAGTACTACGTCTTCCTGGCCGCCATCGAAGCGAAGCTCTATCCGCTCGCCATCATCGGTGTGATCGGCTCGGTCGTCGGCGCTTATTATTATATCCGCGTCGTCAAGGTCATGTGGTTCGATGAGGCCAAGGACAAATTTGAGCGTCCGTCGGGTGAATTGAAGGTGGTTTACGCGCTTTCGGCTCTCTTCACCGTCGCCTTCATCGTCTTCGGCGGTGCGCTTGGCAACGCCGTCACTGCTGCGGCGAAGACCTTCTTTTGAGCAATACACGAAGGAATACGGGCCGGATGTCCATCGATGATATCAGGCACGAGGCGATGGCGGAAACGCCATCGACCAATCTGGAATGTTTCGCTCGGGCGCGGGCGGGTGATGGCGGCAACCTGTGGGTTACCGCCATCCGCCAGACCGGCGGCCGCGGCCGCCGTGGCAGGCCCTGGGTTTCGGAACCCGGAAATCTTTACGCTTCGCTTCTTCTGATCGATCCCGCACCGACGGAACGCATCGGCTCCCTGCCGCTCGCTTTTGCGCTGGCTGTCTATCGCGCCATTCGCGCGGTGCTGCCGCCGGGTGGTGAAGCGCTTGAAATCAAATGGCCGAACGATGTGCTGATCGGCCGCCGCAAGACCTGCGGCATTCTGATGGAAGCGGAGCTTTTGCCTGACGGCCGGCGCGCCATCGTCATCGGCATTGGTATCAATATCGCCCATAAGCCGGATAACCCGCTTTATCCCGTTACGATGCTGTCAGAACATGGTGCGTCTTGCTCGCCCGATGAACTGTTTGCACATCTCTTCCGTGAGACGGCCGAGGTTCTGCGCGAATGGGATGAGGGCAGGGGCGTATCTGGCATCATTGCCAGCTGGCGGGCAGCGGCCTGCGGTATTGGTGAACATATCACCGTCAATTTCCCTGACCGTTCGATTGGCGGGCGTTTTGTCGGCATTGATGATAATGGTTATCTGCTGCTGGATGAGGACGAGGGCGCAAGACGCTCGATCGCCGCCGGCGATGTGTTTTTCGGATGAGGTGAACGGTGATGGCTGAAAGGCCACGCCGAACCCTGTCCCAGAGGTTGGAGCTTTCCTGCGGCTCATGAAATGCAGGGTGACAAACCGGTTCCGCATCGGCCCGGTCGATCAGATGGTTCAACAGGTCCGATGCTTGAGAGAGCGGCGGGCACGGCCAATTGCCGTTGCCTGCGCGCTTTCGTGAATGGATAAGAAAAACAATGGCTAAACAGGACGAACTGGTCTTTGTGCCGCTCGGCGGCGTGGGTGAAATCGGGATGAATCTGGCGCTTTACGGCTACGGGCCGGCAAGCAAGCGCGAATGGATCATGGTGGATTGCGGCGTGACCTTTGCCGGTCTCGATCTTCCTGGTGTCGATCTCGTGCTGCCCGATATCAGTTACATCGCCGAGCAGAAAAAGAACCTCAAGGGCATCATCATCACCCATGCCCATGAGGATCATTATGGCGCGCTGAACGATCTGTGGCCCGGCCTCAATGTGCCGGTCTATGCCTCGCCATTCACGGCCGGCATGCTGGAGGCGAAGCGCGCCTATGAGGGCACGCGCGCTGAAATTCCGGTGACGATCTTCAAGGCTGGTGACCGGATCAACGTTGGCCCCTTTGAAATCGAAGCCGTTGGCGTCAACCATTCTATACCGGAGCCGATGTCGCTGGTCATCCGCACACCGCTCGGCAATGTCATCCACACCGGTGACTGGAAGATCGACGAAGCGCCGTCGCTTGGGCCGTTGACGGATGAAGCCCGCTTCCGCGCCATCGGTGAAGAGGGCGTGCTGGCACTGATGTGCGACAGCACCAATTCACTGCGCGATGGCGTGTCGCCCTCCGAACACGAGGTGTCCGAAGGCCTGCGTCAGATCATCGAAAGTGCTGAAGGCCGCGTTGCCGTTACCACCTTCTCCTCGAATGTCGGGCGCATCCGCTCGATTGCGCAGGCTGCGGAAGCTGCCGGCCGCGAGGTGCTGCTGCTCGGCTCGTCACTGAAGCGCGTCGTCAACGTCTCGCAGGATCTCGGCATCATGGAAGGCATCAAGCCGTTCCTCGCTGAAGATGAATTCGGCTATATTCCGCGTGATCGTGTGGTGCTGATCCTGACCGGTTCGCAGGGCGAACCGCGTGCAGCGCTCGCCAAGCTTTCCCGCGACGAGATGCGCAATGTGGCGCTCGCGTCGGGAGATACTGTCGTCTTTTCCTCACGCGCCATTCCCGGCAACGAAAAGGCGATCATCGAGATCAAGAACGGCCTGATCGAACAGGGCGTGCACATTGTCACGGACAATGAGGCTTTGGTGCATGTGTCCGGCCATCCGCGCCGCAACGAGCTTCTGCGGATGTATGAATGGACGAAGCCGCAGATCGTCGTGCCCGTCCATGGCGAGGCGGCGCATCTGGTGGCGCAGAAGGAACTGGCCGAACAAGCCGGTATTTCGCAGGTGCCGAAGGTGCGCAACGGCAACGTTCTGCGCCTTGCGCCGGGTCCTGCGGAAGTCATCGATGACGTCCCGCACGGCCGCGTCTTCAAGGACGGCAATCTCGTCGGTGACATGGATGAAATGGGCATCAGCAACCGCCGCAAGCTGTCCTTTGCCGGCCATGTCGCCGTCAACGTCGTGCTGGATAGCCGTTACGACTTCCTCGGCGATCCCGACGTCGTGCCTTTCGGCCTGCCGGAATTCGACGACGAGGATGAGGCGATGGAAGACACGCTTTATGATGCTGTACTCGGCGCCGTCGAGAGCATTCCGCGCGCCCGTCGCAAGGACCTCGCACTGCTGCGCGAATCGGTGCGCCGCGCCGTGCGCGCCGCCGCCAACCAGAGCTGGGGTAAGAAGCCGATCGTGACGGTTTTTGTGACCAAGGTTTGAGCGGGTAGCTTCCCGGCAATCGGCCTGGGCGTCTGCCTCTTCTCCGTCGATTTCAGGGCCGCGCCGCAAAGCGCGGCTCTTCTTTTTTCTTTCGGCTTTCTTGCGGAGAAGTGATTCCGATCTGCGGATGAATGCGTTACAAGAACCCCATTGTGCAGGAGGATCACATGCCGCTTCTTTCGGTCTTCGCCGTTTATTTCATCGTCTGGTGGACGGTGCTCTTCATCGTGCTGCCGATTGGCCTACGTACTCAGGATGAGGAGGGCGATGTGGCGCTGGGCACGGTCGCCAGTGCGCCATCAAGGTTCAGAGGTGGGCGGATCGTTTTGTGGACCACCCTGATCTCGGCCCTGATCTGTGGGCTCTGGTACGGCGGGACCTGGTGGTTCGGCGTCAGCCTTGACGATCTTCCGAGAATTATTCCTGTTTTCGATTGAAAAGTTGCACAGATAATCGCCATTCCGCGCGCATCCGTACGCTCAGACTGACGGCGATTTGCCGCGGATATGACCGATGTTCTGTCATATGGATGTCATATCCGTCGTGCACACAGCAGGAACATTCCGGTGCCTGATTCAACGCCATAATTTTACCGGAATATCGCTATGAGCGTGTTTCTTTGTGCATAAGCAAAAAAAAACAAGGCCTTTCAGCCTTGTTTTCCAGGTTTCGCGTGATCTGTAACCGTTGCCGGGGCTGCGAACGAGCGCGCCTAAGATCTGATCCTCCCAAGACTGACCGCGAAAATGACAAGAATTTAAACTTCCTGCCTCTTTTGTAAGCTAAGGCTAGCTCAAACCCCCATGCTTGTCATCTCATTTTTTGCATATTTGTTACAGTCGGCAAAAAATTCTCTGTGGTGCAATTTGTCGCACCGGATCAAGAATATTATTCCGATCAAAGCGTTTTGACGCGAATTAGCTATCGCGAAAATACCTTGAAATGGCCTTTATCGCTCTTTTCATGGCGGGTTTTCATCTGGGCCGGAAACGGCTATATCCGGCGCCAATATCCCTCTATTCGGGGCGATTCCCGCGCCTGTGGCGCTGTCGTCCGCATCAATGGAAGCCGTCATGCGTCTCAGCCGTTACTTTTTGCCCATCCTGAAGGAAAATCCCAAGGAAGCGGAGATCGTTTCTCACCGCCTTATGCTGCGCGCCGGCATGATCCGGCAGCAATCGGCTGGCATCTATTCCTGGCTGCCGCTCGGTAAGCGTGTGCTGGACAAGGTGAACAGGATCATCCGCCAGGAGCAGGATCGTTCCGGCGCCATCGAGCTTCTGATGCCGACGCTGCAGACCGCCGAGCTCTGGCAGGAGAGCGGTCGTTACGATGACTATGGCAAGGAAATGCTGCGCATCAAGGACCGCCAGGACCGCCAGATGCTCTATGGCCCCACCAATGAGGAGATGATCACCGACATCTTTCGTTCCTATGTGAAGTCCTACAAGAACCTGCCGCTGAACCTCTATCATATCCAGCTGAAGTTCCGCGACGAGGTGCGTCCGCGTTTCGGCACCATGCGTTCGCGCGAGTTCCTGATGAAGGACGCCTATTCCTTCGACCTTACCAAGGAAGACGCGATCCATTCCTATAACAAGATGTTCGTGGCTTACCTGCGCACCTTCGAGCGCCTTGGCCTTCGCGCTATTCCCATGCGCGCCGATACCGGCCCGATCGGCGGCAACCACAGCCATGAATTCATCATTCTGGCCGATACCGGCGAATCCGAAGTCTTCTGCCACAAGAGCTTCCTCGACCGCGCGATTCCCGCTGAAAACACCAATTTCGACGATGTCGCAGCCTTGCAGGGCGTATTCGACGAGTGGACGGCCGATTATGCCGCCACGTCCGAAATGCATGACGAAGCGGCTTATAACGCCATTCCCGAAGGCGAGCGCCTTTCTGCGCGCGGCATTGAAGTTGGCCACATCTTCTATTTCGGCACCAAATATTCCGAGCCGATGGGCGCGAAAGTGCAGGGTAAGGATGGCAAGGAACACCCTGTCCACATGGGTTCTTATGGTATCGGACCGACACGCCTTGTTCCCGCCATCATTGAAGCATCGCATGACGAGAATGGAATCATCTGGCCGGCCTCGGTCGCTCCTTTCGACGTCGTGATCATCAATATGAAGGCTGGAGATGCGGCCTGCGATGCGGCTTGTGAAAAGCTGTATTATCAGCTCTCCAACGCCGGCAAGGATGTTCTCTACGACGATACGGACGACCGTGCTGGCCAGAAATTCGCGACTGCCGATCTGATTGGCGTGCCTTTGCAGATCATCGTCGGGCCGCGTTCGGTCGCGAATGGCGAAGTCGAAGTCAAGGATCGCAAGACCGGCGAGCGGGAAACCGTGACGATCGAGGCGGCGATGAACAGGGTGCTCGGCTAAAAGCGAGCGGAAGACGGAGCGGCTTCACGCGAAGTCCGCTCCGGTTTTCGTAAGACAGATGCCGTGGAAATGTAGGCCGGTTTTCGGAAAAGACCGGCCTTATAGTTTGAGATCAGGGAGACGACATGGCACAAGCCGAGGCTGACAAGGGTGCGGCTGTTTCAGCCGGGGCAAAGACCGCTCGGCCGTTTTCTGCTTTTGAACGTATGGTGGCATGGCGTTATCTGCGGTCGCGGCGCAAGGAAGCCTTCATCTCCGTCATCGCCGGTTTCTCTTTCGTCGGCATTATGCTGGGTGTGGCGACGCTGATCATAGTCATGGCCGTCATGAACGGGTTCCGCACGGAGCTGATTTCCCGCATTCTCGGCATCAACGGACATATGATCGTTCAGCCGATCGACCAGCCCTTCAATAATTATGATGAGCTGGCGAAGAAATTCGCAGCCGTTCCGGGCGTCACCATGGCTCTGCCGCTGGTGGAGGGCCAGACATTGGCCTCCGGGCGCGGCGGTGCGGGTTCCGGCGCTCTGGTGCGCGGTGTGCGCCAGGAGGATATCGACAAGGTCAAGGAAGTCGCCACCAACATCAAGACCGGCGACCTCGTCGGCTTCATGGCGGGTGACGGCGTTCTCGTCGGCTCCAGGCTCGCCGCCCAGCTGGGTGTTACGGCGGGTGACGATATCACCCTCATATCACCGGAGGGTGACGTGACCCCGATGGGCGTCAATCCGCGCGTCAAATCTTACAAGATTTCCGGCGTCTTCGAGATCGGCATGTCGGAATATGACGCGTCGATGATCTATATGCCTCTGTCCGAAGCCCAGCTTTATTTCAATGCCGAAGGCCTCGTGCAGTCTATCGAGCTTTATGTGAGCCGCCCGGATGATGTCGATGGCATCCGGCCGCTGGTGGAGCAGGCGGCCGAAAGGCAGGTCTACATTACCGACTGGAGGCAGCGGAACCAGACCTTCTTCTCCGCCCTGCAGGTGGAAAGAAACGTGATGTTCATGATTCTCACGCTCATCGTTCTGGTGGCGGCGCTGAACATCATCTCCGGCCTCATCATGCTGGTGAAGGACAAGGGCAGCGATATCGCCATTCTGCGTACCATGGGCGCAAGCTCCGGCTCCGTGATGCGCATCTTCTTCATGACGGGGGCTGCCATCGGCACGGTCGGCACCTTTGCCGGCGTGGCGCTCGGTGTCATCGTCTGCCTGAACGTGGAATCGATCCGGCAGTTCTTCTCATGGGTATCGGGCACAGTGCTGTTTGACCCGCAGCTTTATTTCCTGAGCCAGCTACCGGCCGAAATGGATTTGAGCGAGACCATCACCGTCGTCATCATGGCGCTGACCCTTTCTTTCCTGGCAACGATCTTTCCAGCCTGGCGGGCTTCCAAGCTCGATCCGGTGCAGGCCCTGCGTTACGAATAAGGACCGCTTCGCAATATGGCAAAAAAAACAGTGCTGCGGCTCACCGGCGTCGAGAGAACCTATGGTCAGGGCGAGACGTCGCTTTCCATTCTGCGCAAGGCCGATTTTGAATTGAAAAGCGGTGAGATGGTGGCGTTGGTCGCCCCTTCGGGCACTGGTAAATCGACGCTGTTGCATCTGGCAGGGTTGCTGGAACATCCCGATGCAGGCGAGGTCTATATTAACGGCGCGCCCTGCAACGGCCTGCCGGATGAAACGCGCACCGCGATCCGCCGCAGCGATATCGGTTTCGTCTATCAGTTCCATCACCTCCTGCCGGAATTCTCGGCAGTGGAAAATGTGATGATGCCGCAGCTCATTGCCGGTCTCACCCAGGTGGAGGCCCGCAAGCGTGCAAGCGCGCTGCTAGACTATATGCGCGTGGGGCATCGCGGCGAACACCGTCCAGCCGAACTCTCGGGCGGTGAACAGCAGCGTGTCGCCATTGCCCGCGCTGTCGCCAACGCGCCGCTCCTGCTGCTCGCCGACGAGCCGACCGGCAATCTCGATCCGGAAACCGCGCATTACGTATTCGACGCGCTGGAGGCACTGGTGCGACAATCCGGCCTCGCAGCGCTGATTGCCACCCACAATCATGAACTTGCCGCCCGCATGGACAGACGCGTGACGCTGGCCGACGGCAAGATCGTCGATTTCTGAACTGGCAAGCCGATCCATCCGGTGCTTTTCAGAGAACACCGGTTCTCCCCATTTGAATTTTTTCCGAACCCGGCGGTGTTTTACCTCCGGGTTTTTTCGTTTTGGAGTCAGTGGCTTGCTGTTCCCCACGCGGGAACCGAAGGCGATTCTGCCGCATTGACAAGAGGAATATCGCCAGAACCCTGTTGACAATCGAACAAAAAGAGAACAAAATTGGAACATAACGAGTAAGGAGAGACCAATGACTGATTTCATCCGTGACGTTGCTGCTTTCGCTTCCATCGCTGTCTTTGTTGCCAGCTTTTCGGTGATCCTCACCGCCCTGTGAAGAAGACACCGGCGCAGAAGCCTGTATGGACGCCGCAAAGCGGTGGACATTAAGCGCCGGAAATCGGAAAATCGCCCTCGTGATTCAGAGTGACAGGATGATGATATGGGCGATGCGGTTATGCGTGGAGAGATCTCTGGCGAAACGTTGAAGACGCCCGGTTTTGTCCATCTTCGGGTTCATTCCGCTTATTCCCTGCTTGAGGGGGCCTTGCCCCTCAAGAAAATCATGTCCAAGGCCGTCGCGGACGGTCAACCGGCCATCGCCATTACCGATACCAACAATCTTTTCGTCGCGCTGGAATTTTCCGAAAAGGCGCGGGACGAAGGTCTGCAGCCGATCATTGGCTGCCAGTTGTCCATCGACATGCAGGATGCGGCGGAGGATCGCCGCAACCACAACAGCCATCTTCAGAAACTTCCCGCCATCGTTCTCCTTGCCGCCAATGCGGAAGGCTATGAGCGGCTGGTGGATCTCGTCAGCCGCGCCTATCTGGAAGGTGAGGGCGGCAGCCATTCCGTGCACATTACCCGCGCATGGCTGGAGGAGGCCTCCAATGCCGGCCTCATAGCGCTCACCGGCGCATCCGGCGGCCCTGTCGATATGGCCCTGAAGGAAGGCCACGCCGCACAGGCGAAAGAGCGGCTGCTGACGCTGAAGTCACTCTTTGGTGATAGACTTTATATCGAATTGCAGCGCCAGTCCGGTTACGACCGTTCCCATGAACGGCGCATGATTGGTCTGGCTTACGAACACGATATTCCACTCGTTGCCACCAACGAGGCGTTCTTCCCCTCCAAGGCCGACTACGAGGCGCATGATGCGTTGATGGCAGTGGCGCATAACGCCATCGTGTCCGATGACAGCCGGTTCCGCCTGACACCCGATCACTACCTCAAAAGCCGTGACGAGATGACGGCGCTGTTTGCCGATCTTCCCGAGGCGCTGGAGAACACCGTCGAGATCGCGCTCCGATGCTCCTATGTGCTGAAAAAGCGCGGGCCGATCCTGCCGCGTTTCACCGGCGCCAGCGACGATCCGGAAGCGGCCGAACGCGCCGAAGCCGAAGAGCTTCGACGCCAGGCGGTGGAGGGGCTGGATCAGCGGCTTGCCGCGCTCGGCATGGCGCCCGGTTATACCGAGCAGGAGTATCGCGACAGACTGGATTTCGAACTCGGCGTCATCTCGCGCATGAAGTTTCCCGGTTACTTCCTGATCGTTGCCGACTTCATCAAATGGGCCAAGCAGCATGATATTCCGGTCGGCCCGGGCCGCGGTTCGGGTGCGGGCTCGCTCGTCGCTTATGCGCTGACCATTACCGATGTCGATCCGCTGCGCTTCTCGTTGCTGTTCGAACGCTTTCTCAATCCCGAACGCGTTTCGATGCCCGACTTCGATATCGACTTTTGCCAGGACCGCCGCGAAGAGGTGATCCGCTACGTGCAGGCCAAATATGGCCGGGAGCAGGTGGCGCAGATCATCACCTTCGGTTCGCTACAGGCGCGCGCGGCCCTGCGCGACGTTGGCCGCGTGCTGGAAATGCCCTATGGGCAGGTGGACAAGATTTGCAAGCTGGTGCCCAACAACCCGGCCAATCCGACACCCCTGTCGAAAGCGATCGAGGAAGAGCCGCGCCTGCAGGAGGAGGCGGACAAGGAGCCGGTCGTCGCCCGCCTCCTGGATATCGCCCAGAAGATCGAAGGGCTTTACCGCCACGCCTCCACTCACGCCGCCGGTATCGTCATCGGCGACCGCCCGCTCTCCAAACTGGTGCCGATGTATCGCGATCCGCGATCCGATATGCCGGTTACGCAGTTCAACATGAAGTGGGTGGAAAGCGCGGGCCTCGTCAAATTCGACTTTCTCGGCTTGAAGACGCTGACGGTGCTGAAGGTCGCCGTCGATTTTGTCGCCAAGCGCGGCATCGAGGTCGATCTCGCGGCCATTCCGCTGGACGACGCCAAAACCTACGAGATGTTGTCGCGGGGCGAAACCATCGGCGTGTTCCAGGTGGAAAGTGCGGGCATGCGCAAGGCGCTGATCGGCATGCGACCGGACTGCATCGAGGACATCATCGCGCTGGTGGCGCTTTATCGCCCCGGACCGATGGAAAACATCCCGGTCTACAACGCCCGCAAACATGGCGAGGAGGAGCTGGAATCGATCCACCCGACCATCGACCATCTGCTCAAGGAAACGCAGGGCGTTATTGTCTATCAGGAACAGGTGATGCAGATCGCCCAGGTCCTCTCCGGTTATTCGCTCGGCGAAGCCGATCTTCTGCGCCGCGCCATGGGCAAGAAGATCAAGGAGGAGATGGACAAGCAGCGCGAGCGTTTCGTCGACGGAGCCATCAAGAACGGCGTCTCGAAGCCGCAGGCCAACACCATCTTCGACCTGCTGGCAAAATTCGCCAATTACGGCTTTAACAAGAGCCACGCCGCGGCCTACGCGATCGTGTCCTACCAGACCGCCTATATGAAGGCGCATTATCCGGTGGAGTTCCTGGCGGCCTCGATGACACTCGATATGGCGAACACGGAAAAGCTCAACGATTTCCGTCAGGATGCGGGCCGCCTTGGCATCGAGGTCGTCGCGCCTTCGGTGCAGACGTCGTTCCGGCAATTCGAAACGGGTGAGAACCGCATCTATTATTCGCTCGCCGCCATCAAGGGCGTGGGCGAGGGGGCGGTGGAGCACATCGTCCAGGTACGCGACGGCAAGCCGTTCACGAGCCTTGAGGATTTCTGCCTGCGCATCGATCCCAAGCAGATCAACCGGCGTGTGCTGGAAAGCCTGATTAATGCGGGCGCCTTCGATTGTTTCGGCCGCGACCGCGCCGAACTGATCGGTGGGCTGGACCGCATTATCGGTTATGCGCAGATGGCACAGAATAACCGCACCATTGGACAATCGGACATGTTCGGCTCCGGTAGCGGAAGCGGGCCGGAAAAACTGGTTCTTCCGGCCTTCCAGCCCTGGCTTGCCTCCGAAAAGCTGCTGCGCGAGTATCAGGTGCTCGGTTTTTACCTCACCGCCCATCCGCTCGATACCTATCGCCCCGTGCTGGAAAAGCTGCGGGTGCAGAATTTCGCCGATTTTTCCGCCGCGGTGAAACAGGGCGCGACTGCCGGGCGTCTGGCCGGCACCGTGACCGGTAAGCAGGAGCGCAAAACCCGCACCGGCAACAAGATGGGCATCGTCACCTTCTCGGACGCGTCGGGCCAATATGAGGCGGTGCTGTTTTCCGAAGGACTCGGCCAGTTCCGCGATCTGCTCGAAGTCGGCAAATCGCTGGTCATCACCGTGCAGGCGGAAGAACGCCCCGAAGGTATCGGCCTGCGTATCCAGACGGCGCAGTCGCTGGAAGAAAAATCCGTGCAGATGCAGAAGGCGTTGCGTGTTTATGTGCGCGATTCCGGCCCGCTGAAGACCGTTGCCCGCCACCTCAACACAAAGGGTGATGGCTCGGTCTATTTCATCGTCATCAAGGATGAGGGCAGCCGTGAGATCGAGGTGGAGCTGACGGAGAAATACCGCATTTCCCCGGAAATCGCCGCTGCGCTGCGGTCCGCGCCCGGTGTCGTCGATGTGGAACTGGTGTGAGGCTTGAGGCCTCACACGTCGCTCATACCGGCCCTTCTTTGGTCACGGTGATGAAGTCCGTTCCAGTGCCTGTCTCCAGCTGGTGACTGATATCCGAAACGGTGATCGAGCTGCCGCTTGAAAGCTCCTGCTCGATCCGGCTGCGTATTTCCGCGGGAATTTCGAGGCGGCCGAGCACGGCGCTCAGTTGATCGAAACCGCCCGGCGGTTCGGTAACGGAGATGCCAAGCCGCTTGCGGGCAGCCGCCGGCAGATGGTTTTCCAGCGTCACACCGTTCCATTCGGCGTTTCCGGCGGCGCGATCCACGGACACGGCTTCGAAGAAATGGGTTCCGAGCGCCACTTCCGGGTCCTTGATGTCGATGGCTGCTTCAAACAGCGGCTTGAAATCCTGCCGCACCATGATCTGGCCGCTCAGTGGGTGGTCTTCACCGGCGGAGGCATAAAGCGCCGTCACGAAGGCGTCTGTCAGAAGCGGCCCGGTGGTTTTCAGCCCTTTCCAGCGCTTGAAACCATTGATGGCGCTGATCGTCATCTCCCCGGCATAACCATCGGCTGCACCCGCTTCGAAACCGAGGCGGCTCAGCATGGTCTGGATATCCATCACCTTTTCCCGTTCGCCGCGCCGGGTGATGAGAATGCGCAGGGGCGAGGGCTCCCTGGTCTTTACCGCCGGCTTGAGCGCCTGGGTCTTTTCATTGACGGCAACTTCGACCGTCCCCAAGGCTGCATCGAACGTTGCCGGGCGCAATTCCACATCCGACAGAAGAAGCTTGCCGTCATCGGCATCGTCGCGCGGCTGAAACAACGCCGGATGCTGCACAAAGCGCAGCGAGACCGGCTGGTCGGTGATGATGACATGCACGCCGGTCCGGGTGTCGCCGAAAAGGGACTTGGCGAATTTGGACGGCAAGCGCACGCAGCCATGCGAGGCCGGATAGTTCGGCACCTTGCCTTCGTGCAGCGCGATGCCGGACCAGGTCAGCCGCTGCATGAAGGGCATGGGTGCGGCCGAGTAGATATTCGACTCGTGGTATTTCCGCTTTTCCAGAATTGAGAATATGCCGCTCGGTGTCTCATGTCCGGCCTTGCCGGTGGAGACTTTCGAGGTGGCGACGATTTCGCCGTTCTCATAAAGCGAGAGCGACTGATCGCTTTTCGATACCAGTATCTGCAGAGACCTGCTGTCAGCGGCAAGCGCCGGAAAGGCAAGAATGCTGGCCGACAGCATGCCGGCCATAAGACGGAGGCGAAGGGACATGACGCAATACACCACATGTACAAAACTTGCCTCACTCAATCATGCGAAGTTTAATGAAGCTTAAGGACCGCTCCTTCGCAACATCACTAATTTGTGTAAAATCTAAAATATATCCGGAGCGAGGCGGCTAGGATAGGATTGCGACCTGTCGCACAATCCCGCCACTGTTATTTGCGTGTTCCGAACGTATAGCCGGTCTCGACGCTGCCCTTGCCGAACTTGTCGCGCAGCTTGTCCATCGCCGCTTCCGCCGCGGCCCGACGGCCGGCCTCTCTGTCAACGAGATCGGGAGGATCGGCCAGCCCCGCATCGTGCAAATCGCTGACGCCGATGCCGATGAGCCGGAACCTGGTGCCGTCCGTTTCTTTTTCCAGCAGCGAAAGGCCGGTGCGGAAAATCCGGTCGGCGAGCTGCGTCGGATCGTCCAGCTTGCGGTTGCGGGTGCGGAGCTTGAAGTCTGCTGTCTTCATCTTCAGCACCACCGTCTGGCCGGCGATGCCGCTCTTCTTCAACCGCCAGGCAACCTTTTCGGAAAGCGAGCGCAGGATCGGTACGAGATCTTCATGGCGGGAAATATCATTGAAGAAGGTGGTTTCGGAAGACACGCTTTTGACGGGGTCGTTATTGTGCACATGCCTCTCATCAATGCCGCGCGAAAGCCGGAAGAGGCGTTGCCCCATCACGCCATAGCGGCGCATCAGCTCGCTTTCCTCCATCTCTTGCAGCTGCGCGATCATGCGGATACCGTCCGCCTCCAGCGTCGCCGCAAAGGCCTTGCCGACGCCCCAGATGGTGGTGACGGGCCTTGCTGCCAGAAAGGACAGCGCCTCTGCTTCACCGACAACTGAAAAACCGCGCGGTTTTTGCAGGTCGGACGCGACCTTGGCGAGAAACTTGCAATAGGAAAGCCCGGCGGAAACAGTCACCCCCACTTCCTTTTCCACCCGCCGGGCGAATTTCGCCAGCACACGAGCCGGTGGATCGTGATGCAGCCTCTCGGTGCCGGAAAGATCGAGAAACGCTTCGTCTATGGAAATCGGCTGCACGAGCGGCGTCAGTTCCTGCATCATCGCGCGGATTTCGCGCCCGACACGGCTGTATTTTTCCATATCCGGCTTGATGACGACAGCATCGGGACAGGCTTCCAGCGCCTTGAACATGGGCATGGCGGAACGCACCCCGTGAATGCGGGCGATATAACAGGCGGTGGAAACCACCCCGCGCTTGCCGCCGCCCACGATCACTGGTTTGTCGGCCAGTTCCGGATTGTCGCGCTTTTCGACCGAGGCGTAAAAGGCGTCACAATCGATATGGGCGATGCTCAGATCATAGAGTTCGGAATGATAGAGAAGACGCGGGCTGCCGCAGGCGCGGCAACGCCTCAGCCCTTCTGGCTGGCCGGCCAGACAGTCACGGCAAAAACCGGGATCATAGCGGTGCGACGTGGACATGGGTCGAAAACAAAACCAGAACGTTGCCGACCATACTCCGGCTGCGATGGCCACTCAAGGGGCGTCTCGTCAATACACACCTGAATCCAGCCCCGGTCCGGAAAAATGGTTCCAGGCAGCGGCCACGGTTTCGGGGGATGTATCGGTGGCGGCGCAGAAGGCCATCAGGTCCGGCTCGTGACTCATCAGGAAATCCGTCAGCCCTGCCAGAAAGCCGGGATCGTTGACAGCCTGGCGCAGCATGTTGGCCTGCAGCCCGCTCAGCGCCAGAAAACGCGCCAGCATGTCCGGTTCGTTTGCCAGCCAGCCAAGTATGGCGGCCGCCGTTTCTTGCGGATCTTGACCGACATTGCCTTTGTTTTTTGTATCGCGCAGCATTTCTTCCCCGAAGTTACCTATTTTGAAACCAAATCCCTCTAGCCTTGCGCAACAAATGGACGATGGAATCGGCTCTCTGACAACTTATATGTCTGGGTGAAGGTTTCAAAGCGAAACGGGGACTGCTCACCATGCCCAAGCAGGTCATGATAGTCGAAGACAACGAGCTGAACATGAAGCTCTTTCGCGACTTGATCGAGGCGTCTGGTTATACGACGATCCAGACGCGCAACGGTATGGAAGCGCTCGATCTTGCCCGCAAGCACCGCCCGGACCTCATCCTCATGGATATCCAGCTGCCGGAAGTTTCAGGGCTTGAGGTGACGAAGTGGCTGAAGGAAGATGACGAGCTGCATGTCATTCCGGTCATTGCGGTGACGGCTTTCGCCATGAAGGGCGACGAGGAACGCATTCGCCAGGGCGGATGCGAGGCCTATGTGTCTAAGCCGATTTCCGTTCCAAAATTCATCGAAGTCATCAAGACTTATCTGGGCGATGCTTGAGGCGACTGGGGAACGGTTATGACGGCGAGAGTTCTGGTTGTTGACGATATTCCGGCCAATGTGAAGCTTCTCGAAGCCCGTCTTCTGGCGGAATATTTCGATGTCGTCACCGCCGAGGATGGTTTCAAGGCGCTGGCGATCTGCGACAAGGAGCAGGTCGATATCATCCTGCTCGATATCATGATGCCGGGCATGGACGGTTTCGAGGTTTGCGAAAGGCTGAAGGCCAATCCGAATACCGCCCATATTCCGGTGGTCATGGTCACCGCACTCGATCAACCATCTGACCGCGTGCGTGGCCTCAAGGCCGGCGCTGACGATTTTCTCACCAAGCCGGTCAACGACCTTCAACTCATCGCCCGCGTCAAAAGCCTCGTGCGGCTCAAGGCCGTCAGCGATGAATTGCGGCTGCGCGCCGAAACCGCACGTCAGATCGGCATCGAGGAGATGCTGCGCAGCGACGGGCTGATGCAGACGCCGGGCCGCGTGCTGGTTGCGGATGGCCGCGCCAGCTCGCAGGAACGTATTGTGCGGGCGCTGAAGCCGGTTGCCGAGGTCGACGCCGTCACGGAACCGCAGGCGGCGCTGCTCAAGGCCGCGAGCAATCCTTTCGAGCTCGTCATCGTCAATTCCAATTTCGAGGATTACGATCCGCTGCGGCTGTGTTCACAGCTTCGCTCGCTGGAACGCACCCGTTTCCTGCCGCTGCTTCTGGTGGCGGAGCAGGGGGCGGACGATATGGTGGCGCGGGCGCTCGATCTTGGCGTGAATGATTACATTCTCCGTCCGATCGATCCGAACGAACTCGTCGCCCGGACGCTGACGCAGATCAGGCGCAAGCGCTATAACGAGCATCTGCGGCTCAATCTCCAGCACACGATGGAACTTGCCATTGTCGACGGGCTGACGGGCCTCAACAATCGCCGTTACCTCGACAGCCACCTGAAGATACTCTTCGACCGCGCCGCCGTTCGTGGCCGCCCGATCTCCATCTGCATGACCGATATAGACCGCTTCAAGCTGGTCAACGATACCTATGGCCACGATGTGGGCGATGAGGTGCTGCGGGAATTTGCAGCGCGCATCCGCAGCACCGTGCGCGGTGCCGATCTCGCCTGCCGTTATGGCGGGGAGGAGTTCGTCGTGGTCATGCCCGATACGCCGATGGAGCTTGCGGCAAGCGTCGCCGAGCGCCTGCGGGCGATCGTGGAAGACAAGCCTTTTTATGTTCGTTCCATCGACCGGGAATTGAGCATTACCGCTTCCCTCGGCATCGCCACCAGCAGCGGCGCCTTCGGCGCTCCGGACGAAATCCTGAAGCAGGCGGACAAAGCGCTTTACGAGGCGAAACACGCCGGACGCAACCGCGTCGTCGCTGCCGCTGCCTGAACCCTAATGGCCGATTAACTAAAATATTGCGGCAATCTTGCCGTCGTGTTCCGGCGAAGTAATTATTCGCGAAGCAAGTTGATCGTCGTAAGGCTGCAAGCCATTGACCTTGTATGTATTTTATCACTTTGCAATGAATAGATGCAGATCGACGATATAAATAGAGTTCAAGTTGAAAAATACGTTGAATTCAATCTCTCCGGCAACTATAGTGTGTCAGCTTCGTATACTTAACCATGTTTCCCAGGTGATGTGTCCCTGGATTAAGAATTTGTTGATTTTTATTTCACTTCTGCGCACACTCCTTATTGAGAGTAACAGTTCTTCCGGCGGCTTATCCGTCTTTTGATGATGAATGATAGCGGCTTTAGCCGTCGCGATTTCGTTCGTCAGGGGCTGGTATTGCGTAGTTTGAATGCCCCATGATGCTCAGGTCCGCCGCATCTCCTGAATCGTGGGGTCGGTCGGCTGACGATGTTCGAATCGGTTCCTCGTGCCGTAGTCACATCGTTGGCCGACCGCCTTCTTCCTGAAAATTGCCGTTTCGTGGTGTGCGCGTCGCGGCTTCGCGACGCATGCAATCCGTCTTTGTTAACGTCACGTGCGAAGCTGCGATACGGGGCAGGGGCGGACGGAGCCTTGGCGATGTGTCTTCAGAGCACCTGAATGATTGCTGCATCGGCCGGGGCGTCAAACCATGTGGTCGGACTTACCCATGGCTGCTCTCGTGCTTTGTTATTGACGGCTACAATTCCCCGGACAGCAGGGTAGACGGGCCTTGCTTGCCCCTTGGAAGGCGTCTGGGCGCGAAGAGGCTGGCGGCAGCATTTCCCTTCGGCGCAAACAAAAAACGCGCCCGTTGGGCGCGCTTTTGTCGGAGACAGATCAAGAAATTACTTGATCTTGGTTTCCTTGAATTCAACGTGCTTGCGTACAACCGGGTCGTACTTCGTCTTCGTCATCTTGTCCGTGAACGTACGGCTGTTCTTGGTGGTGACGTAAAAAGTGCCGGTGTCGGCTGTCGACAGCAGCTTGATCTTGATTGTTGTAGCTTTCGCCATGGTCGTCCTGCCTTTAAACAAAAGAGAAGCCGCAGGCGCTTCTGACCTCGGCTAAATCTGGCGCGAAACTACGTATCGCGACCGAAAAGTCAAGCCTGTTTCGCCCGGAAAACAAAACGGACGATATAAAGCACCACGTAAAGCCCGAAAAATACCGCCAGCGACCAGGCAAACCCGTCGGTTCCGGCAATGTCCATGGAAATGCCCACGGCCTGCGGCCCCGCAATCGTGCCAATGGCGTAACAGAAGATGAAGGCGGCATTGGCGGCGACCAGATCGGCGCCTTTCAGGCGCGATCCGAGATGGGTGAGGCCGACAGTATACATTCCCGAGACCAGGCCGCCCCAGAACAGCAACAGGGCCGCCACCAGAAGCCAGTTTTCCACTAGGAAAGGCAGCGCCAGCGTGCCGCAGACGCCGGCAAAGGCCATCAGCCCCAGCATCGTCCGCCGGTCCTTCATCCGGTCCGAAAGCAGGCCGATCGGTATCTGGAAAACCATATTGCCGATGCCCATCACGGTAAGGAGAAGCGCTGCCTGCGATTCGTTGAAGCCTTCCCGCGTCGCATAGATCGGAAACAGCGAAAGGCCGCCGGCCTGCACCGAACCGAAGACGAAGGCCGCCGCGGACGCCATGGGCACCAGCCAGACATAACGGACGAAATGGTGGTTGGGCCGCTCGTCCAGCTCCGGGCTTTCGCCGCGCGCCATAAAGATCGGGATCGCGGCGAGCAGGATGATCGCCGCACCGACCAGAAACGGCAATATGCCTTCGCTGCCCACCACGGAAAACAGCAGCGGACCAACCGCGAATCCGACCGCAAGGCCGGTGGCGTAGATGCCGAGAACCATGCCGCGCTTCCTGGGCGGCGCCGTCATGTTGATCCAGTATTCGGAAAGAATGAACAGCGTGGTGGTGGCGCCGTGGAAAACGATTCGCAGCGGAAACCACATCCAGAAGGCTTCGGCGAAATAAAAACCGAGCGCGCTCAGTGCCGAAACGACGACTGCGAACAGCATGGTTCGCGCCACGCCGAAATCATGGGCGATCTTGGTGGTCACGGGGGCCGCCATCATCGCCGCGACGCCGGCCATAGCCGAATTCACCCCGATCATGGTGGAAGAGATGCCGCGCTTCTCAAGGATGATCGACAGGAGCGGAAGGCCGAGGCCGATGGCGACGCCGACCGCACTGATGGCGGAAATGGCGGCGATCAGTGAGGGCCAGTGGATGGCGTCCGCTTCTTCGCATTTCATTTGTGACATGACGGCCTTTATACAAAGTCTCGAATGAACCGGCCGTGGCGCGTGACATAGAGCCGCGCGGGGCTTTCAAAGGGCAATGAGGGATCACCTATCATGAGCTTTGTGACATCTTCGAGAACCGTGCGCGTGATTTTCGGCATGTTCAGACTGGAAAGGTCTGTCATGTCAAGCCATTGCACGTCGGAGAGTTCGTCGGAATCGCGTGTGAGGCTAATATCGAGGTGCAGTTCATCTGCATAACAGCAGAAGAATCGCGTGTCGTAGCGCCGCACATTGCCGGGCGGGGTGATGGCACGGGCCACATATCGGAAACGGGAAAGATCGGGACCCTTGGTGTTCAAGCCAAGATCCACGCCAGTTTCCTCGAAAAGCTCGCGCGCGGCGGCAAGCGCCAGCGCTCTTGCGCCGGCGGCGCTGAGCCGCCGTGCCGCGGAGGCAGTGAGACTGTGGAGAACGGTGGGATGCAGATCGCTCGAAAAGGGCAGCGCATGGTCGCGCGGATCGCGTTTGCCGCCTGGAAACACATAAGCGCCCGGCATGAAGACATGGGCGCTGCTGCGCCGGCCCATCAACACCCTGAGTTGCGAGCCGGACCGGTCGAACAAAATCATGGAGGCGGCGTCGCGCGGCCGCATGGGCGTGTTCGTCGTTTCGGCGCGCCGGGGAGGCGGAGGCACGTGCAAGGTCCCGTCCGCCGTCAGTGAGAAGAGCCGTCGATCTGCACTTTCTGTTGTTTTCGGTCGAATCCGTGCATCTTCAGCGCCCATTGCAAGCCGATGACACCGCCCTTGATCGGTTGCAGCGTCAGAAGCGCTGCCAGAATGGTGATCGGCACCCAGATGGCGAAATGGGCCCACATGGGAATGTTGAGGACCATGTCGGTCATCATGAAGCCGCCGACCGCGATATGGCCGATGATGACGATAGAGATATAGGGTGGCAGGTCGTCCGAGCGGTGATGGTGCATTTCCTCGCCGCAGGCCGCGCAGGCATCCACCGGCTTTAGCCAGGCACGGAAGAGGCGACCGCTGCCACAGGCCGGGCAACGGTTTGCCATGCCGCGCATGATGGACCGGCCAAGCGGCCGTTCGGCGCTGTCGTCTCCGAAGGTAACGGTCTCCGAGCCCCGGTGTGCACTCATCCTTAAGTCCTTCCCGTCCGTTCAACCGCCGAGGCGGCCTTGTTATCGTCGCCTTCTCGGCGGCCGTGTTCCGGGCTTGGCGGCAGCCCGTGCTGTCCGCCGTCCGGCCTTATGGAACGAGCGTACGCCCATCGGCATCTTGCGCCCCGGACTCAGCATATCGAATCTCAGCGCACCCGCCAGCGGCACCGCTTCCGCGAGCCTCACCTGCACCGTGTCACCAAGCTGATAACCGAGACCGGTCTTTTCCCCCGTGAGGGCCTGATGGGCTTCGTCGTACAGGAAATAATCGGTTCCAAGCGTAGATATAGGAACGAATCCATCAGCACCAAACTGCGGAAGCGCGACAAATAGTCCCGCCTTGGTGACACCGCCGACCCGGCCCTCGAATTCCTCGCCGACCCTTTCGGAAAGGTGATGCGCGATGAGACGATTGACCGTGTCTCGCTCCGCCGCCATGGCGCGGCGCTCGAAGGTCGAGATTTCGGCGGCGATATCGTCCAGCGTCGCCTCTTCCTGCGGCGTGATGCCGCCTTCACCGAGGCCAAGCGAGCCCACCAGCGCGCGATGCACGATGAGGTCGGCATAACGGCGGATCGGAGAGGTGAAATGGGCGTATTTCATCAGGTTGAGGCCGAAATGGCCGATATTTTCGGGGCTGTAGATCGCCTGGCTCTGGCTGCGCAGCACCATCTCGTTGACCATGATCTGGTGCGGCGTATCGATGGCGCGCGCCAGAATGCCGTTGAAGGAATTGGCGCGCATGGCCGCACCCTTGGCCATGGAAATGCCGATGGTGCCGAGGAATTCGCGCAGCACTTCCTGCTTGGAAAGTGTGGGCGCATCGTGGACGCGATAGACCAGCGGCTGCTTCTTCTTTTCGAGCGTCTCGGCGGCGGCGACATTCGCCTGGATCATCATTTCCTCGATCAGCTTGTGCGCATCGAGACGTTCGGGAATGACGACCTTGTCTACCGTGCCGTCGGGCCTGAGCTGGATCTTGCGCTCTGGCATATCGAGTTCCAGCGGTTGGCGGCGGTCGCGCCCACGCTTCATCACCTCATAGGCGTGCCACAGCGGCTTCAGGATCGGTTCCAGCAGCGGGCCGGTCTTGTCGTCAGGCGTACCGTCGATTGCGGCTTGCGCCTGCTGGTAAGACAGCTTGGCGGCACTTTTCATCATGATGCGATGGAAAGTGTGGCTCGCCTTGCGGCCTTCCTTTGAAAACGTCATGCGCACCGCAAGGGCAGGGCGATCGACGCCTTCCTTCAGCGAGCAGAGATCGTTGGAAATGCGCTCCGGCAGCATCGGCACGACACGGTCGGGGAAATAGACGGAGTTGCCGCGCTTCAGCGCCTCGCGGTCGAGTGGCGCGCCGGGCCGCACATACCAGGAGACATCGGCAATGGCGACGGTGACGATGACACCGTCAGGATTGTCGGGCGAGTGGTCAGGTTCGGCATAAACTGCGTCGTCATGGTCCTTGGCGTCGGCCGGATCGATGGTGATGAGCGGCAGGTCGCGCCAGTCCTCGCGGTGCGACATGGTCGCTGCCTTGGCCGCATCCGCTTCCGCCAGAACATTCGGCGGGAAGATATGCGGGATGCCGTGCGCATGGATCGCGATCATCGAGATCGCCTTTTCCGAGGCCACCGAGCCGATGACCGACAGCACCTTGGCGCGGGTCAGGCCATAACGGCCGCTGTTGCGCGAGGTTTCAACCTCGATCAGATCGCCATCCTTGGCATCGCCGACGCCATCGGGATCGATCACCATTTCTTCGCCGCGGCGATCGATCGGCATCAGCCGTCCACCGCCACCGGGCGCTTCCTTGAAGACGCCGAGCAGCGCGTTCTGGCGACGGTCGATGAGCTTCACGACGCGGGCCGTATAGGCCGGGCCGGAGTTTTCCTTGGAGGGGAAGATTTTCGCCAGAATACGGTCACCGAGACCGGCTACCGGGGCCTTCTTGCCGCGGTCCTGCGAGGACTGGCGGATGAGCACGGCCGGCGCTGCGCCCAGATCCTCGGGCCATTCCGCCGGGCGGCCGATCAATTCGCCGTCCTTGTCGCGGGTGGTGATGTCGAGAACCGTCACGGGCGGCAGGCCGCCCGGTCGCGTCAGCGACTTGCGGCTCTTGTGCACCATGCCATCGACTTCGAGTTCCTTCAGCAGGGCTTTCAGAACGATGCGGTTTTCGCCCTTCAGCCCGAAAGCCTTGGCGATTTCGCGTTTGGAGGCCTGCTGCGGATGGTCCGCGATGAATTTCAGAAGCACTTCGCGGGAAGGCACCTCGCCATGGATGATGCCTGCACCTTCGCTCACCCGCTTGCCGCGCCCGGTGCGTCCGAAACCGTCACTGGCGGAACCCTGTCTCTGACGTGGCGCCTTGCTCACTCTGCTGCCTTCTTGGGTTTGGCCGCTGCCTTCGGCTTGGCGGCCGCCTTGCTCTTGGTTGCCGCCTTGGCCTTGGTGGTTTTCGGCTTTGCCGCTGTCTCACCATCGGCCTTCTTGGCGGTGGTTTTCTTCGCCTTGGCAGGCTTGCCGCCCGTGCCGGTCTTGGCAATGCGCTCGGCAATCAGCACCAGCGCCTCGTCCAGCGTCACGGAAGCCGGATCCTGCCCCTTCGGAATGGTGGCATTGACCTTGCCCCAGTTGACGTAAGCGCCATACCGCCCGTCGCGGACGGTGATGGCGCCGCCATCGGGATGGTCGCCCAGTTCCTTGAGAGCAGCCGGCGTGCCGCTGCGGCCGCGTCCTGGTCCCTTGCTCTGCTTTTCGGCAATAACGGTCACGGCTCGGTTGAGACCGATCGAGAACACGTCCTCGATGCTTTCAAGGTTCGCATAGGAACCATCATGCAGCAGGAACGGCCCATAGCGGCCGAGGCCGGCGGAGATCATCTTGGCCGTCTCCGGGTGCTTGCCGATATCGCGGGGCAGATTGATGAGCGCCAAGGCCTTTTCGTGGTCGATATCTTCAGGCTTCCAGCCCTTGGGCAGCGACGAGCGCTTGGCTTCCTTGCCGTCGCCGCGCTGGATATAGGGTCCGAAACGGCCAGACCGAAGCGTCAACTCCTCGCCGGTCATCGGATCGGCACCGAGTGCTTTCGGCTCGTTGGACACGGAAGCTTCGGCTTCCGAGCCATCGGAGGTGAGCTGGCGGGTAAAGTTGCACTCCGGATAATTGGAGCAACCGACGAAAGCGCCGTATTTGCCGAGCTTCAGCGAAAGATTGCCGGTGCCGCAAACCTGACAGATGCGCGGATCGGAGCCATCCTCGCGCTTGGGGAAGACCAGCGGCGCCAGAACCTCGTTCAGCGCATCCAGAACGTTGGTGACACGCAGTTCCTTGGTGTCTTCGATCTGGGCGAAGAAATCCTTCCAGAAATCACGCAGAACCTGCTTCCAGTCCAACTCGCCGGCGGAGATGCGGTCGAGCTTTTCTTCAAGGGCGGCGGTGAAATCATATTCGACGTATTTGGTAAAGAAGCTTTCGAGGAAAGCGGTCACAAGCCGGCCGCGCGAATGCGGGATCAGCTTGCGCTTGTCGACGACGATATATTCGCGGTCGCTCAGCGTCTTCAGCGTTGCCGCATAGGTGGAAGGACGGCCGATGCCGAGTTCTTCCATCTTCTTGATAAGCGAGGCTTCCGAATAACGCGGCGGCGGTTCGGTGAAGTGCTGGCTGGCGTTGATCTTCTGCTTGGCGAGGTTCTCGCGCTCATTGATCGGCGGCAGACGGCCTTCATCGTCACCATCGTCGCTCTGCTCGCCATCTTCCTTCTGGTCGGTATAGGCGGCGATAAAGCCGTCGAAGCGGATGACAGAGCCAACGGCGCGCAGGCCAGCCTTCTCGCCGCCATTGGTGGCAAGGATTTCCACTGTGGTACGCTCGATTTCTGCCGACGCCATCTGGCTGGCGATACCGCGCTTCCAGATCAGATCGTAAAGACGCAACTGATCGGCATCGAGGTAACGCTTCACCTGATCCGGCGTGCGGTTGAAATCGGTCGGGCGGATTGCTTCGTGCGCTTCCTGGGCGTTTTTTGCCTTGGTGGAGTAAAAGCGCGCCTTTTCCGGCACATAACGGTCGCCGAACTGCTCGCCAATGGCCTTTCGGGCGGCATCGATCGCTTCCGGGGCCATCTGTACGCCGTCGGTACGCATATAGGTGATCAGACCGACGGTCTCGCCGCCGATATCGATACCTTCATAAAGCTTCTGCGCCACCTGCATGGTGCGCGAGGCGCCAAAGCCCATGCGCGAAGACGCGGCCTGCTGCAGCGTCGAGGTGGTGAAGGGCGGGCCGGGATTGCGCTTGACGGGTTTCGCCTCGACCGTATCCACGACATAGGTCGCGCCTTCCAGCAGTGTCTTCAGCCGGCTTGCATCGTCGCCGGTCTTGATCGCGCGGTTCTGCAACCGCTTGCCATCGGCCGAAACCAGCTTGGCCTCGAACTCGTCACCGCGCGGTGTCTTCAACAGCGCGCTGATGTTCCAGTATTCTTCGGAGACGAAACGCTCGATCTCGGCTTCGCGGTCGCAGACGAGACGCAGCGCCACAGACTGAACACGACCGGCGGAACGCGCGCCCGGCAGCTTGCGCCACAGAACCGGAGAGAGATTAAAACCGACGAGATAATCGAGTGCACGGCGGGCGAGATAGGCGTCGACCAGCGGCACATCGATGTCGCGCGGGTTGGCCATGGCGTCCAGAACCGCCTTCTTGGTGATGGCGTTGAAGACCACGCGCTTCACCGGCTTGTCGCCAAGCACACGCTTCTTCTTCAGGAGATCGAGAACGTGCCAGGAAATGGCTTCGCCTTCGCGATCCGGGTCGGTTGCGAGAAAAAGGCCGTCGGAGGATTTTACCGCATCGGCAATATCCTTCATGCGCTTGGCGGACGCGCTATCGACCTCCCAGGACATTTCGAAATCCTGATCGGGCAGCACCGATCCGTCCTTGGCAGGAAGGTCTCTGACGTGGCCAAAGGATGCAAGAACCTTATAGCCCGAGCCAAGATACTTATTGATCGTCTTGGCTTTGGCAGGAGATTCTACGACGACGACATTCATATTGTTCTTCTCTGGAACTGGTCCGTTAACGTGGCCCCGGTTGCAGCGTGGTGCCGCAATTGGCCTTCTTTATAATTCGACATGGACAGGTAATGCCCGCTGGTCAAGAGGCAAGCCCGATTTTCTCGCTTCAAGATGAGTGCAACCTATGGATAATCTATTGTTGTATTGCAATCTTTGGTAAATTGGTTATGATGGGCAACATCATTTGAACAGACTTAATGCTTCCCGTTTCAGGCTGAATTTCCAGGATAAATATATGGTCCCGAACGCGACAAACAATAATGCCGAAAATGAAGGGACCAGAGAGAGCTTGGCATACATCCGCCAGATGCTGGCGGAACTGCGGCAGGTAGCGCACCGGGAAGGCGCCGACATGCTGTGTTATCTGATCGAGATGGCCTATGTCGAAGTCGGCGATATCCAGAGCGGACGGCGCAAGCTGTCAATCCGCGATGAAGAGCGAAACACGCCCCCCGGCATGCCGGTTTAGACGTCCGGCAATATCAAGCTCCAGCAGCACCAGGTGAACGGTGGCAGCGGAGAAACCCGTGTGACGGATGATATCGTCCGTTTCCACAGGCGAGGGACCGAGAGCGGCGGCGATGATGCTACGCTCGTCGTCCCCCGGTGGTGACATCTCGGTGTCGGATCTCGGTTCCTCGATCTTGCGGTCATAGGGCAATTGCGGCTCCATTAGCGGTCGCAGTGCGTCGAGGATATCGGCTGCACCCGTGGTCAGCATGGCGCCTTCCTTGATCAGCCGGTTGGTGCCTTCACAGCGCGCGTCGAGCGGCGAGCCGGGCACGGCGAAAACAAGCCGTCCGGCTTCACCTGCAAGCCGCGCCGTAATCAATGAACCCGAACGTTCCGCCGCTTCCACGATGACGACGCCGAGCGAGACGCCCGCGATCAGCCGATTGCGGCGCGGGAAATCCCGCGCGCGAGGCTCCCAGCCAAACGGCATTTCGCTGATTGTCGCGCCGCCCTGATCGTATATTTCCTGCAAAAGTCCGAAATTTTCCTGCGGGTAGGGGCGGTCGAGACCGCCGGCCAGCATAGCCACTGTGCCGGTTGCAAGACTTGCCCTGTGCGCGGCCGCATCGATGCCCCGCGCCAGTCCCGATGCAATCGTATAACCGGCCCGTCCACAGTCGCGTGCCAGCATGGCGGCGAATTTCGCGCCGTTGATGGAGGCGTTGCGTGAACCGACGATGCCGACGCAGGCTCTTGTCGCCGCATCCGCCGATCCCTTCATGGCGATCAGCGGCGGCGCCCCATCCATCTGCCGCAGGGCTGGCGGATAATCCGGTTCGCCAATGCCGACGAAACGCGCGCCGAATTTATCGGCGGTTTCGATCTCGCCTTCCGCTTCCGCCTGGGTGGCAATGCGCGGACTGCGCGAAGAACCGCCACGGCGCGACAGTTCGGGCAGGGCATCAAGCGCCTTTTCAGCACTGCCGAAATGATTGATAAGTTCGCGAAAGGTCACGGGACCGATATTATCGCTGCGGATCAACCGTAGCCACGCCACCCGCTGCCGCGCGGAAAGCTCTATGCCTTGCCGTGTATTTTCCTTATTCGGCATGACATGTCCCCAAGGTGAACCTTAGCTCTTCTGTCCGATCCTGCTTTCCGTGCCCGCAATCAGACGTCTGATATTTTCGTGGTGTTTCAACCAGGAAATCACACTGAGCAGCGTCACGAGAAGCGCCGTCTTCTCGGGTCCGAGCACCCAAAGCGCTACGGGGATGATCACCATTGCCACCAGCGCCGAGAGCGACGAATAACGGGTGATAAAGGCGGTCGCGATCCAGATGAGCGCAAAGGCAAGCATCATGAGGGGAGCCGCGCCTAGAAGAACGCCGATATAGGTGGCCACACCCTTGCCGCCCTTGAAGCCCAGCCACACGGGAAACAGGTGGCCGAGAAAGGCGAAGAAACCGGCGACCAGCGAGGCTTCGTAACCCCAGAGCGCATTGGCGACCAGAACCGCCGCCGTGCCCTTCAGCGCGTCGAGCAAAAGGGTTGCGGCGGCGAGCTTCTTGTTGCCGGTACGCAGCACGTTGGTGGCGCCGATATTGCCGGAGCCGATCTTGCGCACGTCGCCCAGACCGGCCATGCGGGTAAGAAGGAGGCCGAACGGAATGGAGCCCAATAGATAGCCGATCAGCGCCGCCAGCGCGAGAAGGGCAGGCGCGGTCTGCCACTCAGTCAAAGCACTCATTCCAATGTCCCCTCTGTCCCGCCGTCAGCGTGATCTCTGTTCGTGATCTTATGCCAAGGAATGAACGGCTTTGCCAGCCACATAAGTGGCGACAGCGCGGCCGCTGAAACGGGCATCCTCGAACGGCGTGTTCTTGGATTTCGAGACCAGCTGGTCCTTCGCCACGAGCCACGGCTCATCGAGGTCGATCAGCGTGATATCTGCCTTCGCACCGGCTTTGAGCGTTCCTGCATCCAGTCCGAAAATCTTGGCTGGGCGGGTGGAGAGCGCATCGATCAGCCGCATCAGCGGAACGTCGCCGCTGTGATGGAGGCGCAACGCCGCCGCCAGCATGGTTTCGAGCCCCACCGCGCCGCTCGCCGCATCCGAAAACGGCAGACGCTTGGTGTCGACATCCTGCGGATCATGCGATGAGACGATGATATCGATCGTGCCGTCCTTCAGCGCTTCCACCATCGCCTTGCGGTCGTCTTCAGCGCGCAGCGGTGGCGAGAGCTTGAAGAAGGTGCGGTATTCGCCGATATCGTTCTCATTGAGCGTGAGGTGATTGATCGAGATGCCGCAGGTGGCCTTCACGCCCCGCTGCCGCGCAACGCGGATCGCTTCTGCCGATTCCGGAACGGAAATCTTGGCGGCGTGGTAGATCGCCTGCGTCAGTCCAGCAATGCGCAGGTCGCGCTCCAGCGGAATGATCTCGGCTTCCTTGGGAACGCCTGACAGGCCGAGCCAGCTCGCGAAAAGCCCCTCGTTCATGTCGCCGCCACCGATATATTTGTCGCGCGTCTCGAGCGCGATCACCGCGCCGAGTTCACGGGCATAGGTCATGGCGCGGCGCAGCACCAGCGTGTCGGAAAGCGCCTTGCGGCCATTGGTGAAGGCCACCGCACCGGCTTCCTTCAACATGCCGAACTCGGTCATTTCCTCGCCCCGCAGGCCCTTGGTCAAAGCGGCTGCGGGATGGACATTGACGATTGCCTTGTCGCGCGCCGTCTTCTTCACATATTCGACAAGCGCGATGTCATCGATCACAGGATCGGTATCCGGCATCATGATGATGCTGGTGACGCCGCCGGCCGCTGCCGCGCGTGAGGCGGATTCGATGGTTTCGCGGTGCTCGGCGCCGGGTTCGCCGACAAAGACGCGGGCATCCACCAAACCGGGAACGGCCAGCATACCCTTGTAGTCGCGAACCGTCGCCCCTTCCGGAGCGCCCTGATTATGTGCGTCCTTGCCAGCCGCCAGAATGGTGCCATCGGCGCCGATGACGATGCTGCCGGTCTCGTCGAGATTGCGGGAAGGATCGACGATGCGGAGGTTCTTGAGAACGGTAACGGCACTCATACGCGCTCACCCTGGTTTTGCGAGAGAAGCAGTGTTTCCATGACGGCCATGCGCACGGCAACCCCCATTTCCACCTGGCTTTCAATGACGCTCTGCGGACCATCTGCCACTTCGGAGGCGATTTCCACGCCGCGGTTCATCGGGCCGGGATGCATGACCAGCGCATCTTCCTTCGCTGCCTTCAGCTTCTCGGCATCCAGACCGTAATAGTGGAAATATTCGCGCACCGAAGGGACGAAGGAGCCGGACATACGCTCGCGCTGAAGGCGCAGCATCATCACCACATCGGCGTCCTTCAATCCTTCCTTCATGTCGTGGAAAACCTCCACGCTCATGTCGCGAATGCCGGAGGGAAGAAGCGTGGCGGGAGCGACGACGCGCACACGCGCACCCATCTGGTTGAGCAGGATGATGTTGGAGCGGGCAACGCGCGAATGCAGCACATCGCCGCAGATTGCCACTGTGATACCCGAAAGCTCGCCCTTGGCGCGGCGGATGGTCAGCGCGTCGAGAAGCGCCTGTGTCGGGTGCTCATGCTGGCCGTCTCCGGCATTGACCACGGAGCAGGCGACCTTTTGCGCGAGAAGCGCGGCCGCACCGGCCGACGAATGGCGCACGACCAGCACATCCGGGCGCATCGCATTCAGCGTCATCGCCGTATCGATCAGCGTTTCGCCCTTCTTTACCGAGGAATTGCCGACCGACATGTTCATCACATCGGCGCCGAGGCGCTTTCCGGCCAGCTCGAAGGAAGATTGTGTCCGCGTCGAGGCTTCGAAGAACAGGTTGATCTGCGTCAGCCCCCGGAGCGTCGAGGTCTTCTTCTCGCGCTGGCGGCTGATTTTTACCGCCTCGTCGGCCTTGTCGAGAAGCAGGGTGATATCCTGATGGGAAAGCCCCTTGATGCCGAGGAGATGGCGATGGGGGAAGAAGACCATGCGGTTTGCCTCCTGACGGGCGTCGCATTTTCCCGTGAAAATGCCCGGAACACCCGAATGCTGATCCGCGCGCTCCCCTTCGCTGTGAACACGCCTCAGGAGTGCGGCGGAATTCGGTCCTGCGCTCTATAGAGACTGCATGGTCGCGGGGCAAGCGCCCGCAACTCCTGAAATGAAAACATGGCGATATTTCCCCAATCCTCGAGGGCAAAGGGTCCTAAGACGGAAGGAACAGACATCAGACGATGCCGTGTTCTTTCAAAAGAGCCTGTTCGTCGCCTGACGCCCAACCGAAAACCTTCGGTGTTCCATCCAGCCTCTGGACGAAGTAGTGAACATCGAAATCGATTGCGACATCCGGTTGCCGCTTACGGGCAAAGGTCGCAGTCCAGGCGACATGTGCCACACAATGATGTTCATCGATGGGCGAGATACGGAGATTGCGTATCCGCATCTCCTTCGTTCCGATCATCCGATAGCGCTCGTAACCCTTCATCATGACCTGCTTTAAGTGGTCATCGTTCTTTCCGGTCATCACCCCGGCGGGGGATGCGGCGATGAAGTCGGAGGCGTAGAGCTCCGCTATCTCCTCCACATCCATGTCACCCTCAAGAGACTTGTTGAAAAATCGCTCATATCGCTCGAAAAGCTTTCTTGCGCTGGCCTCCATGGTTCCCTCCCTGTGCAGCCGTTCATCAAGTCGCCAACCGAAAAAGCCCGTCGTGGGTTCCACATCTGGCTGCGGATTTTGGGGAATGCTTTATCTGTCATGCCACGTCAGTCGTGGCCGCAATCTCTGCGCGCCGCCGCTCAGGGCTGTTTCGGACGTTGCCGCCGGTCTTGCCGGAAACGTGTCTGGCATTCGTCGGGTCGGATACCTAGATCAGGGTCATTCCCGAAAATTGCTAATAGCGGCGGTTTAATCGTCCCAATCGCTTCCTGCGGGTGGAATTATGCAATATCACCCCACTATGCAACGCCAGTACAAAACAGCTAGAAGCAGCGGATGACCCAGAATTCCCGGATAGAAGAAACGCTCGCCGAACTGAACCAGCCAAACCTCTGGTCCGGTATCAACGCCTATCGTTCCGATCCGCTGATCGTCGACCTCACCTCCGGCCTGTCGCGCAATCTGAGGGACGAGTACGACCAGCTCGGCCGCTATGTCACGTCGCATGAGGCGCAGGAACTGGCGCGCATGGCCAATCAGGGCGTGCCGCAGCTGCATACACACGGTCCGCGCGGCGAGCGTCTGGATCAGGTGGAATTCCACCCCGCCTGGCACGCGCTGATGCGCCGTTCCATGTCGTCCGGCCTGCATTCCAGCGTCTGGGAAAATTCTCCCGATACGCGCGGCAATGAGCACAAGGCCCGCGCCACGAAATTCTATCTGACCTCGCAGCTGGAGGCGGGGCATCTCTGCCCGCTGACCATGACCAGCGCTTCCGTCGCCGCCATCATGGCCTCGCCGCGCGTGCAGAAGGAATGGGCGCCGAAGATACTCTCGCGCAAATATGACAGCTCGCAGAAGCCGGCCCTGCAGAAAACCGCCGTCACCATTGGCATGGGCATGACGGAAAAGCAGGGCGGCACGGATGTGCGCGCCAACCGCACCACGGCGGAGCGGGTGGGCGAGGGAATCTATCGCCTGTCCGGTCACAAATGGTTCCTTTCTGCGCCGATGAGCGACGGTTTCGTCATGCTCGCCCAGATGGGCGACGGCATGGGCTGCTTCCTCGTGCCGCGTTATCTCGAAGACGGTTCGAAGAACGGCCTGCATTTCCAGCGCCTGAAGGACAAGCTCGGCAACCGCTCCAACGCCTCCGCCGAAGTCGAATTCACCGATGCCTTCGGTTATCTGCTGGGCGATCCCGGCAGTGGTATTCGCACCATTCTCGACATGGTGACGCTGACGCGGCTCGACTGCGCGCTCGCATCGGCCGGCATGATGCGCGCCTCGCTTGCCGAAGCCGTGCACTATGCCCGGGGCCGTTCAGTGTTCGGAAAAATGCTGGTCAGCCAACCGATCATGACCCGCGTTCTTGCCGACATGGCGTTGGATGTGGCGGCTGCGACTGCGCTCTCCTTCCGGCTGGCAACGGCCTTTGACGCCGCCCGGAACAATCCGGCAGAAGCCGCTTATGCACGGGTCATGACTCCCATCGTCAAATATTGGTGCTGCAAGATCGCGCCGGCGCTCATCTATGAGGCCATGGAGTGCCTTGGCGGCAATGGTTACGTGGAAGAGCGGCCGATTGCCCGCCACTACCGCGAAGCGCCCGTCAACGCCATCTGGGAAGGTTCCGGCAACGTCATGGCGCTGGATGTGCTGCGGGTTCTCCAGCGCGGCAAGGACCTGTTCGATCTCGTCTTCCAGACGCTGGAGCGCGATCTCGGAGCGGCCGGCAAAAAGACCACCGACGTGCTGCGCGCCGCGATCGCCCTTGCCGAGCGTGACGAGGGTGCGGCCCGCCTGCTGGTGGAGCAGTTTGCACTCGCGGCGGCTGCCGCCGAGCTTTGCCGCCTTGGCGCCGGCAAGATCGCCGATGCCTTCCTCGAGACCCGCCTGGCTGGCGGCTGGCGGCACACTTACGGCATGCTCGATTCCCGCTTCGATCCGAATTATATAATCGATCTTCTTTATCCGCCTGCATCTTGACCGATGCATGCGGATGAAGGTTTTGCAGTCCCGGCGGGAGGGGTCTCGGATTTGAAAAATAGCAATGGCGTGAGGCGTGTTCTTATCTGTCATGATGTCCTCGCGCGTCGATGCGCGGCAAGGGAAGGCGGCTGCCAATGCTGACCTTCCGTTCCGCCCGCGCCGAGGATGAAGACGCGCTCTACGCCATAAGCCTCGCCACCGGCGATGCCGGGCAGGACGCCGCCGCCCTTTACCAGGATGGCCGCATGGTCGGGCATATCTACTCCGTGCCCTATCTGCATCTCTGGCCCGATGCCGTTTTCGTGGCGGAGGATGAGGACGGTGTGTGCGGTTATATCGTCGGCGCACTCGATACGGCGGTGCACGAAGAGCGGCTGGAGCGGGAATGGTGGCCGCATCTGCGCAGCCTTTACCCCGATCCCGGCGGCGACCAGCGGACATGGGACGCCGACCAGCGTCGCGCCCAGTTCATCCACCATCCGCGCCGCACGCCCGCCTGGCTCACCGATCCGTTTCCGGCGCATATCCACATGAACCTCCTGCCGCGTACACAGGGCAAGGGCGGCGGCACCCGGCTTCTGTCGCGCTGGCTCGATATGGCTAGACAGAACAACGTCTACGGCATCCACCTCGGCGCCAGCGAACGCAACCATGCGGGCATGCGCTTCTGGGAAACCCGCGGGTTCAAACGCCTCGAAAGCCACGAAACGCCGGGTAGTGTCTGGTTTGGGATGGCGCTGGAGTGAGATTGGCAGATTATGCCAATCGATGGTATGGATAGGCATAAATGAAGTCCGGTGGAGTCTCCGATGCCAACGCGTAACGTCGTCCTGACACAGCATCACGAAGAGATTATAGACGAGCTCGTCAAATCCGGCCGCTATCAAAACGCCAGTGAAGTGCTACGTGAAGGCTTGCGGTTAATTGAGAGGCGGGAGCGCCTCGAGGCAGCCAGAGTGGAGGCCTTGAAGGTAGCGGCGCAACAGGGATTCGCCGACCTCGACCAGGGACGTTATACTGATGTTTCGGATGATGACCTTGACGATTTTATTTCCGCTTTTGGGCGCGAGGCTGAAGTGCAGCTCGGCAAGTCCGACGACGGATGACGACATATCGTCTGTCCGCCGCCGCACAATCGGACATCATCGAAATCCTCGGATGGACCCACGCGACATTTGGAGTTGCAGCGAGAAAACGCTACGAAAAGTTGCTAGCAACTGCGTTGCGTGATGTTGCTCGCGATCCCCTGCGTGCCGGCACGACTATTCGCGCTGAACTTGGTGATGACGTGCGCAGTTATCACCTTCGTTATAGTCGTGAGCGGGCAAAAAGCGAAACAGGTCTCGTTAAAACCCCGAGACATTTTTTACTTTATCGTGCACTACGACCCGGTTTGGTGGGCGTCGGTCGCGTTCTTCATGATTCGATGGAAATCGAACGTCATCTTCCGGCCGACTATGGTGATACTTCCTAAGAATGTCTGGAGGCGTCCCTGTCCTGTGCCGAAAACGGTATGGCGGACTCGTCATCCACAGGAACCTTCTCACCATCCATCCCGCCACGTTGTTCTTCCGTACACGCTTTGTTAACCCGTTGAGAGAGGCCTTTCAGAAAACGGGTAGGGAATCATGCTGGCGACCGCAGAGGCGATTTCAGCCGACAGACCGGAAAAGCGCATCAAGGATCGCGCTCAGACCGAGAAGGCGATTTTTAATGCGGCACGGTCGCTGCTTGCCGAAGAGGGGTTTCAAGGCTTCGGCATCAACGCCGTTGCCCGCCGCGCCGGCTGCGACAAGCAGCTCATCTATCGGTATTTCGGCGGCCTTGATGGTCTGATCGAGGCGATCGGCGAGGATCTCGGTTCCTGGGTGAAAGATCGCATTCCCGAAGACACTGGCGGCATGTTTCTGCTGACCTATGGCGATCTCATGGAAAAGCTGGCGCTTTATTTCATGGATGCGCTGCGCAGCGATCCTCTCGTTTGCAAGATCATAGCCTGGGAAGTGTCTGACGGGTCACCGCAGGTGCGTCAACTGGCCGAAGCCCGCGCCAAGTCGCTGGGCAAATGGCTGGAGCGCATGCGAGGCTCGCTCGCTGCGCCGAAGGGTGTGGATACCGCCGCCGTCAATGCTGTCCTGTTCGCCGCAATTCAGCACCTCGTCATTTCTGCTGCCACCAGCGGTCAGTTCGCTGGCGTGCCGCTCAAATCAGACCGGGACTGGGACAAGATCACCACCGCCGTCAAAAGACTGGTGCGCGGCGTTTACGGCTGACACGCGTTGCCGGAGCTGCTGGGAACAGCCGAGGCAAGCCCGAAATTAACGAAAAATCAGCCATGTTTTCACCGGGCGCGCAACCGCCCGGTGCTTCCGTCCGTTCACAGGAACACATTCTTTTCCACAACTCGCCCGACCGCCATTAACCATAATACCAGCTTTCATTTGCCTCGCCCTGGCTGCCGGTCCAGTGTGGATTAACGAAATGTTAACCATGCGCAATGACTGCGCATAAGGGAGCCGCAAGTGAGCCGCTGGACAGCTTTAGGCGTCATGATGACGTTTTTTGTGATGCTGCCGTTGGATATCGACGCGCCGGCGCTGAACCTCTGCCTGATGGCTGCGGTGCGCTGGGCGGTGCTTGCCGGCTTTCCCGATACGATGTTTATACGGGGGCAGGCGGCATGAAGTGGTTTCTTATCCTATGGGCCGGTCCCGTCGCATTGCTGGGCAGCTGGTACTGGCTCTCCTATTACGACATGAGCTTCGGCTTCTACATGCTGACGCGTCAGACCCATGATCTCGTCTTCGAGATTTACGGCAATATTCTCGGTCTTCCGCCGGAAAGCCTGCCGCCGCTGGTGGCGCGCGCCATCGCGGTCGACAGCCTGATCGTTTTTGCAATTCTCGCATTTCGCAAAAGAAAGCAGATTGCTGCCTGGTGGCAGGCCCGTCAGTCCGCCGGGCGGGTGAGTGCGTAAAGCCTGTCCAGCGCACCCTGAAGAATGAAGCTCGCCGCCGCCGAATCGATGCGTTCGGCGCGTTTGGCACGAGAGACATCCATTTCCAGCAATGCGCGTTCTGCGGCGACGGTTGAAAGCCGCTCATCCCAATAAATGAAGGGCAGGTCGGTTTTTTCTCCCATAGTGCGCACGAAGGCGCGCGTGGCCTGCACGCGTGGCCCTGCGGAACCGTCCATGTTCATGGGAAGGCCTATGACGAAAGCCGCTACTTTTTCCTTTTCCGCAAAAGCCAGAAGCATCTGCGCATCCTGCGTGAATTTCACCCTCTTGATCACCGGACGCGGCGTCGCGAAACGCCGCGACAGATCAGACATGGCAAGCCCTATTGTCTTCGTACCGAGGTCTAGGCCGGCAATAGCCTGGCCGGGCTGAAGCACCTGCGCCAGTTCCTCAATGGTGAGTGTCGCCATGTCTCGCGCTGTCCTTACCGCTTCCGGACGAATTCGGTGCGCAGCACCAGACCCTTGACCGCATCATGCCTGCAATCGATCTCTTCGGGATTGTCGGTCAGGCGGATCGACTTGATGACGGTGCCCTGCTTGATGACGGTGCTGGTGCCCTTGACCTTCAAATCCTTGATCAGGGTGACGGAATCGCCATCTTCAAGCACATTGCCCGCCGCATCGCGTACTTCATTCGCACGCGCCGCTTCTGCAGCCAGTTCCGAAGCCGGCCGCCATTCGCCTGTGGCTTCGTCATACACATAATCGTCATTGTCAGCGGACATTGTCGCCTCTCTTAATTATCGGTAGTGCGGTTGTTCAGGCCGTCCTATGTCATACTATACCGGCAATACAAAGGAGAACTTCCCATGAAAATCACCTGGCTCGGCCATTCCGCCTTCCGCCTTGAAAACGGCAGCGCGAAGATCCTCATCGATCCGTTCTTCACCGGCAATCCCGGTTTTGCCGGGCAGGATGGAAAGTCGGCAGCCGAAGGCATCACCCATATTCTCCTGACCCACGGCCATGGCGACCATGTCGGCGATACCGTGCAGCTTGCCCGCGAAACGGGCGCGACCGTGCTGGCCAATGCCGATCTTGCCGCCTGGCTGTCCGCAAAGGGCGTCGCCAAGGTCGATATGGGCAATACCGGCGGCACGGTCCATTTCGACGGCTTTTCCGTCACCTTCACCAATGCACTGCATTCCTCCGCCCAGATCACCGAAGATGGCGTCTCCCATTCGCTGGGCAATGCCAATGGCCTGATGCTGCATTTCGAGGACGGCCCGGCCGTCTACCACATGGGTGATACCGACATCTTCTCCGACATGAAACTGATCAACGAACTGCACCAGCCGGATATCGGCCTCGTGCCGATCGGTGACCGCTTCACCATGGGCGGTGCTGTGGCGGCGCTCGCCTGCCAGCGCTTCTTCAATTTCGGCAATGTCATTCCCTGCCACTACGGTTCCTTCCCGATCATCGACCAGACGCCGGAAAAGTTCGTGGCCGGCATGGAAGGGGCGCAAGCGCGTGTCCAAACGCCGAAGGCCGGCGATACGCTGTCCTTCTGAAGCTGCGTGAGAGCATGTCGTTGCCGCAAAACCGCTCTGCAGTTCGACACGACATGCTTTCTACCGTTGCGAAGGACGGACATGGTGATTATAGCGGGTAGGAAAATTCCTACCGGAGTAAAACCATGTCCGTCGATCTCGCCACCGTAAAGCGCGTTGCGCGCCTTGCCCGTATCGCTGTCACCGAAGATGAAGCGCAGAATATGCTCGGCCAGTTGAACGGCATACTCGGTTTCGTGGAGCAGCTTTCGGAAGTGAATGTCGACGGCGTCGAGCCGATGACGTCAGTCACCCCGGTGGAGATGAAAAAGCGCGCCGACGTGGTGACCGACGGCAACAAGGCGGAAGACATTGTCGCCAATGCGCCTGCGACCGACCGGGACTTCTTTATGGTCCCGAAAGTGGTCGAATAACCCGACCGCCGTTTGCCGCCTGATTTTTCCGAGATTTTCGAAAGCCGTTGCCGACCATGACCGACCTGACGAGCCTGACCATTGCCGAAGCCCGCGCAAAGCTGAAAGGCAAAGAATTCTCCGCCCTAGAGCTGACCGACGCCTATCTCTCCGCCATCGATGCGGCCAACGGCGCGCTGAACGCCTATGTGGCAACGACGCCGGAAAAGGCGCGCGACATGGCAAAGGCCTCTGATGGCCGTATCGCCTCCGGTGCCGCGGGCGAGCTGGAAGGCGTTCCGCTCGGCGTGAAGGACCTTTTTGCCACGCGCGACATTCACACGCAGGCCTGCTCGCACATCCTCGACGGCTTCAAGCCGAAGTATGAATCCACCGTCACCCAGAACCTCTGGGATCAGGGCGCCGTCATGCTCGGCAAGCTCAACATGGACGAATTCGCCATGGGCTCGTCGAACGAAAGTTCCTGGTACGGCCCCGCCATCAACCCCTGGCGCGCCAATGGCTCCGAGCAGAAGCTGGTGCCCGGCGGCTCTTCTGGCGGTTCCGCCGCAGCCGTGGCCGCGCATCTGTGCGCCGGCGCAACCGCAACCGACACCGGCGGCTCCATTCGCCAGCCGGCGGCCTTTACCGGCACCGTCGGCATCAAGCCAACCTATGGCCGCTGCTCGCGTTTCGGTATCGTCGCTTACGCCTCCTCGCTCGATCAGGCCGGCCCGATCGCCCGTGACGTGCGTGATGCCGCGATCCTATTGAAGACCATGGCGAGCGTGGATGCGAAAGACACCACCTCCGTCGATCTACCGGTGCCGGACTACGAAAAGGCCATCGGCCAGTCGCTAAAGGGCCTGAAGATCGGTATCCCCAGGGAATACCGCGTTGACGGCATGCCGGACGAAATCGAAAAGCTCTGGGCCAAGGGTGTCGAATGGCTGCGTGATGCCGGTGCCGAGGTGGTCGATATCTCGCTGCCGCACACCAAATACGCGCTTCCCGCCTATTACATCGTCGCACCGGCGGAAGCCTCGTCCAACCTTGCCCGTTATGACGGCGTCCGCTACGGCCTGCGCGTCGATGGCAAGGACATTGCCGACATGTACGAAAAAAGCCGTGCTGCCGGTTTCGGCAAGGAAGTGCAGCGCCGCATCATGGTCGGCACCTATGTGCTGTCGGCCGGTTATTACGACGCCTATTACCTGAAGGCGCAGAAGGTCCGCACGCTCATTAAGCGCGACTTCGAAAACGTCTTCCATGAGGGCGTTGACGCGATCCTAGCGCCCATCACCCCATCTTCTGCTTTCGCAGTGGGTGACGAGGAACTCGCCTCCGATCCGGTGAAGATGTACCTGCAGGACGTTTTCACCATCACCGTCAACATGGCCGGCCTTCCGGGCCTCTCGGTGCCTGCCGGTCTCGACGGCAAGGGCCTGCCGCTCGGCCTGCAACTCATCGGCAAGCCTTTCGAGGAAGAGACATTGTTCAAGACGGCCCATGCCATCGAGCAGGCTGCCGGCAAGTTTATCCCCGCCAAGTGGTGGTGAATCCATCCACCAAGTTTTGTACAAGAACGGGCGGCATCAAGTGCCGCCCGTTTTGTTTTCAGCGATTGTCCAACTCACCGCGCACGAGCTCCAGCCCGCGCGTGGTGATGCGGTAGGGCTTGCCGCCGGAAGAGGCGATCGCTCTCTTCCGTTTCAGCTTGCGGAAGGTGAGGAGATCGAGGCCGCTGAAAATCCAGCCCTCGCGCGTGAAGAGCGAGATTTTTTCGATTTTACGGGCATCGTCTCGAACGAGTTCAATTCTGCCGCCCTGGGCGAGCAGGTGAAGAATGCGCTGTTCGGCGCGGGAAATGTCCATTTTTCGGAAGTCCGGTCGGCGTCACATGGACGCGTGAAAGCAAACCCGGGTGCCGTTAAGGCGGCCGGCTCGGTTTCATCTGGCCCGGCGCGCAAGAAACTTGCGGGCAGGGCCTTTACCGGGACTCCGATTGAGCGAACATAAAAACTCCGTTCTTGCTTCTTTTGGATAGCGGGCAAGTCCAGCAGGGTCAAGCCGGTGGCTTGCCCAGCAAAAGCACGCTGGCCGAATCACACTCGCAATGGTTTAATTTTTACGGCCAAGGAGGGCGCGGTTTGATCGTCATTCGCAATGCGCATGAGCGGGAAGCGGAAGTCCTTGCGGCCATCGGCATCAGGGCATGGCGGCAGGCAACTGCGGCTCTTGGCATAACACCCACGCTTTACGACAATGCGGCGAGCGCCTTTTCCAATTTCACCCGCTCATCATGGCTTGCCATCCGCGTCGCGGAACTTGGAGGCTCGGTTGCAGGGTGGGCCGCGCGGGAGCATTTTGACGAGGTTATTTCCGACTTCTGGGTCGATCCCGATTTTCAACGGAGGGGCGTCGGCAGCCGTCTGCTTGCAGATATTGAAAGACTGATAGAGGACAAGGGCTTCGAGACCATCCGGCTTGAGACACATGCCCAGAACGAACCGGCAGTCGCCTTTTTCCGCCACCATGGCTATAGCGTGCGCTGGCTTTCCGTTTCTTATGCGCCGAAGCTGGACCGCGAGGTGCAATCGGTGGGGCTGCAAAAACAGTTGGCCGAGATCGAGAGTGGCCTTTACGGACCCGGGTTCTGAAACAGCGTTTTCAGCGCAACCGCCAACCGCACCGGCCAGTCCGGCATGATGGCGAGCGATGCGAAAAGGCCACTCTGCAATATCACGATGGACAGCAGGATACTGCGGAACGGCTCCTTGCGTGTTTTGTGCCGCAACAGATGTTGGGCCGACACGGCCCCCAGGCTGCCGCCGACGAGAGCAAGCAGGAGCAGCGTGCTTTCCCGGATACGCCATCCGCCCTGTCTTGCGGCTTCCTTGTCCCACCAATAGACAAGGAAAACGTAGAGATTGAAGCCGATATAGGCGATGAGGCAGAAGGTCATCGTGTCCATAGCGTGATTTGAAACCGGCAAGCGTAAAAAAGGCGTGTCCGGCATTGGCGAAAATCGTAGGCCAGTGGCGAGAGGGCGCAACATGTCTTGCGCCCGCGCTGCATTTGTTCTACCCACCAAGGCCAAAGAACCCGTATATCGTGAGCTTCAGATGACCCTTGTAGACGTGCGCACCCCCGACCCGAAACGCTTCATTCCCGGCGCCACCGGCGATTGGGAAATCGTGATCGGCATGGAGGTGCATGCGCAGGTTCTCTCCAATTCCAAGCTGTTCTCCGGTGCCTCCACCACCTTCGGCAATGCGCCGAACTCCAACGTGTCGCTGGTCGATGCCGCCATGCCCGGCATGCTGCCCGTCATCAACGAGGAGTGCGTCAAGCAGGCGGTACGTACCGGTCTCGGCCTGAAGGCAAAGATCAACAACCGTTCGATCTTCGACCGCAAGAATTACTTCTATCCGGATTTGCCGCAGGGCTACCAGATTTCGCAGTTCAAGGACCCGATCGTCGGTGAAGGCACCATCACCATTTCGCTCGGTCCAGACCGTCAGGGCAATTTCGAGGACATCGAGATCGGCATCGAGCGCCTGCATCTGGAGCAGGACGCTGGCAAGTCGATGCACGACCAGCACCCGACCATGTCCTTCGTGGACCTCAACCGTTCGGGCGTGGCGCTGATGGAAATCGTCTCCAAGCCGGACATGCGCTCGTCGGATGAGGCGAAGGCCTATCTCACCAAGCTGCGCTCCATCGTGCGTTATCTCGGCACCTGCGACGGCAACATGGATGAAGGCTCCATGCGCGCCGACGTCAACGTCTCCGTGCGCCGTCCGGGCGAAGGTTTCGGTACGCGCTGCGAAATCAAGAACGTCAACTCCATCCGCTTCGTCGGTCAGGCCATTGAATATGAGGCGCGTCGCCAGATCGCCATTCTGGAAGATGGCGGCGTGATCGATCAGGAAACCCGCCTGTTCGATCCCGGCAAGGGCGAGACGCGGTCCATGCGCTCCAAGGAAGACGCGCATGATTATCGCTATTTCCCGGACCCTGATCTGCTGCCGCTTGAATTCGACGATGCTTTCGTTGAGGCGCTGAAGGTCGATCTGCCGGAGCTTCCTGACGACAAAAAGGCACGTTTCGTGGCCGATCTCGGCCTGTCGGTCTATGACGCCTCGATCCTCGTTTCGGAAAAGGCAATTGCCGATTATTACGAGGCGGTTGCTGCCGGTCGCGATGCGAAGGCCGCTGCCAACTGGGTCATCAACGATCTGCTCGGTGCACTGAACAAATCGGGCAAGGATATCGAGACGACCCCGGTTTCGCCAGAACAGCTCGGCGGTATCATCGATCTCATCAAGGCCGAGACCATTTCTGGCAAGATCGCCAAGGACCTGTTCGAGATCGTCTGGAACGAGGGCGGCAATCCGGCTGAGATCGTCGAAGCCCGCGGCATGAAGCAGGTGACCGATACCGGCGCCATCGAAAAGGCCGTCGATGAAATCATCGCCGCTAACCCGGACCAGGTCGAGAAGGTCAAGGCGAAGCCAACGCTCGCCGGCTGGTTCGTCGGTCAGGTCATGAAGGCGACGGGCGGCAAGGCCAACCCGCAGGCGGTGCAGGCGCTGGTCAAGGCCAAGCTTGGCATTGAGGACGAATAGGAACTGCGGGCCGGAGTGGCCCTCAGAAAAGGTGGAGAGAGACTGTAGACCTCTCCGTCGTCATCCTCGGGCTTGTCCCGAGGATCTAACGACCCACAAGATCAAACGTTATTGGATCCTCGGGACAAGCCCGAGGATTACGTCGAGATTGGGGGCTGACATATCTTGCTGCCGGGATCAACGCCCGGCTTTTTCTATTCTGAGACGGAGCCAAATCATGTTTTTCATCCGCACGGCAGGTCTGCGAGATATCGAGCCCCTACGCACGTTGCTGGCCACGACATGGCACGCCACCTATGACGCGATCTACGGCGCGGACAAGGTGAACGAGCTGATTGCCGCATGGCATTCGCCGCAGGCCATGAAGGACCGGGTCGAGAAAAAGGGCGGCGAGTTTCTGGTGGCTGATGACGGCAAGCGGATCGGCGGCATGGCCTATGGCTCGATGTCCACCAAAATGGCGAAGACCGCCCTGCTGCACCAGCTTTACGTGGCGCCCGATCTTCAGCGGCAGGGTGTCGGCCGCGACCTCTTCGCGGAGCTTGAAACCTGCTTTCCGGATGCGGAAATCATGCGGCTGGAAGTCGAACCTAAAAATACTGTCGCAATCGCCTTTTATGAAGGCGTCGGATTTGTCGAGGTGGACCGAATCGAGCGCATGGCTGGCATCGAGGGGCTGCCCGGCATCGTTATGGAAAAGAGCCTGACCCGATGAATGCGACCTTGGAAAATCTTGTAATTCGAACGGCGAGCGAAAACGATGTGCCGGCGCTTGCCGCCATATTTGCCGCCGACGAGATCGGGGGCCACGGCGATACGGCAGACGAATCGGCGCAGCCCGATTATCTCGCCGCCTTCCGGGCCATCAAGGCGTCGCCGAGCGAAACGCTTTATGTCGCTGAACTGGATGGCGAGGTGGTCGGCACCTTCCAGACGGCGATCCTCACCAAGCTCGTCGGGCGAGGGGCGAAGTCCATGGTGATCGAGGCAGTGCAGACGCGGACCGATATGCGCGGTCGCGGCATCGGTGCGGTAATGATCAATTTTTGCCTGGAAGAAGCCCGCCGTCAGGGTCTGAAAGCCGCGCAGCTCACCTCCAACATGGCCCGGCTAGACGCGCATCGCTTTTACGAGCGGCTCGGTTTCGAGAAGCGGCATCTGGGCTTCAGGATGAAGCTGAAATAGCGCGGATATATCTCGAAATGCTGGACAATTGCCGTGAGGGGCGGCATAAGCATGTCTTGTGCCGTGCACGGAAAATCGCTGCGGCGCATTCAAGCCCGAGGAACGTAGAATGAAGACTCTCCTGACGCAAATCTTCACCTGGTGGAACGGCCAGACGATCGGAACGCGGTTTCACACCTGGCGCTTCGGCAAGAAGGTAGGACAGGACGAGTTGGGCAATACCTACTACGAAGGCGGCACCACCTCCTGGGGCATGCCGCGCCGCTGGGTGATCTACAATGGTTATGCTGAGGCCTCGGCCATTCCGCCCGGCTGGCATGGCTGGATGCATTACCGCACCGACGTGCCGCCGAGCCAGGAAAGCTACGTTGCGCGTGACTGGCAAAAGCCGCACCAGCCCAACCTCACCGGTTCGTCCAATGCCTATCGCCCGCAGGGGTCGCTGGCTGTGGCCGGCGAGCGCCCGCGCGTAACCGGCGACTACGACGCCTGGACCCCCGGCAACTAAGCATCTTGTGATGCGCGGTGTTGTGCAAAACATCGCGCTTGCTTTCGCTCTCACCGGTTTTTGCCACATTCCGCCCTTAGGCGTTGATCCGGTCGGCGGTTCGACACAGGCAAATATTTGGAGACATATCGTATGAGGAAAATCACGCGGGATCGTTCTTTGCGTGCGCTGACAGTCTCGCTGTTTGCAGCGGTCTCTGCTGTTCTCCTCGTATCACCCGTCTCCGCCGCCCGTCTCGAAAACCGTGTGGCGGTGTTTTCCGGCATCGACAAGATCACCGGCCGCATCACGTCTTTCGATGTCTATATCGATGAGACCGTGCAGTTCGGCGCGCTTCAGGTGACGCCGAAAGTCTGTTATTCCCGCGACCAGACGGAAGCCCAGAAGATCGACGCTTTTGTCGAGGTCGATGAAATCACGCTCGACCGCAAGATCAAGCGAATTTTTACGGGCTGGATGTTCGCCGACAGTCCCGGCCTCAACGCTGTGGAACATCCGATCTACGACGTGTGGCTGACGGGCTGCAAGCAGGATTCTGACGTTCCTGCTCCCTCTACGGCAAGCAAATAACCTTACGTAAAGTCTTCAAAATTGCAGACTGGGCCGGTTGACGGCAAGGTCGAGCATTTTCGTATAATCCTGCTTCGGTACGTCAATCGCGCCGAACGTCTTGAGGTGCTCTGTCGTAAATTGCGTGTCGAGCAGGGTGAAACCCTGCTGTCGCAAGCGCTCCACCAGATGCACGAGGCAAATCTTCGATGCATTGGTGCGGCGGGAAAACATGCTCTCGCCGAAGAAGGCGGCGCCCAGCGAGACGCCGTAAAGCCCGCCGACAAGTTCCTCGCCTTCCCACGCTTCGACACTATGGGCGTGGCCGATCTGGTGCAACTCGCTATAGAGCCTGCGGATGACGGCGTTGATCCAGGTGCTCGGTCTGTCCGGCGCTTCCGCCGCGCATCCAGCCATCACCGCTTCGAAAGCGGTGTTAAAGCGAATCTCGAACGGCTTCCTGCGCATCGCTTTGGCGAGGCTTTTGGAAACGTGAAAACTATTGAGGGGAATGATGCCGCGAATTTCCGGCTCGACCCAAAACAGTTCCGGATCATCGGCCGAATCGGCCATGGGAAACAGGCCGGCTGAATAGGCGCGCAGCAGAATATCGACCGTTATGTCGTTATTTCTGCTGCGCCGCCCAGCCATATCGTCTTAGTGAGACGCGTCACCGGCCAGATATTTTTCCAGCCAGTGAATATCGTAATCGCCGTTCAGAATATCTTCGTTCTGCAGAAGATCCTGGAAAAGCGGCAGTGTTGTCTTGATGCCGTCGACGACGAACTCATCCAGCGCGCGACGCAGGCGGCGAATGCACTCGTCACGGTCGCGGCCGTGAACGATGAGCTTGCCGATCATGCTGTCGTAATAGGGCGGGATCTTGTAGCCCTGATATGCACCGGAATCGACGCGAACACCAAGACCGCCCGGCGTGTGGAAATAGGTCAGCGTGCCCGGTGAGGGAACGAAGGTGCGCGGGTCTTCGGCATTGATTCGGCATTCGATGGCGTGGCCATGGAATTCGATATCCGCCTGCGTGACCGACAGGCCCTGGCCTGAAGCGACCCTGATCTGTTCCTGCACGAGATCCATGCCGGTAATCGCTTCCGTTACCGGATGCTCCACCTGCAGACGGGTATTCATTTCGATGAAATAGAACTCGCCGTTTTCATACAGGAACTCGATGGTGCCGGCGCCGCGATATTTCAGCTTGCGCATGGCGCTCGCGCAAATTTCGCCGATCTTCATGCGCTGTTCGACGGTCAGAGCCGGCGAATTGGCTTCTTCCAGCACCTTCTGGTGACGGCGCTGCAACGAGCAATCGCGTTCGCCAAGGTGAACGGCATTACCTTCGCCATCGCCGAACACCTGCACTTCGATATGGCGCGGCTTGCCGAGGTATTTTTCCATGTAGACCGCGTCGTTGCCGAAGGCTGCCGCCGCTTCGGAGCGGGCCGTCGCAACGGCCTCTTCCAGATCGGCTTCGGTCTTCGCCACCTTCATGCCGCGACCGCCGCCGCCCGCCGTCGCCTTGATGAGGACGGGAAAGCCGATTTCGCGGGCGATCTCAAGCGCGTTTTCAGGCTTCACTTCGCCATCGGAACCGGGAACAACGGGAATACCAAGCTCCATCGCCGTCTGCTTGGCGGTGATCTTGTCGCCCATGATGCGGATATGTTCGGCGGTCGGTCCGATGAAGGTGATGCCGTGCGCGTCGAGAATATCGGCGAACTTTGCATTTTCCGACAGGAAGCCGTAACCGGGATGAACGGCGTCCGCCCCGGTGATTTCGCAGGCCGCAACGATCTGGTGGATGTTGAGGTAGCTGTCACGCGAAGGCGGCGGGCCGATGCAGACGCTCTCGTCGGCAAGGCGCACATGCATGGCATCCGCGTCGGCCGTGGAATGCACGGCCACCGTCGGAATGCCAAGCTCCTTGGCGGCGCGCAGGACACGTAGCGCAATCTCGCCGCGGTTGGCTATGAGGATCTTCGAAACCATGCTGAACCGCCTTTATTCGATGACCACGAGGGCTTCGCCATACTCCACGGGCTGAGCGTCGTTGACGATGATTTCCACGACCTTGCCGGACTTGGGAGCCGGAATCTGGTTCATGGTCTTCATGGCTTCGACGATGAGGATGGTCTGGCCTTCCTTGACCGTTGCACCCACTTCGATGAAGGGACGTGCGCCCGGGGCAGGCGAAAGATAGACCGTGCCGACCATCGGCGAGGACACGGTGTTGGCCGGGTTGCGGGCAGGTGCTGCGGAGGACGCAGAGGCTGCCGGCGCGGCTGCGGCCGGCGCAGCAACGGGGGCTGCCGCCGGCGCGGGCGCATAAGGAGCAGGCGCTGCGGCATAGACCGTGGCGGCGGGAGCGGCGCGGGAAACGCGGATGCGCAGGTCGTCCTGCTCCACTTCGATTTCCGAAAGGTCGGTATCGTTGAGGATATTCGCGAGTTCGCGGATCAGTTCCTTGTCGATACCCTGTTTCTTTTCAGACATGACAAACCCTATTCTTTGTTTCTTTTTATGCCGTGATGTTTTTCAGCGCGTGAAGCGCCATGATGTATCCATATGGTCCGAAACCGCAGACCATGCCCTTAGCCGCGGGTGATACCATCGATTTGTGACGGAACTCTTCGCGGGCGTGGATGTTGGAAATGTGCACTTCCACGACGGGCGTGGAAATCGCGCGAATGGCGTCATGCAACGCGATGGATGTGTGGCTGTAGGCGCCGGGATTGATCACGACGCCAGCCGCCCGCTCACCCGCCTCCTGCAACCAGTCCACCAGCACGCCTTCGTGGTTCGACTGGCGGAATTCCACTGCGAAACCGAGATCGGCACCGGCTTGAAGGCAATCATTCTCGATGTCCTTCAGCGTCTTGCCACCATAGATACCCGGTTCCCTTTTTCCCAGCATGTTGAGATTGGGGCCGTTGATGACGATGATGATGTTGCTCATTCACGTTTCCATAAGAAAATCAGCGACACCTATAGACTGCGCAGCCGTCAAGGAAAAGCCCCCGCAAGCCCTAAACCGGCCGCTGGGCAGGCATCTCACAGGGAATGCAGTGGCTTTTTTAGCAATCAGGAGCAGGTGGCTTTTCCACAGCTGCGCATATTGGCGATTTTTTCCTTCAGAGGGTCGGCGCCGACCGCACCGAAAACCGCCTCGTCGCCGACGATATAGGACGGCGTTCCGGTGATGCCGAGGCTGTTGGCCAGCTTGTAGGTTTCCTGCACCTGCGCATCATTCGGGTTTTCCGCCATCGACTTGCGGATGTCTGCTTCCTTGAGGCCGAGCGAGGTCGCGACTTCCATGGCGCTGTCCTCATTCGCCCGTCCGCGACCACCAAGCAGGGTGCGCTGGAATTCTGCGTATTTTGCCGGAGCAAGCAGCTTCACGGCGTTGGAGACTCGGTGGGCCGCAACCGATTCCGGTCCGAGGATAGGGAATTCCTTGAGGACGACGCGCACCTTCTTGTCGCCCTCCAAAATCGCGTCCATATCGCCCATGGCGCGTTTGCAGTAACCGCAATTATAGTCGAAGAACTCGACCAGCGTCACATCGCCATCCGGGTTGCCGAGCGCCAGATCGTATTTTGATTCGAAGATGGTCTTCTTGTTGTCGGCAACGGCTTCCGCCGCCTTGGCGTTGCGCGCCGCATATTGTTTGCGCTCAAGCGCATCCTGAACCTCGAGCATGATTTCCGGGTTCTCGATCAGATATTGCTTGATGAACTCGCCCATTTCCTTCTTCTGCTGCTCGTCGAGCGCATGGGCGGGCAGGGAGGCGAATACCGTCGAAAGGGCCGTCACGCTGGCAAGAAGGGTGGAACGGAGAAAATGCGCCATATCGGTCCTCATTCTGTGCGGCCGGAGCCTCTTGAAATCTTATGAAGGCAATTACCTTACTTTAAGCCAAATGCCATACGGCAAAAATACTTGTCCGCATTATGATCGCATGATTGTGAAGATTGTGATTCTGCGGCAAGTCTCTGAAATACGGTTCAGGAAAGAGCATGCCCTTGATAACGATCTCGAAGCGGAGCGCCGTCGAACCCTTTCACGCCATGGACATTCTGGCGGAAGCGAACAGGCGCAGGCAGGCGGGCCGCCCCGTCATTTCCATGGCGGTCGGTCAGCCCTCCCATCCTGCACCGAAAGCCTCGCTTGCGGCGGCTGAGGTTGCGCTGAAGCATGGGCGGATCGGTTATACCGATGCGCTCGGCCTGCGTGAGTTGCGGGAGGCGATCGCCGGCCATTACCGGTTACGCCACCAGGTCGCCATCGATCCGGCCCGCATCGCCGTGACCACTGGCTCATCTGCCGCCTTCAATCTCGCTTTCCTCAGCCTTTTCGATGCGGGCGATTATGTCGCTATCGCAAGGCCCGGCTATCCGGCCTATCGCAATATTTTGAAAGCTCTCGGCCTCAACGTCGTGGAAGTGCCGGTCACGGCCGAAACGGGTTATACGCTGACGCCGGCAAGTCTGGAGCGGGCGGAGACAAAGGCCGGCTGCAAGCTGAAGGGCGTGCTTCTGGCAAGTCCGGCCAATCCGACCGGCACGGTGACCGGCCGCGAGGCTTTGAAGCGGCTGGCCAGCTATTGCCAAAGCCGCGACATGGCTTTCATTTCCGACGAGATCTATCACGGCCTTACTTTTGTCGGCGAGGAGACGAGCGCGCTCGAAATCACCGACAATGCCGTGATCATCAACTCCTTCTCCAAATATTATTGCATGACCGGCTGGCGCATCGGCTGGATGGTGCTGCCCGAAAATCTGGTCCGTCCCGTCGAATGTCTGGCCCAGAGCCTTTATATTTCCGCGCCTGAACTGTCGCAGCTCGCGGCGACGGCAGCCTTTTCGGCGGCGGAGGAACTGGATGTCTACCGGGAAAGCTATCGCACCAACCGCGATTTCCTGATGGCGCGCCTGCCGGAGATAGGCCTGCCGCTGGCGTCCCCGATGGATGGCGCATTTTACGCCTATGTCGATACCAGCCGCTTTTCCAACGACAGTATGGATTTCGCCAGGCGCATGCTGGCGGAAATCGATGTGGCGACGACTCCAGGCATGGATTTTGATCCAGAGGAAGGCCACAGGGCGCTGCGCATTTCCTATGCGGGTTCCGTGTCTGACATTGCCGAGGCCGTTGGACGTATTGCCGGCTGGTTGAAATAAGCCGGGATCATCCGTTCGTGGTGCTCAGGTGGGCGTGCAGCTGAAGGTGCTGTTGAAAGCCTTTTCGCCCTTTGTCGTGAAGGTCAGTACCCTTCCGTTTCCGCGCCGCAGCCAGTCCCGTTGCTGCATGGCTTCAAGCAGCGATGCGCCGAGCCCACCGCCGAGATGATGGCGGCGCTCACTCCAGTCCAGGCAATGCAGGCAGACCGGGCGACGGGCCTTCTCGAGCGGTGAAAGGTCTATGCCGAAGCTTGAGAAGAACTCGCGTCCGCTCTCCGTTAAGGCAGGATCATCACCTAACGTCACGAGCCCCTTTGCGGTGATGGCGGCTAGCAGCGCCACGCCGCTTTCCCCGGCCAGATGATCGTAGCAGATGCGCGCTTCCCGCAGCGCCTTGTCCTTCGGTCCCGTGCGGACGCGGACTGCGCCCGTGCGCTGGGCAAGACCCATCAACGCTTCCAGAACATGCGCCACATCCTCGTCGGAAAGACGGAAATAGCGGTGACGTCCCTGTTTTTCCGCTTTCAAGAGTTGCGCCTCGGAGAGCTTCGACAGATGACCGCTGGCGGTCTGCAGGGTCACGCCGGCGGCTTCGGCAAGCTCGCTTGCGGTGAGCGCACGTCCGTCCATCAGCGCCGTCAGGATGTTGGCGCGGGCAGGGTCGCCGATCAGCGCGGCGACATTGGCGATCAGGGGGCCGTCTTTCATGCTTCGATTCTAGCCGAAGCATTAATGCAAAGCAATGGCGTAAAAGAGAGAGACAAAATACGAGGAGACAAACGATGCTGACCTGTTTCATCCGCTACGAGATCGATCCTTTCAAGGTCGATGCTTTTGAGCGATATGCCCGCACATGGGGTGAGGCGGTACCGCGCTGCGGGGCCGATCTGATCGGTTATTATGCGCCGAAGGAGGGATCGAGCACCATTGCCTACGGTGTCTACAACATCGAAAATCTGGCCGCCTACGAAGCCTACAGGGCACGGCTCGCCGCCGATCCCGCGGGGCGGGAAAACTACGAATTCGCCCGCCGCGAACAGTTCATTCGCAGAGAGGACCGGCTTTTCCTGCGTCTCGCCTCCGCTCCGCACGCCGGAGGCGGACAATGATTGCCGTTATTTTCGAGGTCTGGCCGGCTGAAGGCGAGAAGCAGCATTATCTCGACATCGCGGCAGGCCTGCGGGCTGAACTGGAGACCGTCGACGGTTTTCTGTCCGTCGAGCGGTTTCAAAGTATCGGCAATCCGGACAAGATGCTCTCTCTGTCCTTCTTCCGGGATGAGGAGGCGGTGAGGGCGTGGCGCAACACCCTGCCGCATCGCGCCGCGCAGTCGCTTGGCCGGTCCGGCGTTTTTTCCGATTACCGGCTGCGTATCGCGCAGGTGATCCGCGACTACGGCCTGGAGGAACGGGAGGAAGCGCCAGCCGACAGCCGGCAAGTCCATCCGGCAGCGGGAAATGGCTAGGCTGACTTTTTCAGCATCAGTTTTTCTGCATGCCGCTGCAAGGCTTTCTGGTTCGAACTCGCCTTTGAAACCCGTTATAGATGGGCCAATATGGTGCGGGGCACCCCTAGAATTGGACAAGGAGAAAAGCGATGTCGGCGGAGAAGGTAGCGATTGTAACGGCAGGCGGCAGCGGCATGGGAGCTGCCGTGGCGAAACGTCTGGCCGCGGATGGCTACAAACTCGCGATCCTGTCCTCTTCCGGCAAGGGAGAGGCGCTGGCGCAGGAACTGGGCGGCATCGGCGCCACCGGCTCCAACCAGTCCAATGACGATCTCCAGCGGCTAACGGATTTGACGCTCGAAAAATTCGGCCGCATCGATATGCTGGTCAACAGCGCCGGCCATGGTCCGCGCGCCTCCATCCTCGATATCACCGATGAGCAATGGCATACGGGTCTCGATGTCTATCTGATGAACGTCATCCGCCCGACACGGATCGTCGCCCCCATCATGGTGAAACAGAAAGCGGGCGCCATCGTCAACATTTCGACTGCCTGGGCTTTCGAACCGAGCAGCATGTTCCCGACATCCGCCGTGTTCCGCGCCGGCCTTGCCTCCTATACCAAGATTTTCGCCGATACCTATGCGGCCGACAATGTGCGCATGAACAATGTGCTGCCCGGCTGGATCGACAGCCTGCCGGCAACGGAGGAGCGCCGAGAGAGCGTGCCAATGCAGCGTTACGGCAAGAGCGAGGAAATCGCCGCTACCGTGGCATTCCTTGCCTCTGAGGGGGCGGGATATATTACCGGTCAGAATATCCGCGTTGATGGCGGGTTGACGCGGTCCGTTTGACGGGCTGACCTTTCCCATTCCTCATCCCGTGCCTGTCGCAGGAATTGTGAGCGGTTCGAAAAAAAGTTCTTTGCACCGATAAAAGAAAACGCCCGCAACATCGTTACGGGCGTCTTTTATCCAAGATGTGGCTTCTCTCAGAAGAAGCCTTTGCGCTGCCACCAGCCGCCCTTGCGCGGCTTTGGTTCATCGCCTTCAGGCGTTGCGGGTGAGCCGGAAGAGGTCACCACCGGCTCGGAATGCGAGACATTACTGCCTCGGTTCGCGCGGACCTTTTCTTCGTTCGCCGTTGCTTCCGCTTCCGGAGCGAGATCGGCCGAGGCTTCACCTGCTTCTTCGATGGCGACGTCGACAACGGTTTCCTTGACGATCACCGGCTCTACCGTTTCAACGGCTTCTGCCTTCGGTGCTTCTTCGGTTTCAGTCTTTACTTTCGCCTTGCGGGTGCGGCGCGGCTTTTTCGGTGCTTCAACCTCAACGACGTCGGCAACCACACCTTCCACCACTTCGGCGGCGGTCGGTTCTTCATTCACGGATGCTTCGGCGGAAACCTCTTCGCTTTCGCCTTCCTCGCCGTCCGCGGCGTCGAGTGCCTCGTCTTCCGCACGGTTGCGGCGGCCGCCACGCTTGCCGCGACGGCGGCGCTTGCGCTTGCCATCCTCATCGGACGTCAGTGCTTCCGCTGTACCATTTTCGTTTTCAGCATCGGCCTCATCGGTTTCGACGCCGTCGTCGTCACCTTCGGCATCGTCGCCTTCGGACTGGGCGTCAAGCGCGCCGTTCTGGTCGTTCTGACCGCCCTTACCGCGACGACGGCGGCGGCGCTTGCGCTTGCGCTTGCCTTCCTCGCCATTGTCGCCCTGCTGCTGGCGCGGCTCGGAGGGCTGGGCCTTGACGATTTCTTCCTCGTCTTCGTCCTCTTCCACCTCTGCGACGAAATCGTCTTCCTCTTCCACGAAGTTCGGCAGCATCTGGATGAGGCTTTCGATCTTCACCGGATTTTCGACGGCTTCACCGCGATCGATGGCGAAATGCTGCGCACCGACACCGGCGTCGGCAGCGATGATGATGGACACACCGAAGCGGCCTTCATAATCGACGATCGTGCCGCGCTTGTGGTTGAGCAGGTAAAGCGCCGTTTCCGGCGTGCAGCGCACGGTGATGTTGTGGGTGGTGTTGCGCAGCAGATATTCCTCGACGCCACGCAGAACATGCAGCGCGATGGAAGATTCGGAGCGCACATGGCCCGTGCCGCCGCAATGCTGGCAGACCTGCGTGGTCGATTCCAGCACCGAAGCGCGGATGCGCTGGCGCGACATTTCCAGAAGGCCGAAATGCGAGATGCGGCCGACCTGGATGCGTGCCCGGTCGTTCTTCAGGCAATCCTTGAGCTTCTTCTCGACAGCGCGGTTGTTGCGCTTTTCTTCCATGTCGATGAAGTCGATGACGACAAGACCGGCAAGGTCGCGCAGGCGAAGCTGGCGCGCCACTTCTTCCGCCGCCTCGAGGTTCGTCGTCAGCGCGGTTTCCTCGATGGAATGCTCGCGGGTCGAACGGCCTGAGTTGACGTCGATGGAAACCAGCGCTTCCGTCTGGTTGATGATGAGGTAACCGCCCGACTTCAGCGTCACCTGCGGCTGCAGCATGCGGTCGAGCTGGGCCTCGATACCGGAGCGCGAGAAGATCGGGTGAATGTCGCGGTAAGGCTGAACCACCTTGGCGTGGCTCGGCATCAGCATCTTCATGAAGTCTTTCGCTTCACGATAGCCTTCTTCGCCCGAAACGATGATCTCGCCGATATCCTTGTTGTAGAGATCGCGGATCGAACGCTTGATCAGCGAGCCTTCCTCGTAAACAAGGCAGGGAGCCGTGGAGTTCAGCGTCAGCGTGCGGACATTTTCCCACAGACGCATCAGATATTCGAAGTCGCGCTTGATTTCGACGCGGGTGCGGTTGGCGCCGGCGGTGCGCAGGATGACGCCCATGCCCTGCGGCACGTCCAGATCGCGCGCGATTTCCTTCAGGCGCTTGCGGTCGGCCGGCTGGGTGATCTTGCGGGAAATACCGCCGCCACGCGCCGTATTCGGCATCAGAACGGAGTAACGGCCGGCAAGCGACAGGTAAGTGGTCAGCGCCGCACCCTTGTTGCCGCGTTCTTCCTTGGCAACCTGCACAAGAAGAATCTGACGGCGCTTGATGACTTCCTGGATGCGATACTGCTTGCGCGGCTTGCGGGCGACGCGGTCCGGAACCTCTTCCATGGCGTCTTCGGCGCCGACGGATTCGATCACTTCCTTCTCGTGATGATCGTCATCGTCGTCGTCATCGTCGTCATTGCCGCGGCGAAGACCCTCGACTTCCTCGGAAATCGTGTCGGTATCGACCATGGCGGCCATTTCGCCGCCGGTGCTGCCCTCGTCTTCGGAAGACGCTTCGGCGGCCTCGGCCGCAGCGGCTTCTTCTTCCGCCGTCTTCTTCTTGGCGCGGGGGCGGCGGGTGCGTTTCTTCGGCTTTTCTTCCTCAGCGGGTGTTTCTTCCGCGACGACCTCGACGGCTGCTTCTTCGGTAACCGCTTCCACAACGGGTGCAGCTTCTTCCGTGACAACGGTCTCGGTGGTTTCGCTTGCGGAAACAATGCCGACATCCGGCTGATCCACCTGCGAAAGGTCGATCATGGGCGCACCGGGCTCGGGGGCGTCTGCAGATTCGAAATCGTCGCTGCGGCGATGATCCTCGGCTTCTGCTTTCAGCAGGGCCTGTCGGTCAGCGAGCGGGATCTGGTAATAATCCGGGTGTATTTCCGCAAAGGCGAGAAAGCCGTGGCGATTTCCACCGTAATCGACGAAGGCCGCCTGAAGCGAGGGCTCAACGCGGGTGACCTTGGCAAGATAGATATTGCCGCGGATCTGTTTCTTGTGCTCCGATTCGAAATCGAATTCCTCGATCCGGTTCCCACGGACAACGACTACGCGTGTCTCCTCTTCGTGGGAGGCGTCGATAAGCATTTTGTCTGCCATGTAAGCTGTGCTCCTCGGCGCAGCCTTGTTTTATACGAGAACAGGCCCGCCACACGGACGAGCCTTTCATATGAGTGCAAGGATGTGCCGGAAATGAAGTCTCCTGCCGGGCGTCTGTAAACTGGCAGCATCCGGACCGACGGCGAGGCGCTTGGCCTGCTCCTGGTATCCGGTTCATGTGAAAACTGCTGCGACATCATTGGCCAGGCGGAACGACAATAATATATAGACCCCTTGGGATCCGATGAATTTGCTCTCCTCAGAGCGGCGGTGGCAGCGCCACCGGGTAGGTCTCCGGCCACGGCCGGAATTGATCGAGTTTCAGGATAAATGTAACGACGGCAGATGATTGCCCGATTTGCAGCGCCAGCGTCTTTTTCGATTGGCAGCCGGCGGGCATCTATCCCGTCAACACTTTTAACCCTCATCCGTGTTGTATGTTTTCTCTGTCACAATAGCAATAGGCTGGCTAAATATGCCATATTATTGGTGGAATTTCCGGGTTAACAATTGGTTCACCAAGGCCTGCGATTGTGGGGCGCAAACGCGCAAACTATCGTACGGCGTGGTTGAAATGGCGCTGTTACCGGCGTTTTTCCTCGCTGTTTATCGAAAATGACTGAAATACGGAATTTCTTGAAGGCCATGAATTTCACGCGCAACGCAGCGATATTCGGTGGGAGAGGGCGGCTTGGCGCGCGAATCGCGCGGCTTGCGTCGGCTCTGGCATTTTCCGTCGCCGCTTCTTTCTCCGTCGCGCCGTCGGCCCATGCCGTGGAGCCGCTCGTTGTCCATCAGGCGCGGATCATCGGCGATGAGGCGCGCACGCGCATCGTTCTAGACTTCGCCGAGGAGCCGGAATTCGATGTTCACTATCTCGATTCGCCCGCCCGCATCGTTGTCGACTTTCCGGCGGTGAATTTCAGCTTCCCCGCATCCGAGCTGAAGCCGACCGGTCTTTTTTCAGATATCCGTTTCGGCACCATGGGGCAGAACAGCGCCCGGATCGTGCTGACGGCGAAAAAGCCGGTTCAGGTGGCGGTTGCCGAAACCAAGAAAGCTGATGGCGGCCAATCTTTCCATTTCGTGCTCGATACGGAAATCACCACCAAGGGCAAGTTCGCGGAGCTGGTGAAGCATCAGCAGTGGCGGACACCAGCGCCGGTGACGACTGCAGCGATCGCGCCCGACGGCAAGACGTCGCGGCCGGCGGAATTCGTCATCGCGGTCGATGCCGGCCATGGCGGCATCGATGCCGGCGCCAGCGGCGGCACTACCGGCACCGAGGAAAAGGTCATCACGCTGACTTTCGCCAAGGAACTTGCCGAGCGGTTGAACCGCGAACCTGGTATAAAGGCGTTCCTCACGCGCGATTCCGATACTTTTCTCGCCTTGTCCGAACGGGTGACCATCGCCCGTCAGAACAACGCCAATCTCTTTATTTCCCTTCATGCAGATACGTTGAGACAAAAGGGCATCCGTGGCGCGACGGTCTATACGTTGTCGGACCGGGCGTCGGACCGGCAGGCGCAGGAACTGGCGGAGCGCGAAAACAAGTCCGACCAGATCGCGGGTGTTGCCGCCTCCAGCGAGCCGCCTGAGGTCGCCGATATTCTTCTCGATTTCACCCGCCGCGAAACCCAGGCCTTTTCTGTGACGCTGGCCGAAAACATCGTCTCCTCCTTCGAGGGGCAGGTGGGGCTCATCAACAACCCGCACCGTTACGCCGGTTTCATGGTGTTGCGCGCCCATGATGTGCCGTCGGTGCTGCTGGAACTCGGTTTCCTCTCCAATCCGGAAGACGAAAAGTTGCTTCTCGATGGGGAGTGGCGCAAGAAGGTGGCCGATACGCTCGCAACCGCCATTGGGCGATACCGCGCCAAGGCCATGGCAAATGGCGGCTGAGAGGGCTGCCTGCGAAGCGGCAATGCTGTTGCAGACCTGCCATTGACCGCTGAAAACCTGTTCAATTCTTGGGTCTTGCGGACGATTGCGAAGGCGAAGCCCTATTTTACTCACATTCGCCGCGTTACTCGGAATGCGGATTCGGTGGCAATCGGCAAAGCGTCCTGAGCGCGATTGCGGACTGCCGCCCGGTAACATATCAGCGAATGCTGCCGTATCCGGCTTGTCATAGAAGGTATGGTGTGCAAAACGGCACGCGATATGCAAGGATGCGCCCGTATATCGTCGGGCGTTGATGGTTACGATTCGAATTATCGGTAGCTTAGTATGATCAGACTGATTGGATATTTTTTCGGCTTGGCCAGCGTGCTTTTTCTGTGCGCAGCCGCCGCCGGTGCAATTTATTTGCACGGCGTGACAAAGGACCTGCCGGATTACGCAGTTCTGAGCACCTATGAGCCGCCGGTGACGACCCGCGTGCATGCCGGCAACGGCGCGCTGATGGCGGAATATGCGCATGAAAAACGCCTTTTCCTGCCGATTCAGGCCATTCCCGACCGCGTGAAGGCCGCTTTCCTTTCGGCGGAAGACAAGAATTTCTACAATCATCCGGGTGTGGATGTCTTCGGCCTCGGCCGCGCCATTCTCGTCAACATCCAGAATCTCGGCTCCGGCCGCCGTCCGGTCGGCGCCTCCACCATCACCCAACAGGTGGCGAAGAACTTCCTTCTGACCAACGACCAGACCATCGACCGCAAGCTCAAGGAAGCCATTCTGTCCTTCCGCATCGAGCAGACCTATTCCAAGGACAAGATTCTCGAGCTTTATCTCAACGAGATTTTCTTCGGCCTGAACTCCTACGGCATTGCCGGTGCGGCGCTCACCTATTTCAACAAGTCCGTGACGGAACTGACGATTGCGGAAACTGCCTATCTCGCGTCGCTGCCGAAGGGCCCGGCCAACTACCACCCGATCCGTCGCGAAAAGGCTGCTCTCGAGCGTCGTAACTGGGTGATCGACCGTATGGCCGAGAATGGCTATATCACTGTGGACGACGCGACGGACGCCAAAAAGCAGCCGCTTGGCGTCAATCTGCGTCGCGGCGGCGCCCACATTTTCGCATCCGATTATTTTGCCGAGGAAGTCCGGCGCCAAATCGTCGAGAAATACGGCGAGGAAGCGCTTCTCGAAGGCGGGCTATCGGTCCGTACCTCGTTCGATCCGCAGATCCAGATGGAGGCGCGCAAGGCTCTCCAGGACGGTCTGGTTCAATATGACGAGCGTCGCGGTTTTCGCGGCCCCGTAGAGCAGATCGATACAACGGGCGACTGGACGGCGGCGCTCGCCAAGGTCAAGGGTTTGCGCGACGTTCCGGAGTGGAAAATCGCCGTGGTCCTCGCGGTTGCGGCCGATGGAGTCGATATAGGCGTGCAGGCGGATGCGGAAACGGAAGAGGGCGACAAGCGTACGCGTGGCCATATCGCCGCAGAAAATATGCGTTGGGCCTTTCGCGACGCGACGGGTAAAAAGGCGACCACCAAGTCCCCGGTCGGCGTTCTGGCCGTCGGCGATGTGATTTATGCGCAGCCGCTTGCCAAGGCCGGTAATGAATATCGCCTGCGCCAACCGCCGAAAGTGCAGGGCGGCATGGTGGTGATGGATCCGCATACCGGACGTGTTCTGGCCATGGTCGGCGGCTTCTCGTATGCGCAGTCGGAATTTAACCGCTCGACGCAGGCGATGCGCCAGCCGGGTTCCTCCTTCAAGCCGTTCATCTATGCGGCGGCGCTCGACAATGGTTATACGCCGGCATCGGTCATACTCGATGCGCCGATTGAGGTCGTTTCCGGCGGTCAGGTCTGGAAGCCGCAGAATTACGGCGGAGGATCTGCGGGTCCGTCGACCCTGCGTCTCGGCATCGAGAAATCCCGCAATCTCATGACCGTGCGTCTGGCGCAGGACATGGGCATGAATCTGGTCGCGGAATATGCGGAACGTTTCGGCATCTACGACAAGATGCCGCCGCTTCTGGCCATGTCGCTCGGTTCCGGTGAAACGACCGTCATGCGTATGGTCTCTGCCTATTCGGTTCTCGCCAATGGCGGCAAGCAGATCAAACCGACGCTGATCGACCGTATTCAGGACCGCTACGGCAAGACGATCTTCCGGCATGAGGAACGCGCCTGCGAAGGCTGCAACGCGACAAGCTGGCAGAACCAGGACGAGCCTGTGATCGTCGACAATCGCGAACAGGTTCTCGACCCGATGACCGCCTATCAGACGACCTCAATGCTGGAAGGCGTCGTGCAGCGCGGCACGGCGGCCGGCAAGATCAAGGTCGATCTGCCGGTTGCCGGCAAGACGGGCACGACCAACGATGAAAAGGACGCCTGGTTCGTCGGTTATACGCCGGACATGGTCGCCGGCCTCTATATCGGCTTCGATTCGCCGGCGCCTCTCGGCCGCGGCGGCACGGGCGGCTCGTTGTCGGCGCCGATCTTCGGCGAATTCATCGCCGATGCGGCCAAGCACATGGAGCCGAGTAAGTTCATCGTGCCTGCTGGCATGAACTTCGTCGCCGTTAACCGCAAGACCGGCATGGCGGCGGTCGAGGGCGAGCCGGACACCATCATGGAAGCCTTCAAGCCCGGCACCGGTCCCGCTTCCACCTTCTCTGTCATCGGCGATGACGGATACATGTCGCAGGAAGACATTCTGAAGACCTCGCCGCAGGCGCAGCAGGCCATCACCGGCGGTGGCGGCGGTCTTTATTGATATCACTCCTGACGTTTGGCGGGGGCGCGGGTCTTTACATCCGCGCCCCCCGCATTTATTTGAGCAACGAGTTTCAATGAAGGTGAAGAACCAGCGAAATGCGCAATGAAATCGTGAACGTAGTCGACGAAATCAAGCAGGCCATAAGCCTGCTGAGGAGGCATCTTTGACTGGGACCAGGCGATAAGACGACTGGACTGGTTGAATAACAAGGCAGAGGACCCGACCCTCTGGAACGATGCCGCTGAGGCTCAGAAGCTGATGCGCGAGCGCCAGCAGCTGGATGACAGCATCAATGGCGTCAGGGCGCTCGAGCAGCAGCTCAAGGACAATATCGAGCTGATCGAACTCGGCGAGATGGAAGGCGACGACGAGATCGTCAAGGATGCCGAAGACGCGTTGAAGGCACTGAGAAGCGAAGCGAACCGCCGTCAGGTGGAAGCCATGCTGTCAGGCGAAGCCGATGCCAACGATACCTATCTCGAAGTGCATTCCGGCGCCGGTGGTACCGAAAGCCAGGATTGGGCCAACATGCTGCTGCGCATGTATACCCGCTGGGCCGACCGTGAAGGTTTCAAGGTCGAGGTGCTCGAAGTTCACGACGGCGAAGAAGCCGGCATCAAGTCCGCGACGATCCTCGTCAAGGGCCACAATGCCTTCGGCTGGCTGAAGACGGAATCGGGCGTGCATCGTCTCGTTCGTATTTCGCCCTATGACAGCAATGCGCGTCGCCATACGTCGTTCTCTTCCGTCTGGGTTTACCCGGTGGTCGACGATTCGATCCAGATCGACGTCAACGAAAGCGATTGCCGCATCGATACCTATCGTTCATCCGGCGCAGGCGGCCAGCACGTCAACACCACCGACTCGGCCGTGCGGATCACGCACATTCCGACCGGTATTGCCGTTGCCTGCCAGCAGGAGCGCTCCCAGCACAAGAACCGCGCCAAGGCGTGGGACATGCTGCGCGCCCGCCTCTACGAGGTGGAGTTACAGAAGCGGGAAGAGGCAGCCAATGCGCAGGCCGCTTCCAAGACCGATATCGGCTGGGGCCACCAGATCCGTTCCTATGTTCTGCAGCCTTACCAGCTGGTCAAGGATCTGCGCACTGGTGTGGAAAGCACTGCACCCGGCAACGTGCTGGACGGCGATCTGAACGAGTTCATGGAAGCCGCTCTCGCGCACCGCATCAGCGGCGGCGCGGATGTGGAAGTCGCGGATATCGACTGACGCTTCAAGTGCGTCGATTGAAGAAGATTACCCTCGCAAACCCATTGCGAGGGTTTTTTCGTTGGAGAACAAGCATGAAACAGGCGCTCTATATCGTCGACGTCCAGTCGAGCTTCAATCCGCCGGCTGCGCTGGTGGCGGAAATATCCGCTCTCGCCCTGACAATGCCCAGTATCGCCACCGTCGAGCGCCATGACGAAAGCGTAACACCCTTTGAGCGGCAACTCGGCTGGAAACCGGGCAGGGACGACGAGTCGCTTGTTGCGGCAGATCGCATATTCATCAAACACGGTTATGCGCCACCCCGGGAGGTCATCGACCATCTTCTGTCGCTGAAACTCGACAGGGTGCTGGTCTGCGGCATTCAGGCCGATACCTGCGTGCTGGCCGCCGGTTTTGCCCTCTTCGATGCGGGGCTGCATCCCACGCTGTTGCCGTGGCTTACGGTGGGCTCCAGTCTCGACCGCAGCGGTGAACTCGGGGCGAGATTATGGAAACATCATTTCGGTGCGGTTCTTGGCGGCCCGGAGGCGCTGCAAGCGTAATCTTTCCCGGCCCGCGCATCGGGCCGATCAGTTTGACGCTTTCTCGACCTTCATCTCGCCCAGCTCGTCGATCAGGATCGTCCAGCTTTCAGCTTCCTTGCTCATCGGGTCCGTTTTCAGGTAGACAGTCACGAACAAGCCGGGCGAGGCGGGCGCGCCATTCGAACTTTCGGGACGAATATCCGTGACATAGGATTTCATCTGGCTGAATTCTTCCAGTTCGATATTTTCCAGAAGATTCGGCCCTTCTGCGGTAAAGACGATTCGCTGCAGGTAGATTTTTGCCGTGCCGTCGCCCTGGCGGATGGCGATGACCTTGTAGTAGCCGCGCGTGGGCGAGGCAGGCGGCGGCCGCAATTGCCCGTCGGGGCCTTTCACCGGCTCAAGATTCCGGTCTTCCCACATGCCGCTGCTGACGACGAAGATTGCCGAAACCGGCAGCGCGTCGATCGCTTCCGTCTGCGCGCGCGCGGGAAGCAGGGCGGCGGCAAAAAGGAGGGCAGCGAGGATTGGTCTTGTCAGTTGCATGGCCATTGTCGATTGCGAGCGTCAATTGTTGAACTGTTCCGCGAGAACGCGGTCCGACCATGAACGGTCCGGATCCGAGAGAATCCTTGCCGTCCGGTCCTGCGATTGTGCAATCCGAACATGACGAACGGATTTCACCTCGGTGTGGTCGGCCACCGCGTTCACCGGGCGCTTGTCGCGTTCCAGAACATGAATATCGACCGTCACCTTATTCGGCAAAAGCGCGCCGCGCCAGCGCCGTGGGCGGAAAGCACTGACGGGGGTGAGCGCCAGCAGCGGCGATTCCAGCGGCAGGATCGGTCCATGGGCGGAGAAATTGTAGGCTGTGGAGCCTGCCGGCGTCGCAACCATCATGCCGTCGCAGATCAATTCTTCCAACCGCACCTTGCCGTCCACCTCCACACGCAGCTTGGCGGCCTGGTGGGACTGGCGAAACAGGCTGACCTCGTTCATGGCAAGCGCCGTAAACTCGTCGCCGTCGGAATCCGTCGTCGTCATCCGCAGGGGATGGAAATCATTGCCGCTCGCCACCGCGATTCGCTCCAGCAGGCCGTCCACCCGGTAGTCATTCATCAGGAAACCGACGGACCCCCGGTTCATGCCATAGACCCGCTTGCCCGAATTCATCGTCTCGTTGAGAATTTGCAGCATGAAGCCGTCGCCGCCGAGCGCGACGATCACTTCAGCCTCTTCGAAAGGTGTATCGCCGTAAATGCCTTTCAGCTCTTTCAGCGCGGCCTGCGCCTCTTCGGTTGCGGAGGCGACGAAGGACAGTGAATAGGTAGAATGCGACATCCGCTTCCCTCGACAAGGCGCAGACCGGAAACCGTCCACGCAAGGCGCTGTAAACCGTTGAAGCGGCTCGAAATCTTGAAACCTCGACAGGGAGGTCGATGACAAACCGCCAGACGCACCCTTGGTACATGAAGACGGCGGCTGGCGACAAGGCCTTTCACAGGCGCAGGCGTTCCCGGACGGCGGACCGCACCGATCCGGTCCACAGCTTCTTGATTTCCACTCACGGACAAGGGTTGCGATGCGGGGCGGCCTGATGCAGTTTGCCTAAGGCAGTCGGAATGACGAGTGGCAGGAGATGGATGTGGCGCTGAACTACGATATCTACGATGTCTTTACCGAAACGAAAATGGCGGGGAACCCGCTGGCGGTCATGTATGACGCCGATGATCTTCCCCAGGCCACGATGCAGGCGATCGCGCGGGAAATGAACCTTTCCGAAACGGTTTTCGTCAACCGGTCCAGCAATCCGGCCCATGCGGCCTCGCTGCGCATCTTCACGCCCTCGGGCGAGTTACCCTTTGCCGGCCATCCGACAGTCGGCGCGGCGGTGGCCATCGCCGAGCGAAATCGCGGCGTGGGCGATGACGACATCGATATGGTCTGCGTACTGGAAGAGCAGGTGGGTCCGGTGCGTTGTGCGGTGAAGATGCGCCCCGGTGCGGTCAGCTTCGCCGAATTCGACCTGCCGCGCAAATCGTCCCGCGTCGAGTTGCCGCTCGATCACACGGCGCTTGCCGATGCGTTGGGCGTTAGCGAAGGACATCTCGGCTTTGAGAATCACGTGCCGTCGATCTGGACCGCCGGTGTGCCGTTCCTGCTCGTACCCCTGCACAATATCGCCGCCATCAGGGAGATGGATTTCGATGCTAATCTGTGGTTGCGCACCGCGCCGCTGGTGGAAGGACGCCTGACGGCGGCCTATATCTACTGTCGCGGCGGCGTCAATCACGCGGCAAAGTTCCACGCCCGCATGTTCTCTCCGGATATGGGCATTTCGGAAGACCCTGCCACCGGTTCAGCCGCGGCCGCTCTCTCCGGCGCCATCCACCATTTCGACGGCCTGACCGACGGCCATTATCCGCTGCTCATCGAACAGGGCGTGGAGATGGAACGACCGTCTCATATCCATTTGCGTATGGACATCAAGGACGGCGAAATCGCCCGCGCCCGTATCGGCGGCCACGCGGTGCGGGTGGCATCGGGCACGTTCGAGATTTGACATCGGCATAATGGCGCAGCATTCCGGGGGGCGCGGAATTTTACGGTGGCCTCACCCTGTTTGCGCCGGTAGAGGTGCCGATCCTGTCATGCTTGACATCTATCGCGACCCAGGTTCTAAATTCCTCAGCCTCTCCGCAAACTGTTGGAGATGCGCTTAATAACTCACGGTTTCCGCACATAGAGGTCCCAATGCGCCGAGTCCCTTCTCAAAAAAATCACCTTGGAGTTTTTGAGAAGTTGAGGGTTCATGCGCACTTTGAATCTGGGCATCCTCGCCCATGTGGACGCAGGTAAGACTAGCCTTACGGAGCGTCTCCTTTTTGACGCCGGTGTGATCGACAAGCTGGGCAGCGTCGATACCGGCAATACGCAGACAGACAGTCTCGAACTGGAACGGCAACGCGGCATCACGATTAGGGCCGCCGTCGTCTCTTTCCTGATCGGCGATACTAACGTCAATCTCATTGATACGCCCGGCCACCCCGACTTTATCGCGGAGGTGGAGCGGGTGCTGGGTCTGCCCGATGCAGCAGTGGTCGTCGTTTCCGCCGTGGAGGGCGTGCAGGCCCAGACGCGTGTATTGGTGCGGGCGCTGCAACGTCTTGGCCTGCCGTTCCTGTTCTTCATCAACAAGGTCGACCGAGTCGGTGCGCGTTATGACGAGGTTGTGAACGACCTCGCCAGTCAGTTGCGGGTGCGCCCGGTCGCTATGTCGACAGTCACCGATGCGGGCGGAAAGCGCGCGCGGGTGGCGGCAACCGATATGGGGAGCGAACCATTTTTCACCGGTCTCTGTGAAACGCTTGCGGACAACGATGAGGAGTTGCTGCATGACTATCTTTTGACGCCAGACTGGGCGGACCTCGAAAAACTTTCGCGATCGCTCAGGCAGCAGACTGCCCGCGGGTTGGTGCATCCGGCTTTTGCCGGTGCGGCAATGACGGGGGCCGGTTTGCCGGCTTTGATTTCGGCTATTACCGACATGCTGCCCGCTCGTAACCCCGATCCCGACGGTGAGGTCGTAGGAAAAATCTTCAAGATCGAGCGCGGATGGGGCGGTGAAAAACTGTCCTATCTGTACCTTGAATCGGGAACGATCCGGCTTCGGCATTATCTGCCTATGCCGCGGGGGTTGGCGAGGATCACGGTAATACAACTCTTCAAGGACGGTCGCGTTCAAAATACGACAAGTCTCTGCGCTGGGCGAATTGCCCGCGTCACCGGTCTTGCCGGAGCGAGGGTTGGCGACCGGGTGGGTGTGAACGTCGTTGCCGGTGGCGCATTTCATTTTGCGCCGCCTACACTCGAGACGCGCGTCGTTTCTCGGCAGCCGTCCGGACACGCGGCCCTGTGGCTGGCGCTCAACCAATTGGCCGAGCAGGATCCGCTGATAGGTTTGCGAAGGAACGATGAGACAAACGATGTTTTCGTATCGCTCTACGGTGAGGTGCAAAAGGAGATCATTCAGTCTGAGTTGTCGACAGGTTTCGGTATCAAGGCCGATTTTGAAGACAGCACGGTTATCTGCGTGCAAAGGCTTTCCGGCATCGGGCAGGGGCTTCAAATCCTGTTTAAGGAACCCAACCCGTTTCTCGCAACCGTGGGGCTTCGCGTCGAGCCCCGCGCGGCTGGCACCGGCAACAGCTTTGCATTGGAGGTGGAAATCGGCCAGATGCCGGCAAGCTTCTATCGTGCGGTGGAGGAAACCGTATTCGAAACGCTGAAACAGGGTGTCTTCGGCTGGCAGGTGCAGGATTGTCACGTCGCAATGACGGCTGCGCGGCATACCTCTCCATCGAGCACTGCTGCGGATTTCCGGCAACTGACGCCGTGGGTGTTGGCAACGGCGCTCAAGGAAGCGCGAACCTTCGTTTGCGAGCCGTTCGACCACTTTCATCTCGAAGCACCCGCCGCAGCCATGACGCGGTTGATCGCCCTGCTTGCCAAGGCAGGGGCGGCCCCTGGAAACTCTGTTATCTCCGGGGGCGTGGCAAGGCTTGAGGGGACAATTGCGTCTGCGGCGGTTCGGGGTATCCAACAGCGGCTGCCGGAACTGACCAGCGGCATGGGCGTGATGGAAACATCGTTCGACCACTATGCGCGAACTGACAATCCCCCACCTCCGCGCCGGCGCTCAGGTTCCGATCCGTTCAACGAGCGGGACTATCTACTGCGCATAGGCCGAAATGCAGAATGACCGCCGCTTAGTCCGCGACGGTCATTTGTTAAAGCATATCTCCCAAAAGCGTGCAGCGTTTTCGGGAGCAAGACATGCTTAAAAACAAAAATCCAAAGCGTGTCGCATGAATCGGATTAAACGCGCCACGCTTTAGTAAGGCTGTATAGGCACGCGGAGAGGTATCCATCTCCGCGTTCCCCTTCGTCAATTGAACCGGCCCGCCGCGTGGGCAAGCATCGTATAGACCTTGCCGGTATCGGAGGTGAGGTAGGACTGCGTGACTGTACGGTCGCGGTCTGTGCGAGCCACGTCGGCGAGCAGCTTCTCGAAATCGGTAATGTAGCGGTCCACGGCGGTGCGGAATTCCGCTTCCCGCTCATATTTGCGCTTGATTTCGTCGAAGGTCGTCTGACCCTTCAGCGTGTAGAGGCGACGGGTGAAGACGTCACGCTCGCCGCGCTGGTAGCGACGCCACAGCTCCACGGAGGCGTCGTGATCGATGGCGCGGGCGATGTCGACCGAGAGCGAGTTCAGCGATTCCACCATGTGGCGCGGATTGCGGGTGTCGGCCGCACGGGTGGGCTGCTGTTCTGCGCCGGCGCGAGGTGCGGACGCCGCTGGCGTTTCCTGTGATGCGCCGCGCAACAAATCGCTGATCCAGCCGCCGCCTTCTTCACGGCGTCCGGCAGGGTTAGTTGCGACCGGCTGTGCCGGGGCGGGTGCCTGACGGTTTTCGAGCGGCAGCGCGCCACGCAAGGTGGGGGCCGGTTGCGGCTGGGCCGGGCGCTGCTGAACGGGAGCCGGGGCTGCCGGTTGCGGACGCGTCTCGACACGGCGCTCGGTTGCCGGCTGGGTCGCAGCAATGGCGCGGGCGACCGGTTCGGAGACTTCCATCTGGTGGGTCGAACGACCGACGAGCTGCGAAATATCCTGAAGCGCCTTGATCTGTTCGGAAACGGCGCGGCGCATGGCGGCCGCACTTTCCTTGGCTTCTTCCGGCAGGTCGAAAGCGCCACGCTTCAGTTCGGCGCGGGTCGCATCCAGCTCGCGGCGGATATCGTGGCTGGAGCGGCGGATTTCGTCCGTCGCGCCGGCAAAGCGGCTGACAGCGTCCTCGACGGCCTGACGCAATGTTTCCTTGAGGTTGGCTGCGGCGGCATTCGATTTTTCCGAAGCGGTGCCCAGAAGATTGTCGACTTCCGACAGCGAGGATTCGACACCACCACGCAGGCGGTTGACCAGCTCGTCGGAATATTTCTGCGCGTCGGAGAGCGTGCTTTCGATCGAACGGCTGGCATCCTGACCGGCCGACAGCAGGGCGCCCCGCATTGTCTGGGCCGCCGAACGGGCGCGCTGTTCCGTTTCATCAAGCGAACGGCCGATATCGGAGAAGGACGCCTGCAGATTGTCACGCAGATTGCCGGCGACATTCTGCGAACGCTCCTCGGCCTCGTTGAGGGTGTTTTCCACCACGCCGACGACGTTACGCATGGCGCTTTCGATTTCCTCGGAGCGCTTGACGAGGCCGACGGACAGGCTGCGAAGCGCATCCTGACGTTCTTCCAGCGTGCCGACGAGGCTCGACTGTGCCGCATTGAGAAGCTCGGAAGCCTGGCTCAGCACCTTCGAATGTTCCTCGAAGCGGCCGACGATGCCGGCGACTTGCGCCAGTGTCTGGCCGGAAATATTCGACAGGCGGTCGATTTTTCCTTCGAGCAGACGGCTGGAGCTGGAGACCATGTCGGCGGCCTGCGAGGCGGATTCCGAGAAGCGGGTCGCCGAGGCGTTCAGCGCTTCATCTGCCGCGCCGAAGCCCTGTGCGGCGCGCTCGACAGCGGAGTTGAAGTTGCTTGCCGACTGTTCGACGATTTCCGCCATGCTGTTATGGGTCTGCGACAGCATATCCGTGCTCTGGCGGGTGGCGGCAACCAGCTTGTTGGCCGCATCGCTGCCGGCGCGGGCATATTTGTCGATGCCCTGTTCGACGGCGTCCGCCATGGCCGTATGGGTTTCCGACAGCATGTCGGTGCTCTGGCGGGTGGCGGCGACCAGCTTGCTGGCCGCATCCGTTCCGGCAGCGGCGTAATCGCTGATCGCCTGTTCCACCATGCCGACCATGCCGCTGTTGCTCTGCGACAGAAGATCTGCGCTTTGCTGGGCTGCGGAAACGATCTTCTCGGCGGCTTCGCGACCGATGGTGGCATATTCGTCGACGACGGGCTTCGCCTTCTCTTCGATCAGGCGCGAAAGTTCGGCGGAGCGGCTAGCCAGCATCGAGTTGAGTTCGCGGGTGCGGTTATCAAGCGCCGAGCGAATGGATTCGCCACGCGCGTCGAGGGCGGATTCAACGCCCGTCAGCGTTTCGGAGATGACGCCGACCTGAGAGCGGACGACGGCTTCAGCCTCGGCAACCTTGTTGACGATGATGTTGCCCGCTTCGGAGAAGGTCTGGGCGACGGCGGCGGCCTGGCCGGAGAGACGGGTCTGCGCATCGGAAATGCGGTTGACGATCTCGCCGGAGCGCTCTTCGATGGCCTTGGTGAAGGCTTCGTTCTGCGCCTGCACCTGTTCTGCAAACTCCGAGCCGGATTTCGAGAGCAGGGCGGAGGAGCGGGCCGCTTCGTCGCCGATGCTTTGGGTGGCCGAGGTGACCGCGCCGCGCAGGCTCAGCGCTAGATCAGTCGCCTTGCCTTCAATGGTGCGGTTGACATTTTCGAGACCGATGGTCAGCGCCCGGTCCATAGTGCCGAGGCGCTCATCGATGCGGGCCGTGCCGCTATCGAAGGTTTCCGCCAGACGGCTGGTGCGGCTTTCGAACGTGTCTGCGACGCGCGTGGTCTGCTCGTCCAGAATGCCGGTGATGCGCTCGGCTGCCTCGTCGCTGGTGCGGGCGAACACGGCCGTTTTGTCTTCCAGCGCTTCGGCAAAGCGGCGACCGGCATCCTCGATTGAGGTGTTCACATTGGCCAGATCGCCACCGACGCGTGCCTGCAACGTATCGAGCGAGGTCTCGATGCGTGCGCCGGTCTCGTCGAGACGGGTGTTGACATTGCCGATTGAGGTTTCGATGCGGTTGGAGAGGGCGTCGGTGGCCCCGCCGATTTCGCGGGCTGCTTCGCCGATCTTGACGGCGATATCGCCGGCGCTGTTGCGAAGACGTTCTTCCAGCGTCGCAGCACTGCCGTCAATCGTCTTCTGCAGCGCTTCCTGCTGGGTTTCGAGCGACAGTTCCAGCATGCTGGCGCTGGAGGCGACAGTGGTGCCGATCATCATCGCCTGCTCGGAAAGCATGTCGCCCATCTGGGCCGTGGCGGAGTTGAGCGTCGCGGCAAGGTCCGCCTGACGCTGGTCGAGCGCGGTGCGAATATTCTCATGCGATTGCGACAGATTGCTTTCGAGACGCGAGACGCCTTCTTCCACTGTCTGGGCAAAGCGGCTGCTGCCGTCTTCGACGACACTTTCGATGCGGTCGGCCGCGCCCGAGACGCTCTGTTCGATCAGGCCGCTATTGCGCTCCAGCGAACCGGCAATGCGCTCGGCCTGCGAGCCGAGCATGGTTTCCAGGCGATCGTGGCCGCTGGCCAGCGCGTTTTCAAGCGTGAATGCGGTGGCTTCCAGACGCTGGCCAACGCCGGCCGCCGCAAGCGAGAGCGACGACGCTCTCGCATCCATGGCTTCGGCGATCCGCTCTTCGACACCGGAAATCGTCATGTCGAGCGCGATGGTACGGCTGTCGAGCGCATCGGCGATGCGTTCCTCGGCACCGGAAACAATGCCGGAAAGTGCAGCAGTACGCGTGTCCAGAGCGCCGGCGATGCGGTCCTCAACACCGGCAACGGCGTTATTGAGAGCGGCTGTGCGACCATCGAGAATATCGGCGATCTTTTCTTCGACACCGGAGAAGCTCATATCGAGCGCCATGGTGCGGCTGTCGAGCACATCTGTGATCCGCTCTTCGGCGCCGGACACGACAGTCTTCAGCGACTCTGTGCGGCTGTCGAGCGCGCCGGCAATCCGGATCTCGGCACCGGCCACGAGTTCGCCAAGGGCCGCAGTGCGCGTGTCGAGCGCTTCGGTGATTTTTTCTTCCGCGCCGGAGAATGTCATGTCAAGAGCCATGGTACGGCTGTCGAGCGCATCGGCGATGCGTTCCTCGGCACCCGAAACAACGGCGTTGAGAGCGGCTGTGCGACCGTCCAGCGTTTCCGCGATACGGGTTTCCGCACCCGCTACCACGTCTCCGAAGGTGGCCGTGCGGCTGTCGAGCGCGCCGGCAATTTTTTCCTCAGCGCTCGCGACAATGCCGGTGAGGGCAGACGTGCGGTTGTCGAGCGTTTCCGAAAGCCGTTCTTCGACATTGGCGAAGGTCATGTCGAGCGACAGCGTGCGGCTGTCCATCGTGTCGGCAATACGCTCCTCGACACCGGAAATCGCGCTGGAAAGAGCGGCGGTGCGGCCGTCGAGCGTCTCGGCGATACGGCTTTCCGCGCCGGAGACGACGTCATGCAGCGCAGCTGTGCGGCTTTCCAGCGTGTCGGAGATGCGGTCTTCTATGCCGGAAACCGCGCCGGTGATGGCTGCTGCCCGGGTTTCGAGCGTTTCGGCAAGACGGCGTTCCACATCGGCAACAACGCTGTTGATCGCAGCGGCGCGTTCGTCGAGCATCGCGGCGAGGTGTTCGGCCGTGCCGGAAACCGCGCCGGTAATGGCGAGGGAGCGGCTGGCGAGCGCTTCGTCGAAACGGTCCTGGCTGGCCGAAAGCGCGCCGAACAGGGCGTTGCTGCGTTCCGCCAGAACGGTGTCGATCTTCGCATGCGAATTGGCGAAGGCATCGGTGATTTCGGCAGTGCGCTGGCCGATGGCATCGCTGAAGGCCTGGGTCCGGCTGTCAAGCGCGCTTTCCAGCATTTCCTGACCCGTGCCCAGCGCGGTTGCGAGCGCCAGCGACTGGTCGGTCATGGTGGTGCCGATCCGCTCAAGACCGACATTCAGCATGGTGTCAAGCGCTTCGGAGCCGCCGGCAACGGTTTCGTTGATGCGGGCGAGGCTTTCCATCAACTTGCTGTCGAGGCTGCCGGCGCGCTGGTCGAAGGCGCTGGCAAACTGCGCCACATGCTCGTCGAAGGCCGAATTGACCTGGCCGACCGTCGCCTGCATGCGCTCTTCATAGAGGCCGGAACGAAGATCGAGATCCATGATAGCATCGTCGGCGGTGCTCTGCAGGCTCTGGCGGAAGGACAGGCCCTTTTCCTCAAGCGTCGTGGACAGCTTGTCGAGAACCGTATCCAGCGAGCCGCCGATGACCTGCTGGCCGCGTTCGATATTGCGGTTGAGTTCCAGTGTGCGCGTCGACAGCGTCTCGTTGAGCTGACGGGTGCGCTCCTCAAGCGCGCTGTTGAGGCTTTCCACGCCGCTATCCAGCGTCGATGCATGGATCGCGAAACGCTCCAGCAGCACTTCACCGCGCTCGTCCAGCGTCGAGGTGAGGTTATGAAGACGCATGTCGAATTCGTTTGATATCGTCGAGCCGGAGGAGTTCAACGCCTGCAACAGATTTTCGGTCTTGGCGGCGATCAGGCTGCCCATCGCTTCGGTCGAAGCGCGCGATTTTTCGAGCAGCGCGGCCGAGCGCGTGTCGATCATCGAGGCAAAGGCCTCGCCGGTCGTGGCGATCCGCATCGAAAGCTCTTCGCCGACGATGGACAATTCTTCCTTGATCTGTTCCTGCGCGCCGACGATGGAGGAGCGGATGCGCTCGGCATGGTTGACGATAGCGTCGCGCTCGGCGGTCAGTTCCTGGACGAGGCTGCGCACGCGCAGTTCGTTGTCGGCGTAGCTGCGCTCAAGCGCATTGACTTCGGAATGAACGAGGGTTTCGAGTTCCGTCGCTCGCGCAATGGTGCGCTCGATACCGTCATTCATGGCCGAAACTTCGCGGCGAACCGCCTGGCCGACGGACATGATGCGGTCGGACGCGACCGTTTCCGGTTCCGCGAGGCGAAGGGCGACTTCGGCCATGGATCGGGCGGCATTTCGCAGATCGCGGGCGCGCGCCATCATGATCGCAAAGGCAAAGAACAGCATGACGGGAACGAGAATGCCGACGACGATCGCCATCAGTCCGGGGATCGCGGTGAGATCGGCGACCGATCCGATGTTCCAAAGCGCATTGCCGTAAAGAAGATGGGCGATGCCAAGGCCGCCAAGCGCCCAGATGACCGACATGATCGTGGCGTTGCGCAATGCGCCGCCGATGGAGCCGCCTTCCAGCGATTTCAGGATCATCGCCGGGCTGCGCTTGGAGCCGTCATTGGCGGCTTCGAGATTGGGGGATCTGGGCGTCTGTTCGGCAGGCGCGCGGGCGGCCTCGGGAGCAGGGGTCTGTCTGCTTGCTTCCTTCACTCTGGCCTCCGGCTGCTTCGGCTTTGCAGTTTTCTGCGTCTCCGGCTTTTCTTCGAAAGCGCCAAGCTGCAAGGCATCTTCCAATGCCTGAAATGCAGTCTCGTCGACAGAGTCGCTGATCTTGTTATTCGCCATGCGGTTACGCCTCGTTACACATACGCCCGGCTTCATGCCGTTGACCACTTGCGTTCCGCAAGCGGACTGCCGCCATCATGCCAACGAAACTTTCCCTCAAGAGAGGGCAGTTCCGCCACTTACCAAATCCCGAATTGCTGGTGGTCCAGCTTTCGGGCGAAATTACATCACTGTGCCGTAATAACAAAGCTTGAGCTTAAGCCCTGTGAGAACGGCAGTACCGTAGTGACACATTTAGGTGTTCGAAACAATTAATGCGGATTTGCGACGGCGGCGAAGTGTCGGCTTTTTAACAGTTTTTAAACCTGAGTTTCACGCTGAACGCCTTGTTTCGCATAAGTTTAACATAAATTAACCATAGCAGAAGATTTTCGCCTGCGTCACGCCGTAATTTAAGCCGATAGCAGCGGTCCGGATGCGTGAATACGACACAGATGTGACACGAAACAGGAAACGGCGAGACAGGAATTTCATTCATGGCAGCGGTCAGTATTGCTTTCGAAGCTCCCGACAATTGCGGCGGCGCACCCGCCGCCGGTAAAAAACCTATCGATTTCGATCATCTTGCCCGCCAGACAATGGGCGACAAGGATCTGGAGATCGAGGTGCTGCAACTTTTCAGCCGCAACGCCCGCGCCGCCCTGCATGACATGGCGGACGCCGATGACAAGGCCGTCATGGCAACAGCGCACCGTCTTAAAGGGTCGGCCCAGGCCGTCGGCGCTTCCGCCGTTTCCGCGGCCGCGGCCGTGGTGGAGGACAAGGGCAATGACAGCGCGGCGATTGCAAAACTTGCGGCGGCCATTGTCGAAGCTGAAAATTTCATCCTCAAGCTTTGCCGCTGAGGCGTAACACATCAAATTTGTCATTTTGCAAGGCCGGTTGCGTCTGCGCGCCCTTGAAGCGGGTTGCCAAGGCGGACCGGCCTTTCTATGTGTTTAGAACAGTTCTTAGATCACATTTTGGATTTCCGGCATGACAAAACTGACCATCGTTGCCTTTGACGGCACGCCCCATGAACTCGACGTGAGCAACGGCTCCACCGTCATGGAGAATGCGGTGCGCAACTCCATTCCCGGCATCGATGCGGAATGCGGCGGTGCCTGCGCTTGTGCGACCTGTCATGTCTATGTCGACGACGCCTGGGCTGAGCGCGTCGGCGGACCGGAACCGATGGAAGAGGACATGCTGGACTTTGCTTTCGACGTGCGCCCAACCTCGCGCCTTTCCTGTCAGATCAAGATGAACGACGAGCTTGATGGTCTCGTCGTCCATGTTCCCGAACGTCAGGGCTGAAATATTTCGTCATTGCTAAACGCAGAAAAAGCCCCGCTCACCTGGTAGCGGGGAGCGGGGCGAGGCGGGTACGCAGCATGCAGGCGAGGGAGGAAACACCTGCGAGCCCTCAAGTGCGCACCGGGAGAACCGGAGACGGCTGGAGCCTCAAGCCGCTTGGCCGAATGATCCCATACCGTACGAAGAACGTACAATGAGTCTTGGCGACGGCACCATGACGAGAATTCACGGGTGATATCGGACATGACGTAACGTCATGTCCGTGCTCGATGTGAAGCGAATGGCATAGGGTGTGAGACCGATCAGCGGCGGTTCTGACCCTGTTCGAGCCGGTTCTTCAAAAGCCGGGTCATGCGGGCATCGAAATTTTTTGATTCCACCACATCGAAGCGCAACTGATCGCGGTCGTGTTCGTCCATCACCGTCTGGGTGATCTTACCGACCATTTTCTGCAGCGTCTCGCAGCTTTTCTGCGGCCGAAGCCCCGTCAGCTGCCTTTCAAGCGAGCGAGCATGGGTGCGGGCGATTTCCGCGTGGCGCTCCTCGTGGCGTTTGATATCGGCAAGCAGCGTATCCCAGATGAAGGCCAGTTCCGCCGTGGTGCGGCGGCGGTTTTTCCATTTCGGCAGGAGAATGCGAGTGTTCAACACTACTTTGGCGGTTCCGACGCTGCAAAGGCCGTTTTTTTCCACATAAGTGAGCTCGCCGCCGAATTTGATTTCGGTGGCGCCAGGATGGCGCGCGCCGGTATTGCGCGTCAGCGGACCATGTCTGGAAAGCTGCTGGTCGAGATCGGCGGCGGTTTTGCCGCTGATCGAAAAATAGGAATAGGTCTTGCGGACGATTGTTTCGGAAGAAGCCGATCCGGGCAGGGAAAGCGCCAGTGCGGCCGCTAAAGCGGCGCAAAGAGCACGTGATGATTTGGTCATGACCCGGCCTTCCGGTTGAACTCGAAAAAGGTTTGCTGCATAGGCGGAGCGGAACTTATAACAATTGGCATAACACTCCGTTAGTCCCGAAAGGCGCGTGTTACGTGATAACAGTCGGCAGCAACGCGTGGCAAGCGGCCCATGGTCGCTCCCTGAAACTTGATGGGCGTGGCCGTATTATGGCCATCGTCAACGCAACGCCTGATTCCTTTTCCGATGGCGGCCGTTATCTCGCCGTCGATGCGGCTTTTTCCCATGCGCTGACCTGCGTGGAAGAGGGGGCTGACATCATCGATATCGGCGGCGAATCCACGCGGCCGGGTGCTGCCGCTGTCACGGAGGCAGAGGAACAGGACCGGGTGCTGCCGGTCATCGAGAAATTGCGCCGCGAGACCCATGTGCTGATTTCCGTCGATACCTATCGTGCGTCGACGGCAAGGCTGGCAATTGGAGCGGGCGCACATATCGTCAATGACGTCTTCGGCCTGCAGAAGGACCCTGACATGGCGGGCGTGGTTGCTGCCACCCGCGCCGGTGTCTGCATCATGCATACCGGCCGCGACCGGCAGAAGCTTGCCGATGTCATCGCCGACCAGTTCGAATTCCTCAATCGCTCTCTCGAGATAGCCGAGGATGCAGGCATTGCCCGCGACGCCGTGGTGCTCGATCCCGGTTTCGGGTTTGCCAAGGATGAAAGCGAAAATGTCGCGCTGATGGCCCGTTTCGCGGAACTTGCCGCTTTTGGCCTGCCGGTTCTTGCCGGCACGTCGCGCAAGCGTTTCATCGGGTCGCTGACTGGCAGGGATGTGGCGGAAGAACGCGATATCGGAACGGCTGCGACCACCGCGATCCTGAGGCTTGCGGGTGCTTCGATTTTTCGCGTGCATAATGTCGCCGCTACCCGCGATGCATTGGCTATTGCCGATGCGGTTCTTGCCAAATCGTCGGCAAAGGCCGATGCGTAGATTAATGAGTGCCGGAATGCCGTGTCCGAAGATGCGCGGCTTTCAGGTGAACAATCCTGCCATGGAGGCGATGCGATGAGCCGCTATACCATCATCCTGAAAAACTGTTCCTTTTTCGCCCGTCATGGCCTTCTCGAGCAGGAGGAGGTGCTGGGCCAGCGCTTTTTCGTCGATGCCGAGATGGAGGTCGAAGCAGGTGATGCGCTGGAAACCGATGATATCGAAAATACCGTCGATTATGGGGTGGCCTTCGCCGTCATCGAAAAAATCGTCGTCGGGCAGCGTCGTTATCTCATCGAGGCTTTGGCGAACGATATCGCCAAGGCGCTGCGCGCCCGTTATCCGCAGATCGTCTGGCTCAAGATCACGGTGCGTAAACCCTCGGCGCCGGTTCCCGGAATTCTCGACTATGCGCAGGTGAGTGTTGAACACCGTGCCTGAAAAGATGACCGTCGCCGCACTGGGCCTCGGCGGCAATATCGGCGATCCCACTGCCGCCATGGCGCGGGCGCTGCGCGAACTCGACGCGCATGATGATTGCCGGGTACAAGCTGTTTCCGGCCTCTACCGCACGCCGCCCTGGGGAAAGACCGATCAGGCGGATTTCTTCAATTGCTGCGCCCTCGTAGAAACGTCGCTGACTGCGCCGGCGCTGCTGCAACTCTGCCTCGATATCGAAAGGGGCATGAAGCGGGTGCGAACGGAACGCTGGGGACCGCGTACCATCGATATCGATGTGTTGACCTATGGGAATGATATTATCGTTACAGAGAGCATCGAAGTGCCGCATCCGCGCATGGCGGAGCGCGCTTTCGTGCTGATGCCGCTTGCCGATATCGCGCCCGACCTCGAGGTAAAAGGTAAGCCCGTGCGGGAATGGCTTCAGCAGGCGGACAAGACCGGCATTGTCAGCGCAAACGAAAAACGGGAGTGGTGGACACTCCAGCTTGGCGATGGCTGAGAAGAGTAGGGCTTTTAGGGCTTGATCGAACCGACGGCGAGCTGGTCTATATCGCGCGCCAGCGTCACACCGATGACCGGAATCATCTGATCGGCGACCTTGACGGAAATTGTGATATTCATCGAATTGTCTTTGGAGACGCGTGCGACCATCGCGCCATTCAGCTTGGCGCGATTGATGCCGACGACGACCTTGTCGCCGCTGACCTGACCTGAGGTGATGTCCAGTCCCTTGCCTTCGGCGCCGTCGAGGAACTTGCCCTCGTAAGAATTGCCCTTCTGGCTGATAACGGCCGACATGGGCTGGCTGAAGACGCCGACGCGGCAGGTGCCGCCGAGCTTGATGCCGGTCTGCTTGTCGTCGAGCGGTTCGCCCGTCAGATCGCAGGTGAACTTCGTCCCCTTGTATTTGCCGGCGACGATTTCGCCCGGGCCTTTCCAGACACCGGCGACCGAGCGGAAGAACACGTCGTCGCGATCGCGCGATGCTGCCTGCACATCAGACATGCCGAAACCGCCGCTGACGGACAAAATGGCGGCAAGCCCGCCCACAAGCGAAAAGAAGCGCGAATACATGATACTTTCCCCGGCGAAGAAGCCTGTTCGATAGGCTGCAATCTACCGGTGGAATGGTTAATGCTTGGTTTATTTCGCTCTCATTTACGGCTTCATCCGTAACCTTTTGAACCGCGAATGCCCGGCGGATCAGGCTCTTTCAGTGTTTTTTCCACCGCTTAAATCAGGTGTAAGGTCGGACATGAAATCGCCGATGCCCGGCCGCTTCACCGCCCTGAACGGAAGCGGACGGCAAAGGTCCATGGCGGCAATACCGATTCGCGCCGTCATCAGGCCATTGATGACGCCTTCGCCGAGGCGGGCGGAGAGTTTCGAGGCAAGGCCATGGCCGAGAACCTGCTGGGCAAGCCCGTCGCCAACGGCGATCGAGCCGGTGACGGCAAGATGGGCGACGACATCGCGCAGGAGCTTCAACATGCCGAGCGTGCCGGGACGGCCGCCATAAAGCTCCGCCATGGCGCGCACCAGCCGCGTCACTTCAAACAGCACATAAGCGAGATCGACCACCGCGCGCGGGCTGACGGCGGTGACGACGGAGACGCGCTTGGACGAATTGAGAATGAGGGCGCGGGCCTGCCGGTCGAGCGGAACGAGCAATTCACGTTCGGCAAGCTCGATCAGATGCGGGCCGTCGATCACGTCGTTTTCCGTTTCCTTCAGCGCCGCACGTCCCTTTGCCGTTTCAGCCCGGTGGGAGAGGACGGCATTCAGGCGGGTGACGATGGCGCGTGCGGGTTTCGGGCTCTTGTCGAGTGTCGCCGTCTCGGCATCGGCCTTCAAGGATTGCACGGCGTTGAGCCGCATGATGCCGAAGACCTCGCGGCCGACAAGGGCGAGAACGGCGAAAAGCGCCACAATAAGAGCGATAGTGGCTGTGTAACCCAGCCAGTCGGAACGGGAGAACAGGTTGCGGATGAGTTGATCCGCCCAAAGCCCGAAGGCGAGCGAGAACAGGACGCCAAGCGCGCCGAGCGCAAGCTTGCCGAAGGAGAATCGGCTTTTCTTCGGAGACGCCACCGGCAGCGTGGCCGCATCAATCTCCTCAGGCGCCAGAAACGGATCGTCCTCGTCGGGCGTCAGCGAAATCTCGGCGTCGAAGCTGCGCGGCGCGCGTTTTTGTGTGGCGGCCGGCCGTGCCGTCTCCTCGGTCTCGAGCGAGAAAGCGGCGGGACGGCGTGTCTGCGGATCGTTTTGTGTGGGAACCTTCATGCGAGCTTGTCTCCGAACAGGAACTGCATGGCGCGGTCGAGCCTGATATGGGGAACGGAAAGCCGGATGCCGCCACTGCCCGGCTCGTCAATGTTGGGCGGGCGAAAACGCACGACATTGACGTCAGGCAGTGTCGCCTTGTCGCCATCCTGGTCGATGCTGCGGAACAGCGGTTCCGGATCGTCGGGCAGGTCGCCCGGGAAGATCGCCGTCTTGCGATTGCCGTCGAACGTCTCGCCATTGATGGTTTCACCCGCCATCGGCGTGCCGACGATGACGGGAAGCTCGTGGCCGTCCTGCCGCACGCTTGCCTCACGGGTGGCGCGCACGGAGGCAAGCGCCATGACCTCGATGCCGGCGCCATTCATTCCTATAGTGGTGATGGCGCGGTCCACCAGACGTCGGGTCAGGCGCTCCAACCGGTCATGGCTTTCGTGATGCAGGTGATCGGCTTTGGTGGCGGCGATCAGCACCTTGTCGATGCGTCGGCCGATCAGCGATGACAGCAGGCTGTTGGTGCCGGGGCGGAAACAGGCAAGAACATCGCCGAGCGCCCGTTCCAGATCCTGAACAGCTTCCGGTCCGCGATTGACGGCCTGCAGCGTGTCGATCAACACGATCTGCCGGTCGAGGCGGGCGAAATGCTCGCGGAAGAAGGGTTTGACCACAATCGACTTATAGGCATCGTAGCGCCGTTCCATCATGGCGCGCAGCGAGCCCTTGGGCGCTTTTTCGTCTGTCAGGCCCGGAAGCGGTGCGAAGGTCAGCGCCGGCGATCCCTCCAGGTCGCCGGGCATCAGGAAACGGCCGGGCGGCAAGGTGGAAAGCGACCTCTCGTCGGATTTGCAGGCCTTCAGATAGGCCGCGAAGCTTTCGGCCAGACGACGGGCCGTCATTTCATCGGCGGGCGCGTTGATGTCGAGCGAGGAGGCGATAGCCAGCCATTCTTGCGCCAGTTCGGCGCGGATGCCGCTCCCGGCAAGGGCGACCGTCGCGTCGCTGAACTGTTTATAGTCCTGCGACAGAAGCGGTAGATCGAGCAGCCATTCGCCGGGATAATCGACGATATCGATGGAGAGCTTGCCGGCCGAAAACCATCGGCCCCAACCGCTGGCGCTCTGATAATCCAGCGTTATCCGCAATTCCGAGATCGCCCGTGTCGAATCCGGCCAGAGCCTGTCGCGTACCAGCGCCTGGATGTGGTCTTCATACTGGAAGCGGGGTATGGCGTCGTCCGGTTGCGGCTCGAGGCGAACATTCGAGACGCGCCCGGATCGCATGGCCTCGAACAGCGGCAACCGGCCGCCATTCAGGAGGTTATGGACGAGGGAGGAGATGAAAACCGTCTTGCCCGCCCGCGAAAGGCCGGTGACGCCAAGCCGCAATGTCGGATGGGTGAGGTTGCTCGCACGGTCGGCCAGATTGTCGAGAGCGATCAACGCGCTGTCTGTCAGGGACGTAAGGGAAGGCGGCAATGGCAGTTTCCTGGCTGTTTTTCACGGTCACGGCTTCATATAGGAAGTTGCGGCTGGCCAAAAAAGAAGCGCTCCAGCGGGTTTTCGGCAGCGATGCCTGCCGGCGCCGCTGTTGCCCGCGGCGGCAGCTATTTACCCGGTGCGAGGAAATCGATCAGTCGCCAGCGGTTTTTCCCGCTTGCAGCGCTGTCGTCCTGATCCAGAACCGCAAGACCCGATGTGGGAAAACCCGAGGGCAGGGCGGCATGCAGCAGATCCTCGCCGATCATGGCTTCCAGCGTTGCTTCCATGGTGGGGTTGTGCCCCACCAGCATCACCGACTGCACCTCCGTCTGCGCGGCGATGAGCGACAGATAGGTCTCGCTGCGGGCATTATACATCTCATCGACGTAGAAGATGTTTACGGCTTCGTTGAAGGCACGCTGCCAGGCCTGCGTAGTCTGCCGGCAGCGCGCGGCGGTGGATGACAGAAGCAGATCGGGACGGTAGCGCCGGTCGGCGGCAAGGTCGGCGATAACCTCCGCCTCGGCAAAACCCGCTTCGTTCAATCCCCGGTCGAAATCCCGCTCTCCCGGCGCCGCCCAAGCGGCCTTGGCGTGACGCAGAAGGTAAACTCGGCTCGGGGAAGATGCTGTCAAGGGCGGGGACCGGCGTTCGAATGTCAGGGCACGGGTTGAATGCTACAGGATAGGGTTGCAGGACCGCAAGTCCTCTTTCCTGTTGGTAAGTCGCGTTGAAGTGATTGAAGAAGAGTTCGCTTCAATACGAATAAAGGATAAAAAATAGTCATTTAGATGATTTTTGTGTCAGTTTTAAAAATGCCTGAAAACTGATCTGCAGACTTGAATCGTTGACTATCATTGGAGTATACACCGCCGCATTGAGATGTTCTTCGAGGAGAATCGCGTTGAGTGAGAAGATCGATCTTAGCAAATATGTGCTCTCGGAAGACGATGAGTTCATGAATGCCAGCCAGCGGGCTTACTTCCGCGCGAAGCTGGTCGCCTGGAAAAATGACATCCTGAGAGAAGCGCGCGAGACCCTCGGACATCTCGCCGAAGAAAGCGCCAACCACCCTGATCTCGCCGATCGGGCTTCTTCCGAAACGGACCGTGCGATTGAACTTCGCGCCCGTGACCGTCAGCGCAAGCTGATTTCCAAGATCGATGCGGCTCTTCAGCGGATCGAAGACGGCACTTACGGTTACTGCGAGGAAACGGGTGAGCCTATCGGCCTCAAGCGTCTGGACGCCCGCCCGATTGCAACGCTTTCCATCGAGGCGCAGGAGCGTCACGAGCGTCGCGAAAAAGTCTATCGCGACGAATAAGGCGCTGCGGCCGGCAGGTCGGCGAATCGCATGACAAATAAATTAAGGGCACGGAAATCGCTTCCGTGCCCTTTTTCTATTTCAAATTTCTGACCGGAAGACCTGCGCCCGTCAGCGGTCGCGGGTCACGGAAAGTTCCCCGAAGATACGCGCCATTTCCTTCTGCATGTCTCCATCCGGTGAAGCGCCGGTGACAGGCGGGGAAGCTGGCTGCGGCTTGATCTGCTTTTCCCCGACAGGGGCGATGGACGGTTCGTTATCCGCCTTGCTCTTGGCGATCTCCGCCTCAAGGAAGCTTTCGAAATCGCTGGCGAGCTCATCGGAAAATTTCGGCTCGGCGTCGTTCGAAGCCACTGCCGGATTTTCAGGCTTGGGCGGGAAAGGTGCGGGCGGCGTCGTCTGTCCCGGCTTCAGGTCTGGAAGGACGCGCTCCCGCGCAGCGTCGAGAAAATCGGCGGCGATGGACTGGTCGATCACCGGCTCTCGCGCGGCAAAGACCGGCGGGGCGAGTTCCGCAGTCCGTTCTTCCGCCTTTGCCTCGACGGGCGCCGGTGCAGGTATCGGCGGTGCGACCGGCGCCGGAGCCTGCACGACGGGCTCGGCTCGCCTTGGTTCCGTTCGGGCCGCCGCCATGTCGAGCGATGCCGCCGCCATCGGCAAGACGGCAGCGACCGGAGCCGTTGCAACCGGTATCGGCGGCGGTGTGGCGCGCGCGGTCTCCCGCTCGGGTGCCGCCTGTCGTGCCGGCGGCGCGGTTTCGCGCGCCGGTGCAGGCGTGCGTACGGGCTGCGGCTGGGTCGATGGGCGTGGAGGAAGCTGAGCGGCGGCCGCCGCAACGGGTGCTGGACGCGGGGACGGCGCAGGTGCCGACGGCTCCGGCCGCTGTGCTTGCTTCACGGGTTCCTCAGGCACGGAAACGGGAGCCGCAGCCGCAACGGGCTGCTGTTGCGGCAGGGCGGGGCGACGTTCCTGCTGGATCGCCGGCTCGGCTCTCTTCTGCTCGCTTTCCTGGCGCGGGAGCGCCTTCAATTCCGGCTCCTGCACGTCCCTGACAATGGGGATCGCGCCTATACCGCTCTCGATGACGATATCTGTAGGGCCGCCGATCATGACGAGATGCTCGACATTGTCACGGCGCACCAGCACCAGACGGCGGCGTGCGTCCACGGCTGTCGCATCGAGGACCTGCAGGCGCGGCTGCCGGTTGCGGCCGCCTCGAATGAAAGGGGCCGAACCGCTGCGTCTGCGCAGAAGCCACAGCGCAATCGCCAGAATGAGCAGGGCCACACCCACTCCAACAACGGCGACGATGAGACGGTTTCCATAAGCGCCGATAAAATCTTCCATCATGGAGATCATCCCTTCAGATTTTTTGGCTTTTTCGTTTCTTGGGCAATTAATATTGCCGTGGTTCTTATAATGTGAACATCAAGCAGGAAAAGACGATTTTTTTAGGCCCGATACAAGGTTTATTGATTTCGCCCACAGGATTGCCGCCTCAACCGTAACGACGCCACCAACGCGCCAGATCTCGTCCTTCAATGCTGAAAGACAGTGAAAGTTGCAATTCTTTTGCCGAAGGAGCGTTCCGGGATGTTCCAGTCATTACGCATCGATAGCTCCCTAGCGCTGCGTTTGATGCGTATTGTTTTTCTGTTGCCATCGTTTTACGCGTTTCTATCTTCGATGGCGTGGGCCGAAGACAAGGCGCCGGATAGCGCAGCGACCATGGCGGAGTTCGTGCGCGACAATCCTTCCTGTGTCGACTTCACGGACGGATGCTCGGTTTGCACCGTCACCGATGGCAAGATCGTCTGTTCCGCGCCACGCATTCAATGTCAGGTAAAGGCGTTGACCTGTACCAGGCCGTAGTCTTTTAAGGCTTTTATACACCTTTCAGGCCGTTTTCGCTGTGCGTTTTTAAGCCTTTGTGTCCTGGCGGAGCTTTTTGCCGGTCAAGCGAGTTGCTACAAGAAATTTTAGTGTCCGATTCCGTCAAGGGAATAGGGCTGACCGAATGACGACCTGCACGACTGCGAGGCCAAGATGACACGGGTGCGCGATACAAGCGACAACGACCTTCCGCTGGTGGACAGGCGCGCCCGTTCCGGCACCGTCTTGCGCATTCTGCTTCTGGCGCTGGTTCTGATCGCCGCCGCCGCCGCCTTCGTCTATTTCAGGGATCAGCTGGAAAACGAAATCGTGCTCGGCATACTCGGCGTGCTGGCCATGATGGGCATTTTCTTTCTGGTCTCGTCAATCATCGGTTTCATCGAGGTCATGCCGCAGTCGCAATCGGACGGCCTTGCCCGCCGGTTTCTCTCGGCGCACCCGGAAGGCACGCTCATCACCGACGCCAAGGGGCATATGGTCTACGCCAACGCCACCTATTGCCGGATGAGCGGCACCACCAAGGCGAGCGATATCCAGAGTCTCGAAACGCTCCTGTCGCGCAGCCGGGAATCGACCGAAGCGCTCTACCGGCTCATCAACGTGCTGCGCGAAGGCCGCGAAGGCTACGAAGAGTTCCGGTTGCTGAAGCCGCTGGGCGAGGATTCCAATGCGGGTCCGCACTGGTACAGGCTGAAGGGCCGGGTGCTGAAGGATGCGGGCGGCGAGGGGCTGCACGTCTTCCAGATCGCCGATATCACGCCGGAGCGCGAGGATCAGGAGCGCTTTTTCCGCGAATTGCAGAACGCCATCGATTACCTCGATCACGCCCCGGCCGGTTTCTTTTCCGCCGGACGCAAGGGCGAGATCGTTTATCTGAACGCCACCCTGTCGGAATGGCTCGGCATCGATCTCGCACAGTTTTCACCCGGTTCCATGACCGTTTCCGATATCGTCGCCGGCGAGGGCATGGCGCTTATCGAATCGGTGCATCCGCAGGGCACGGCGAAGCGCACTGAAATCCTCGACCTCGACATGCGACGGGTGAACGGGCAGAGCATGCCGGCTCGCCTCGTGCATCAGGTCACCTCTAAGGATGGCGCGCCCGGTGAGAGCCGCACCATCGTCCTGAAGCGCCCCAAGGGGCAGGAGGATACGGAATCCTCCTCCGCCATGCGTTTCACCCGCTTTTTCAACAATACGCCGATGGCGATCGCCTCGCTTGACGGCGAAGGCCGTATCCTGCGGATCAACGCGCCCTTCCTGAAATTGTTTTCCGGCGTCGTCGGACGCGATGATATCGACCGCGGCGTGGCGCTTGAGACCATTCTTCACGACAATGAGAAGCCGAGGCTCGAGCAGGCGCTGGCCGAGGCAAAGGACCGCCAGGGCGATATTGCCCCCTTCGATTCCCGTCACCCGAGCGACGAAGGCCGGCATTTCCGATTCTACGTCAACGCTGTCATCGATCAGGACGATGAAGCGCCGGAAGAAGTGGCGATCGTCTATGCCATCGAGGTGACGGAGCAGAAGGCGCTCGAGACACAGATGGCGCAGACGCAGAAGATGAATGCCGTTGGCACACTCGCCGGCGGTATCGCCCACGATTTCAACAACGTGTTGACCGCCATCCTGCTGTCGTCGGACCATCTTCTGCTACAGGCGCGGCCTGCCGATCCGAGCTTCGCCGACCTCATGGAGATCAAGCGCAACGCCAACCGCGCGGCCGTGCTGGTGCGCCAGCTTCTGGCGTTCTCGCGCAAGCAGACCATGCGTCCGGCCATCCTCAACCTGACGGATGTGATCGGCGATCTGCGCATGCTGGTGGACAGGCTTATTTCCGGCACGAATGTCAAGCTGGAGGTCGATTATGGCCGTGATCTCTGGCCCGTGAAGACGGATCTCTCGCAATTTGAGCAGGTGCTCATCAATCTCTGCGTCAATGCGCGCGACGCCATGCCCGACGGCGGCAAGATCACCATCCGGACGCGTAACGTCGACGCGAAGGAAATAGCAGCGCTTGGCCGTCCGGAATTCCCGGCCGAGGACATGGTGATGGTGGAAGTCGCCGATAACGGTACGGGCATTCCGCCGGAGATCATGGACAAGATTTTCGAGCCCTTCTTCACCACCAAGGAAGTCGGCAAAGGCACCGGCCTTGGCCTGTCCATGGTCTATGGCATCGTCAAACAGTCGGGCGGTTACATCTATCCCGAATCGGAGGTGGGCAAGGGCACCGCCTTCCGCATCTACCTGCCGCGCCATGTGGTGGAGGCCGTTCAGAACAACGGGCAGCAGCCCGGCGCAGCGGCGCTTGCTCCGGCCATCGCAGCCGAGCCGGTGAAGGAAGAGCCGCTGGACCTCACCGGCAAATCCGCCGTCGTGCTTCTGGTGGAGGATGAGGAAGCGGTGCGGCGCGGCGGCAAGCGCATGCTGGAAACCCGCGGCTATACCGTGCACGAGGCCGGCTCCGGCACCGAAGCTCTGGAGGTGATGGAGGAGTTGGAAGGCAAGGTCGATATCGTCGTTTCCGACGTCGTGATGCCGGAAATGGACGGTCCGTCGCTGTTGCGAGAACTGCGCAAATCCTATCCGGACCTAAAATTCATCTTTGTTTCGGGTTATGCCGAAGATGCCTTCGCAAAGAACCTGCCTGCCGACGCCAAGTTCGGTTTCCTGCCGAAGCCCTTCTCGCTCAAGCAACTGGCCATCGCAGTTCGAGAAATGCTCGACGAAAAGGAATAAGGTCCGCGGCGGCGAACCGGATTCGGCTGCGCCGCGACCTGTCGCATCCATTGGCATCGGGCTTGAAAAATGCACCTCGACGACAGGTTCGTTTTTTCCTGCGTCCTCGCTGCCCCCATATTCGCACTTTTCCCGAGGTTTGCCTCTTCGCAAACGCAATAGTGATTGCACCGTTGCGCAAGGGGCTTAAAATCGCATCTCAACGACCTAGATATGGAGAGGCGAAGTTCTCCCTCCTGGCAATCAGCTGTCGGTTTGAGAACAGTTTGGAGAATGATGAAAGATGATCGCTAAGCCGATCTACATGCAGGGCGAGGGCGAAGGAGAAGACGGCGGCGGCACCAATCGCGGAACGTCTGTTATCACCCGCGTCAAGCCGAAAACGAAAAGACCGAATTTGTACCGTGTTCTTTTACTGAATGACGATTACACTCCCATGGAATTCGTCATCCATATTCTGGAACGGTTTTTCCAGAAGGATCGCGAGGCGGCAACCCGCATCATGCTGCACGTGCACCAGCACGGCGTGGGCGAATGTGGGGTGTTTACATATGAGGTCGCAGAGACGAAAGTAAGCCAGGTCATGGATTTCGCCCGACAGCACCAGCACCCGCTGCAGTGCGTCATGGAAAAGAAATGAGGATCGCAACGTGCCAACTTTTTCCCCGAGTCTCGAGAAGGCGCTGCACCAGGCACTGACCTTTGCAAATGAGCGTCACCACGAATATGCGACGCTCGAACATCTCCTTCTGGCGCTGATCGACGACGCGGATGCCGCAGCCGTCATGGGCGCCTGCAATGTCGATCTGGATGCTCTTCGCAAGACTGTCAGCGATTACGTCGACAATGAATTGACCAACCTCGTCACCGGTTATGACGAGGATTCCAAGCCCACATCCGGCTTCCAGCGTGTCATCCAGCGGGCCGTCATCCATGTTCAATCGTCCGGCCGCGAGGAAGTGACGGGCGCGAACGTGCTTGTGGCCATTTTTGCCGAGCGCGAAAGCCATGCCGCCTATTTCCTGCAGGAACAGGAAATGACCCGTTACGACGCGGTCAACTACATCTCCCACGGCATTGGTAAGCGCCCCGGCACGTCGCAGACGCGCCCGCCGCGCGGCGCCGATGAGCCGGAAAGCGAGAACAAGCCGAACCGAAGCAATCCGGAAGAGGACGGTTCGTCCGCCAAAAAGCAGCAGGATGCTCTGAAGGCTTATTGCGTCAATCTCAACGAGAAGGCCAAGAACGGCAAGATCGACCCGTTGATCGGCCGACACGACGAGGTCAACCGCACGATCCAGATCCTCTGCCGCCGCTCCAAGAACAACCCGCTTTATGTGGGTGATCCGGGCGTGGGCAAGACGGCGATTGCCGAAGGCTTGGCCAAGCGTATCGTCGAAGGCAAGGTGCCGGAAGCGCTTGCCAATGACACCATCTTCTCTCTCGACATGGGCACGCTGCTGGCCGGCACCCGCTATCGCGGTGATTTCGAGGAGCGGCTGAAGCAGGTCGTCAAGGAACTCGAGGAGTTTCCGGGCGCGGTTCTGTTCATCGATGAAATCCACACCGTCATCGGTGCCGGCGCCACTTCCGGCGGCGCGATGGATGCATCGAACCTCTTGAAGCCCGCTTTGTCTTCTGGCGCGATCCGCTGCATCGGTTCGACCACTTATAAGGAATATCGCCAGTTCTTCGAAAAGGACCGTGCGCTCGTTCGTCGTTTTCAGAAAATCGACGTCAACGAGCCGTCGATCGATGACGCAATCGCCATCATGAAGGGCCTGAAACCCTATTTCGAGGACTACCACCACCTCAGATATTCCAACGAGGCGATCAAGGCTGCCGTCGAATTGTCGGCCCGCTATATTTCGGACCGCAAGCTGCCGGATAAGGCGATTGACGTGATCGACGAGACCGGTGCCGCACAGATGTTGCTGCCTGTTTCCAAGCGTCGCAAGCTGATCACCGAACGGGAAATCGAGGCCACCATCGCGACGATGGCCCGTATTCCCGCGAAGACGGTTTCCAAGGATGACGAGATGGTCCTCGCCAATCTTGAAAAAGAACTGCGCTCGGTCGTTTATGGTCAGGACATCGCCATTGAGGCGCTCGCCACGGCCATCAAGCTGGCGCGTGCGGGCCTGCGAGAACCGAACAAGCCAATCGGCTCCTATGTCTTTTCCGGCCCGACGGGCGTGGGCAAGACGGAAGTGGCCAAGCAGCTTGCCGCTTCGCTCGGCGTCGAGATGCTGCGCTTCGACATGTCGGAGTACATGGAGCGTCATACCGTTTCGCGCCTGCTCGGTGCGCCTCCCGGTTATGTCGGCTTCGATCAGGGCGGTCTCCTGACCGATGGCGTCGATCAGCATCCACATTCCGTGGTACTGCTGGACGAAATCGAAAAGGCGCACCCTGATATCTACAACATCCTGTTGCAGGTGATGGACCATGGCTCGCTGACCGACCATAACGGCAAGAAGATCGACTTCCGCAACGTCATCCTGATCATGACGACCAATGCGGGTGCATCCGAGATGGCGAAATCGGCGATCGGTTTCGGCTCTTCGCGCCGCACGGGAGAGGACGAAGAGGCGATCAACCGCCTGTTCACGCCGGAGTTCCGCAACCGTCTGGATGCGATCATTCCGTTCTCGCCGCTGCCGACCGCCGTTATCCACAAGGTCGTGCAGAAGTTCGTCATGCAGCTGGAAACCCAGCTGTCTGAGCGCAACGTCACCTTCGATCTGCATGAAGATGCGATCTCCTGGCTGGCGGAGAAGGGTTACGACGAGAAGATGGGCGCCCGCCCGCTGTCGCGTGTGATCCAGGAAAACATCAAGAAGCCGCTTGCCAATGAAATCCTCTTCGGCAAGCTCAAGAAGGGCGGCGTCGTCAGCGTCACCGTCGGTAAGAAGGATGACGGCTCCGAAGGTCTCATACTCGAGGTTCTGCCGGAGACCGCACCCGTGAAGCCGCAGCCGGAGGCCGAGTTGAAGGCGGCCAAATCGCCCGGCAAGGCAAAGGCCAAGACGAAACCTGCTTCCAAGGCGGCTAAGGCCAATGAAGAGGCGGATGTTCTTGTTGCCGAGGCCGACAAGTCGGACGATGACAGCAAGCCGCGGCGCAAGACCAATGCGGTGCCGAAAGTGCCGAAGAAGAAATGATCAAGGTCTTCGACCGATAAACCGATGCCGGGCGAAAGCCCGGCATTTTCATGTATGAAGCGCGTCGCGTTTTTCCCTGATGCCTGCGACGCTCTTTTTTATTTTATGCATGACGTTACCCCGAAGCTGCGGCACAGTTTCGGGTGATATGCACAAGTGGGTCAGCAATGCAGACTGCCGACAGCGATACCATCCCCCTGAGTGGCTGGTTTTTCCGGGGAATGCGGGGCATATTTTCGCTGCCGTCGTTCATTCTTATGACATCTTTTGTCGGTTTCAGCGCCTTCGCGCTGGAATCGGGTGTTGCGCGCGGCGAAGCCGTCTTCATGACGCTGATGATCTGGGCCCTGCCGGCCAAGATGATCCTGATCGGCTCCATGGTCGGCGGCGCCAATCTTGCTGCCTGCTTTCTGGCGGTGACGCTGTCGTCGGTCCGGATGATGCCGATGGTCGCCTCCATCGTTCCGGAAATGCGCGGCGCGAAGACGCCGACATGGATTTTGCTGTTTCTGTCGCATTTCGTTGCGATCACGGCCTGGGTCTTTGCTACGCAGAACCTCTCCAGGGTGCCGCGTGAAGCCCGCGCCGCCTGGTTCGCTGGTTTTGGCATGACGCTCACCGTGGTCAATGCCATCATCGTCGGCCTGTGTTACGGCGTCGTCGCCGCCTTTCCACCACTCGTCGCCGGCGTGCTGTTTTTTCTCACACCGGTCTATTTCGTGGCATCGATCTGGGCTTCGGCCCGTCATTCCGTCGTCAAGGTCGCCTTCGTCATCGGCGTCATCGCCGGGCCCGCCTTCGCGGTCATCGCACCGGAATTCGATATTCTCTATGCCGGGATAGGCGGGGGCACGGCTGCCTATCTGATCGACCGCCTCGTGTTCCGCCGCCGGATAAAACCCGTCTCACCGGAGAGCGAACCATGATGACCGAACATTGGTGGGCGCCCTATCTCTTCATCGCGATTGCCGGCTGGCTGGCGACCGATCTCTGGCGGTGGCTCGGCGTTCTCGCCGGTAACCGCCTGAAGGAGGATTCCGAAGCGCTGCACTGGGTGAGGGCGGTCGCCACGGCGCTCGTCATGGCCGTCACCGCCAAGCTGATCGTCTTTCCAACCGGAACGCTGGAAGCATCCCCCCTGTGGCTGCGCATCGGCGCTGCCGCACTCGGTTTCATCGCATTTCTGATGGCAGGCCAGCGGGTCATCGTCGGTGTAGCGGTGCCGATCCTGCTTCTGGCGGGTGGGTTGTTCGCGCTCGGTTTCTGAGATTGGTTTACGTCAGAGACCGCTCCGTCGGGCTTCCGCAACAAGCCAATCCGCAAGGAGTCTAGCCGGTGCGGTCATCTCGTCTGCTTCCATCAGCCAGTAATATTTCTCCGTATCCGTCGCCCGATCGAAGAGCACGATCAGTTGACCTTCGGCGATCTCTTTGTGAAACAGCGCCGTCGGGCAGAGGCCAATGCCTTGACCGGCTTTGAGCGCGGTCACGAGCAGATTGAAATCCGCAAAAACCGGACCGGCGTTATCGGGCAGGGATATTCCCCCGGCTGCGAACCAGTTCTGCCAAGCCGCCTCGGTGTCGTCATGCAGCAATTCCGCTCCTAAGAGGCTGTCAATATTGTCGAAAGGACCGAATTTAGCGACATAGCCCGGCGCGCATGTCGGTCGCGTCTCTGCGCTGAAAAGCGCGACCGCATTTTCCCCGGACGCGACGCCATGCCCTATGGTGAGATCGGCCGGTATTGCTTGATGCGCACCGGAATAGCTGATGGATACCTGTATATCGGGGTAAAGCGCCCGAAAGCGAGGCAGGCGGGGCGTCAGAAAATGCGCGGCGACTGAGGGCAGGCTGGCAAGGCGAACGGTCATGCGGTCACGGCCCTGACGGATCCGCGCGGCGCCAGAGGCAATCTGGCGTAGGGCAGTCGAAACCGTCGTGCCGAATTCCTTTCCGGCCGGGGTAAGCCTTACACCCCTCGCATGCCGTTCGAACAGCGCTACACCGAGCCATGCCTCCAGATTGCGCACATGCTGGCTGACGGCAGTTGCCGTCATGCCGAGTTCCTGCGCAGCCAGAGAAAAACTCGTTCTTCTGGCTGCGGCTTCGAATGCCCGGAGGGTGGTGAGCGGCGGTAATTTCATGGTGTCTCAAGGGTAAGTAAGACTTGGTCTGAGCGCAAGAAAAACCCGTCTTGTCAGGCGCGCACACATGGCGCAATTTCGCCTCGAGATTTTGATTGCCTGAGGATTTCATGACCCCCTTGCCCGCCACCGAACCCGTCGACGCCGCTGAACGCCGCGCCGTCCGTCCTGTTGTCGTTTATCCGAACGGGACGCTTGAAATGCCGGACCTTGCAGGTCTGGAAGAAGCCAAACGAAGCATGGAAAAGATCGATGAGGTCATCGTGCCGCCGCGTGACGGCCGCACCTTCAACGTTCCGAAGGGGCATTTTTTTCGCATCGTAAGCGTTGAAGGTCCGCAGGTCGGAGACCTGAACCTCTGGAACGCCCATGATCTGACCGAGCGGTTTTTCAGCGGCAAGACCCGCGCCCTGCACGCCACCCATGTTTCGGTCGGCAACCGGCTGTGGAGCAACCTGCCGTCCCTGCGGCCGATGGCGACGATCACCCATGACACGCTATCGTGGTACGGTTTCGATGAAGACGGCGGCGGTGTGCATGACGTAATCGGCACACGCTGCGATCCCTATACCAACAAGCTCCTGAGCGGCGGCGATTACCACCATTGCTGTCATTCCAATCTGACCAATGCGCTGGCCTCCTCAAGGGGCCTGTCATTCCGGCAGGCGGAACCGCATGTGCATGACGTCCTCAATGTCTTCATGTGCACGGGTTTCACCCGCGACACACACCAATATTTCATGAAGGCGAGCCCGGTGCGTCCGGGTGATTATCTGGAGCTTTTCGCCGAGATCGATCTTATCGGCGCGCTTTCCGCCTGTCCGGGCGGTGATTGCAGCGCCACGCATTCGAGCGATACGGCGGCCTGTTATCCGCTGAAGGTGGAAATATTCCGGCCCGATATGACGGCGCTTGAAGGCTGGCCGTGGCCGGAGAGGAATGCTTACCGCTCTCCGGAATGATCAGTCCGAAAACCGCTCCTGCGTCATGCTCGGGCCTGTCCCGAGCATTTGCAACCGATTGATTTTCGATACGAGGTTGGGTCCTCGGCGCAAGGCCGAGGATAAAGTCGACCAGGCAACCATCACGAAGCAAGCGCGGCCTTTATCTTCTCCGCGTGGGCCTTCAATATGTCGCCATCGGCCATCACGCCGGAATGCGGCTTCAGCGGCTCGCCTTCCTTGCGCGGAATAACGTGGAAATGCAGATGGAAAACGGTCTGGCCAGCCGCCGGCTCGTTGAACTGCGCGATGAAGACGCCATCGGCATCGAAGGCTTCCTTTGCCGCAACCGCCAGTTTCTGAACGACGGGAATGGTCCTCGCCAGCACTTCCGGGTCGGCATCGAGCAGGTTGCGGGAGCCGATCTTGGGAACAACGAGCAGATGGCCGGGGGCCTGCGGCATCACATCCATGAAAGCAAGTGTATGCTCGTCCTCGTAAAGCTTGTGACACGGAATTTCGCCGCGCAGTATTTTTGCGAAGATATTGTTGTCGTCATAGGCGCTGGCCGTCATCGTGATCTCTCCTCATGGCGGACTTATACGTCCGGTTCCTGTCTCTCGCCCTTGCGGAAGGGCGTGTGTTCATCGAGATAATCGCCGATATGCTCGACTTCCTCACGCTCACGCTGAAGATAATCGGCAATGGCGCGGCGCAGGCCCGGATGGACAATGAAATGTGCCGAGTGGGTGGTGACCGGCATATAACCGCGCGCCAACTTATGTTCGCCCTGGGCACCGGCTTCCACCCGTTTCAATCCCTTCGCCAGCGCGAAATCGATTGCCTGATGATAACAGACCTCGAAATGCAGGAAGGGATGATCCTCGATGCAGCCCCAGTGGCGGCCGTAAAGCGCGTCCGAGCCGATGAAATTGATCGCACCGGCAATATAGCGCCCCTCGCGTTTCGCCATTACCAGCAGCACATCATCGGCCATGCGTTCGCCGATCAGCGAATAAAACTCCCGGGTCAGATATGGCCGGCCCCATTTGCGGCTGCCGGTATCCATATAGAAGGCGAAGAACTGGTCCCAGATATCCTCGGTCAGGTCGCTCCCAGTCAGCCAGTCGATCTCGATGCCGCTTTCCAGCGCCGCGCGGCGTTCCTTTTTCAACCCCTTGCGCTTGCGTGAGGAAAGGGCGTCAAGAAAATCATCATGGTCGCGATAACCGTCATTGATGAAGTGGAACTGCTGGTCAGTCCTGTGCAGGAAATCGCGCGGCAGAAGGGCGGACAGATCGCCCTCTTCCAGAAATGTGACATGTGCCGAGGAGACGCCGATCTTCTCCGTCACCTGGGCAAGACCGGAGGCCAGTAACGTCTTGAATCGGGTCTCGTCCTCGATTTCTGAAACGAGCAGACGTGGCCCGGTTGCGGGTGTGAAGGGCACTGAACATTGCAGTTTAGGGTAATAATGCCCGCCCGCGCGTTCGAAAGCATCCGCCCAGCCGTGGTCAAAGACATATTCGCCCTTGCTGTGGTTCTTCAGATAGGCCGGCACCGCGCCGACGAGAACACCGGAGGCGTTTTCGAGAAGCAGATGATGCCCGAGCCAGCCGGTTTTGCCAGTCGCCGACCCAGACTCTTCCATGGATGATAAAAATTCATGGGAAATAAAGGGGTTGTATATTTTTCCTGACATATTGCGCGAGGTTCCGGAAAGCCGTTTCCAGCTTTCCGGATCGATATCCCTGAAGGATTGCGCAATGCTGATGGAATAGTCTTCTGTCATGCCGTAGCGGATGGGTTCTCTCTCGGGTCGAAACCTTCGAATGTCATCTGGTCCGCATATTTATAAGTAGTCGCGCGCGCATTTTCATCCCTGACCGTCCAGGTAATCACCGGAACCCCGAGTTTTCTTTGCGCTTCGATGAAGCTGTTGGGCAGATGACCCCAATGATAGGAAATGAAATCGAGCCCCATCTGCATCGCTTCGTCATGTTTAAAGAAGTCCTCCGGCTTGTCGCCTTCGGCCGTGAGCCCGAGCGGCCAGGGCGAGCCGGCCGCCTTCAGATCTCTCAGCAGATGGTGGTCGAAGCTCATCAGCGCGACGTGGCCCTTATAGCCCTCGAGGTCTTCCAGCACCGCCTCGGCAAAACCGTCGTCGACGCCTTCGCCTTCGCGGCCCTTCAGCTCGATGACGAGCGGCACCTTGCCGGCGCAGAGCGCCAGAAGTTGCTTGAGGGTAGGGACGCGATCTTTGGTTTGCCCAACGGAAAGCATCGCCAGCTCCGCCGAGGTGCGTTCACGCACATCGCCTTTGATGCCGGTCAGCCTCTCCAGGTCGTGGTCATGGAAAACCACCGGCACGCTGTCCGCTGCCAGCTGAACGTCGCATTCTATGGCGAAACCGGCTTCGATGGCGCGGGAAAAGGCGGAAAGCGTGTTTTCCCAGACCGCCTTGTTGAGATCATGATAACCGCGATGGGCGACGGGCTGAGCCGTCAACCAGGAGAGTTTCAGCGTCATACGTCGATTTCCACGATGGCGTCGATTTCGACAGCGGCATTGAAGGGCAGGCAAGCCATGCCGACGGCGGCGCGGGCGTGTTTGCCGGGCTCACCGAGAACATTGGCAATGAGATTGGAAGCGCCGTTGATGACAAGGTGCTGCTCCACGAACTCCGGAACCGACGCGACAAAGCCATTCAGCTTGATGACACGACGGATTTTCGAGAGATCGCCATTCAAAGCGGCCTTGACCTGTGCGAGAATGTTGACGGCGCATAATTCTGCCGCGCGCTGGGCGCTGGCAACGTCGACATCACGGCCAACAAGGCCCGTCACCGCAATCTTGCCCGATTCCATCGGCAGTTGACCTGATACATAAAGAAGATTGCCGCTGATGGTGAACGGAACGTAGTTTGCGGCTGGTGCTGCGGCGACAGGAAGCGTAAAGCCGAGTTCCTTGAGGCGGCCTTCGATGACGTCAGACATTTTCGTCTCCGGTTTTGTTGTAAATCCTTCAAGAATCCGGCATTCAGAAGATGTTGATCCAAAAGCCGGGTGGTTGCTTGTACAATATGAGCAGCGAGTCCAACAGGAGATATTGCATGTTTGTCAGGACGCTGGGTTTCGTTGCCGCAACAGGGCTGATGACCGGCCTGTCAAACGCTGCCAATGCCTTGCCCGTCGCGGTTCCTGATCTCGTATCGCACCGCGCCGTCTACGATCTCGAACTCAAGGATGCGTCTGACCGTTCCGGCATCGAGGGCATGACCGGCCGCATGGTCTATGAATTCACCGGCTCTGCCTGTCAGGGTTACAAGACGGATTTCCGTTTCGTGACGCAGATCAACACTGGCGACGCCGTCCGCATGACCGACCAGCAGACCACCACCTTCGAAGATCTCGCGGCCAAGAAATTTACCTTCGAGACCAAGTCCTACACCGACGACAAGCTGGACAAGGAAGTGCAGGGGGCGGCGATCGACGGCACTGACGGCGTGAAGGTCGATCTGACCCGGCCGGATGCCCGCCAGGTCAGCCTCGTCGCCAGCGAATTCCCGACGCAGCACATGTTTCAGGTCATCGAACACGCAAAGCAGGGAAAACGCATCTTCGAATCCCGCATTTTCGACGGTTCCGATGATGGCGATGAAAGCCTGATCACGTCCACCCTGGTCGGCAAGTCGCAGATGCCGAAGGATGGCGATGCCGATGCCGGCAAGGCTGGCGAATTCGCCAAAGCGGCATTCTGGCCGGTGACCATCGCCTATTATAACGACAAGACCGGCACCGACGCCCTGCCGATTTACCGCATGTCGTTCAAGCTTTACGAAAACGGAATCACCCGCGATCTGACGATGGATTACGGCGATTTCGTTCTGACGGGAAAGCTTACGAAGCTCGATATTCTCAAGCCAGAAACCTGCGAAAACAAGCCGGTTCGCTGAAACGCGGGCCGTTCTCGCGGTTTTTTCGCATAAATGCTTGCATTTTCATGCGGGCAACTGTATGCGGCTCACCATTCCACACGCGAAGCTTGGGATGTTCCGGGAGAAATCCGGTTCGTTCCGCCCGGTGGTGTCGATGAAAATCGGCGCTGTTCGCTTCGCGGGGGTTAAACCGGAAAAGGAGTAACAAGGCATGGCATTGCCCGATTTTTCTATGCGCCAGCTTCTGGAAGCTGGTGTTCACTTCGGCCACCAGACGCACCGCTGGAACCCGAAGATGAAGCCGTACATCTTCGGCGACCGTAATAACATCCACATCATCGACCTGGCTCAGACCGTTCCGATGCTGTCGCGCGCCCTTCAGGTCGTGTCCGACACCGTCGCTCGTGGCGGCCGCGTTCTGTTCGTCGGCACCAAGCGCCAGGCGTCCGAAATCATTGCCGACAGCGCAAAGCGTTCGGCCCAGTACTACGTCAACTCCCGCTGGCTCGGCGGCATGATGACCAACTGGAAGACCATCTCCAACTCGATCCAGCGCCTGCGCAAGGTCGACGAGATCCTGAACTCGGAAGCTTCCGGCTACTCCAAGAAGGAACGCCTGAACCTTGAGCGCGAGCGCGAAAAGCTCGAAAAGGCTCTCGGCGGTATCCGCGATATGGGCGGCGTACCTGACCTGATGTTCATCATCGACACCAACAAGGAAAAGATCGCGATCGAAGAAGCCAAGCGTCTTGGCATTCCGGTCGTTGCGATCATCGACAGCAACTGCGACCCTGACCATATCGACTACCCGATCCCGGGTAACGACGATGCTTCGCGCGCCATCTCGCTTTACTGCGACCTGATCGCCCGCGCCGCCATCGACGGTATCGCACGTCAGCAGGGCGCTTCCGGCCGCGACATCGGCGCTTCCGAAGAAGCTCCGATCGAGCCCGCTCTCGAAGACGAGGCTGGCGCCTGATCTAGGCCCTGTCTGGCGGCGATTTCTTAATCGCCGTCTCCTCGACCAGGATATGACAAGGCCGTCAAAGACCTTCAATGGGTTGACGGCTTTGTTCGTTTCTAACCGCTCCGCCATGGGTTTTTAAAAACCGCAGGCGTCCGATGTGGTTGGAACGGCAGGCAGTCTTCATAACGCTGTCACACTAGAGCGGCACCCATCATTTCGATGTTTGGCGACGCCGCAGCACTTGGGAATGCGCATGCCCCTTGCCGGACTTCCGGGTTTCAAAGGGTGTGCGGCCGGGTACAGTCATCACCCAGAACTTCGGCACGGCGAATTCAGCCGGCTGACCGATCGAACCGATATAGAGGCACACAATGACCGAAATCACAGCCGCAATGGTGAAGGAACTGCGCGAAAAGTCTGGCGCAGGCATGATGGACTGCAAGAAGGCTCTTGCTGAGACCAATGGCGACATGGAAGCGGCAATCGACTGGCTGCGCGCCAAGGGCATCGCAAAGGCCGACAAGAAGTCCGGCCGCACGGCTGCCGAAGGTCTGGTCGGTGTCGCCACCATGGGTCACAAGGCTGTTGTCGTTGAGCTGAACTCCGAAACCGACTTCGTTGCCCGCAACGATGCGTTTCAGGACCTCATCCGCGGTATCGCCCAGGTCGCCCTCACCACCGATGGCACCGTTGACGCCGTTTCCGCCGCCACCTACCCGGCAACCGGCAAGTCCGTTGCCGACAGCATCAAGGACGCAATCGCCACCATCGGTGAGAACATGACGCTGCGCCGCTCGGCTGCACTCGAAGTGCCGCACGGCGTTGTTGCGACCTACATTCACAACGCTGCCGGCGACGGAATCGGCAAGCTCGGCGTTCTCGTTGCCCTGAAGTCGGAAGGCGACAAGGCCGTTCTGAACTCCATCGGCCGTCAGGTTGCCATGCACATCGCTGCGACCAACCCGCTCGCCATCCGCGCTGAAGAAGTTGACGCCGCTGTTGCCGAGCGCGAGCGCAACGTCTTCATCGAACAGGCCCGCGAATCCGGCAAGCCGGAAGCCATCATCGAAAAGATGGTTGATGGCCGCATGCGCAAGTTCTTCGAAGAAGTCGCCCTTCTGTCGCAGGCTTTCGTCATCAACCCTGACCTGACCGTCGGCGACGCCGTCAAGGCAGCCGAAAAGGAAGCCGGCGCTTCCATCGAAGTGACGGGTATGGTTCGCCTGCTTCTCGGCGAAGGCGTCGAGAAGGAAGAAAGCGATTTCGCAGCAGAAGTCGCAGCCGTCGCCAAGGGCTGATTATATTTACCCAATCTTGGGAAAACGGGAGGGCATCGCGTGACAACGCGGTGCCCTTCGTGTATCCGCGTTTCGGTTACATTTCCGAGGAGTCATGATGTCTTCCAAGCCGATCTACAAACGTGTTCTTCTCAAGGCTTCCGGTGAAGCCCTCATGGGCGATCAGGGTTTCGGTATCGATGTGGCGGTGGCTGACCGCATCGCTTCCGATATCGCGCAGGCGAGGGCGATGGGCGTCGAAGTCGGCGTTGTCGTCGGCGGCGGCAATATTTTCCGCGGTGTCGCCGTGGCCTCCAAGGGCGGCGACCGCGTTACCGGCGACCATATGGGCATGCTGGCGACCGTCATCAACGCGCTGGCGCTCGCAACCTCGCTACGCAAGCTTAGCATCGATACCGTCGTTCTTTCCGCAATCGCCATGCCTGAAATCTGTGAAAGCTTCTCGCAACGTGCGGCGCTCCATCATCTCGCGCAGGGGCGCGTGGTGATTTTCGCCGGCGGTACGGGCAACCCGTTCTTCACCACTGATTCCGCTGCTGCACTGCGCGCGGCCGAAATGGGCGCCGAAGCGATCTTCAAGGGCACGCAGGTGGACGGCATCTATTCCGCCGATCCGAAGAAGGACCCGACGGCGACCCGTTTCGACGAACTGACCCACAGTGAAGTGCTCGGCAAGGGGCTGGCGGTTATGGATGTCGCCGCCGTTGCGCTGGCCCGCGAAAACCACATTCCGATCATTGTTTTCTCTATCCACGAGAAGGGCGGTTTTGCGCAGATATTGACCGGCGGCGGCCGCAAGACCATCGTGCACGACAAATAATCAAAACGATGCCGCCTCAAGGGGCGATTACGGCCGCTGGCCGACAAGATGGAGTATCAAGATGAGTGGTGTTGACCTCAACGATATCAAGCGCCGTATGGATGGCGCCATCAATGCGTTCAAGAGCGATATCGCGTCGCTGCGCACCGGCCGCGCCTCGGCCAATATTCTCGATCCGGTCACCGTCGACGCCTATGGCTCGCGTGTGCCGCTCAACCAGGTGGCCAACATCACAGTTCCGGAGCCGCGCATGCTCGGCGTCAACATCTGGGACAAGTCGATGGTCAACGCCGTCGACCGTGCGATCCGCGAATCCAATCTCGGCCTCAACCCCATCGTCGACGGCCAGAACCTGCGCATTCCTCTGCCTGAACTCAACGAGGAGCGCCGCAAATCGCTCGTGAAGGTCGCCCATGATTATGCCGAAAAGTCCAAGGTGGCGATTCGCCATGTGCGTCGTGATGGCATGGATGGTCTGAAAAAAGCCGAAAAGGACGGTGACATCGGTCAGGACGAAAGCCGTGGACAGTCGGAAAAGGTTCAGAAAATGACCGATGACACGATTTCGGAAATTGACCGCTTGCTTGCCGAGAAGGAAAAGGAAATCATGCAGGTCTGACATCGTTCGCGATAGACCTGTATTTTATTCGTTTTAATTCCGCGCTGCCCTGTTACTGGATCGATATGCCGACGACGACACGTTCCTCCATTCCCGAGCACGTTGCCATCATCATGGATGGCAATGGACGCTGGGCAAAGCAGCGCGGTCTTCCGCGCGTGATGGGGCATCGCCGCGGTGTGGAGGCCGTGCGCGAGACCGTTCGCGCGGCCGGCGACTGCGGAATACACTATCTCACGCTCTTTGCCTTCTCCTCGGAAAACTGGCGTAGACCCGAATCCGAGGTGAGCGATCTGATGGGGCTTTTGAAAGCCTTCATCCGGCGTGATCTTGCGGAACTGCACCGCGAAAATGTCCGCGTGCGGATCATCGGCGACCGGCAAGGGCTGAAGCAGGACATACGTGCGCTCCTCGAAGAGGCGGAGCAGACGACGGCGGACAATACCAAGCTGACGCTGGTGATCGCTTTCAATTACGGCAGCCGCGACGAGATTGCGCGTGCGACAGCGGCGATTGCGCGCGATGTCGCCGAAGGCAGGATTAATGCCGAATCCATTACGCCGGAGATGATTTCGGCCAGACTAGACACGTCCGGTATGCCCGATCCGGATCTCATTATCCGCACCAGCGGCGAAGAGCGCCTGTCGAACTTCCTTCTCTGGCAGGCTGCTTATTCCGAGTTTCTGTTCGTTCCCGAATATTGGCCGGACTTCGACCGCCAGCGATTCTTCTCCGCAATCGAGCAATATGCAACGCGTGACCGCCGCTTCGGCGCACTCACCGAGCAGGTTGCCGTGGCAGGCGCCTGATGAGCCGTGAACTCAGACTGCGGATTGTGTCCGCAATCGTCATGGCGGCGGTCATTCTGGCCGCGACCTGGTATGGCGGCATTCTGTTCCGCATCGTTGCGGGCCTTCTGGCGATCCTCATCTATTATGAATGGTCGACGATTAGCCGGCTGTCGGAGTCGAACCCGACAGGCAACGCCTGGGGCTGGTTCGCGGTTGCCGTCATCGCCGGTAACACGATCTTCGGCGAATCCTCGCTCGATCTGCCTCTATTATCCGGCTTCACGCTGACCGCTGCGCTGTTTCCGATCCTGCGCGGCAAAAATTGGTGGCTGGTGGGTGGTATTTTTTATGCGGGCCTGAGCGGCATATCGCTCTCGGCTATCCGTGGTGACGAGCTGACGGGCTTCGTGTCCATCCTGTTCATCTTCGCCGTCGTCTGGTCGACGGATATTCTTGCCTATTTCGTAGGGCGCGCCATTGGCGGGCCGAAGCTCGCACCTTCGATCTCGCCCGGCAAGACCTGGTCTGGCGCCATCGGCGGGGCGGTGGCGGCCGTGATCGGCGGCGGCGCGGTGTCTATGGCCTATCACGGCAGGATCAGCGTGCTGGTGCTGGTGCTCGCTCTTATTCTTTCGGTATTCAGCCAGATAGGCGATCTCTTCGAATCCTTCGTGAAACGGCGTTTCCAGGTCAAGGATTCCAGCCATCTCATTCCAGGCCATGGCGGCTTCATGGACCGAGTTGACGGTCTTGTTTTCGCCTGCTTTGCGGTATTCCTCATAGCTTTCGTGCATGCGGCGGCGACCGGCGACGTGCCCGGATCGGGCGGCGGTCTGTTGCCGGGTTTCTGAGCGGCGCGAAAGGTCACGACACAAAGGGCAGATTGTCATGAACACAGTAATGGCGGCGACCGGTTTTCTGACCGGCTATATCGTGCCCTTCATCCTGGTGCTGTCGCTGCTCGTTTTTGTGCATGAGATGGGCCACTATCTTGTTGGTCGCTGGTGCGGAATCCGCTCCACCGCGTTTTCCATCGGTTTCGGCCCGGAGCTGATCGGTTTCACCGACAAGCGCGGCACGCGATGGAAAATTTCGGCGATTCCGCTCGGCGGTTACGTCAAGTTCTTCGGCGATGAGGATGCGGCGAGCAAGCCGGATAGTTCCGGCCTGTCGCATATGTCGCTGGAGGAGAGGGCGCAGACGCTTTCCGGTGCTAAGCTGTGGAAGAGGGCGGCCACGGTTGCCGCAGGCCCGATCGCGAATTTCATTCTCGCGATTCTCATCTTTGCGGTGCTCTTTGGCATTTATGGCCGGATGATCGCCGATCCGGTCGTGGCGGAAGTCCGCGAAAACAGTGCTGCTGCCGCAGCCGGCGTTCAACCCGGTGACAGGCTGGTGGCGATCGATGGCGAAAAAGTGATGACCTTCGAGGACGTCCGCCGTTATGTCGGCATCCGCCCGGGCACGCCGATCACCGTAACGGTTGAAAGGGCGGGCGAGGAGCTGAAGCTGCCGATGGTTCCGACCCGCACGGAGACAACGGACCAGTTCGGCAACAAGTTGGAAATGGGTATTATCGGCATCGTCACCGACCAGACCAGCGGTAACTTTCGCTATATTGAATATTCACCGTCTGAGGCGCTGGCCGAAGGTGTGCGCGAAACCGGCCACGTTATCACCGGCACCTTCAATTATATCGGCAATCTCGTGACTGGGCGCATGAATGCCGATCAGCTTGGTGGTCCGGTCCGGGTGGCGCAGGCGTCCGGCCAGATGGCGACACTCGGTATTTCCGCCGTTATCCAGCTTGCCGCCGTTCTTTCCGTCTCCATCGGTCTTTTGAACCTGATGCCTGTGCCGGTTCTGGACGGCGGGCACCTTGTGTTCTACGCCATCGAGGCCATTCGCGGCAGGCCGCTCGGTGCGGGCGCGCAGGAAGTCGCGTTCCGTATCGGAATGATGATGATTTTGGGCCTGATGGTTTTTGCAACATGGAACGATATCAGCAGCTTGATCGGCTGATGATTGTGTTTTAACGGTTTTGTTAGTGACTTGTTTACCGTGTTTATATGCCGAAGTGGCGAATGAGCCACTCTGAAGCACGAAGTAAACAGAATTTAACGTTCACGCTTGCTTGTAGGGGAAAAGCAGGTAAAACGACGCACATGGCCGGAGTCGGGTTCCGCCCGCTGAGGGACAACGTAAAAAGGTAAGAATTGAAATGAAGGCTGGTTCAAGATTTTTGAACGCTGTGTCGGCGGTTGCTCTGTCTGCCGGTGTTTCTTCGGTTGCGGGCCTTGGTGTGCTTGCCTCTGTTGGCGTTGCACATGCAGCCGTCATCAGCAGGATCGATGTTCGCGGGGCCGAAAGGTCGGGCGCGGACTCCGTGCGTTCCAACATCACCATTGCGCCGGGTAAGAACTTTTCCAATTCGGACATCGATGAATCGGTGAAGCGTCTTTACGCCACAGGTTATTTCTCGAATGTCTCCATGCGCGTTTCCGGCAGCACGCTGGTCGTGACGGTCGACGAGAACCAGCTCGTCAATCAGGTGGTCTTCAACGGCAACCGCAAGATCAAGGACGACAAGCTCGCCGGCATCGTGCAGACCCAGTCGATGGGTCCGTTCAATCAGGCAATCGTGACGGCGGATATCGCTCGTATCAAGGAAGCTTACGCAGCCATTGGCCGCAGCGATGTCGAAATCACCACGCAGACCGTTTCCGTCGGTCAGGGCCGGGTGAACATTGCTTTCGTCATCAATGAAGGCGAGCGCACGAAGATCGGTCGCATCGATTTCGTCGGCAACAATGCCTATAGCGATGGTCGTCTGGCCGCCGTCATCAATACCAAGAAGTCCAACATGCTGTCCTTCCTGACGCGTAAGGACGTTTATAACGAGGACAAGCTGCGCGCCGACGAAGAGGCGCTGCGCCAGTTCTACTATAACCGCGGTTATGCCGACTTCCGGGTCGTATCGTCCGACGCGGTGCTGGACGAATCCAAGAACGAATACACCATCTCGATCACGGTCGATGAAGGCAAGAAATACGATTTCGGCAACGTCGTTGTCGAATCGACCGTTCCGGGTGTTGATGGTGCGGAATTGCAGGGTCTCGTTGAAACCCGCCAGGGTGCAAGCTACAGCGCCAAGGAAGTTCAGCAGAGCATGGAGGCGATTTCCAAGCGCGTGGCCGGCGAGGGTTATCCCTTTGCCCGCGTAACGCCGCGCGGCGACCGCGATATGGCTGGCAACACCATCGGTGTGACCTACATCGTCGACCAGGGCGAGCGCGCCTATGTCGAGCGTATCGAAATCCGTGGCAACACCCGCACGCGTGACTATGTCATTCGTCGCGAATTCGATATTTCCGAAGGCGATGCGTTCAACCAGACAGTCATCACCGCTGCGAAGCGTCGTCTCGAAGCGCTCGGCTATTTCTCGAAGGTCAATATTTCGACCGCCGGAGGCAGCGCGCCTGACCGTGTCGTGATCGTGGTTGACGTTGAAGATCAGTCGACGGGTTCGTTCGGTATCGGCGCGGGCTACTCGCAGAACGACGGCGTTCTGCTCGAAGCTTCCATCGAAGAAAAGAACTTCCTCGGTCGCGGCCAGTACATCCGTCTCGCCGCTGGTGCGGGTGAAGACGATGCACGCAGCTATACGCTGTCCTTCACGGAACCCTATTTCCTCGGCTACCGTCTTGCCGCAGGTTTCGACCTGTTCAAGAGCCAGAGCCGCAGCGAAGACTATTATGACTACGACGAGCAGGGCTTCTCGCTGCGCGTGACCGCGCCGATCACCGAAGACCTCTCAACGACGTTCAAGTACACCTACAAGCAGCTCAATTATGACGGCGAAGGCGACTGGGAAACCGGCAGCAACCTTGCCGCTCCCTACAAGGACCTGATCCGTGGCGGTGACTGGACACAGTCCATCATTTCGAACACGCTGAACTACAATACGCTCGACGACCGCAACATGCCGCGCGAAGGCTGGCAGGCTGCTCTGACGAACGAATTTGCAGGTCTCGGCGGCGATTCCGAATATTACAAGATTTACGCCAAGGCTCGCTTCTTCTACACGCTTTCCGATGAGTACGATGTCATCGGCTCTCTGACCGGCCAGGCCGGTCACGTGGTGCCGACAGGCGACAATCTGCTTGTGTTCGATCAGTTCAAGTTCGGCGGTCGTCAGGTTCGGGGCTTCAAGAACGATGGTATCGGTCCGCGCATCGGTTCCGACTCCATCGGCGGCACGACCTATTTCGCCGCTTCTGCTGAAGTCTCGGCTCCGATGCCTGGGGTTCCGGAAGATTTCGGCCTGCGCCTTGCTGGCTTCGTGGATGCAGGCACGCTGTATGGCAACAAGGTTGCCAACAGCGCAGGTGTGAAGGACGACAACTCCATCCGCGCATCCGCCGGTGTCGGTGTGATGTGGGCGTCGCCCTTCGGTCCGATCCGTGTCGACTACGCCGTGCCTTTCGCCAAGGAAGACTACGACGAGGAACAGCGTTTCCGGTTTGGCATGTCCAACACTTTCTGATATCGGCAGTCCAGAACTGCAACTTTGAACGTTCTGGAGTTTCCGGCTGATGGAATACAACGCCTTTTTTCCGCCCCACGAGGGACTGCGATTGAAAGATATCGCAGACCGTCTTGGGGCGGAACTGTCTGATGACGCGGCGGGGGAGCGGATCATTCGCTCCGTCGCGCCGGTCTACCGGGCAAAACCCGATCAGCTCTGCTATATTCTTTCGCGCAAGAACCGCGACGAGCTGCAGACCTGCGACGCTGGCGCCGTCATTTGTGACGCCGCACTTGTGGACATGCTTCCGTCTCACACCCCTGCGCTGATATCGAAAAACCCGCACACGCTGTTTGCGCAGGTTGGTGCCTTGCTGCATCCTTCCGCCATGCGTCCTGGTCCGATTGCGCGTATGGACGCTGAAATTTCCCATGCTGCGCATGTCGATCCATCCGCGAAGCTGGAGGCGGGCGTCATCGTCGAGTCGCTCGCCGTGATTGGAGCTGGCGCCCATATTGGCGCGGGTACGCGCATCGGTCCTGGGGTCATCATCGGGCAGGATGTGCAGATCGGGCGCGATTGCACCATTGCCGGCGGCGCAAGCGTTCTTGCGGCCCTCATCGGTAATAATGTGATTATCCATAACGGCGCGCGCATCGGTCAGGATGGTTTCGGTTATGCGCCCGGTCCGCGCGGCATGCTGAAGATCGTGCAGATCGGCCGGGTCATCATTCAGGACAATGTCGAGATTGGCGCCAACACTACGATCGATCGCGGCACCATGGATGACACGGTCATCGGCGAAGGCACCAAGATCGACAATCAGGTCCAGATCGGCCACAACGTGCGCATCGGCCGCCATTGCGGCATCGTCAGCAAGGTCGGCATCGCGGGCAGCACCCGCATAGGCGACGGTGTGATGATTGGCGGTGCGGCCGGAATCAATGGCCATATCAACATTGGCGACGGCGTACAGATCGCGGCCATGAGCGGTGTTGTGGCGGACGTGCCGGCAGGCGCCCGTTATGGCGGCACGCCTGCGCGTCCGATGAAATATTTCCTGCGCGACATGGCCGAAATTCTGGCGCGCGCTGAAGGGCGTGATAAAAAAACAGGAGAGAAAAAAAATGACTGAAGAAACGAAGACGGCGCTCGGCGCGGCTGACATTCTGGAAGTCATGAAGCTTCTGCCGCATCGTTACCCGTTCCTGCTGATCGACAAGATCATTGAGATCGATGGTAACAATTCGGCGATCGGCATCAAGAACGTTACTGTCAACGAACCGCATTTCACCGGTCATTTCCCGGACCGGCCGATCATGCCCGGCGTTCTGATCGTTGAGGCCATGGCCCAGACGGCGGGTGCGATCTGTGCTCGCAGCCAGGGTGAGGGCGGTCACCTAGTCTATTTCATGACAATCGACAATGCGCGTTTCCGCAAACCCGTGGTCCCCGGTGATCGTCTGGAAATTCACGTCGTCAAGCAGCGCCAGCGCGGCAATGTCTTCAAATTCCATTGCGAAGCGAAGGTGGACGGCGCGCTGGTGGCGGAGGCTGATGTCGGCGCCATGATGATCCCCGAGGATCAGCAATGAGCACGATTGCCGCCTCGGCCAGAATTCATCCAAGCGCCGTGATCGAAAACGGTGCGGTGATCGGTGAAAACGTCGTCATCGGTGCGCTGAGCTATGTCGGTGCAAAAGTCACGCTGCATGACGATGTCCAGCTGCACAATCACGCCGTTGTTTCCGGCCTGACCGTGATCGGCCGTGGCTCGGTTGTCCATCCCATGGCGGTCATCGGCGGCGCGCCGCAGGCGGTTCGCCACGACGGTTCGGAAACGACGCTCGAGATCGGTGAGCGCTGCATCATGCGTGAAGGCGTGACGATGAACGCCGGCAGTTCCGATGGCAGCGGCAAGACCGTTATCGGCGACGATAATCTTTTCCTCGCCAATTCGCATGTGGCGCATGATTGCCGCCTCGGCAGCCATATCATCTTGTCGAACAATGTGATGCTGGCGGGCCATGTCACCATCGAGGACCGCGCGATTCTGGGCGGCGGCTGCGCCGTGCACCAGTTCACGCGCATCGGCCGCCAGGCCTTCATCGGCGGGCTGTCGGCGGTCAATTACGATGTCATTCCTTATGGCATGCTGAATGGCAATCCCGGCATTCTTGGCGGTCTGAACGTCGTCGGCATGACCCGTGCCGGCATTGAGCGCGCCGACATCCACAAGGTCAGACGCGTCTACAAGGCGATTTTCGAGGCCGAAGGCACGATCCGCGGCAATGCCGCAGCCATTGACCGTAACGACTATCTGGATTGCCCGCAGGCGCTTGAAGTCATCGATTTCATCGGTGCGGATAGCGACCGCGCAATCTCCTCGCCCAACCGGGGCAAGTGAGCCGTGACAGGCGGCGGGCGTCTCGCCATTGTGGCCGGCAGCGGCCAGCTGCCGCTATATGTGGCGGCTGCCGCCCGTGAGATGGGCGAGAACCCTTTCATCGTGCGCCTGCGCGATGATTCCCGTTTCGACTGGAGCGGTTTCGACAATGCCGTGATCAGTGTCGGCGATGTCGCCGGGCTTGGCCGTCTGCTCCGTGAAAACCGGGTAGACCGTGTCGTGCTATCCGGCGCCGTGGCGCGGCGTCCGGAATGGCGGGAGATTCGACCCACAGTCGGCATCCTGCTCAAACTGCCGTCCATTGTCAGGACGCTGCTGTCGAGCGGCGACGACGCCGTTCTTCAGATGGTTATCAAGATCATCGGCACGCTCGGCGCAAAAGTCATCGGCGCCCACGAAATCGCACCCGGCCTGCTGGCCGCGATAGGCCCTTTCGGTACGCAAAAACCTGCCGAGGATGATCTGCGCGATATACGCAAGGCAGCTGAGGCTGCGCTCGCGCTTGGCAAGCTCGATGTGGGGCAGGGCGCGGTCGCCGTCGGTGGCCGTATCGTCGCGCTGGAAGGCGTTGAGGGAACGGATGCCATGCTGGCGCGCGTCGCGGCATTGCGTGCGGAGGGACGGATATCCCCGCGCCGCAAGGGCGTGCTCGTAAAGCTGTGCAAGCCGCAGCAGGATGTGCGCGCTGACCTGCCGACAATCGGTGTGGAAACGGTGGAGAATGCGCGAAAGGCCGGGCTGGCAGGTATCGCCGTCGAAGCCGGGCGGGCGCTGGTACTCGATCGCGAGGCGATGTTGAAAGCGGCCGATGAGGCGGGCATATTCGTCTGCGGCATCGATACGTCACTTGGCGGAGATATGATGGGGGAGGCCTGATCGGATGACGGCGGCATTAAAAGTGGCGGTCATAGCCGGGGAGGTATCCGGCGATCTTTTAGGCGCGGATCTGATTCGCTCGCTCAAGGCCCAATATGCGGGGCCTGTCGAGCTGGTGGGTGTGGGCGGCGAAACGCTGGAAGCGCAGGGACTGGTTTCCCTGTTCGACTATTCCGAGCTCTCCATCATGGGCTTCACGCAGGTTCTGAAAAAACTGCCGAAGCTCATTGCGCGGATCAACCAGACCGCTCAGGCAATCGCTGCCGCAAAGCCCGATATTCTGCTGATCATCGACAGCCCGGATTTCACCCATCGCGTTGCGAAAAAAGTCCGCAAACAATTACCGCATCTGCCGGTCGTCAATTACGTCTGCCCCAGTGTCTGGGCCTGGAAGGAATATCGCGCCACCGCGATGCTATCCTATGTCGATCATGTGCTGGCTCTTCTGCCCTTCGAGCCGGAAGCAATGCGCCGTCTCGGCGGCCCGCCGACAAGTTTTGTCGGTCATCGACTGAGCGTCGACCCCGATGTGCTGTCAGTGCGACAGAAGCGAGCGGAACGCTCTCTGCCGGCGGATGGCGAACCGAAGGCCATTCTTCTCCTGCCAGGGTCTCGTTCCACTGAAACGACGCGGCTGATGGAGCCGTTTCAGGCGGCGGCGAGAGCTTTTGTCGAGCGCAACGGTCCGACGCGGTTCCTGTTGCCCACTGTACCGCGTCAGGAAAAACGCATTCGCGAACTGGCAGCGTCGTGGCCGGAGGATATCAGGCCCGAAATCGGTATCGATTCCGCCTTCAAATGGAATGCGTTTGCTGAAGCCGATGCGGCCATAGCCGCTTCCGGCACGGTCATTCTGGAACTCGCGCTCGCGGGCGTGCCGACCATCTCGGTCTACAAGACCGACTGGATTTTCACCATGCTGAGCAAGCGTGTCAAGACGTGGACGGGCGCGCTGCCGAACCTGATTGCCGATTACGCCGTCGTGCCGGAATATTTCAACGAGGTGGTAAGGGCAGGTTCGATGCTGCGCTGGGCAGAGCGTCTGTCTTCCGACACCACCGAGCGGCAGGCGATGCTCGAAGGTTATGCACTTGTACAGCAACGCTTGCACACGGATGTGCCGCCGGGGGAAACCGGCGCGCGCATTCTTCTGGATGTCCTGAAGAGCAAAACTCGTCCCTCACAATAATCATAGCCCTCTCGCTCCACCGGTTGATGTCCTGCCGCCGATGCAGGCAGGAGAGGGGGCGATTTTACTGCATTTGATCGTTAGGACGGCAAACGGCTGACCACCGGAGGTCTCCCGGCCCATAAATTTCCATCTGGCACACCTCTTGCTTTCAATCTTGTATGCAAGATAGCCATACATCAGAAAGCGCCCAGAGCGCGGTGGAAGACGCCATCATCTCCGGCATTCTTTCCGCGCGCATCCGCCCGGGCACCCGCCTCAGCGAGAACCAGCTCGCCAGCCTTTTCGGCGTGTCACGCACGCGCATCCGCGAGGCGATGATGCGGCTGGAGACGCGTGGCATCGTCACAGTCAGTCCGCGCCGCGGCTGGTTCGTGGTGGAGCCTTCTGCCGAAGAATCCATCAAGGTCTATGAGGCGCGGCGAATCATAGAATACGGACTGTTGCGCAATCTTTCCGGCGTCAGCGCGCAAGGCATCGCAATCCTCGCCAATCATCTCGATGAGGAGAAGGCGGCAATTGCCAAGGGCGATCGCCAGCGCCTGACCTGCCTAATGGGTGATTTTCACATCCGTATCGCCGAAATCGCCGGAAACGATATCATCGTCGAAACGCTGCGCGACCTGACCGCCAGAACCATCCTCATCTCCATGCTCTACCAGTCCGATTTCCATGCGCAGCAGTCGCACGACGGACATTGCCGTATCTTCGAAGCGATCAAGGCGGCCGATTTCCATGGCGCCGCCGAACTCGCCATCCGCCATCTCGACGAAGTTGAAACGGGTCTCGATCTCACCCGCAGGCCGGACCCGCTCTACGAGCTTCGCAATTCCCTTTCAATGCAGCCCCTTTCCTCAAGCCTCAAGGAGTAATTCCCAATGTTTTCCAGACGTTCATTGCTTGCCATCGCCGCAATTTCCGCAACACTCGGTTTTTCGCCGGCAGCCTTTGCCGATGCGCTCGGTGATATCACGTCCCGCGGCACGATCCGCGTTGCGGTTCCACAGGATTTCCCGCCATTCGGCAGCGTCGGCACGGATATGGCGCCGCAGGGTTACGATATTGATGTCGCCAATCTGATCGGCGAGAAGCTCGGCGTGAAGGTTGAACTCGTGCCGGTGACAAGTGCCAACCGCGTTCCCTATCTTCAGACCAACAAGGTCGATCTCGTCATCTCGAGCCTCGGCAAGAACCCGGACCGTGAAAAGGTCATCGACTTCTCGACCGCCTATGCGCCCTTCTTCAACGGCGTCTTTGCACCGGATTCGGTTGCCGTCACCAAGGCGGAAGATTTGGCCGGTAAGACCGTTGGCGTCACCCGTGGCGCGGTCGAGGATCTGGAGCTGACCAAGGTTGCGCCGGCCGACACCACCATCAAGCGTTATGAGGACAATAACGGCACGATCTCCGCCTTCCTCGCGGGCCAGGTGGAAGCCGTGGCCACCGGCAATGTCGTCGCCGCCGCGATTCTTGCGAAGAATCCGCCTAAGCGCCCCGAACTGAAGTTCCTGATCAAGAATTCCCCCTGCTATATCGGCCTGAACAAGGAACAGCCGGCCCTTCTTGAAAAGGTCAATGCCATTATCGCCACCGCAAAGACCGATGGTTCGCTGAACACGATCGCGCAGAAATGGCTGAAAACCGATCTTCCGAAGGATCTCTGACCAACCTGGCAAATCCATGCGCCGGCCGTGTCTGATCGCGGCCCGGCGCATGGTTTGTCCTCCCCGAAAGGAAATATCGGGTGAAATACACATTCGATTTTGGATGGCTTCTCGATTATTACCCGCAGATCGCCAAGGGCATTGCCATCACGCTGGAATTGATCGCCGTCGGCGGCGTTCTTGGCATTGCGCTCGGCATATTCTGCGCCTGGGTACGCGCGCTTGGCCCCAAATGGCTGAGGCCGCCGGTTGCGACCTATGTAGAGCTCATTCGCAATACGCCATTTCTCATACAATTGTTTTTTATCTTCTTCGGCCTGCCGTCGCTTGGCCTGCAACTGTCGGAATTGAGCGCGGCCAATATCGCCATGGTGGTCAATCTCGGAGCCTATAGCTGCGAGATCATCCGTGCCGGCATTCAGGCGACGCCCAAGGGCCAGTTCGAGGCCGGGGCAAGCCTTGCCATGACCCGTTTCGAAACCTTCCGGCATGTGGTGCTGGTGCCCTCACTGCAACGCATCTGGCCAGCGCTATCTTCGCAGGTGGTAATCGTCATGCTCGGCTCGTCGGTCGTGTCGCAGATCGCCGCCGAGGACCTGACTTTTGCGGCCAACTTCATTCAGTCGCGCACCTTCCGCGCCTTTGAAGCCTACATGGTCTCCACCGTCATTTATCTCGTGCTGGCCATTCTGTTGAGGCAGGTGCTTGTCATGGGCGGCAACCTCATCTTTCCCCGCAGGAGTGTCCGATGATTGAATTCTCCACCTGGGATATTCTCAGAAACCTGCTGCTCGCCACGCGCTGGACCGTTCTGCTGTCGCTCGTCTCCTTTGCCGGCGGTGGTCTGGTGGCGCTGCTTCTGCTGTTCATGCGCATTTCCCGCAAAAAATCGATGCGGGCTTTCGCACGCTATTATGTCGAGCTTTTCCAGGGAACGCCGCTTTTGATGCAGCTTTTCATCGCCTTTTTCGGCCTCGGCCTGGTCGGCATCGATGTGCCGGCCTGGTTGGCGGCGGGCTTGACGCTGATCCTCTGGGCGGCCGCCTTTCTCACCGAAATCTGGCGTGGATGCGTCGAATCCGTTGCGAAAGGCCAATGGGAAGCGTCGGCAAGCCTTGCCATGGGACGCCTGCAACAGATGCGCTACGTCATCCTGCCGCAGGCCATGCGGGTCGCCATTCCGCCAACCGTTGGTTTCTTCGTGCAGGTCATCAAGGGAACGGCGGTGACCTCAATCATCGGCTTCGTAGAACTGTCCAAGGCCGGCACGGTCGTCACCAACGCCACCTTCCAGCCCTTCACCGTTTATGGCCTCGTCGCCCTCATCTATTTCGCGCTGTGCTGGCCTCTGTCGAAGAGCAGCCAGATCCTCGAAAGGAAGCTCAATGTCGCTCATCGAAATCACTGAAGTCCGTAAAAGCTATGGCAGCAACGAGGTTCTGAAGGGCATCAATCTCGATGTGGAGCCCGGTGAGGTCATCGCCATCATCGGCAAGAGCGGATCGGGAAAATCGACGCTGCTTCGCTGCATCAACGGGCTGGAGACGATTTCTGCCGGTTCCATATCGGTTGCCGGCGCGCAGCTTCTCGACGATGATCTGCATCTGAAAGCCCTGCGGCTGAAGGTCGGCATGATCTTCCAGCAGTTCAACCTCTTCCCGCACCAGACGGTTGGCGGCAACGTCATGCTGTCTCAGACCGTGGTGAAGAAGACACCGAAGCCGGACGCGGAAGCTGTTGCCCGCAAGATGCTTGAGCGGGTGGGGCTGGCGCATAAGTTCGACGCCTATCCGGACGAATTATCCGGTGGCCAGCAGCAGCGCGTCGCCATTGCCCGCGCACTCGCGATGCAGCCCATTGCACTTCTTTGCGACGAGATCACCTCGGCGCTCGATCCCGAGCTGGTCTCGGAGGTGCTGGCGGTGGTGCGGGAACTCGCCGGCGAAGGCATGACGCTGCTGATGGTGACGCATGAGATGAAGTTTGCGCGCGACGTCTGCTCACGCGTCGTTTTCATGCATGAGGGCAGGGTGCATGAAATCGGCCCACCGGAGGAGGTGTTCTCTAATCCCTCCACACCCGAGCTCAAGCAGTTTCTGGGCGTTGCGGCGCGCCACTGAGAACCATCAGGACCAACAACAAAAAAAGGCCGGCGGGTGAAAACCTGCCGGCCTTTGATTTTACAGGGTTTCGCGGCTTAGCGCTTGGAAACCGGGACGTAGTCGCGCTTGCCGGCGCCCGTATAGAGCTGGCGCGGACGGCCGATACGCTGCTGCGGATCTTCGATCATCTCGTTCCACTGTGCGATCCAGCCGACGGTGCGGGCAAGAGCGAAAAGAACGGTAAACATGGTCGTGGGGAAGCCCAGCGCCTTCAGCGTGATGCCGGAATAGAAGTCGACATTCGGGTAAAGCTTCTTTTCGACGAAGTAGGGGTCGGAAAGGGCGATCTTTTCCAGTTCCAGCGCGACCTGCATGATAGGATCGTCGGAATTGCCGGTGGCTTCCAGCACTTCGTACATCGTCTTCTGCATGATCTTGGCGCGCGGGTCGTAGTTCTTGTAGACGCGGTGGCCAAAGCCCATCAGGCGGAACGGATCGTTCTTGTCCTTGGCGCGGGCGATATATTCCGGAATACGGTCAACCGTGCCGATTTCGTTGAGCATGTTGAGCGCCGCTTCGTTGGCGCCGCCGTGAGCCGGGCCCCAGAGGCAGGCGATACCAGCCGCGATACAGGCGAACGGATTTGCACCCGACGAACCGGCAAGACGCACCGTGGAGGTGGAGGCGTTCTGCTCGTGATCGGCATGCAGGATGAAGATGCGATCCATGGCGCGGGCCAGAACCGGATCCACCTTATAGTCCTCGCAAGGCACGGCAAAACACATGTGCAGGAAGTTGGAGGCGTAATCCAGATCGTTCTTCGGATAAACGAAGGGCTGGCCGATATGGTACTTGTAGGCCATGGCTGCAATCGTCGGCATCTTCGCGATCATGCGCAGCGAAGCGACCATGCGCTGGTGCGGATCGGTGATGTCGGTCGAGTCGTGGTAGAAGGCCGAGAGAGCGCCGACCGTGCCGCACATGACGGCCATCGGATGCGCATCGCGACGATAGCCGGTGAAGAAGCGGCTCATCTGCTCATGCACCATGGTGTGGCGCGTGACGCGGGTGTCGAAGTCCTTCTTCTGCGCAGCCGTTGGCAGCTCACCGTAGAGCAGCAGATAGCAGGTTTCCAGGAAGTCGCCCTGTTCGGCGAGCTGCTCGATGGGGAAACCACGGTGCAGGAGAACGCCCTCGTCACCGTCGATATAGGTGATCTTGGATTCGCAGGAGGCCGTCGACGTGAAACCCGGGTCGTAGGTGAAGGAGCCCGTGTGCTTGTAGAGCGTGGCGATATCGACGACGCTTGGTCCAATCGTGCCCTCCCTGACCGGGAGTTCCACCTGCTTTTCGCCAAGTGTCACTGTAGCGCTTTTTTCCGTCATACTGATCCTCCGAAAACATGCGGGTGGGGGCGTTGAGACACACCCCGCGGTTAAGCGTCTACCGATTAGCTATATGATCCTTGCGCAGATGCCAAGCTATCCAAAGGTCAAATTGTGCATTGCGGCAAACGCAATTGCGTTGCTTTTCGCTTTATCGATCATGGCAACTCAATCTCGGTCAACGCAGGGTTAAAGGAAAGCATTGCAATCCCGCGCGTCCACCTGCAAACCTGTTTCCGGTGCGGCAGGGGCGCGGCGCAGATTGCTTGATCAAGGGGAAAAACAGCATTTCGGATATGCCGAAACGATGCAGGGCGGATTGCCCCGCACGACGGAGATGCTGTCTCCGCAGCGCCGTACCGGCGATCTGGCGACATATGGTCTGCCGGCCCTTGCCGACAAGCCGCAAACGCAAACTGCCATTCTCCAGAAAATCACCACCTGCCTCGCCGAGGAACGTGCATTCGGTCATGATTTTCTTTTCGTGCCGGTCTTCATCGGCTGTGGGGCGATCCTCTGGTTTTCCCTTGATGCAGCACCCTCATTGCCGCTTCTTGTTGTTCTATTTTTCCTCGCCGCCGGCCTGGCATTCGCCACCCGATATCACGCGACTCTGGTGGCCACGGCGTGCAGCCTCGTCGCACTGCTGTTGCTGGGCATGCTTTTCGCCGAATTTGAAACGCGGAGGGCAGGGACGGTGGTGCTGGATACGCCCGTTACCACCACTATTACCGGCACGGTGATGCGCCGAGAGGTCGATGCCCGCGGCGATTGGCGTTATGTGGTGCAGCTGGCTGCGACAGAAGCGCCGGCGTTGTCACGCCTGCCTGGAAAGGTTTCGCTGCTGGCCCGCGGCGGCGGAAAGCCGGTGGCACTCGGTGCGACAATTCGCGGCAAGGCGCGGCTTTCGCCGCCATCCGGTCCGGCTTTGCCCGGTCTCAACGATTTCGCCTTCGCGTCCTATTTCAGGGGCATAGGCGCGACCGGCTTTTTTTACAAGCCGCCGCAGACGATCACTGCCCCTGATATCGACGCAAAGGATGATTGGCTGGAATGGGCCGATATGCGGCTCTACGGCCTGCGCACCGCCATTGCCGAGCGCATCCGCAGCACCATTGGCGGCGACGCCGGTGCGTTTGCCGCCTCTATCGTCACCGATGAGAGACAGGCCATATCGGCGGAAACAATGGAAGCCCTGCGGCTTTCCGGCCTTGCCCATATCGTTGCCATATCCGGGCTCAACATGGCGTTGGCATCAGGCATATTCTTCGTGGGGCTGAGGCTTGCCTTCAGCCTGTTTCCGGCCTTTGCCCAGCGCTGGCCGGTGAAGAAAATATCCGCTTTTGCGGCGCTGCTGATGACGCTCGCCTATTACCTGATATCAGGTTTTGCCGTCTCTGCCGAACGCGCCTGGCTGATGATGTCGGTGATGCTGATCGCGGTGCTGTTCGATCAGCCGTCGCTTAGCCTCAGGAATGTTGCGCTGTCCGCTCTGGTCATCCTTGTTCTCTCTCCTTCGGAAATCATGGGGCCGAGCTTCCAGATGTCCTTTGCCGCGACAATCGCGCTTGTTGCCGCTTATGCCGCCTGGAGCCGCTGGCGCGGCGACCGGGAGCGTCTGTTCACAGGCCGCAAACCGGCGTGGATGACGGTGGCGGGAACGGCAGGCGCCGTCATCGGCGGTGTTGTCACCACATCGCTGATCGGCGGGCTTTCGACGGCGATCTATTCCGCCGAGCATTTCCAGCGTGTCACCACCTATGGACTTTTCGCCAATCTGGCAGCCATGCCGCTGATGTCGCTGGTCGTCATGCCCTTCGGCCTCATCGCCATGCTGTTGATGCCCTTCGGGCTCGATGCGCCGTTCCTGAAGGTCATGGGTTACGGCATGGCGCTCGTTATCGAGGTTGCGGACGAGGTGGCGTCCTGGGGTGGCAGCGCGGCGACCGGGAGACCGCATGGCGCTTTCATCGGCATTGCCTCTGTGGGTTTTCTGCTGCTGACATTGCTGCGCACCCGTTTGGCGCTACTCGGTTTGCCACCTCTGATATTGGCCTTCGGCCTCTCTGGAGCCGTCGCCCAACGCGGTCTGCCTGATCTGCTTGTCCATGAGGAAGGCAAGCTGGTGGCGCTTCTGGACGAGGGCAGGGTCTACACCACAAAAACGCGGCCGCAGGGCTTCATCTATGAGCAATGGCAGAGGGCGCTGCTGTTGCCTGACAAACCGCTCCCACCGGTCCTTCTCAAGATGGGGGCTCCGACAACAACCGTTGCTCTCACCACCAAATCCAAGCTGGCGCCGGAGGACATGAAGGCCGTGGCGCGGGAGATGATAACGACGCTGAGAGATGCCGCACCCGGTGTCTTCACCTGCAGAACAGGCATCTGGTGTGCGGCGCGCGCGGGAAGCGGCGAATTTATCATAGTTCTGGAAGACGGCCGGTTTGCAGGAAAAGCCTGTGATATCGCCGATATCGTCATCGTCTCCCGCAGAACCTCGTTTGCGCAATGCCGCTCGGGCGCCCTGCTGCTCAATCGCGACACATTAAGACGCATCGGCTCGGTAGAGATAAATTTCGCCGGCAGCGAACAGGCGGGGGTGGTGGGGCGGATGCGCGCGGCAACCGCCAGCACCGACAGGCCGTGGAGCGAACATCGCTATTACGACTGGAAGAGTGGCCGCTTTGACCGTGATGTGCCAGAAGCCGTCACTCAGGTGCTGACGGCATCGCAGTGAGTGCCGTCAGCATGTTTTGTCAGGCCTTGGCGCGCAGATCCGCGGTCAATTCGCCAATGCTGCCGATCTCTTCTTCATGCGGCAGATCGCGCCAGATTTCCTTCAGTCCGGCCTCATACCATTCGCGCATGGCGGGCAGGGCAAGCAGCCTGTCACAATAGGCCTTCGCCGCTGGCGAAAGATCGGCGCCATAGGTCTGGAAACGGAACGCCACCGGGCAGAAGAAGGCATCGACCGCCGTGAATTTTTGACCGGCGAGAAACGGTCCGCCGAATTTTGCGAGGCCTTCGCTCCACAGCGCATCAATGCGTTTTATGTCGGCCGCAAGCCCGGCATCGCCGCCCTTCGGTTTTACGCGGATACCGACCGACATGGGATAGAGATTGCGCAGCGAAGAGAAGCCCGCATGCATTTCACTTGCCGCCGAGCGTGACCAGGCCCGTGCCTGCTTGTCACTTGCCCAGACACCCTGATGTCTCTCGGCCAGATATTCGGCAATCGACAGCGATTCCCAAACCGTCACGCCCTCATCAACAAGGCACGGCACCTTGCCCGTCGGCGAAAAGCTGGAGAAGGCAACACCTTCGCCAAAGGGAACGAGTTTTTCATCAAAGGCGATGCCGAGCGTGCGCATCAAAACCCAGGGCCGCAGCGACCATGAGGAATAGTTCTTGTTGGCAATATAAAGATCGTACATGGCGTTTTTCCCCCGATAGGATGCGCATTTCTATATCTGCGAATGGTCTTGGAATATCGCAAAGAATCCATGGCTCCCATAACGCCAATTGATGGATGGGCCATCGTGCACAACCGCATTTTCGCAACGACGAGCGCGTTTGCCACTTAAAAAAGAAAAGGCGCATCAATTCAACGAAATGACGCGCCCTTCATCTTGCAGGCCAGATATGCCGCCGTTTAACTGTTTCGGCTTATCCAAACCGGCGGCGGCATCAATGATATCTGCGGATCAACCCAACCAGCTTGCCCTGTATCTTCACCCGATCAGGCCCGAAAATTCGGGTCTCATAGGCCGGGTTTGCAGCTTCCAGCGCGATGGAGGCTCCCTTGCGGCGGAAACGCTTCAGGGTCGCTTCTTCATCATCCACCAGCGCGACGATGATATCACCCGGATTGGCCGTATTGCCGTTGCGGATGATGACGGTATCGCCATCAAAAATGCCGGCCTCGATCATCGAATCACCCTTGACCTCCAGAGCGTAATGTTCGCCCGAACCCAGCATATCCACTGGCACAGCCACATCATGGGTGTTGTTCTGGATGGCGGAAATCGGCACACCGGCGGCGATGCGGCCCATGACCGGCACGGTGACGGCACCGCCGAGATCATTGGCAGGCGCCTTGGGGGTCGCGGCCGGCTCCGGCGCCTTCGGCTTGCCCAGGCTGCCTTCGATGACGCTCGGTGAGAAACCACGCTGCGGCCTTGCGCCCGGCGTATAGGCCTCAGGTAATTTTATCACTTCCAGCGCTCGCGCCCTGTTGGGTAGCCGGCGAATAAACCCGCGCTCTTCGAGTGCGGTAATCAGCCGGTGAATGCCGGATTTGGAAGCAAGATCGAGTGCGTCCTTCATTTCATCGAAGGAGGGCGGCACGCCGGACTCTTTCATTCTTTCATGAATGAAGAGAAGCAATTCCTGCTGTTTGCGCGTGAGCATGAGGAAAACACCCTTGAGAATCGTCGTTGAAGTCGCGAAACAAATACAGAACGAACACTATATGTTCCATATGTGTTCCGCAATCCCCTAAAATTTCGTGAAGGGTGCATCTCAGATCGTGATTTGATATTCGAAAGCGTGAACTGCCGAGAGCCGGTAGGGTTGGTGACTATTTTGATAATCGGAGGAACTGCTGTCTGAAGTGGGCAATTGAAGGCAGCTCTGTGTTTCAGGCATCCGGTACGACGATCCGTCCGTCTAAGACGGCAAATCGCTCATATCCGTTACGAGGATTTTCTTAGAGGGCGTGTTCGCCCGGTCCGAGATAGCTCGCCATCAGTGCCGGATCGACGGCGAGTTCGGCGGCCGGGCCTGAGCGGCGGACCTCGCCGAGTTCGACGAGGTAGGCCTCGTCGGCGATTTCAAGCGCGGCGCGGGCGTTCTGTTCGACGAGCAGGATGGAGACACCGGTACGACGCAGTTCGGCAACGATGCGCAGGATTTCGGCGACGATCAACGGCGCAAGCCCGAGACTAGGCTCATCCAGCAGCAAAAGCCTCGGCCGGCTCATTAGTGCCCGGGCGAGCGCCAGCATCTGCCTTTCGCCGCCGGAAAGCGTTCCGGCAAGCTGCTTGCTGCGCTCGCGAAGGCGTGGAAAGAGTGCGTGTATTTCCTCACGGGTTTCGTTGCGCTCCTGGCGTGAGCGCAGGAATCCGCCGAGCTCGATATTATCCTCGACGGTCATCGACCCGAACAATTCGCGCCTTTCCGGCACAAGGCAAAGGCCAGCGGCAACCCGGGCCTCGATGGTATCGGGCACTGGCGCGCCGTCGTAAAGAATGGTCCCGCGCGAAGGCACGACGCCCATGATGGCGTTGAGCAGCGTGGTCTTGCCCGCCCCGTTTGCGCCGATGACCGTGACGATGCTGCCGGACGTCATGGAAAGCGAGATGCCATGCACCACCTCCGCCCGGCCATAGGCAACGTGGATGTCTTTGATGTCGAGTAGATGTCCGCTCACGCTGCACCCCCAAGATAAGCCGCGATCACGGCTGGATGTTGCCTGATTTCAGCCGGCTTGCCTTCGGCGATCAGGGTGCCAAAATCGAGGACGACGATGTGATCGACCAGCCCCATGACGAAACCCATGTCATGCTCGACGAGCAGCACGCTCACGCCCTCGGCCCGCAGTTTTTTCAGCAGTGTGGCGAGCTCCTGCTTTTCGCCGTGGCGCAGACCGGCCGCCGGTTCGTCGAGCAGCAGAAGCGTCGGGTTGAGGCAGAGCGCGCGGGCAATTTCCAGAATTCGGATCTGCCCGAGAGCGAGGTCGCCGGCGGGACGGTCGCGATGAGCACCGAGACCGACGCGATCGAGCTGATGGGCGGCTTCGGCAAGCAGCGCCCGCTCCTGTTTTCGCTCCAGCCGTAAGAAGCTCCGGAAAACGCCGGCATTGCCACGCAGATGCGCGCCGAGAGCGACATTTTCGAGCACCGACATGGTTGGAAGGACCTTGGCATGCTGAAAGGTTCTGGCGATGCCGCGTTTGGCGATCAGCCGGGGATTGAGGCCTGAGAGCTTCTGTCCCTGATAGGTGACGTTGCCGCCGGAAAGGCCGAGGATGCCGGTGATGAGATTGAAAGTCGTGCTCTTGCCGGCGCCGTTCGGGCCGATCAGGCCGACGATCTGCCCGGCCTTGATATCGAAGCTGACATCGTTGACCGCCGTCAGTCCGCCAAATGTCTTCCGCACCCGATCGACCCCGACCAGCGGACTGCCGGGCGCAGGCATGTCCCGCGTTTCAAGACTGGCGCCGTCGCGGCGGATGGCGCGCGGCGGCCGGGCAGGCAGGTATTTTTCCAGAAGTGGCCAAAGACCGTCTCGGGAGAGCTGCAGGATCAGGACGAGCAGCACGCCGAACACGATCATTTCTACATTCACCGAGGTGCCGACAAGGCCGGGCAGGACCCGTTGCAGCACCTCTTTCAACACCAGCACCACGGCTGCGCCGAAGATGGCGCCCACAACCCGGCCCGAACCACCGACGACGGCCATCAGCATATAGGTGATGCCCATGTCGAGCCCGAAAGGCGTCGGGTTTATCGACCGCTGCATATGGGCGTAAAGCCAGCCGGACAGCGCTGCTACAACGGCTGCGAAGACGAAGACGGTCAGTTTGGCCCGCTCGATATTCACGCCGAACGCCTCCGCTGCCTGCGAGCCGCCACGCAGGGCGCGAATGCCGCGCCCGACACGGCTGTCGAGCAGGTTCTGCGCGCCGATCGCCACGGCAACGACGAATATCCAGATCACGTAATAGATCGAGCTGCTGCTCATCAGCGGTTCGTTGCCGACCGAGAGTGGTGGAATGCCGGAGATCCCGTCATACCGGCCGAGGAGCTCGATGCGACCGAAAAGGTAATAGATCGCAAGCCCCCAGGCGATGGTGCCGAGCGGCAGGTAGTGTCCGGAAAGCCTGACTGTCATCAGCCCTAGCGGCAGGGCCACGATGACGCCGACAACGAGAGACAGCGGTAGCGTGAGCCAGGGTGAAAAGCCGTAGGCCGTGGTCAGAACCGCCGTCGTATAGGCGCCGAAACCGCAAAAGGCCGCCTGGCCGAAGGAGGTCATGCCACCAACGCCGGTCAACAGCACGAGCCCGATGGCGACCAGAGATGCAAGCCCAATATTGTTGGCGAGCGTCACCCAGAATGGTGGAACCGGCAGCAGCGGGAAGGCGGCGACGAGAAGAAGCGCGGCAATGGCGGGATAAAGGTGTCTGCCGAGGGTCATATCACTCTTCCTCATGATGGCTGGCGCCGAAGGAAAGCCAGATCAGCACCGGCACGATGAGACCGAACACGATGATTTCCTTGAAATCGCTGGCGAAGAAGGACGCGAAGGCCTCAATCAGCCCGACGCCGATCGCGGCAATGGCAGTAACGGGAAAGCTCGCCATGCCACCGAGAATGGCAGCAACGAAGCCCTTGAGGCCGATCAGGAAGCCCGTGTCGTAGAAGATGGTGGTGATTGGACCGATCAGCACGCCTGATATGGCCGCGATTGCGGCGGCAAGCACAAAGGCGGTGACACCGGTCAGTTCCGTTCGAACACCGACAAGTCGCGCGCCGAGCCGGTTAATGGCCGTCGCTTTCAGGGCCTTGCCAAGCAACGTCTTTTCGAAGAAGAAGTAGAGGCCGACCATCACGAGGATCGTCGCGAGATAGATGAAGATGCTTTGCGCGCTGACGAGCATCGGTCCAAGCGTGAAACCGGCATCGCTCAATGGCGCTGCACGCAGCCCCTCCGGACCAAAAAAAGCAAGCCCGAGGCCCATCAGCGCCAGATGCACGCCAACGGAAGCGATGAGAAGCACAAGCACGGAGGCGTCGGCAAGCGGTCGGTAGGCGATACGATAGACGTAATATCCCATCGGGGCGATGATGGCGATGGTGATGAGAGCGCGCAGGAACGATGGCAGCTGCATGGGTGCCAGAATGGCGACCAGCCCATAGATCAGACCCGGGAGCGCAAGGTTGATGGCCATCGCGCGCAGCAGCGGCGAAAGGCGCATGCCCCGCCGCATTCCCCAAAGGTCGAGAACGAGGGCCACAGCGCCCATGCACAACAGCAGCTTCAGCGTGCCAGGCACGCGCCCGGCATCGAGCAGCGCCAGCGTCAGCGCGCCATGGGCGACAAACTCACCTTGCGGAATGAAGATCACCCGGGTGACGGCGAAGACCAGAACGATAGCGAGCCCCAGCAGCGCGTAGATCGCGCCATTGGTGACGCCGTCCTGGATCAGGAATGTGGCAATAGTCGCGTCCAAAATGCACCCTTTGGTTTGGCTCTCGGTAAGGCGTGACGAATAGTTCAAGTGCAGGCGATCCGGGGCCGGTTTCGCCACGGCACGCGGCGTTTTCCCTCGTGGGGTAGGCCGGGGAGACAGGCTCCCCGACGGTGTTTCCAGTCCCGCGGATTATTTATCGTCGGGCAGCAGTACGAACTTTCCGTCTTTCGCCGTCAGCAGCACGACGCCCCGCTGGTCGAGGCCATAATGATCGTCGGCCGTGAATTCGTAGACACCGTGCGTGGCGTTATACGGCCCGTTTGTTTCGATGGCATCGCGCAGTGCCATGCGGAATTCGGGCGTGCCGGGCTTTGCCTTCTTGAGCGCAACCGGAACGGCCTTCTTGAGAATCACCATCACATCCCAGACATGCGAGCCGAACTGGGTTCGGGCGTTTGCGCCGAACTTGGCCTCGAGAGCCTTGAGATAGGCAAGGCCCTGTTCCTTGGTGGGCGAGCTATCCGGTTGATCTTCCGCGACCATGACCGGGCCAGAGGAAAACACGGTGTTCTCAACAGCCTTGCCGGCGATCCGCAGGAAATCGAAGGTGACTGCACCCGAAACGACATAAATCTTGCCCTTGAAGCCGCGTTCGCGCACGCCGATCTGGGGCAGGGCAGCACCCGTGCCCGATGCGCCGATGAAGACGGCATCCGGACGTGCGGCAAGCGACTTCAGTACCTGGCCGGAAACAGAGGTGTCGGCGCGGGCATAACGCTCCTCCGCAACCAGTTCGAGACCATAGTCCTTACCCGTGGTCTTCAGCGCATCGACCCACTGCTGGCCGTAGGAATCGGCAAAACCGATAAAGGCGACACGTTTGATACCGTCCTTCTGCATGCGGGCGAACATGCTCTTCACCAGGACGGTTGAGAACTGCGGCATGACGAAGTTCCATTTCTTCGCGGCCGTTGGCGGAATTGGCGAGAGCGCGAAATGCGGCACTTCCGTCTCATTCGCCACGCCTGCGACAGCAATCGCGGCCGGCGTGAGGGCAGAACCGACGATGACATCCACCTTGTCGTCACTGGCAAAGCGACGCGCATTGGTGGTTGCAACCGAGGGATCACCGGCATCGTCGAGCAGGATGACCTTCAGCTTTTCACCGTCGATTTCGGACGGCCACAATTCGATCGACTGTTTGAGCGGTATACCCAGCGCAGCGCCCGGTCCGGTCGTGGGTATGGTCACACCAACGGTGATATCGGCGAAAGCCGAGCCTGCCGTCATCGTCAGGGCAACAGCCGTTGCCACCCATGTCATTATACGCTTTTTCATTGTCTCTCCTCCCAATGAGCGGACGTTCACGAACGCCCGGAAAATGCATTTCAATATATCGTCGAGATCAGGCCGCTTCTCCCGCCGTCGATTGCTGCAGCGCTGAAACGGCCTCCACCCGAACAGCCAGCCAGGCGGCGAAAGCGTCCCATGCGGCGTTCAGATAGGCGTTGGCCTGCCAGAGGCCCGCCTCAGGCTGATCCACGAGTGCGGCCGTGCGCTGGCTCTCGGCCTCGAACGCGTTAAGCGTTGCCTCCGCGGCTCTTGCTGTTGCAGCCGGACAATTGGCGAGATCCTCGCGGGCGCGTTTCAGAAAAACGTCGAGGCCTTTTCCGCCTTCTCGCCACAGCCGGCGGGTCAGAAGGTCGATGGCCTGCATGCCGGTGGTGCCTTCGTAAATGGTCATCACGCGCGCATCGCGCAGATATTGCTCCAGTGGCCATTCCCGCGTGTAACCCGCCCCGCCCAAGATCTGTATGGCCTGATTGGAGACTGTGAAGCCGGCATCCGCGCCGAAATTCTTGACGAGCGGCAAGAGCCAGCGCGACAGCGCCTGCAAATCGTCGCGCAAATTCTCGTCCGGCTCAAGGCGCGCGAGGTCCATGACGGTGGCAAGTTCGAGCGTTGCAGCACGCAGGGTTTCCGTGCGCAGCCGTGCCTCTTCGAGCTGGCGGCGGACATCGGGATGGTGTGCGATCGGGATGGCCGGTTTTGCCGGATCGCCACCCTGGTGACGCTCCTGCGCGTAGGTCTCCGCAATGTCGATGGCGGCGGAGGCGAGTCCCAGCCCCTGACATCCCGTTTGCAGGCGCATCAACTCGATCATTGCAAACAGCTGGGCAAGACCGCGTCCCTCCTCGCCGAGTAAAATGCCGCGCGCAGCTTCAAAGCGCAGGGCGCAGGTGGGCGAGCCGTGCAGGCCCATCTTTTCCTCGATGCGGTCAACGCTGATGCCGTTACGTTGCCCGTCGATTTCATCGGGCACAAGAAACAGGCTGAGGCCGCGTGTCCCGGTTTCCTCACCTGTACGGGCAAGCAGACAGTGGCAGATACGGGTCGCCATGTCGTGATCGCCGAAAGATATCCAGATTTTCGAACCGGTGATGCGCCACGCACCGTCTCTCAAGGCAGCGCGGCTGCGCAGCCGCGCGAGATCAGAACCGGCATCCGGCTCGGAGATGCAGATGGTCGCCGCCCATTCGCCGCGTGCAAGATACGGAACCCATTCCTTCGCAACGGCATAATCCGCCACCTCGGCGATCAAATGGCAGGCCGCACGGGTAGACCCGGAGGCCATCATCAACGCCACACAGCCGCGTTCGAAAAGCGGTGCACAGGCGGTCTGGATCGAAAGCGGCAGGCCCTGGCCACCGAAGCGTTCCGGCACGTCCATGGCGAGCCAGCCATTGCCTGCATGCTGGCTGAAAGCATCACCGAAACCGTCGGGAACAAGAACGCGGCCATCGACGACAGTACAGCCCTGACGATCAGCCGCTGTGTTCAGCGGCGCAAGAACGGTTTCAGCAAAGCGCGCCGCTTCATCGAGAACGGCCTCTACGAGAGCATCGTCACAATCGCCGCGAATCGACTGGATACGACGCCAGCCCGGCGTTGCTTTCAGAAGCTCTAATGTGCTTGTCGCCTGCGTTGAAAAACTCATCGCATCACCGCGGCTGCATGCGGATCGCGCCATCCAGACGGATGACTTCGCCGTTCATGTAATCGTTTTCGATAAGAAACCGGACCGCGTCGGCGAATTCGGCGGGATCGCCGAGCCGGGACGGATGGGGTATCTGGCTCGCAAGGCTTTCCTGAACTTCCTGTGGCAAACCCTGAAGCAGGGGCGTCATAAAAATGCCCGGCGCGACGGTGTTGACCCGAATGCGGAAGCGGGCAAGTTCACGCGCCGCGGGCAAGGCCAGTGAAACGATGCCGCCTTTCGATGCCGCATAGGCTGCCTGTCCCACCTGACCTTCGAAGGCGGCAACCGAGGCGGTATTGACGATCACGCCGTTGTCTGCGCCGTCCATCGGCTCGGTCTGCGCCATACGGGCGGCAGCAAGCCGCATCATATTGAACGTACCGATCAGGTTGACGCGGATAACCTTTTCGAAATCACCAAGCGTCTGAGGGCCTTCGCGCCCGAGAATGCGGCCGGCCGTGCCCACCCCCGCACAATTGACGAGAATGCGAAGCCCGCCCTTGGCGGAGGCTGCCGCGTCGATCGCGAGCTGCGCATCGGCATCGCTTGCCACATCGCCCTGAACGGCCGTAGCGCCGATTTCCGTCGCCAGTTTCTGGCCGGCTTCGCCGTTACGGTCAAAGATGGTGACCGCAGCCCCGCGCGCCGCGAGCATTCTGGCCACTGCCGCGCCAAGGCCCGATGCCGCGCCTGTCACAAGAGCGCCTGCGCCTTCGATGTTCATGCTGCCACCTCTTTGCTGACCGTGATGACCTGGGGCGTATCGCCGTAGAGTGCGTCGACCAAATCCCTGCGATGCAGAAGCACGGCACGCTGGTTGATCGACCCCTTGTCGGTCACCTCACCCTTTTCGAAGCGAAGCGGGTCTTCGATGACCAGAAGGCGCATGATGCGACTTGCCGAACCGCTTGCCTGTTTCTGGTGAGCGGAAAGCCTTGCGGCAATCTGGATCCTGACATTGGGATGCTGGATGATCTCTGCATCGGACAACTGATGCGAGCCCGGAACAAGCTCGCGCAAGGCCGGCATGAAGGGAACGACGAGCGCCCCCAGTTCAGAGCGGTTTTCGCCGGTTATGACGGCGTCACGGATGAGGCCCGAAAACATGTTGACGAATTGAGCACGCAAAGGCCCGACCGCAACCCAGGTGCCTGTCTGTAGCTTGAAATTCTCGGCCATGCGGCCATCGAAATAAAACCCCCGGCGCGGATCGTCAGGAACTGCGAACTTCACGGTATCGCCGATGCGGTAGAAGCCCTCCTTATCAAAAGCGGCTGCCGTCAGTTCGGCGTTACGCCAGTAACCCGGCGTGATATTGGGGCCTTTCAGCCTCAGCTCATATCGATCATCGACCGGGACGAGCTTCATTGTCACGCCCTGCGCCGGGATGCCGATATTGCCGGGTTCATCCTGCGGTTCGGTGCAGAACAGCGAGAAGGGGGCGGTTTCCGTCGAGCCGAGGCCGGCACCCATCGGAACCGCATGGCCGACCGTCGCAACCGAAAGCTCGATCAGCGCATCCCAGGTGTGCTGGGCCATGCCGGCGCCGGCATACATCAGCAATTTCAGGTCACGAAAGAAGGTGCGGCACAGCGCCTCGTCCTTACGCATCGCCTGAACCAGCATCTCGTGGCCAGCGGGAACGTTGAAATACCAGGTAGGAGAAACGTCGTGCAGATTATCGATGGTCTGGCCGATCAGGGCAGGGCTCGGCTTGCCGCGGTCGATGTAATAGGTGCCGCCATTATAGATGACGAGGTTGAAAACCTTGTTGCCGGCCGCCGTATGGTTCCACGGCGCCCAGTCAACGACCACGGGCGGCTCATCGCGAAAATAGGCATAACAGTCGGCAATCATCTCCTGATTGGAGCACAGCATCCGCTGTGTCTGGATGACGGCTTTGGGCGAACCGGTGGTGCCTGATGTGAAAAGGAATTTGGCGACGGTATCCGGGCCGACCGAATCGAAGGCGTGATCCACCGTCTGCGTGGGTACGGTCTCGAGCAACGCGTCGAACCGAAATGTGTTGGGACGATCTTCCGGCAGATTGCTGAGGCCGACGAGCGGCGTGCCGTCATCGAACACCTCTTGCAGCGCGCGGTGGAACGGTGCCGCATCCTCGGCAAAAAACATTCCGGGTGTGATCTGCCTGCGGATATCGTGAAGCTTGCCGAGATCGGACGAGGTTGCATAGGCCGGGGTGATCGCCGCCGAGGCAATGCCGACATGCTGGGCCGCAAGCACCATCAGCGCATGCTCGATGGAGTTTTCCGAAAGCACCAGAAGCGGCTTTTCGACCGAGAGATCCTTGTCGAGCAGGAACTGGGCGATACGGCGGACCTTGTCGAGGGCCTGCGCATAGCTGACCTCGCGCCACGGCTCACGCCCCTGTCGATCCGCCATCCAGGTGCGATCAGGCGTTGTCACCGCCCAGTGAATGAGGCGCTCATTGAGTTTGCGCGGGTAGGGGCCAAGCGGATCGTTCCGCCAGATCATGATCTCGCCGTTCGGCCGCTTCTCCCATGCGACATCGGGCGACCAAAGCTTCACCTTCATCGTCACGACCTCCTCCCAGACGTCATTCACGCGACCATGCAAATAATCTTTTGTCAAAAAAATGATTACAAGAAAATAATATCCTTGTAAACAAAATGCGGAAAGTTAATTGTACATTTGCCTGGACTATCGGAGACGTCGCCATGAGCGAAAAAACGACAAACGAATTCGTCACCTATGAATTGCGCGGCGACATCGCCATTGTGGGGCTGAACCGGCCGCAAAAACGCAACGCCATCAGCGACCGTTTCGTTGAAGCCATTGCCGGTGCCGCGGCGAGGGCGGAAAATGAAGCGCGCGCTGCCGTTATCTTCGGGCATGGCGATCATTTTTGCGCCGGGCTCGATCTTGGCGAGCATATTTCCAAGACGCCGATTGAAGGTGTGCGCGGCTCGCGCCGCTGGCATGCCGTCTTCTCGCAGATCGAACATGGCACCATTCCCTGGGTGTCGGCGCTGCACGGCGCCGTGGTCGGCGGCGGACTGGAGCTTGCGGCCTCCACCCATCTGCGCGTTGCCGATGAGAGCGCCTTTTTTGCCCTTCCAGAGGGGCAGCGCGGCATTTTCGTCGGAGGCGGCGGGTCGGTGCGCATCGCCCGACTGATGGGCGTTGCCCGCATGAGCGACATAATGCTGACGGGCCGCGTTGCCTCGCCTGTCGAAGCCGAGCGATGGAACCTCGTGCAATATGTGGTGCCGCGCGGTGAGGCATTAGTCAGGGCGCACCAGCTGGCCACCGCGGCCGCGTCCAATGCGCCGCTGTCGAACTATGCGGTAATCAATGCGCTTCCCCGTATCCAGGATATGGCCAAGGAAGACGGATTGTTCGTGGAATCCTTCATTTCCTCTTTCACGGCAGCCAGCCCCGAAGCCGAGGAGCGCCTGCGCGCCTTCCTTGAAAAGCGTGCTACGAGGCTGAAAGCGCCGGATGCGACGGCCTGATCTGTTCGAAAGGGCGATCACGTCGCAACAGGGCAATGTCGCCTGAAGAGATGTTTTCTCAGGCGACATGGGCGAAAGTCCTTGATGATGTATGCTTCTTCATCCACTCAGCGGCAGGTGTAATGCCACCCAGCGGGAAGATATGAACCTGCTCGATCAGGCTGTCCGGATGAGCCGCCTTATGGGCAACGAGCCCCGCGATGACATCGGTCGGCTCATAGGGAACGAAAAGCCTCGAAAGATCGAGCGCTCGCTTCTGCAGCACCTTCAGGGACGGCCCAACACCGCAGGCGACGGCGAATTTGATCAACGTCTGCAGCTTGGTCGGGCCGGCAACGCCGACATGGATCGGGATCGTGACGCCCATCGCGCGGATCCGCGTCGCCCATTCCGTGACGACATCGGCATCGAAGGCGAACTGCGTGGTCAAAGCGAGCCGGGCGTCTGTTCGGTCGGCAAAATTCTGCTTCCACAGCAGGGCTTGATCGACAGCGCGGGATGAGCCGTCGGGATCGATGTCGCGATTGCCCTCGGGATGACCGGCCAGATGAAGGTGCGTGAAGCCCATCTCGTCAAAAAGGCCGGTTTCGATCATGTCGATCGAGCTCGAGAAGCTTCCGATCGCTTCTTTCTGGCCGCCGCCGAGCAGCAGGGCCTGCGTCACGCCGGCCTCGCCCCGATAGCGCTTCAGCCATTCCTCCAGATCGCTTTTCCCCCCGATGCCCCGGGTCGGAATGTGCGGCATGACCGGAAAGCCTTCATGGTGCAGGCGTTTTGCGGTCGATATCATGTCGGCAATCGGCGTGCCCTCTATGTGGGCGATATAAACCAGCGTTCCCTCAGGCAGAATATCTCTGAAGTTGCCGATCTTTGCAGCCGTGCGTGGCATGACCTCGATTGACCAGCCGCTCACTATGTCGCCGGCCGTAACCGTGTGTTCCACCGAAGCCTGATTCTCCCAGAAACTTGACCATCCCATCGCTTTCTCCCTTAGCGAGGTCTGATTATGTATACATGAGGTTTGCTGTTTCAATCGAAAATTTGCCAAATACCCAAAATATTGATCTTCTCCGCTTCGTTGATTATTGTAAATGAATACACTTATCGGGTCTGTAGCGGGATTCCAATCGCTTAATGAAAACCTTGTGCTGTCCTGTTTGATTGAGACCCATGGCGAAGATTGTGTCTCGCAACGATCGGGAGGCGGTGTATACATCGCAGAACAGGTGCTGCGACGCGATGGCGGCAGGTTGGAGGGGTGGCATGAAGCAGGGCGATGCGGCAACACATGGCGGTCGGGCGGTGATCGAACTCAGGGAGAAGATCCTGAGTGGCGAGCTTCCAGGAGGTATGCGGCTCTTTGAGGTGCCGACCGCCGAACTTCTGGATATTTCCCGCACGCCCGTACGCGAAGCGCTTTCACGCCTGACGGAGGAAGGGTTGCTCAACCGTCTGCCGGGCGGCGGGTTTGTCGTGCGTCGGTTCGGTTTTGCGGACGTCGTGGATGCCATTGAAATTCGAGGTGTTATGGAGGGCACGGCGGCCCGGCTGGCTGCGGAACGTGGCGCCTCCAGGGGGGCACTTGAGGAGATTGGCCACACGATACGCGAGCTGGATCTGTGCTTCGGCGACCGTGTCGATGACGTCGATTTCGATCGCTATTCCGCGCTCAATCAGGTGTTTCACCATCAGCTTGCGGCGCTCTGCGGCAGCGAGATGATTCGCCGTGAGGTGGAACGGGCAAGTTCGCTGCCTTTTGCTTCCCCCTCCGCTTTTCTCCCCGACAAGGCGAATATCGGCGCGTTTCGCCGTTCGCTAAGGGGTGCGCAGGAGCAGCACAAGGCAATCGTGGCGGCCATTGCTGCGCGGGAGGGCGCACGTGCGGAGGCGATCGCGCGGGAGCATTCCCGCACAGCGCGCACCAATCTTGAATACATGATCCGCGAAGCGCCTGAATTGATCGCGCAGATGCCGGGTCTGGCGCTGATCAGCGACTAAGCCCCGGAGAGCGCGGGAATTATGAGGGCGGCCCCTTGCGGAGCCGCCTTTATTTTTGCCGATGCGCTCGTAAAGGACGAAATTTTCCGCTTGCAATTTATCAATGCCCGGCGTTTCATGTATACATCGGCGTGATTTCCAGGGAGGAGATTAGAATGGCGAATTCCAGTCTGACCGAGGTTTTGAAGCAATATTCGAACCCGGTTGAAATGCTTCGAAACTCAAAAATTGGCATGTATGTATACCCTGTCGTTGCCGGAGAGTTCAGCAACTGGCGCTCCGAGCAGGCTGCCTGGCGCGATGGCGCGGTCCTGTTTGACCAGTCCCATCATATGGATGAGCTGATCGTCGAAGGCCCCGACGCCGAAAAATTTCTCGCCCATCACGGCATCAACTCTTTCTCGAATTTCGATCTCAATCGCGCCAAGCACTTCGTGCCGGTCACGCCTGATGGCCACGTCATCGGCGACCACATCATTTTCCGTGAGCGCCAGGATAAGTTCATTCTCGTTGGCCGTGCGCCGACCTCCAGCTGGCTGATGTTCTGCGCGGCCTATGGCAAGTGGAACGTTCGCATCAAACACGATCCTAGGTCCCCGTCGCGGCCGGAAGGCGAGCGCGTGCTGCGCACCCATTACCGCTATCAGATACAGGGCCCCGATGCGCCGAAAGTTTTCGAGAAATTGAACCGCGGCCCTATCCCGGACATCAAGTTCTTCCACGTCGACTGGATCAATATCGGCTCCAAGAAGGTGCAGGCGTTGCGCCACGGCATGTCTGGCGCGCCAGGCCTCGAGGTCTGGGGACCCTATGAGGACAAGAGCTACATCCTCTCCTGCATTCTGGCCGCGGCCAACGAAGCCGGCGTCAATCTCGTGCGTTGCGGCAGCCGCGCCTATTCCACCAACACGCTTGAATCGGGCTGGATCCCGTCGCCACTGCCGGGCATCTACACCGGCGACGGCATGTTGAAGGACTATCGCGACTGGCTGGGCGCCGACAGCTATGAGGCGACGGGTGCGATCGGCGGCAGCTTCGTTTCCGATAATATCGAGGATTATTACGTTAACCCGTTCGAGCTGGGTTACGACTTCTATATTGGTTGGAAAAAAGACGACTTCATCGGCAAGTCGGCGCTGGAGGTCATGAAAGGTAAGACGCAGCGAAAGAAGGTCACCTTCGAGTGGAACGCCGAAGATGTGGTGGATGTCATCGCATCCGCGTTCCGTCCGGGCGAAGACCATTACAAATGGATCGACTTCCCGCAGGCCAATTACGCTTCGACCGGAGCAGATATCATCTTGAAGGGGGGCAAGCAGGTCGGCATGTCGATGTTCACCGGCTACTCGTATAATGAGCGCTGCATGCTCTCGCTTGGTATCGTCGATAACGATATTCAGGTCGGCGACGTTCTCACCCTTGTATGGGGAGAGCCGAACGGCGGTTCTGGCAAGACCTCGACGGAGCGCCACAAGCAGAAAGAAATCCGTGTCCGCGTCTCGCCGACGCCTTATGCGGCCGAAGCACGTGACAATTACGCGGACAGCTGGCGTACCAAAAAAGCGTCCTGACAGGTTCGGGTTGCGCCGTGCAGATGACGCGGCGGGACCCGGCGAAGGGCCGGTAAACGCGCGTCAGTGGCTTTTGCAGCCCGAGGACGCGGACAAAGAGATGGAGCCGTGAGGCTTCCAGTTTTTTCGTTGGAAACGCTTGAGCTCATGAAGAAGGCCTGCCGGAAACGGTGGGCCTTTGTCTTTTGGCGATGATTGCCGACGCCTTCCGAGCGCTTATTCGTGCAAACGATAGCCCCGGTTCAAAACCGAGGCCCATAAAATGACAGTAGTCCTTAAGGTCTAGAGCTTCAGCAGCCTTTTTGCGTTTTCCTTGAGGATCAGCGGACGAACCTCGTCTTTTATCGGAATATTGGCGAAATCGTTGAGCCAGCGCTCCGGCGTCATCGCCGGCCAGTCCGATCCGAACAGCATCTTATGTTTCAGCAGCGAATTGGCATATTGCACCAGGATCGGCGGGAAATACTTTGGCGACCAGCCCGACATGTCGATGTAGACATTCGGCTTATGGGTGGCGACGGAGAGCGCTTCTTCCTGCCAGGGGAAGGAGGGGTGTGCGAGAATGATCGGCATGTCGGGGAAATCGACCGCGACGTCATCGAGATGGATGGGATTTGAAAACTTCAGCCGCATTGCCATGCCGCCGCGTAAGCCCGCGCCGACTCCCGTCTGCCCGGTATGGAAAAGCGTGATTGCGCCTTCCTCGGCGATGGCTTCATAAAGCGGGTAGGCCATGCGGTCGTTGGGGTAAAAGCCCTGCATCGTCGGGTGAAACTTGAAGCCTTTCACCCCGAAGTCACGCACCAGACGCCTCGCTTCGCGCGCTCCGGCCTTTCCCTTGGCGGGGTCGATCGACGCGAAAGGGATCATGATGTCGCTGTTGTCGGCAGCGATCTTCGCCACCTCTTCATTTTCATATCGGCGAAAACCTGTTTCCCGTTCCGCATCGACCGGAAAAATCACGCAGCCGATTTTACGCTCGCGATAATAGGCGGCTGTTTCCTGCACGGTCGGCAACATGCCCTTGTGGCCGGCGGGGTTCTTGAAATATTTCGCCATACCCGCCTGAAATTCATCATAACCGTCGTCGCGGGGGCCGCAGCACGGCTCCTCGGCATGAGTATGCACATCTATGGCGACGAGTTCATCAATATTCACGGCCTGTTTCTCCCAAGTTCATGCCCAGAAATTTATGTAGCAGGGCGATGAACTGATCGCGCTCGGCCGTGGTCAGGCCCGCGCCGAGCGTCGCCTCGTGCGAAAAGAACCACTCGCTCTCCTTGCGCACATGCGCCACGCCTTCCGCCGAAAGCGTCAGTTCGATGGCCCGGCGATCGTCATCGGGAACACGGCGGGTTACCAGGCCCCTGTCTTCGAAAGCACGGATCAGTTTGGTCATGTGCGCGCGCTTGATCATCAGTCGCTGGCCGAGCGCCGTCTGACGAATGCCGGGGTTATGCATGATGACGAAAAGCACGGAGAATTCCCCCGGCCGCATGCCCGAATCCCCGAGCGCCGTGAAGAAATCGTCATAGGTCTTGAGCTGGGCGAGGCGGATGAGGAAACCAAGCGCCGTCTCCAGCCGGTCGATATTGACGTCAGTCGCCCTGCGGGGGAGTTGATCCATGTTATTCCCGTTTCATGCTTTGCCAGAGGTAAACCGTTTCTCTCAAGTGGAGCACGGCCGCCCGCATCATATCCCCCACATAAAGCCTCTTCAAACCCAGTAAGTCGACGATAAAATCTATATATAGATTGTTTACAAGTCAACAATTATGCCTGATGCACACATGGAAGGAGTTCGAGATAACGTCTATTGTTCCGAGCCGACCATTTGCCTCTTCATCCTCGCCGTGCTTTTCTGGCCCGATGGATTTCCCACCTGCGGAGGCCGTTCAGTTGAACCCTTATCCCGTCGATCATCTTGTCCTGCCCGTTGCCCACATTGATGTCGCCACGGCGCGCCTGGCAAACCTCGGTTTCACAGTTGCGCCTCAGGCGATCCATCCGTTCGGCACGATGAATGCGTGCGTCTTCTTCGCGGACGGTACCTATCTTGAACCGCTTGCTGTTCATGATCCGGCTAAGTATCGTGATTCCGTGAGGAATGGCGATGTATTCACCCGCCGGGATCGCGACTTCAGGGCAAGCCACGGAGAAGGTTTCTCCGCCCTTGTCGCTGGAACGAAAGACGCCTTTGCCGATCATCAGCGGTTTATCTCCGCAAACTTATCCGCCGGCGATATTTTCGAATTTTCGCGACCCGTGCAGATGCCCGACGGATCGAAAAGCGAAGCCTCGTTTCGATTGGCGTTTGCGGCAAGCGGATCTGCTGCGGATTTTTTTATGTTCAGTTGCCAGCGGATCAAGGCCCTGCCGGGTGACCGGTCAGCGTTGGAGCGCCATGCCAACGGCGTCACAGGGCTTTCAGAAATCACCCTGATCCCAGGCGCGGATGCGAGGGCAGGGGCGCTGGCCGAGGCGGTGTTTGGTTTTTCATCCACCTTGTCCTCCAGCGGCGACAGAACGTTTGCGACGGCAAATGCCGCAATAAGATTGACGGAAAAACCTGCCTTCGGCGACGCATCCATAGATGCGTCCAGCCAAAGCGCAGGCGGATTGCGCGCCGCGGGCATCGTCTTTTCCGTTCGCGATCTTGCCGTGACAGCGGCGGTGCTTGCTGCTAATGGCGTTTCCAGCATGGAAGCGGGCGGTCGTCTGGTGGCGCCCGTAGCACCGGGTCAGGGCGTTGCCTTCGCCTTCGAGGAAAAATGATGAGCGTTACGAACAATCTCAAAGTCACCGCCGGCGACGGCGACAGCAAGGTCTCCTTCTGCAACAGCGAGCGTTTTTCGCTGATTGCCGGCCCCTGCCAGATGGAAAGCCGCGACCATGCCTTCATGATCGCCGGTGTACTCAAGGAACTCTGCGATAAGCTGGGTATAGGCCTTGTCTACAAGTCCTCCTTCGACAAGGCGAACCGCACCTCGCTCTCCGGCAAACGCGGCATCGGCCTCGATAGCGCGATGCAGGTTTTCGCCGATCTTAAGCAGGAGTTCGGTTTTCCCGTTCTGACCGATATCCACACGGAAGAGCAATGCGCCATCGTTTCCGAAGTGGTGGATGTGCTGCAGATCCCGGCCTTCCTCAGCCGCCAGACCGATCTTCTCGTCGCTGCCGCCAAGACCGGCCGCGTCATCAATGTCAAGAAAGGTCAGTTCCTTGCCCCTTGGGACATGAAGAACGTGCTGGCCAAGCTGAATGAAAGCGGCAACCCGAATGTGATGTTGTGCGAGCGCGGCGCGTCCTTCGGTTACAACACGCTGGTTTCCGACATGCGCTCGCTGCCGATCATGGCTTCGCTCGGTGCACCTGTCATCTTTGATGCAACCCATTCGGTGCAGCAGCCGGGCGGGCAGGGCGGCTCCACGGGCGGCCAACGCGAATTCGTCGAGACTTTGGCGCGGGCGGCGGTTGCTGTCGGCGTAGCAGGCCTCTTCATCGAAACCCATGAGGACCCGGACAACGCGCCGTCCGACGGCCCCAACATGGTGCATCTGAAGGACATGCCGAAACTGCTTGAAAAGCTCCTCGCCTTCGACGCCATCACCAAAGCCTGAGATTGTGCGTTTGGTTTGTGCCAATCGATTTTAATGGCGGGCGCTCCGTTTCTGCCGCCCGCCGTCATTGTAATTTCTTCGTCATCGTCTAAGACAGGCGACGGAAAATATCTGTTCCATTCCCAAGGGAGAGACCATGACTGCCATTACCGATATCATCGCGCGCGAAATTCTCGACAGCCGCGGCAACCCGACCGTCGAAGTCGATGTTTACCTCGAAGACGGCTCCATGGGCCGTGCGGCCGTTCCTTCCGGCGCCTCCACCGGCGCGCATGAGGCGGTTGAGCTGCGCGATGGCGGCAAGCGTTATCTCGGCAAGGGCGTGGAAAAGGCTGTTGAAGCCGTCAACACGGAAATCTTCGACGCCATCGGCGGCTTCGATGCTGAGAACCAGATCCAGATCGATCAGATGATGATCGCGCTTGACGGCACGCCGAACAAGTCGCGCATCGGCGCCAACGCCATCCTCGGCGTGTCGCTCGCCGTCGCCAAGGCTGCCGCTGAAGCTTCCGGCCTGCCGCTCTACCGTTATGTCGGCGGCCCGAACGCGCATCTGCTGCCGGTTCCGATGATGAACATCATCAACGGCGGCGCGCATGCCGATAACCCCATCGACTTCCAGGAATTCATGATCCTGCCGGTCGGCGCAGAAAACATTCGCGAAGCCGTGCGCATGGGCTCCGAAGTCTTCCATACGCTGAAAAAAGAATTGTCCGCACAGGGCCACAACACCAATGTCGGCGACGAAGGCGGTTTTGCACCGGGTCTCGAAAGCGCGCCGGCAGCACTCGATTTCATCATGAAGTCGATCGAAAAGGCCGGTTACCGTCCGGGCGACGACATGTTCGTCGGTCTTGACTGTGCCTCGACCGAATTCTTCAAGGACGGAAAATACGTTCTCGAAGGTGAGGGCCGCACTCTGGAGCCGGGCGCTATGGCGGAATATCTGGCGGAACTCGTCGCCAAATATCCGATCATTTCCATTGAAGACGGCATGGCCGAAGACGATTGGGAAGGCTGGAAGACGCTGACCGATCTCATCGGCAACAAGTGCCAGCTCGTCGGCGACGATCTCTTCGTCACCAACTCTGCGCGTCTTCGTGACGGTATCAAGATGGGCGTTGCAAACTCCATCCTCGTCAAGGTCAACCAGATCGGTTCGCTCTCCGAGACGCTGGATGCGGTCGAAACCGCACACAAAGCCGGTTACACCGCCGTCATGTCGCACCGTTCGGGCGAAACCGAAGATTCCACCATCGCCGATCTCGCGGTCGCCACCAATTGCGGTCAGATCAAGACCGGCTCGCTTGCCCGTTCCGACCGGCTCGCAAAGTACAACCAGCTGATCCGCATCGAGGAAATGCTGGGCCCGCAGGCTGCTTACGCCGGTCGTTCGATCCTGCGCGGATAATTCGCCCTCATTTTGAGGGAGGTGGTTACTGCCCGCGACGGGATTGGTATCAGGCCTAGAGCAACACATTCCGCGTCATCCTCGGCCTTGTGCCGAGGATCTGCCAACGTCTCGTCAATTCGATACGTTGCAGATGCTCGGGACAGGCCCGAGCATGACGAAGGAGAGTTTGACGGTCTCATCTCCCTCTTAAGCCTGCCTTCCGGCGGGCTTTTTCATGCCGATGCGCCGATTGGAATTTAAGGTCAACGGATAGTTAAACAATCCGCTTTAGTCTTGAGACTCACGTTATGCGTTTTAAGGCTTCTCTCCGGCATGTGGACCAGACATCATAAAAAGAGACGATTCGGCCGTTTGATCGTTCCGGCCATCACGATCGCTTTTCTTTCCTACTTCGGATATCATTCCATCCACGGTGATTTCGGCCTGCAGGCGACGGAGCGGCTGGAGCGGCAGCGTATTACTCGTACTGCCGAGCTTCAAAAGCTTACGCAGGCGCGTGTGGCACTGGAGCGGCAGGTGGAATTGCTGAGTGACGGTTCGCTGGAGCGGGATATGATCGACGAGATTTCGCGTTACCAGCTGAATATGTCCCGAACGGACGAAATCGTCATCATGAACGCATATTTCTGATTAACCGAAATCGAGTTAATTTAACATTTGTGATTTATTCACAGCATCTTAGCGTGAATATGTGCCATGCGTTTAAAGCATTGCTGCATGGCATTTTCTTGCATATGGTACGCGCCACTCTATCCATTCAAATGGCAACTCAGGGAGGGATGAATGGCGCCGCGAAAACCAGCGACCGTATCCGGCCGCAAGACCACGGCAAAGGCTGCAACCGAATTCACCGGCAAGAACAGCCCCGACTTCTCCAAGGAAGACGAACTTCACGCCTACCGTGAAATGCTGCTCATCCGCCGCTTCGAGGAAAAGGCCGGCCAGCTCTACGGCATGGGCTTTATCGGTGGTTTCTGTCACCTCTACATCGGCCAGGAAGCCGTTGTCGTCGGCATGCAGATGTCGCAGAAGGAAGGCGATCAGGTCATCACCGCTTATCGTGACCACGGCCACATGCTGGCTCTGGGCATGAGCGCACGTGGCGTCATGGCCGAATTGACCGGCCGTCGCGGCGGCCTGTCGAAGGGCAAGGGCGGCTCGATGCACATGTTCTCCAAGGAGAAGCATTTTTACGGCGGCCATGGCATCGTTGGTGCGCAGGTTTCGCTTGGAACCGGTCTCGCATTCGCCAACAAATATCGCGGCAACGACAACGTCTCCGTGACCTATTTCGGTGACGGTGCGGCCAACCAGGGTCAGGTCTACGAGAGCTTCAACATGGCTGCCCTCTGGAAACTGCCGATCATCTATATCGTCGAGAACAACCGTTACGCCATGGGCACCTCGACCGCCCGCGCTACCGCCCAGTCGAACTATTCGCTGCGTGGCCAGTCCTTCGGCATTCCCGGCGTTCAGGTGGATGGCATGGATGTGCGTGCCGTCAAGGCCGCCGCCGATCAGGCGCTGGAACATTGCCGTTCCGGCAAGGGCCCGATCATTCTGGAAATGCTGACCTACCGTTACCGTGGTCACTCCATGTCCGACCCGGCGAAATATCGTTCCAAGGATGAAGTGCAGAAGATGCGCTCCGAACATGACCCGATCGAGCAGGTCAAGGCACGGCTTCTGGAGCAGGGCTGGGCAAGCGAAGACGAATTGAAGGCCATCGACAAGGATGTCCGTGATATCGTTGCCGACAGCGCCGACTTCGCCCAGAACGACCCCGAGCCGGATGTATCCGAGCTCTACACCGACATTCTGCTCTGATCGGGAAAGGGAAACCCATGCCTGTAGAAATTCTTATGCCTGCCCTTTCCCCGACCATGGAGGAAGGCACGCTTTCCAAGTGGCTTAAAAAGGAAGGCGACAAGGTCACCTCCGGCGACGTGATTGCCGAAATCGAGACCGATAAGGCGACCATGGAAGTGGAAGCCGTCGATGAAGGCGTTATCGGCAAGCTGCTGATCGATGCCGGCACCGAAGGCGTCAAGGTCAATACGCCGATCGCCGTTCTGATCCAGGAAGGCGAAAGCGCCGACGACATCTCTTCCTCTGCCAAGAAGGAAGAGCCGAAGGCTGAAGCTGCAAATTCCGGGTCTGATGCCGCTGGCGGCAAGACCCGCGAAGCGGCCGAAGAGCCGAGCGCTGCCAAGGAAGCCGCCAAGGTTCCGGCAGCCCCGAAGATCGAGGTCGCTGCCGATCCGGATATTCCTGCCGGTACGGAAATGGTGATGACGACCGTGCGCGAAGCGCTGCGCGACGCCATGGCCGAAGAAATGCGCGCTGACGAAAAAGTCTTCGTCATGGGTGAAGAAGTCGCCGAATATCAGGGTGCCTACAAGATTACCCAAGGCTTGTTGCAGGAATTCGGCGAGCGCCGCGTCATCGACACCCCGATCACCGAGCACGGTTTTGCCGGTATCGGTGTCGGCGCTGCGATGACAGGGCTGCGCCCCATCGTCGAATTCATGACCTTCAACTTCGCCATGCAGGCGATCGACCAGATCGTCAACTCGGCTGCGAAGACGCTTTATATGTCGGGCGGCCAGATGGGCGCGCCGATGGTATTCCGTGGTCCGTCCGGTGCTGCTGCCCGCGTTGGCGCGCAGCACTCGCAATGTTACGCCGCATGGTACAGCCATATTCCGGGTCTTAAGGTCGTCATGCCTTACACGGCAGCCGACGCCAAGGGTCTCCTGAAGGCAGCTATCCGAGATCCGAACCCGGTCATTTTCCTTGAGAATGAAATTCTCTACGGTCAGAGCTTCGAAGTGCCGAAGCTCGATGATTTCGTGCTGCCGATCGGCAAGGCGCGTATTCACCGCAAGGGCAAGGATGCGACCATCGTTTCCTTCGGCATCGGCATGACCTATGCCATCAAGGCGGTTGCGGAACTCGAAAAGCTCGGCATCGATGTCGAACTGATCGACCTGCGCACCATCCGCCCGATGGACCTGCCCACCGTCATCGAATCGGTCAAGAAGACCGGTCGCCTGGTCACGGTCGAGGAAGGTTTCCCGCAGTCATCGGTCGGTGACTTCATCGCCAACCAGGTCATGCGCGCCGCTTTCGATTATCTCGATGCGCCGATCCTGACGATCGCCGGCAAGGATGTTCCGATGCCTTACGCGGCAAACCTCGAAAAGCTGGCTCTGCCGAACGTCGATGAAGTCGTTCAGGCCGTCAAAACCGTCTGCTACAAGTAAGGGGAGGCGTTTCGATGCCGATAAACATCACCATGCCTGCCCTTTCTCCGACGATGGAAGAGGGCAATCTGGCCAAGTGGCTGGTCAAGGAAGGCGACAAGGTCGCACCCGGTGACGTGATCGCCGAGATCGAGACCGACAAGGCAACCATGGAAGTGGAAGCTGTCGACGAGGGCACCGTTGCCAAGCTGGTCGTTCCGGCCGGCACCGAAGCCGTCAAGGTCAATGCCCTCATTGCAATCCTCGCCGCTGATGGCGAGGATGTGGCCGAGGCGGCAAAGGGCGGCGATGCCGCGCCTGCCAAGGCGGAAGTTCCGAAGCAGGAAGCTGCCAAGGCCGAAGCGCCGAAGGAAGAAGCTGCGCCGGCCAAGGCTGAAAAGCCGGCGGCCGATCAGGCAGCGGCACCTTCCACCCCGGCCCCGGTTTCCAAGTCCGGCGAGCGCATCTTCGCGTCGCCGCTTGCACGCCGTCTCGCCAAGGAAGCGGGTCTGGACCTTTCGGCCGTCTCCGGTTCCGGCCCGCATGGCCGCATCGTCAAGACCGACGTGGAAAAGGCTGCCGCTTCCGGCGGTGCAAAGGCTGCGCCGGGCGCGGCTGCCGCATCCGCGGGCGCACCGGCTCCCGCACTTGCCAAGGGCCAGTCGGACGAAGCGGTGCTCAAGCTGTTCGAAGAGGGCTCCTACGAGCTCGTGCCGCATGACGGCATGCGCAAGGTCATTGCCAAGCGTCTGGTCGAATCCAAGCAGACGGTTCCGCATTTCTACGTTTCGGTCGATTGCGAACTGGATACGCTTCTGGCACTGCGCGCCCAGCTCAACGCCGCTGCTCCTGAAAAGGATGGCAAGCCGGTCTACAAGCTGTCGGTCAACGACATGGTCATCAAGGCGCTCGCCTTGGCGCTGCGTGACGTGCCTGACGCCAACGTCTCCTGGACCGAAAGCGCCATGGTCAAGCACAAGCACTCGGATGTCGGCGTTGCCGTTTCCATTCCGGGCGGCCTGATCACGCCGATCATCCGCAAGGCGGAAGAGAAGTCGCTCTCCACCATCTCCAACGAGATGAAGGACTACGGCAAGCGCGCCAAGGAGCGCAAGCTGAAGCCCGAGGAGTATCAGGGCGGCACGACCGCCGTGTCCAACATGGGCATGATGGGCGTCAAGAGCTTCTCCGCCGTCATCAACCCGCCGCATGCCACCATTCTGGCGGTTGGCGCGGGCGAACAGCGGGCAGTCGTGAAGAACGGCGAGATCAAGATCGCCAATGTCATGACGGTCACGCTTTCCACCGACCACCGCTGCGTCGATGGCGCGCTCGGAGCCGAGCTGATCGGTGCGTTCAAGCGCTACATCGAAAACCCGATGGGTATGCTGGTTTGATCGGAGAGTAAGATGGTGAAATCGGTCCTCTGCTTTGGCGATTCCCTTACCTGGGGATCAAATGCGGAAACGGGTGGCCGGCACAGCCATGACGATCTTTGGCCGAGCGTCCTGCAAAAGGCGCTCGGTCCTGATGTGCATGTGATCCACGAAGGTCTAGGCGGTCGCACCACCGCTTATGACGATTTGACGGCCGATTGCGACCGCAACGGCGCGCGGATTCTTCCGACATTGTTGCACAGCCATGCGCCGCTGGATCTCGTGATTATCATGCTTGGCACAAACGATATGAAGCCGGCGATCCATGGGTCGGCGATTGTTGCCATGAAGGGTGTGGAGCGGCTTGTGAAACTCACGCGCAACCACATCTGGCAGGTGGCCGATTGGGAGGCGCCTGATGTGCTGGTCGTCGCCCCGCCGCAGCTTTGCGAAACGGCCAACCCCTTGATGGGCGCGATCTTTCGCGATGCGATCGATGAATCGGCAATGCTCGCGTCCGTTTACCGCGATCTCGCCGACGAGCTCGATTGCGGCTTCTTCGATGCGGGTTCCGTGGCCCGGACGACGCCGGTGGATGGCGTCCATCTCGATGCTGAAAACACGCGGGCCATCGGGCGAGGGCTGGAGCCCGTCGTCCGCATGATGCTCGGACTTTAGGAACAATTCCCGGTCGTGGCGCTGCTCCCGACCCGATAGGACAAGGCAGGATTTCCAATGGCTCAATCATATGACGTCATCATCATCGGTTCGGGACCGGGCGGTTACATTGCCGCGATCCGCGCAGCCCAGCTCGGCATGAAGGTTGCCGTCGTGGAGCGCGAGCATCTGGCCGGCATCTGCTCCAACTGGGGCTGCATACCGACCAAAGCGCTGCTGCGCACCGCCGATGTCATGCATACCGCCAGCCACGCCAAGGATTATGGCCTGACGCTGGAGGGCTCGATCAAGCCTGACGTGAAGGCAATCGTCGCCCGCTCGCGCGGCATTGCCGCTCGCATGAACAACGGCGTCGGTTTCCTGTTCAAGAAGAACAAGGTCGATATCATCTGGGGTGAAGCCAAGATCACCAAGCCGGGCGAGATCGTCGTCGGCAAGTCCACCAAGCCGGTGGTTCAGCCGCAGGGGCCGGTACCGAAGAACACGCTGGGCGAGGGCACCTATACCGCCAAGCACATCATCGTCGCCACAGGTGCCCGCCCTCGCGCGCTGCCCGGCATCGAGCCCGATGGCAAGCTGATCTGGACCTATTTCGAGGCGATGAAGCCGGAAGAAATGCCGAAGTCGCTGCTCGTCATGGGCTCGGGCGCCATCGGCATCGAGTTCGCCAGCTTCTACCGCACCATGGGCGTCGACGTGACCGTCGTTGAAATCATGAGTCAGGTCATGCCGGTTGAAGATGCGGAAATCTCCACCTTCGCCAAGAAGCAGCTTGAAAAGCAGGGCATGAAAATTCATCTGGAAACCAAGGTTTCCAAAGTCGAGAAGGGCGCGAACTCTGTCACCGCGACGCTCGAGAAGAAGGACGGCTCTTCCGAGAAGATCACCGCCGACCGGATGATTTCCGCCGTTGGCGTCGTCGCCAATATCGAAGGCATCGGCCTTGAGGCCGCCGGCGTCAAGACCGATCGCGGCTTCATCGTCATTGACGGTTACGGCAAGACCAATGTGCCCGGCATCTACGCCATCGGCGACGTCGCCGGCCCGCCGCTGCTCGCCCACAAGGCGGAGCACGAGGCTGTCATCTGCGTCGAAAAGATCGCCGGTCTGCCGAATGTCCACCCGATGGACAAGCTGAAGATCCCCGGCTGCACCTATTGCAACCCGCAGGTTGCCTCGGTTGGTCTCACCGAAGCCAAGGCGAAGGAACAGGGCCGCGATGTCCGCGTCGGCCGCTTCTCCTTCGCGGCGAACGGCAAGGCTGTCGCGCTCGGCGAAGATCAGGGCATGGTCAAGACCATCTTCGACAAGAAGACCGGCGAGCTGCTCGGCGCGCATATGGTGGGCGCTGAAGTCACCGAACTCATCCAGGGCTTCGTCGTCGCCATGAATCTGGAGACGACAGAAGAAGATTTGATGCACACCATCTTCCCGCATCCGACCATTTCGGAGTCGATGAAGGAAAGCGTGCTCGACGCCTATGGGCGTGTGCTCAACGCATAAGTGCCGCGTGATGCCCGGCATTGTCTAACCTTGCCGGGTGTCCCATATGTCTCGATGCAGCCTTAAGGCGGGCTGTTGTTTCAGGGAGCGTGGGAATGGAAAGTGTAGGCTGGATTGCAGCAATCATCATCGGCGGCCTCGCCGGCTGGCTTGCGGGCAAGCTCATGGACATGCGTTTCGGCATTTTCATGAACATCGTGCTTGGTATTGTCGGTTCGGTCGTCGCTGTCGCCGTGCTGCGAACCTTCGATGTTTTCGTGCAGGATAGCAGGCTCGGTTATTTCGTGACGTCGTTCCTTGGTGCAAGCCTGTTGCTGTTCATGGCAAAGCTCGTGCGGCGCTGACAAGGCTTCGTGACCGGAAGGGGCTTACGCTTTTTCTGGAATTGTTCTAAAGCATCGCACCAAAGATGTCTGGATCGCCAAGGGCGATGGAAGCAGGTTTTTATGGTCACTATTCTCGACAGGACGTCGTCCGACGAAAAGCGTATCCGCCACCCGGAAAAGGCGCACAAGCCCGATACCGAGGTCATGCGCAAGCCGGAATGGATTCGCGTCAAGGCGCCGACCTCCAAGGGCTATCACGAGACGCGCGAGCTGGTGCGTAGCCACAAGCTGGTAACAGTGTGCGAGGAAGCCGGCTGTCCGAATATCGGCGAATGCTGGGACAAGAAACACGCGACCTTCATGATCATGGGTGAGATTTGCACCCGTGCCTGCGCCTTCTGCAACGTCGCCACCGGCAAGCCCAATCCGCTTGACATGGACGAGCCCGAGAACGTCGCTAAGGCCGTCAGACAGATGGGGCTCAGCCACGTCGTCATTACCTCGGTGGACCGTGACGATCTCGCCGATGGCGGTGCTGAACATTTCGAAAAGGTCATCTGGGCGATCCGCGCCGCGTCTCCGACGACGACCATCGAAATCCTCACGCCCGACTTCCTGAAGAAGCCCGGTGCGCTGGAGCGTGTCGTCGCCGCCAAGCCTGACGTCTTCAACCACAATATGGAAACCGTTCCGGGCAATTACCTTACTGTTCGCCCCGGCGCGCGTTATTTCCATTCCGTGCGTCTCTTGCAGCGGGTCAAGGAACTGGACCCGACCATGTTCACCAAGTCCGGCATCATGGTCGGCCTCGGTGAAGAGCGTAACGAAGTGCTGCAGTTGATGGACGACCTGCGCAGCGCCGACGTGGATTTCCTGACCATCGGTCAATATCTGCAGCCGACCCGCAAGCACCACAAGGTCGAGGCATATGTTACGCCGGAGGAATTCAAGTCCTACGAGACGGTGGCTTATACCAAGGGCTTCCTGATGGTCTCTTCCAGCCCGCTGACCCGCTCTTCCCACCATGCCGGCGACGATTTCGAACGCCTGCGCGCGGCCCGCGAGAAAAAGCTGCTGGCTGCCGCGGAGTAAGGGACAAAGGTTCGGCAACATAGGTTGCTGCATCGGGCGATATACACTCTCTCCACCGTCAGGCTCGGGCTTGTCCCGAGCATCTGCAACCTATCGATTGTACGATACGTGATTGGATCCTCGGGACGGGCCCGAGGATGACGTGAGTAGGAGGCGAGGCTTGTGAAATGGCTCTGCCGCCTGTTCCCGGCCTTCAACCGATCACACCACAACCTTCTCCGGCCGATGCGCCCGCATGCAAAGCACGACACTCAGCACCACCGAACATATTGCCACGACCTCAATCAGTGTCGGGCCACGCCCTTCCCAGAGAAAACCGTAAAGCAGCGCAAACAGCGTTTCGAACAGGATCATCTGCCCGACCATGGTGAGCGGCAGAAGGCGGCTCATGCGGTTCCATAGGGCATTGCCGAGAATGGAGGCGGTGAAACCCAGCCCGGCTGCAACAGCCACAAAATGCAGCCAGTCGCCCGAATTATGGCTTTCGCCGCCAAAGCCAAAGGCGGGAACGGCGAGCACGAGCGCAAGAGCGCCGGTCACCACACCCGTCATCATGTTCCAGTCGTCGGCGCTGACGTCATGGAGGCGGGAGAGCCAGCGGGCATTGCCAACCGCGAAAGCCGTCCACGACGCCAGCGCACCCAGCGCACAGGCAAGGCCGATGATACGTGACATGTCCAGCCCAGCGTCGTTTTCCGTCAGCGACTGCCAGGAAATGCCGACAATGCCGATTGCGCCGAAAACGAGCGATGGCCATAGCCGCTTCAGCGACACCGCGCCGTGATCACGGCTGCCGATAATCGTGACGGCGACCGGCAGGAAGCCGATGATGATGGAGGTGAAGGCAACACCGCTCAGCTTCACTGCGGTCGATATGAAGACATAATAGGCGATGTTGCCAATCATGCTCAGCCAGCCGAGCGCGATCCATTCCCGCGTACCGAAATGGGCCGATACCCTTTTCAGTCGCGGCCCGATGATGATGAGGGAAATCAGCCCGTAGGTGAGGTAACGCGCCGTCGAGAGTTGCAGCGCGGAAAAGTCCGGCACGAGTTTCGGCGCGAGGAATATACCGCCCCAGAGCGCACCCGCCAGCATGCCGTAAAAAACACCGAGACCTGTTCTGTTCATGTCATGTCACATCCGCATTCGTATTTTCCTGCGATGTGCCACAGCCCTCTGCGGCTGTCTTGACAAAAACTCCTGACGTGATGCGCTGGCGGTTTTAATGAACCCCGTAGGTTCGACGGTAGGCTGCGGGCGTTTCACCCACTGCGTTGCGCATGGCCCGCGTCAGTGCAGTCTGGTCGGAAAAGCCGGCCCGCAAAGCGATCTCGGCAATAGGCAGGGTGGAATTGGTGAGCAATGCACAGACCTTGCCCATGCGCAGCCCGGCCAGCCAACGGTGAGGAGGGAGGCCGAATTCCTCGAGAAACAGCGCATGCAGGCGACTGTCGCTGATCGTCACGCAGGAGGCGAGCATCTCGATAGTCCAGGGGAAGAACGGCTCAGCCCTGACCAGTGCAACGAGCCTGTGCAAGCGTTGGCGGATGTCGACTTTCTCGTTGGCAAGGCTGTCGACCAGAAGTGGCGTCCACAGGCCGGCGATATCGTCGCGTCGCCCCTCTCTTCCGATGACGCCGCGCATATAGGCGATCAACTGCCGCGTATCCTGCGCTATGTCGACGAACGGCGAGCGGACGAATTTCTCCAGCGTTTGCTCGGGAAGGGCGCCTTCATCGATATCGACCACCAGCGAGTGGTTGCTTGCCGTCGCTTCCTGCGTATGCGGCGCATCGCGATGGATGAACACGCCGCGTCCGGTCGACAATTCGTCCTGCCGTCCGGCCACATCGATCAGCAGACGCCCGGAGACAGGAAGAACGATCTGAACGAAGCCATGACGTTCCTTCGGTCTTTCTTCCCTGTAGATTCTGATGTCGGCGGATGCGGCTGTCATGACGCTGTCGTTTCCATTTGCAAAGAAATGGCCGCCTCGAAAAAGCGGCCAGTTCATCACTTGATTATGACATCGTCTTGAAGAATGGGCCAGTCGGCTTTATCGGTCGGCTCTGCGCGCCGGCAATTAACAGTCTTCCTTGGCGGTCGATTCGCCGCGTTTGCGCTTGCGCAGAACCGGCTTGTTCTCTCTCGCTTCGCATTTCGCGACGTCGATCAGATAGGCAAGCACCGGCATGCCGTTCATCGATGCGAGTTGCTTGGCGGATTCGAGAAGGTTGATGATGTTGGAAAAATCGTCCATCGGCTCACTCAGTGGCTCAAAGCGGTTATATGTCGGGTCTGAACCCAAGGATGAATACGCTGGGTGAAATCGGGAGCTTCCAGCGTCGTTACATCCAATGGGTGTAATATTAGTCGCAAATAAATAGCAATCCCTGCGACGGGGTTACAATAGTCAATTTTCCGTAACTGTCATGCGCGGTGACGATATCGCTGCGAGGAGATGGCAGAAAATATCCGGCAGTCAGATGAGGTGTCAGAAATGCCAAATTATCTTCACAGGGTGGAGGATGCTGCTGCGATCATCGCCGGGGCGCAGCGAATCATGGTCGTGGGCTGTTCCGGCGGCGGCAAATCGACGCTTTCGCAGAAGCTCGCGCACAATTTCGGGCTTCGCTACATCTCCATGGATCGGGATGTTTTCTGGCTGCCCGGCTGGCGGGCGCGCCCGCGCGAAGAGCAGCGAGAAAGGATAGCCACCATCATTACCGAAGAGCGCTGGCTGATGGACGGCAGCAATCCGTCGTCTTTCGATATGCGGCTGCCGCGATCCCATATCGTTTTGTGGGTGCGCATGCCGCGCTGGCTCTGCCTGTGGGGCGCCGTCAGCCGGGCGATCAAGGGCTATGGCAAGGCCCGCCCGGAAATGGCGGAGGGGTGCCCTGAAAGAATAGACGTCGAATTCCTGCGCTATATCTGGAATTTCGAGCGGCGCCATACGCCGATCTTCGAGCGGAATTTCGCGTTGTATGGTCCTGATGTGCCGGTATTCCAGCTGAAAAGCCGAAAACAGTTTCGCCGCCTTCTTGATCTTCTGCGTATCGAGGATTAACTGCCGCTCATGCCACAGTTCGAAACGCATCGCCACGTCAAACACTCGCCCGACCGCATGTACGACCTCGTCGCCGATGTGGAGAAATATCCGCAGTTTCTGCCCCTTTGCGAGGCGCTCACCGTCCGCTCGCGCAAGGAGCGCGATGGCAAGGTGCTACTGGTGGCGGATATGACAGTGGGTTACAAGGCCATTCGTGAGACCTTCACCACGCAGGTGCTGTTGAACCCGGCAGAGCGCGCCATCGACGTGAAATATATAGACGGCCCCTTCAGGTATCTCGACAATCGCTGGCGTTTCGAAGCTGCCGAAAATGGCGGCACGACGATTCATTTCTTCATCGATTATGAATTCAAGAACCGCCTGCTCGGCGCGGTCATGGGGTCGATGTTCGACCGGGCCTTCCGCATGTTCGCGGAAGCCTTCGAAACGCGTGCCGATAAAATCTATACGGACCCCGCCTGATTGAGGGCCATCAGCATTTCGAGCGCCGTTCTCACCGTCGCAAGCCGGATTTCGGTGCGGCCGATATCTCCGTAGCGCATTTCGCGATGCAGGAGGTTGCCGTTGCGCGCTTTGGCGGCCAGGTGCACAAGCCCCACCGGTTTTTCGGCTGAGCCGCCACCCGGGCCGGCGATCCCGGTCACCGCCACGGCGCAATCCGCGCGTGAGCGGAAGAGGGCGCCCTGCGCCATCTGCAGCGCCGTCTGCCGGGAGACCGCACCAAATGTTGTCAGGGTGTCGGCGCCAACGCCCAGCATGTCCATCTTGGCTTCATTGGTATAGGTCACAAAACAGCGATCCACGACAGCAGAGGAGCCGGCAATCTCCGTCAGCGCGCCGGCAATCAGGCCGCCCGTGCAGCTTTCCGCGGTCGAGACCATGAAACCATGCGCGGTGAAATCGGCAATGATCCGCCGCGCCAACTCTTCTATGTCCGCGGGAAAAAGGCTCATAACGGTCTGCCCCTGTAGACGACCGTAGCTGTGGCGATTGCAGCAATGCCTTCCCGGCGGCCCACAAAACCGATCGTCTCATTGGTTGTCGCTTTCACCGAGCAGCGCTCCAGCGCAATGCCGAGCATGTCCGAAAGTGCTTCCCGCATCGCCTGGCGGTGTGGACCGATGCGCGGAGCTTCGGCGATCAGCGAGACATCGGCATTCATGATCGTGCCGCCATTGTCGCGTACGACCTTTGCCGCATGCTCCAGGAAGATGCGCGAGGCTGCACCCTTCCATTGTGGATCGGAAGGCGGGAAGTGATCGCCGATATCGCCGGCACCGCAGGTGGCGAGCAGGGCGTCCGTCAGCGCATGCAGCGCCACATCGGCATCCGAATGGCCTTTCAGTCTCTGGTCATGCTCGATGAAGATGCCGCAGAGCGTCACGCCATCGCCGGCCTCCAGCTGATGCACGTCGTAACCATTCCCGGTGCGCACGTCCGGCAATCCGTTGGAGAGCTTTTCATCGGCCATGGCGATATCCCGCTTGAGAGTGAGTTTTACATTATCGACCGAACCTTCTGTCAGCGTCACCGTCAGTCCTGCCCACTCGGCAATCGATGCATCATCGGTGAAATCGGTTTTGCCAGATGCGGAAGCGGCGCGATGTGCTCCAAGAATATCGCCGAAGGTGAAACTCTGTGGCGTCTGCGCAGCATAAAGTCCTTGGCGTGAAACAGTCTCTGCAACAACGTTACCCGCACCGCGCTTCAGCGTGTCAGTGACGGGGAGGGCGGGCAGGACGCTGCTGGCGCCGGCCCGGTGCAGGGCGACGATCCGTTCCAGCATGTCCACGGGGACGAAAGGCCGCACGGCATCATGGATCATCACATGCGTCAGCTCTTCCGAGGCAAGCGCTTCCAGCCCGGCAAGCACTGATTGCTGGCGTGTTGAGCCGCCTGTGACGGTGACGATCCGCCCGCCGGAATCAAGCCGCTGGAGGATTGGCGACAGCAGTGCTGCATCGTCTGCATGACTGACGATCACGATGGCGGAGGCATGATCCCAATCGAGGAAGGTGGACAATGTATGCTCGATCACGGCCCGGCCTCCGATCGGGCGATATTGTTTCGGCCCTTCCTCGGGAGAGCCCGCTCTTTCTCCGCGTCCGGCGGCGACGATGACGATGCCGAGTTTCATAGTACTTTCCTGCATTGGTCTTATGCTTTGCGCGCAACCCTTAGCGGTTGACAGTCTTGCTCTAGCGTTTCAAAACCCGGATGGCCAGCCCGATATGACGCGCATTCGCCCCTGCATGCCGCAGGATCAGCAGCCATTGCGCGTTCAAAACTGCACAAATTGCTGCCGACAGCAAAACAGGCAGGCAATCGCCCAGCAAATAAAAGGTGCAACCCTCTAAAAGTGCTTGGCAACCGCACAAACACTGTCTAAAAATAATGCAAATAAACCTTCTGCATGAAAGATCATCAATTGCATCTTCCGGAGTTGTCAGAACCGTTCAGTATCGGCTCAGTCACGATCCGTAATCGTGCCGTGCTGGCGCCCATGTCGGGCGTGACGGATCTGCCGTTTCGGCAACTTGCCTGGCGTTTTGGCGCAGGCCTTGTCGTGACGGAAATGGTGGCAAGCCGTGAGCTTGTCGCTAACAGAGGCGAATCCTGGGCGCGGCTGAAAAACGCCGGCATGTTTCCGCATATGGTGCAGCTCGCTGGGCGCGAGGCGCATTTCATGGCTGAGGCGGCGAAGATCGCTGCCGATAACGGCGCTGGAATCATCGACATCAATATGGGTTGTCCTGCCAAGAAGGTGACGGGTGGCTATTCCGGCTCGGCTTTGATGCGCGATCCCGATCATGCACTCTCGCTCATCGAGGCAACGGTCGAAGCAGTCGACGTGCCTGTGACGCTGAAGATGCGGCTCGGCTGGGACGAGAACACCATCAATGCGCCGGAGATCGCCCGCCGTGCCGAAGCCGCTGGCGTTCAGCTCATCACCATTCACGGCCGCACCCGTATGCAGTTTTACGAGGGACGGGCAGACTGGGATGCCATCCGCGCCGTGCGTGAGGTGATTTCCGTGCCGCTGATCGCCAATGGCGATGTGGAAACGGCCGATGATGCACGCGAAATCCTGCGCCGTTCGGGTGCGGATGCCGTCATGGTCGGTCGCGGCGCGCAGGGGCAGCCATGGCTGCCGGCGGTGCTCGCCGGACATTCAGCCCCGCACCGCGACGATATTCCCGCCATCGCCATCGAACATTACGAGATGATGCTGGAATTCTACGGAAGGGAAGCCGGTCTTAGGCACGCCCGCAAACATCTGGGCTGGTATCTCGACCGTTTTGCACCTGAGTTCGCCACCTCCGACAAGGCTCAAATCATGACATCGCGTGACACGGGAGAGGTGGCGGATCTGCTGCGCACCGCCCTTTGCGCAAATGCGGGCGAAAACGCCGCAAGGAAGGCCGCATGAGCGCTGACAAACATAGCCCGGCAGATGGAAACCCGCTTGCCATGGCGGTTTTGAACGCGGTGCAGAACCCCGTCATCCTCGTGGATGCCGAAGGTTTCATCGCCTTCGCCAATTGGGAAGCCGAAGCCTTTTTCGGGGCAAGCGCCTCCCATCTCGCGCGCTACCGTGTTTCCACCTTCATTCCCTTCGGCAGCCCGCTGCTTGCGCTGATCGATCAGGTGCGCGAGCGCCGCGCGCCGGTCAACGAATATCGCGTCGATCTGAGTTCGCCGCGTCTCGGCCAGGACAAGCTGGTCGATCTTTACGTTGCGCCTGTTGTCAGCGAACCGGGATCGGTGGTCGTCGTCTTCCAGGAAAGGTCGATGGCCGACAAGATCGACCGGCAACTGACGCATCGCGCTGCGGCACGCTCCGTTACCGGCCTTGCCTCCATGCTCGCGCATGAGATCAAGAACCCGCTCTCCGGCATTCGCGGCGCTGCCCAGTTGCTGGAGACCTCGGTTGCCGATGAGGACCGGGCGCTGACGCGGCTGATCTGCGATGAGACCGACCGCATCGTCTCGCTGGTTGACCGCATGGAGGTGTTTTCCGACGAGCGGCCGGTGGATCGCGTGCCGGTTAACATCCATTCCGTGCTGGATCATGTGAAGGCCATCGCCAAGGCCGGCTTTGCCCGCAATATCAAGATTTCCGAGAACTACGACCCGTCGCTGCCGCCGGTTTATGCCAATCGCGACCAGCTGGTGCAAGTCTTTCTCAATCTCGTGAAGAATGCGGCGGAAGCCGTGGGCAATCAGCCGGATGGCGAAATCGTGCTGACGACCGCCTATCGCCCCGGCATCCGTCTTTCGGTTGCCGGCAGCCGCGAACGCATCTCGCTGCCGCTCGAATTCTGCGTACATGACAATGGCCCCGGCGTCCCGGCCGACCTTCTGCCGCACCTCTTCGATCCTTTCATCACCACCAAGACGAATGGTTCCGGCCTCGGGCTGGCGCTGGTCGCGAAGTTGATCGGCGCCCATGGTGGCATCGTCGAATGCGACAGCCAGAACCACCGCACGACCTTCCGCGTATTGATGCCCGTCTCGCCGGAAGTGGCGCTCGACGACAGCTCTTTGCCGAACTCGACAGGAAATGACAGATGACAGCTACGATCCTCGTCGCCGATGATGATGCCGCAATCCGCACCGTTTTGAATCAGGCGCTGAGCCGCGCCGGTTATGACGTGCGCATCACCTCCAATGCTGCAACGCTCTGGCGCTGGGTGTCGGCGGGTGAGGGTGATCTTGTCGTAACCGATGTCGTGATGCCGGATGAAAATGCCTTTGACCTGCTGCCGCGCATCAAGAAGGCCCGCCCGGACCTGCCCGTTCTGGTCATGAGTGCGCAGAACACCTTCATGACAGCCATCAAGGCCTCTGAAAAAGGCGCTTACGATTACCTGCCGAAGCCCTTCGACCTCACGGAACTGATCGCCATCATCGGCCGCGCTTTGTCTGAGCCGAAGCGCAAGCCGGCGAAGCTCGATGACGACATGCAGGACGGCATGCCGCTCGTTGGCCGCTCGGCGGCGATGCAGGAAATCTACCGCGTTCTTGCGCGCCTGATGCAGACGGACTTGACGCTGATGATCACCGGCGAATCCGGCACGGGTAAGGAACTGGTGGCGCGCGCGCTGCATGATTACGGCAAGCGTCGCAACGGACCCTTCGTCGCGATCAACATGGCGGCCATCCCGCGCGACCTCATTGAATCCGAACTCTTCGGCCATGAGAAGGGCGCCTTCACCGGCGCGCAGAACCGCTCGACCGGCCGTTTCGAACAGGCCGAGGGCGGCACGCTGTTCCTCGACGAAATCGGCGACATGCCGATGGACGCCCAAACGCGGCTGCTGCGCGTGTTGCAACAGGGCGAATATACGACGGTAGGCGGTCGCACGCCGATCCGCACCGATGTCCGCATCGTCGCGGCCACCAACAAGGACCTGAAGCAGTCGATCAATCAAGGCCTTTTCCGCGAAGACCTGTATTACCGCCTGAACGTCGTGCCGCTGCGGCTGCCGCCGCTGCGTGACCGCGCCGAGGATATTCCCGATCTGGTGCGCCATTTCATCCAGCATGGCGAGAAGGAAGGGCTGGAAGGAAAGCGTTTCGAGAGTGAGGCGCTGGAGGTCATGAAGGCCTATGCCTGGCCAGGCAACGTGCGCGAGCTGGAAAACCTGATCCGCCGCCTGATGGCGCTTTATCCGCAGGAAGTCATCACCCGCGAGATCATCGAGCAGGAATTGCAGTCGGATGTCCCGGACAGCCCGCTCGACAAGATGGCGGTCCGCACAGGTTCTCTCACCATTTCACAGGCGGTGGAGGAAAATATGCGGGATTATTTCGCCAGTTTCGGCGATGGCCTGCCGCCGCCCGGTCTTTATGACCGCGTTCTGCGGGAACTCGAATATCCGTTGATTCTCGCCGCCTTGACTGCGACGCGCGGCAACCAGATCAAGGCCGCCGATCTTCTTGGCTTGAACCGCAATACACTGCGCAAGAAAATCCGCGAGCTTGGCGTTTCCGTTTATCGTAGTTCCCGTCCTACCTGAGAATGTTGACAAGGTCGCCTTTATCGTTGCACTTTCGCCACATTGTGTTGCTTGAAAAACACTAGGAAAGGAAGAGATTCGCCGGTCTGAGGCGCGTCTCGCCTGACTTCAGAAATGTGGTGCTGGCTGGCCAGCGATTGGGAGTAGTGCATGCGGAAACCCGCCGCCGAAAACGCCGTTGCCGACGAAGCAGCGGGCATGGTGGTTGCCGATCGCAGGATGTCTTTCGCTCTGCCGGGTTTGGTGCTCGCCGGCGTCGCTCTCGTTTGCGCCATCATCACCCTGTTCGTGCTTCTGGGCGTCACGCCAATCGCACCGACATCGAACGTCGTCATCGCCTCTGTCGTCATCAATTCGATCTTCGTGATCGGCCTGATGTTCCTTATCGGGCGCGAAATCAACCGGCTGCTGAAAGCGCGCAAAAAGGGCAGGGCGGCGGCGCGCCTGCACGTCCGCATCGTCGTGCTTTTCTCCATCGTGGCGATTACGCCCGCGGTCCTCGTCGCCATCTTCGCCAGCTTGACGTTGAATGTGGGCCTCGACCGCTGGTTTTCGCTGCGCACGCAGTCGATTGTCGATTCATCGAGCAATATCGCCCAAGCCTATATGATGGAGAATGCCGGTTATCTTCAGGGGCAGACCCTGTCGATGGCGACCGATCTCGACCGCAACCGTGCGCTTTTTTATCTGGATCGCACCGGCTTCGTTGATCTGATGACCCGTCAGGCCAAGGGGCGCGGTCTTCTTGGCGCGTTTCTGGTGCAGGAGGACGGTGATGCTGTCGCCCAGGCCGACATCAAGACCGAAAAACCGCTTCCCGCCATACCGCACGACGCGCTTGAAAAAGCAGCCGCCGGCCAACCGACGCTGATCCCGCCCGGTATCACCAACCTCGTTGGCGCAATCATCAAGCTTGAAGGTATCAGCGGCACCTTCCTTTACACAGTGCGCGCTGTCGATCCCAAGGTGATGGGCGCCATGCGGCTGATGGAGGAGAACCGCGCCGAATACAAGGCTATGGAGGCGGGCCGTGCGCCGCTGCAGATCGCTTTTGCGATCCTCTATCTCGGTTTTGCGCTGATCGTTCTTCTGGCGGCCATCTGGACGGCGATCGCGGTGGCTGACCGTATCGTGCGGCCCATCCGCCTCCTCATCAGTGCTGCAGACAGCGTCGCTACCGGCAACATGCATGTGCTGGTTCCCGTTCGCGCTGTCGATGGCGACGTCGGGCGTCTGTCGCGTACCTTCAACAAGATGGTTTCTGAACTGCGCAGTCAGCAGGAACAGATCATTGAGGCCAAGGACGATATCGACGACCGTCGCCGCTTCATCGAAGCCGTGCTGTCGGGCGTCACCGCCGCCGTCATCGGTGTCGATGAGAGCCGCAGGATCACCATCGTCAATCCGTCGGGCGAAGAGTTTCTGGCGCAGACCTCCGAACAGCTTATCGGCGCGCAACTGTCGGAGATCGCGCCTGAAATCGAACAGGTCGTCAACGAGGCCAATACCTGGTCTCGCGGCAACTTCCGCAAGCAGATCAATATCATGCGGCGCGGCAAGGAGCGGACGCTGAATGTGCAGGTGACCCGTGAGGATGCTCGCGACAGCCGTGACAGCTACGTCATCACACTTGATGACATCACCGATCTCGTCATCGCCCAGCGTTCGACCGCATGGTCGGATGTGGCGCGTCGCATCGCGCATGAGATCAAGAACCCGCTGACGCCGATTCAGCTTTCTGCAGAGCGGATTAAGCGCCGTTTCGGCAAGCAGATAGATGAAAACGACCGCGCCATCTTCGATCAGTGTACCGACACCATAGTCAGGCAGGTAGGCGATATCGGCCGTATGGTCGATGAATTCTCGGCCTTTGCGCGCATGCCAAAGCCGACGAAGGAGAAATCGGACCTGCGGGCGATTTTGAAGGATGCGGCATTCCTGCGCGAAATCAGCGCGGCCGATACGAAGTTCTCGACCGAGCTCGGCGATGTCCCGCTGGAGGGCATGTTTGATGCCCGCATGCTGGGTCAGGCCTTCGGCAATCTCATCAAGAATGCGACGGAGGCGATTGAGGCGGTGGAAGGCGAAAAACGGCCGGGGAAAATCCTGGTGCGCGCATCCTTCGACGAGGCCAATTCGCGTTTCGTGGCGGATATCATCGACAATGGCCGTGGTCTGCCCGTCGAGAACCGTCACCGCATTCTCGAACCCTATATGACGATGCGGGACAAGGGCACGGGCCTCGGTCTGGCCATCGTCAAGAAAATCATCGAAGAGCATGGCGGGTATCTGGAACTCCACGATGCCCCGCCGGAGTTCGATCACGGCCACGGCGCCATGATCAGAGTGCTGCTGCCCTATATCGAGGCGGTCGGCGGCGAAAATAACAAGGAAGCAGCATATGGCGTCTGATATTCTGGTCGTGGATGACGAGGCGGACATTCGCGAAATCGTAGCAGGCATTCTTTCCGACGAAGGCCACGAGACCCGCATGGCGTTTGACAGCGACAGCGCGCTGGCCGCCATTTCGGAGCGGGTGCCGCGCCTGATATTTCTCGACATCTGGATGCAGGGTTCGAAGCTCGACGGTCTGGCGCTGCTGGACGAAATCAAGAGCCGTCACCCCGAAATTCCTGTCGTCATGATCTCCGGTCACGGCAATATTGAAACCGCTGTCAACGCCATCAAGCGCGGCGCTTTCGACTTCATCGAAAAGCCCTTCAAGGCCGACCGCCTCATCCTGATCGCCGAGCGGGCGCTGGAAAACTCCAAGCTCAAGCGTGAGGTTCAGGAACTCAAGAAGCGCACCGGTGACGCGGTTGAACTCGTCGGGGCGTCGCTTGCGGTGTCGCAGCTTCGCCAGACTATCGACCGGGTTGCTCCCACCAACAGCCGCATAATGATCCTCGGTCCTTCCGGTTCCGGCAAAGAGCTCGTGGCGCGCATGGTGCACAAGAAGTCCTCGCGTGCGAGCGGACCCTTCGTCGCCCTTAACGCCGCGACGATCACGCCGGACCGCATGGAAATCGCGCTTTTTGGCACGGAAGGACTTCCCGGGCAGCCGCGCAAGGTCGGCGCTCTGGAAGAAGCCCATCGCGGCGTGCTGTATCTTGATGAAGTCGGCGAAATGCCGCGCGAAACGCAGAACAAGATCCTGCGGGTGCTGGTCGACCAACAGTTCGAGCGCGTCGGCGGCGGCAAGCGGGTGAAGGTGGATGTGCGCATCATTTCCTCAACCGCCCATCACCTCGAAAGCCTGATCGCCGAAGGCCAGTTCCGCGAAGACCTTTATCATCGACTTGCTGTCGTGCCGGTGAAGGTCCCGGCGCTCTCCGAACGACGCGAGGATATTCCTTTCCTCGTGGACATGTTCATGCGCCAGATTTCCGAGCAGGCCGGCATCCGCCCGCGCAAGATCGGTGACGACGCCATGGCCGTTCTCCAGACACATGACTGGCCGGGTAACATCCGGCAGTTGCGCAACAATATCGAACGGCTGATGATTCTTGCCCGCCCCGAAGGCGGCGAAGCGCCGATCTCGGCCGACATGCTCCCCTCGGATATTGGCGACATGCTGCCGAAGATTTCGGCGCAGGGCGATCAGCACATCATGACCCTGCCGCTGCGCGAGGCCCGTGAGATGTTCGAGCGTGACTATCTGATGGCGCAGATCAACCGCTTCGGCGGCAATATTTCGCGAACGGCGGAATTTGTCGGCATGGAACGGTCTGCATTGCATCGCAAACTGAAATCTCTCGGCGTATAAGGGAAGAAGGCGCTTCGGCGTAACCGATTATTCCGTCAGAGAGACAGCATGAAAGTTATCATTTGCGGCGCAGGGCAGGTGGGTTACGGCATCGCCGAACAATTGTCTCGAGAGGACAACGAAGTATCGGTGATCGATACCGCCGCGCCGCTCATCACCGCCATTACCGAGACGCTGGATGTGCGCGGTTACGTCGGTCATGGCGCCCATCCCGACATGCTGGCCAAGGCCGGCGCCGATCAGGCCGACATGATCATCGCCGTGACGTTGCATGACGAGATCAACATCGTCGCCTGCGAGGTGGCGCATGCCCTGTTCAGCGTGCCGACCAAAATCGCCCGCATCCGCGACCAGAGCTATCTGAAGCCGGAATATGCCGATCTCTTCAGCCGCGAGAACATGTCCATCGATGTGACGATTTCCCCGGAAGTCGAAGTTGGCAAGATGGTGCTGCGGCGCATCGCCTTTCCGGGCGCGACCGATGTGGTTCGGTTTGCAGACGATACGATCTCCATGCTGGCAATCGAGTGCATGGAGGATTGTCCGGTCATCAACACGCCGCTGCACCAGCTTTCCAGCCTCTTTCCTGACCTCATCGCCACGGTAGTGGGCGTCTACCGGGGCGGCGTTCTCAAGGTTGCGCATTCCTCCGAGCAATTGCGTGTGGGCGACCTTGCCTATGTCATTTGCCAGCGCCATCACGCCCGCCGCACCTTAAGTCTTTTCGGCCATGAGGAGCAGGAAGCGCAGCGAATCGTGATTGCGGGCGCCGGCAATATCGGACACTTCGTCGCGCGCAAGATCGAGGAACTGCAGCCGAAAACGCGGGTGAAGATTATCGAGGCGGACCGCGACAGGGCGGTTGCCGCATCTGAACACTTAAGCCACACCATCGTCATGCATGGCTCGGCGCTTGACCAGAAAATCCTCATGCAGGCCGATATTCAGGATGCCGATCTTATCGTGACGCTCACCAATAACGACCAGACCAATATTCTGGCTGCGGTGATCGCCAAACAGCTCGGCTGCAAATCGAATCTGGCGCTGTTGAACAGTACGTCGTTCCACGATGTCTCCCGCTCTCTGGGCCTCGATGCCTATATCAACCCGCGGGCCGTTACGATCTCCCGCGTGCTTCAGCACGTGCGCAAGGGGCGCATCCGCTCAGTCTATGCCGTCCAGCGCGGCTCGGCAGAGGTGATCGAAGCGGAAGCGTTGGAAACGTCGCCGCTGGTCGGCCAGTCCTTCCGCGACATCGACATGCCGGAGGGTGTGCGCATCGGGGCGATCTATCGCGACGGCGTGGTGATCCGCCCGGATGGCAGCACGAAAATCAAGGCGAAGGACCGCGTCGTGCTATTTGCATCCGCCGATGCGGTGCGCGACGTTGAACAACTCTTCCGTGTGTCGATACAATATTTTTGACTGTCCCGAATTGAAAATGTGGGTCAATACTCGTACTCATTCGGCTGTTTTGACCGTTGCGGAACGGAACACGATTTGATACCAGAGTTTGAGGTCGGCCAAGCGGGGGACAAGACTCGGCCGGCTTATTATTGATTGATTATTTTCCGGTATCCCTGCCGGCAAAAAAGAAAGAAGCGGCGCCATGGCGGAACGTTCTCAAAACCTTCAGGATCTCTTCCTCAATACCGTTCGTAAGCAAAAGATTTCGCTCACGATTTTCCTGATCAACGGCGTCAAGCTGACGGGCGTTGTCACCTCCTTCGACAATTTCTGCGTGCTTCTGCGCCGTGACGGTCATTCGCAGCTTGTTTACAAGCATGCGATCTCCACCATCATGCCCGGCCAGCCGATGCAGATGTTCGAAAGCGAAGAAGGCGCTGCCTGATCGGGCTCCCTCGACGAATATTCGACATAGACTGACCCGGACCGGGAACATTTCCCGTGCCGTCAGGTTAATTCCCAAGGCCGCCCGCGCCGATGCGGTCGGCCGCAATCCTCTTTCTGGACAAGGCTGAACCCATTTCAACGCGCGACACCTCGAACGAATCGATTATTCCGGAGCAGGAAAAGCGCCGCGACGACATGCGTGCGGTCGTCCTCGTGCCGGTCCTCAAGCAGCGCGAAACCCGCGATGCGGCTGCCGGCCCGGCTACCCCCGGCCGTTCGGTCGAAGCCAAGCTTGAGGAAGCAAAGGGACTGGCGCTCGCCATCGATCTGGAAGTGACGCAGGGCCTCATCGTTCCGGTGAACCAGCCGCGCCCGGCCACGCTGTTCGGAACCGGCAAGATCGAAGAAATCGGTCATCTTCTCGATGAAACCGATTCCGGCCTGGTGATCGTCGATCATCCGCTGACCCCGGTGCAGCAGCGCAATCTCGAAAAGCAGTGGAATTGCAAGGTCATCGACCGCACGGGTCTGATCCTTGAAATCTTCGGCCGCCGCGCCTCCACGAAGGAAGGCACGCTGCAGGTCGATCTTGCGCATCTGAACTACCAGAAGGGCCGCCTCGTCCGAAGCTGGACCCACCTTGAGCGCCAGCGCGGCGGTGCGGGCTTCATGGGCGGTCCGGGTGAAACCCAGATCGAGGCCGACCGCCGGCTTTTGCAGGAACGCATCGTCAAGCTGGAGCGCGAGCTGGAGCAGGTGGTGCGTACGCGGCAGCTACACCGCGCCAAGCGCCGCAAGGTGCCGCATCCGATCGTCGCGCTGGTCGGTTACACCAATGCCGGCAAATCCACGCTGTTCAACCGCATCACCGGCGCTGGCGTTCTGGCGGAGGATATGCTGTTCGCCACGCTCGACCCGACCTTGCGCCGCATGAAGCTGCCGCATGGCCGCACCGTCATCCTGTCCGATACGGTCGGTTTCATTTCCGATCTCCCGACGCATCTGGTCGCCGCTTTCCGCGCCACTCTGGAAGAGGTGCTGGAAGCCGATCTCGTTTTGCATGTGCGCGATATGTCCGATCCGGACAATGCTGCCCAGTCTGCGGATGTGTTGCGTATTCTCGGTGACCTCGGCATTGACGAGAAGGAAGCGGAAAAGCGCATCATCGAGGTCTGGAACAAGGTCGACCGTCTGGAGCCGGAAGCGCATGACGCCATCATGCAGCGCGCCGAAGGTCGTTCCGATATCCGCGCCGTTTCGGCCATCACGGGTGAGGGCGTCGATGCCCTGATGGACGAGATTTCAAAGCGTCTTTCCGGTGTTCTGACGGAAACCACCGTGGTCCTTTCCGTTGAGCAGTTGCCGCTGATATCCTGGGTCTACAGCAATTCCATCGTCGACAATCGTGAAGATCACGAGGACGGATCGGTCGCGCTCGATGTGCGCTTGTCGGAAGCGCAAGCGGCCGAACTGGAACGGAAGCTTGGAAAAGCGACGGTTCGCGAGCGGGAAGACTGGGAGCGCTGAGCGCTCCCTGCATTGTGCCAAACTCTCTCCGTCATTCCGGCCTTGAGCCGGAATACAGCCTTATCGCGTCTGCGCTGTGAGAAGAGTCTTTTGCGATCAAAGACCTGGTCGCGCTGGACCTCGCTCTAAATCCGGGGTGACGGTTGCGGATGCTGCGCTGCTGCCAGATGCATTCGGCAGTCATAGTGGAAAAGCTGTGCCTTACCGGATCCACCGCATATCCCTGCGATCAGGATGAAACCGTATCAAGCGAACGTTCGATGCGTTTCGCCGCCTGCCAGAGATCTTCCATTCTCTCGAGACTCGCTTCTTCCAGCGTTTCGCCATTTTGGGTGAGCGACGTTTCGATGTGATTGAAACGTCTGCGGAATTTCGTATTCGTACCGCGCAGCGCATCTTCCGGATCGGCTTGGACATGCCGCCCGATATTGACGAGAGCAAAAATGAGATCGCCGAGCTCGTCCGAGACCTTTTCCGGCTTTCCTTCCGCCAGCGCCTCACGCAGTTCCGCGATTTCCTCCTCGATCTTGTCGAGAATGGGAGCGGGGTTCGACCAGTCGAAACCGGCACGCGCTGCCTGTTCCTGTAGCTTTAGGGCCTCGGTCAGCGCCGGCTGGCTACGCTGTACACCGCCCAGAAAGCCTGCCTTGAAATCCTCGGTGATGCCCCGTCGCGCGCGTCGCTCTGCACGCTCGCGTTTCTCTTCCGCCTTGATGCGATCCCATTGCAGTTTGACGCCGTCCGGCGTGTCGGCGTCGGATACGGCGAAGACATGGGGATGACGGCGGATCATCTTCGCGGTGACGGCCTGGACCACATCGCCGAAGGCGAATTCGCCCAGCTCTTCGGCAATACGGGCATGGAAAACCACCTGTAACAGCAGGTCGCCCAGCTCCTCGCAAAGATCGTCCATATCCTTGCGCTCAATGGCGTCGGCAACTTCATAAGCCTCTTCGATCGTATAGGGCTTGATTGTCTCGAAGGTCTGCACGACGTCCCAGGGGCAGCCGGTTTCCGGCTGACGCAGCGCTTCCATGATCTCGATCAGGCGGGAAATATCCTTCGAGGCTTCCATAATGTCTCAAACCTTCGTTCTTTGTTTCCGCGCATCGCCCGGACGGAAAACCGCCACGCACGTCCGCCGGAAAAGCTTTAGTTCAATGGAATATCGTTGCCGCTCTTGGACGACTGGTAGCTGGTGGAAAGATCGTCATAGGCGGTCTTGATACGGGCCGTCTGCGTTTTCAACGCGGTTTTCAGCGGGTCCTCTTCACGCTCCACCAGATCGGCGATGAAATACGAATTCCAGAACGCATTGTTGCGGCGATAGCCGCCCGGTTCCAGTCCGAAGACCTCCTTGAGGATTTTCAGGTCATGCGGGATCGCGAAAGCGTCGCGGGAATCCTCGTGGCTGAAGAAGGAATAGAAATTGTCGAAACCGGCCCAGGTGATGGCGGACATGCACATGGTGCAGGGTTCGTGGGTGGAGAGAAAAATCAGTTCTTTCGTGTTCGGCTTTTCGCCCAGCTCGTAAAACCGCTTCAGCGTGTGCACTTCACCATGCCAGAGCGGATTTTCCAGCTCGTTATTGGTCTCGGCGATAACCAGCGACAGGTCCGATTTTCGCAGGATCGCCGCACCGAAAACCTTGTTGCCAAGGCTGACGCCCCTCGACGTCAAGGGCAGAATATCGTGTTCGATGACATCGAGAAGGCGGGCGGCGAGGGTGGGGTTGGTCAAGGGTCTGTTCCTTCGTGCCGCTTTAAGAAAAAGCGGTCTTCGCATGGGGAAATCGACAGTCGATTGTCGCTCCTTGTTCGGCGTGGGGACCCGCTTTGTCAAGGGATTGCGAGGGGATTCTCAGGGCTAGCGCGGGTGTGGAAAAGCATCGCCGGTTTGTTTTCCTCCAAAACCGGGGTCTTCGAGAAATAAAAATCCAGGTGCCGGAAAGGCTTGAATTTCTGTTTCTTCAATCTTGCACCGCAATGCGGGATATATATCCAATGCACAACGAACATGATTTTTCCGCTGCTGGCGACCGCCTTTCAACCTTCCCCGCTTTCTTCCGGGTCGAGGGGCAGCAGGTCGCTGTTTTCGGAAATGGCGATGAAGCCTTCGCGAAGGTAAGGCTTCTCGCCAATACCAGCGCGCATATCATTGCCTATGCCGACCAGCCGGAAGCCGATTTTGCCCGTTATATCAGCGAAAACGGCATTGATCATCGGGCTTTGGCTTTCGCCGGCGAATTGGTCGAAGGCGCCACGCTGGTCTTCGCCGCTACCGGCGACGAGGCGCTGGACCGTGAGATCGTCACCGTCGCGCGCGCCGCGAAAATCCCTGCCAATGCGGTGGATCAGCCGGAATTCTGCGATTTCTTTACCCCCGCGCTCGTCGCCCGCGCGCCCGTCGCCGTGGCTATCGGCACGGAAGGGGCAGGGCCTGTTCTCGCCCAGATGATCCGCGCCCGCATTGACCAGATGCTGTCGCCGTCGCTTGGCAAGCTTGCGCGCCTTGCCGTGCAGTATCGTGATGCGGCCGAGGAGAACGTGCCGAAGGGTGCCTTGCGGCGCAATTTTTGGCGACGGTTCTTTTCAGGTGAGGTGGCGGATGCCGTCGCTGTTGGCGACACGTTCTCCGCTCGTCAGGCCGTCGGCCGCCTGCTGCAATCGCCCGAACGCAGCGAAGGCCGTATCTGGCTCGTCGGCGCGGGGCCGGGCGCTGAAGATCTGCTGACGCTGCGCGCACAGCGCGTACTGATGGAAGCCGATGTGATCGTTTACGACGCGCTTGTGCCGCGGGCGATTGTCGATATGGGGCGCCGCGATGCCGAGCGGCTGTCCGTCGGCAAACGCAAGGGCTGCCACAGCAAATCGCAGGATGAGATCAACCGCCTGCTGGTGCGCCTCGGCAAAGATGGCAAGCGCGTCGTGCGCCTCAAATCCGGCGATCCGCTGGTCTATGGCCGGGCGGGCGAAGAAATGGCGGCGCTGCGCGAGGCCGGTATTGCCTATGAGATCGTGCCCGGCATCACCTCGGCCTTTGCCGCGGCTGCGGATTTCGAATTGCCGCTGACTCTGCGCGGTGTCGCTTCATCTCTGATTTTCACCACCGGCCACGATCTGGCGGGCGATGTTCTGCCCGATTGGGCGCGGCTTGCGGTTTCCGGCGCCACCATCGCCGTCTATATGGGCCGCAGTGTTGCTGCTTCGGTCGCGAAGCGGCTGATCGATGCAGGGCTTGGTGTGGAAACCACCGTCGCCGTCATCGAAAACGCCAGCCGCGCGGATCGTCGCCTGCTGCATGGCACTCTGAACGATCTGCCCGAACTCGAACATCACGATGAACTGACCGGCCCGGTCATGGTCATCATTGGCGATGCGGTGGCGGGCGCTAATTTTGACAGGTCCGAGGCGCTTGCATCGTCAGTGCGGCCGGCGGATTTCAAACGGGAGTATGCAAATGGCTGATAAGGTGTTGACCGCCAACCGGCTGAGCGATGGCATCGCCGTCTGGCTCGATGCCAACGGCGAATGGACGGAGAACCTGCAGGGCGCAATCGTTGCCCGCCATGCGGAGGCGGTCGCCTCGCTCGAGGAAATCGGCAAGCGGGATTTTTCCGCCAACAAGGTCGTTGATGTGGCCATCATCGACGTCGTCGAGGAGAATGGCAAGCTTTGGCCGACGCGTCTTCGCGAACGCATCCGCGCCGCCGGCCCGACCATGCACTATGCCGCCGGTTACAAGCCGGCCGATGCAGCATTCATCGCAGTCTGAGGAAGAATATGTACCGTTACGACGAGTTCGATCACGCATTTGTTGAAGGCCGCGTGGCGCAGTTTCGCGACCAGGTCGAACGCCGGTTGTCCGGCGAACTGGCCGAAGATGCGTTCAAGCCGCTGCGCCTGATGAACGGCGTCTATCTTCAGCTGCACGCCTATATGCTGCGCGTCGCCATTCCCTACGGCACGCTGAATTCGAAGCAGATGCGGATGCTGGCCCATATCGCCCGCAAATATGACCGGGGTTACGGCCACTTCACTACCCGTCAGAACATCCAGTACAACTGGCCGCGCCTTTCCGATACGCCGGACATCTTGTCCGAACTGGCGGGCGTGGAGATGCATGCGCTCCAGACCTCCGGCAACTGCATTCGCAACGTCACCGCCGATCATTTCGCTGGCGCGGCTGCCGATGAGGTCGCCGATCCGCGCCCCTATGCGGAAATCCTGCGTCAGTGGTCTTCCGTGCACCCGGAATTCTCCTTCCTGCCGCGCAAGTTCAAGATCGCTGTCACCGGCGCCGAACGCGACCGTGCGGCCATTCAGGTTCACGATATCGGCCTGCATCTCAAAAAGAACGACAAGGGTGAGATCGGGTTCGCCGTCTATGTCGGCGGCGGACAGGGTCGCACGCCGATGATCGCCAAGAAAATCCGCGACTTCCTGCCGGAAGAGGACCTGTTGTCCTACACCACGGCGATCATGCGCGTTTATAACCTGCATGGCCGTCGCGACAACAAATACAAGGCGCGCATCAAGATCCTCGTGCACGAGACCGGTGCTGAAGAATTGGCCCGCCAGGTCGAGGTCGAATTCGCCGAACTCAAGAACACCGAGTTGAAGCTTCCGGATGCTGATATCGCGGCAATCACCGCTTATTTCGCGCCGCCGGCACTGAAGGACCGGCCGGAAGGCTGGGAGAGCCTGGCGCGCTGGAAGCGGGCAGATGAAGGCTTTGCCCGTTTTGTCGAGCAGAACGTCGCGCCGCACAAGCATCCCGATTACGGCATGGTGACGATCTCACTGAAGCCGATCGGCGGGATTCCGGGGGATGCGACCGACGAGCAGATGGAACTCGTCGCCGATATCGCCGCGGAATATGCCTTCGACGAAATCCGCATCAGCCATGAGCAGAACATCATCCTGCCGCATGTGGCGCTGGCCGATCTCGAGCCGGTTTATCGCGCGCTGGTAGGCGCTGGCCTTGCGACCGCCAATGCCGGGCTCATCACCGATATCATTGCCTGTCCCGGGCTGGATTATTGCGCGCTCGCCAATGCGCGCTCCATTCCGGTGGCGCAGGAAATTTCCACCCGTTTCGGTTCGCCGGAGCGCCAGGCGGAAATCGGTGAGCTGAAGATCAAGATTTCCGGATGCATCAATGCCTGCGGTCACCACCATGTCGGCCATATCGGCCTTCTGGGTGTTGAGAAGAAGGGTGCGGAGCTCTACCAGATCACGCTTGGCGGATCGGGTGATGAAAACACCTCGATCGGTGAAATCATCGGACGCGGCTTCGAGCCGGAAAAAGTCACCGACGCCATCGAAACCATCGTTGACACCTATCTCGGGCTTCGCCTTTCGAAGGAAGAAAACTTCCTTGAAGCCTATCGCCGCGTTGGACCGCAGCCGTTCAAGCACGCGCTTTACGGTTCCGCCGCAGAAGCCGCCTGAGGAGAATGCCATGACAAAAATCTGGAACCGCGACGGCTTCGTGGAAAACGATCCCTGGGTGATTGAAACGGAAGAAGTGAAAGCGACAGCGGAGCAGAAGCCGGTGCTGCCGCTTGCCGATTTTCTGGTTCGTGCCGCCGAAAGCAGCGATATCGGCCTCGGTGTTCTGATCACGCCCGCCGACGATGTGACGCGGCTCGGACCCTATCTCGACCGTATCGACCTTGTCGCCGTAAGCTTCCCGGCCTTCAATGACGGTCGCGGATTCAGCCACGCCTCGTTGCTGCGCAGCCGTCTTAATTTTGCGGGCGAGGTGAGGGCGGTTGGCGACGTCCTGATCGATCAGGTGCCGCTGATGCTACGCACCGGATTCACCAGCTTTGCGGTGACGAACGGCACGGCCATCAGCCGTTTGTCCGAAAATCGCCTGCCGGAAATTCCGGTTTATTATCAGCCGACAGCCAAGCCGGCGAGTGGCGGCGAGGCCTATAGCTGGCGTCGTCGTGCGTCTCTATGACACGTTGCGTGGAAATATGAGTGTTATATACATATTTCCTACGCACATGGCAGTATTGACATTCTCATGCCTTCAAACCGGAGCAAAAATGGTATAATTGCCCGGTCGGAGAATGTCGCATCCAATAAGAATGGACGGAACCTGAAATGAACGCGCCAGCCAAGACGGAAGATTTCGCGATCAAGATACCTGACGGTGTTTACGCCGAGACGGTTTTATCGGTGGAGCATTATACGGATCACCTGTTCCGTTTCCGCATGACGCGTCCGGCGGGTTTTCGTTTCCGTTCCGGCGAATTCGCCATGATCGGCTTGATGGTCGGCGACAAGCCGATCTACCGCGCCTATTCCATCGCCAGCCCCGCCTGGGACGAGGAACTGGAATTCTTCTCGATCAAGGTTCCGGATGGCCCGCTGACATCGCATCTTCAGGCGATCAAGCCCGGCGATACCGTCCTGATGCGCAAGAAGCCGACAGGCACGCTGGTTCTGGATGCGCTGACGCCTGGCAGACGGCTTTACATGTTCTCCACCGGCACCGGCATCGCGCCTTTTGCGAGCCTGATCCGTGACCCAGAGACCTATGAGAAGTTCGAGGAAGTCATCCTCACCCATACCTGCCGTGACGTGGCCGAGCTGAAATATGGCTTCGATCTGGTTGAGGAAATCCGCAACCACGAATTCCTGAACGAGATCGTCGGCGACAAGCTGAAGCATTATGCGACCGTCACCCGCGAAGATTACCCCTTCAAGGGCCGCATCACCACGCTGATCGAGAACGGCAAGCTGTTTGCTGATCTTGGTGTGCCGACGCTCGATCCCGACGTCGATCGCGGCATGATCTGCGGTTCTTCGGCGATGCTCAAGGACACCAAGGAATTGCTTGAAAAGGCAGGCCTTAACGAAGGCGCCAACAACAAGCCGGCCGAATTCGTGATCGAGCGGGCATTCGTCGGTTGACGCCGGATTTCCATATAATTGAATAAAGACCAGGGGGCCTTTGGGCCTCCTTTTTTGTTTATAAAGCCGATTGGGTGACCTGTGCGGCATCATCGCGATGGAACATCCGAGCGCGATGGCGCGTTAGCGTTTGAACGAAACCAAACCAACGTAACCGCTCCATGATGAGAACAGGAACAATCAGGGCCACGATCATTGCCGTTACGGCAGGTTTTTTTGCCATGCGGCCAGCCGCCGCCGATGAAAGCACCTTTCTGTCGTCGCTTCAGGGCACGTGGACCGGGAAGGGGACGGTGATAACCCGCATAGGCAGACCGGCAATCAACGTAAATTGCACGCTGAATTCCAACGCTCGGCAAACGGCGCTGCGCATGTCCGGAACCTGCCGCGGACTCCTCGTGGTAAAACGCTCCATCGCCGCCGATCTGGCAGCAAGCGGTGCGCGTTACAGCGGCACTTACACGGGACCTTCCGGCCGCCCTTCCGCGCTCGCTGGTAATCGCCGGGGAAATGCGATCAATCTCACTGTCCGCTGGCAACGCGACATCAACGGTGACCGTACCGCCGCCATGACCATAGAGAAAATCGGCGATAACGGCCTGCGGCTGCGCACCACGGACAAGGATGGGAAGACAGGCAAGACGGTGGTAACGAGCGATATAAGGCTGGTGCGTTGATCGAGCAAATGACGATGTCGGGAAAGGCAACCCAATTGTCAGTGGAATTCCAGGAGCAGGGGGCAGTGGTCCGATACTTCCGGCCTTTTCACCACGTCAAAGTAGTCGATTTTCACGGCCTCATTGACCAACACGTAATCCGCATAGCGGTTCTGTTTGGGGTAGTGTGACGTCCGAGTATCGGTAAAGCCGCGTGTGGTGACAAGCTCGACGAGGTCCAACTCCTTGAGTATGGCAAAGGTTTGGCTCTCTGGCAGGACATTAAAGTCGCCGCAGACGACGATCCTGTCGCCATCCTCCGCAATGTTTTTTACAAGTTGGACGAGACGTTTTGCCTGCGCCAGACGGTCGGAGGTGTCGTGCTTGCCGTTGTTGGGATCTCGCAGGCCGTGCATGTGGGCGATAACGGCGGGCTGACCGGTCGTGAAGTCAAAAACCCTGATGGCATGACCCGTGCGTGAACGTGGATGATCGCCATATCCATCCGCGGAGAAGGCTCCATGCACAAACCCCTGCGCCTGCGCAACGATGGCTATGGACTTGCGTACGAATGTCGCCAGTCCCCATTGGGAAGAATATCGAGTCTCGCCCTGCCAGAGATCGCCCTGCGCCGCAGGGCAAAATATCGCCACATGATCCGGCAAGGCCTCGGCGACATCACGCAGGAAATTCGCCCTCTGCGGTAGTTCGATGCCGTGATCACGGTAACTCAGCCAGTCCTGTGTGGCGGCCGGTGTGTGCACCACTTCCTGCAGACATAAGATATCGGGGTCGGACGAGACAATATAAGGGACAAGTTCATCGTGGAGCTTTCCGCCCCAACCGTTCAGGCAAATCAGACGCATTCCAACTCCATCCCCATGTCGCAGCGTCATCTGTTTAACACGGGACATACCGAGATCAACCATGCGGAAGCGTGAGCCAGATAGCGAAAATGTCGCCTTGACGAAAAAGGCCCGGATTGCTCCGGGCCTTCGCGTGTCGGCTTGCACCGTTGCCTTATTCCGCCGCTTCGGCGTAGGCCTCCATTGGCGGGCAGGTGCAGATGAGGTTGCGGTCGCCATAAACGTTGTCGATGCGGTTGACCGGCGACCAGTATTTGTCGATCCGGAAGGCGCCGGGCGGGAAGCAGCCCTTTTCTCGGCTATAGGGACGATCCCATTCGCCGACGAGGTCTTCCACCGTGTGCGGCGCGTTCTTCAGCGGATTGTTGCTCTTGTCCGCACGGCCTTCCTCGATGTCGCGGGCTTCCTCACGGATCGCCAGCATGGCATCGCAGAAACGGTCGATTTCCGCCTTGGTCTCGGATTCGGTCGGCTCGATCATCAGCGTACCGGCAACCGGCCAGCTCATGGTCGGTGCATGGAAACCGCAATCGATGAGGCGCTTTGCGACATCGTCCACCGTCACGCCGCAGCTGTCCGCTAAGGGCCGGGTGTCGATGATGCACTCATGCGCCACACGTCCGGTTTCGGACTTGTAGAGTACGTCGTAAGCGCCCTTCAGCCGTTCGGCGATGTAGTTGGCGTTGAGGATCGCCACCTTGGTCGCCTGCGTCAGCCCTTCGCCGCCCATCATCAGGCAATAGCTCCAGGAAATCGGCAGGATCGACGGCGAGCCGAACGGCGCGGCAGACACCGCACCCTCACGACCGTCCGTCGCCGGATGGCCAGGCAGGTGCGACGCCAGATGCGCCTTGACGCCGATAGGTCCCATGCCCGGGCCGCCGCCGCCATGCGGAATGCAGAAGGTCTTGTGCAGGTTGAGGTGCGAAACGTCAGAGCCGATATCGCCGGGCCGGGCGAGGCCGACCATGGCGTTCATGTTGGCCCCGTCGAGATAGACCTGTCCACCATGCTTGTGGGTGATATCGCAAATCTCGCGAACAGTCTCCTCAAACACGCCGTGGGTGGACGGGTAGGTGATCATGCAGCACGAGAGGTTTTCTGCATACTGCTCTGCTTTTGCACGGAAATCATCGATATCGATGTCGCCGTTATCGCGTGCCTTCACCGGCACCACCTTCATACCGGCCATCTGCGCCGAGGCCGGGTTGGTGCCATGGGCGGACGTTGGAATGAGGCATATATCGCGATGGCTGTCGCCATTGGCCAAGTGATAGTTGCGGATGGTCAGAAGCCCCGCATATTCCCCCTGCGCGCCGGAATTCGGCTGCATGGAGAAGGCGTCGTAACCGGTCACCGAGCAAAGCTTCTCGGAGAGATCGTCGATCATCTCCTTGTAACCGAGCGCCTGATTGGCCGGCACGAAGGGATGGATGTCGGAAAATTCCGGCCAGGTGATCGGCAGCATTTCCGCTGTCGCATTCAGTTTCATGGTGCAGGAACCGAGCGGGATCATCGAGCGGTCGAGCGCCAGATCGCGGTCCGAAAGACGGCGGATGTACCGGGTCATCTCGCTTTCGGCACGGTTCATGTGGAAGATCGGATGCGTCATGTACTGGCTGGTACGCAGCAGTTCCTTCGGCAGGCGATATTCCGGCTCGAAATCCGAGATCGAGAAATTGCCGCCGAATGCGCGCCACACGGCCTCAAGCGTTGCAGGGCGCGTGCGCTCGTCGAGGCTCATGCCGATCTTGGTCGCGCCGACCTTGCGCAGGTTCACACCTTCCGCAACGGCCGAGCGCAGGATGACGCCCTGCATATGGCCGACTTCGACGGTGATGGTGTCGAAGAAGGTTTCCGGCTCGATGACGTAGCCAAGTTTCTCCAGGCCCTTGGCCATCAAAACGGCCTTCTGGTGGGTCTGCTGGGCAATCGCCTTGATGCCCTGCGGGCCGTGGAAGACGCCGTACATGGAGGCCATGACGGCCAGCAGCACCTGCGCCGTGCAGATGTTGGAAGTGGCCTTTTCGCGACGGATATGCTGCTCGCGCGTCTGCAGCGACAGGCGGTAGGCGCGATTGCCGCGCGCATCGACGGAGACGCCGACCAGACGGCCGGGCATGGAACGCTTATGTGCGTCCTTGACCGACATGTAAGCCGCATGCGGGCCACCGTAACCGACCGGAACGCCGAAACGCTGCGAGGTGCCGATGGCGATGTCAGCACCCATTTCGCCGGGAGATTTCAGCAGCGTCAGCGCCAGCAGATCGGCGGCAACCGCGGCGATCGCGCCCGTCTGGTGCAGACGGGAAATCAGGCCCGAGAAATCGCTGACATGGCCGTGTGTGCCGGGATACTGGAAGATCGCGCCGAACACGTCGACGGGATCGAGATCGGTGAAGGGATTGCCGATAATCACCTTCCAGCCGAGCGGGGCCGCACGGGTCTCGATCAGCGCGATGGTCTGCGGATGGCAATTGGCGTCCACGAAGAAGGCGGTCGCCTTGGATTTGGCGACGCGCTGGCACATCGCCATGGCTTCGGCGGCCGCCGTCGCTTCATCGAGCAACGATGCATTGGCGACATCGAGACCGGTCAGATCGCAGACCATAGTCTGGTAGTTCAAGAGCGCCTCAAGGCGGCCCTGGCTGATTTCCGGCTGGTAGGGCGTGTAAGCCGTGTACCAGGCCGGGTTTTCCAGAATGTTGCGCTGGATGACCGGGGGCGTGATCGTGCCGTAATAACCCTGGCCGATCAGCGAGGTCAGTACCTGGTTCTTGTTAGCCGTTTCGCGCAGGCGGTCGAGCGCCTCGCGTTCGGTCAGCGCGGCACCCCAGGTCAGCGGCACCTTCTGGCGGATGGAGGAGGGGACGGTGGCGTCGATCAGTGCGTCGAGACTCTTATAGCCGACGACCTTAAGCATCTCCGCCATTTCCGACGGCGACGGCCCGATGTGACGCCGGTTGGCGAAATCATAGGGCTGGTAGTCGGTAAAATGGAATTCGGTGGGCGTCGTCATTACGCGATCAGCTCCTTGTAGGCTGCTTCGTCGAGCAGCGTCTCGGCATCGGCCGGATTGGAGAGTTTCAGCTTGAAGAACCAGCCGGCGCCCTGCGGATCGGAATTGACCAGCGAGGGATCATCAACGATGGCCTGGTTGATTTCGACCACTTCGCCATCCAGCGGACAATAGACATCGGAAGCCGCCTTGACGGATTCGACGGTCGCCGCGTCGCCATCCTTGGAGAAGGTGGCGCCCACTTCTGGCAATTCGACGAAGACGAGGTCGCCGAGCTGTTCAGCGGCGTGGCTGGTAATACCAACGGTGGCGACGTCGCCTTCGAACTTCAGCCATTCGTGTTCTGCGGTAAATTTCAGCATCGTATTCTCTCCGGAGATGGAATGAGGATTAGCGTTTGTAGGTGGGCTTGATGAAGGGCAGGGCAGCGACGGTGACGGGCAGATATTTGCCGCGCACTTCCGCAAAGATCGCCGTGCCGGGAGCAGTATAGGCCGCAGGGACGTAACCCATGGCGACGGGACCTTCGACCGACGGGCCGAAGCCGCCGGAGGTCACTTCGCCGATTTCCGTCACGCCTTCGGCATCCGCAAAAAGCTTCGAATGGCCGCGCACCGGGGCCTTGCCTTCCGGCTTCAGACCGACACGACGACGCGAGGTGCCGTCCTTGAGCTCGCCGAGAATGCGTTCCGCCCCCGGAAAACCGCCTTCGCGATCACCGCCGGCGCGGCGCGCCTTCTGGATCGCCCATTCGAGCGAGGCTTCGATGGGTGAGGTCGTAGTATCGATATCGTTGCCATAGAGACAAAGGCCGGCTTCCAGACGCAGGCTGTCACGTGCGCCAAGCCCGATGGCTTCGCAATCGGGATGTTCGAGCAGGGCCTTGGCGATCTCTTCAGCCTTGTCTGCCGGCACCGAAATTTCAAAGCCGTCTTCTCCGGAGTAGCCGGAACGGGAAACGATGCAGGGCACATCATGCAGCGGTACTTCCAGCACGTCCATGAATTTCATGTCGGAAACGCCGGCCCACAGTTCGGCCAGAACCGCTTCCGCACGTGGTCCCTGAAGTGCGATCAGCGCCCGATCGTCGAGAAGGGTAATGTCGCAGATGTCGGAAAGATGCGCCTTCATATGGACGACATCGGCATCCTTGCAGGCCGCGTTGACGACGACGAACAGGTGATCGCCGCGATTAGTGATCATCAGATCATCCAGAATACAGCCGTTTTCATCGGTGAAGAAACCGTAACGCTGGCGGCCTTCCTTGAGGCCCAGAATATCCACCGGCACCAGCTTTTCGAGCGCACGTGCGGCATCTTCATTGCTGCCGGACTTCGCCTTCAGGATTACCTGGCCCATATGGGACACGTCAAACAGGCCGGCGGAGGTGCGGGTCTGAAGATGCTCCTTCAACACACCGGCCGGATATTGCACCGGCATGTCGTAACCGGCAAAGGGCACCATGCGGGCGCCAAGCGATAGGTGCAGGGAATGCAGCGGCGTGGTTTTCAGCGCGGCGGTATCGTCCAAGGACGCCTCCAGGGTTGCGCGATATATCGCGCGGGCTCAGGTCATGGCGCGATGCGCCGGTTCAAGAGCCCCCTCTGTCCTTGTCGCCTGAGATTGTTATCCCTTCGGCGAGCCGTCCTTTAGATCAAGGTGGCTTCTCTCCAGAGTTCCGTCGTCACCGCTGGTCCTTTTGCCTGAGAGTTTCCGGGGCGGTTGCTCCTTCGGCACCGCATTGAAACGGTTTCTCCCAACGATGATGCGCGCTCATTATCTTCGAAGCCCCGCTATTGGCAAGGACCAAATGACGCATCTGAACAGATTCTTGCTCCATCTGCGCCATCGTCATAGCAGCCGTCTCGTCGAAAGGTTTGCAGATGCGTTTCAGCGACCGGGATTCGGCCAGCGTAAAGATGCAATGCTAATCGGATTTTTTCTCCGGCAAGCCCTTCCGTTTCGTCGAGGCAAAATCCACAAGTTCATTTTCTGTCATAGACTTCTCCATGCTTTTTGAAGCGCCTTGTAAACTTGATTTTTTCACTTCGCCGCGTTTGGCGGCGAGAGCTGCACCCGCGGCTTTCTGCTGGGCTTTCGATTTGGCTGGCATGGTTGCCTCCTTTGAAACGATGGCTCCAGCAGAAAAATGCCGGCTTGCATTGATTGTTCCCTCGCAACTATCGAGCCTGCGGCAAAATTCCCCTTTGAAATCGGCAGGAAAGCGAGATATCGCGTAGAGTATGGATACAGATCGAAAGAGACGGCTGGCAGAATTGGAGAAGATGCTTCGCATTTTCTGCGCTGCCCTGATGTTGTCGCTCGGTTTTGCCCACAAGCCCGCGCTTGCCGTCAGCTCTCAGGTTGTCCTTGACGAGAGTTACCGGCTGCCGGACGGCACCTTTGCGGAAATCTGTTTTGGTCATGGCGACGGCGTCAACGCTTCCCATACCAAGGAAGGCCCCGCCCATTCCCGCGATGCCATCCTGTTCTGCGAGGCCTGCCTCCTGGCCTCGTCCATTCTTCTGCCGACGCCCGATACGGCTGGCTGGCTGAGAACTGAATTTGCCTGGCTCGACAATCGCCTGCCTTCGGAATGGAGCTTCCGCTCCGTGCTGACGATCCAGAAACCCGCCGCGCGCGGCCCGCCAACCCTGTCCGACTGATTATTCGTTTTACGGTATCATCGCCGCCTTTGGCGGCACGGAGCGGCTGCGCGGACCCAGAGGGAGAGCAGTCGCAGGGACAAGCAAATGAAAACTACCAAGATCATCACATGCAGCCTTTTCGTCGCTTCGGTATCGACCGCGCAGGCTTTCGCCCACGCCACCTTCGTTGACGGTTCGGCCGAACAGGAAAGCACCATCGTCGCGGCCCTCCAGGTGCCGCATGGCTGCGACGGCGGGCTCGCCACGACCGAAGTTCAGATCAAGCTGCCGGAAGGATTCATTTCCGCCAAGCCACAGCCCAAGGCCGGCTGGGAACTGGAAATCATCAAGGGCGACTACCAGAAGACCTACAAGAACCACGGCAAGGAGATTAAAAGCGGACCGGTCGAGATCCGCTGGAAAGGTGGCAACCTGCCGGACGAGTTCTACGACACTTTCGCCGTGCAGGGCAAAATCTCCGGCGTTGAAGCTGGGCAGGATCTGCCGTTCAAGGTGACGCAGCTCTGCGGCGACAAGGGCAAGGTCTCCTGGGATGAAGTCGCAGCCGCCGGTGTCGATCCGCATTCGCTGAAAAGCCCGGCGCCGACCATCAAGGTAACCGCGAAGTCGGAACATGCCGGTGGGCACGATCATTCCGCCATGGCGATGGATATGGCCATGGATGTCGTGAAGGCCGGCAACCTCGAAATCTCCGATGGCGCCACCAAGGCGATGCTGCCGGGCCAGCCGGTCGGCGGCGGTTACGTGACCATCAAGAACACCGGCGACAGCGACGACAAGCTGGTTGGGGTCGAATCCTCTTCCGCCGGTCGCGCTGAAATCCACGAGATGGCCATGGTCAACGACGTCATGAAAATGCGCAAGCTTGATGAGGGTATCGTCATTCCCGCCGGCCAGACGGTGGAACTGAAGCCCGGCGGCCTGCACATGATGTTCTTCGATGTGAAGAAACCCTTTGCCGAAGGCGACAAGGTGCCGGTGACGCTGGTCTTTGAGAAGGCCGGCAAAGTCGAGATTACCCTCTCGACGGGCGCAGCCAAGGGCGGTGAGGCCAAGGGCGAACACCAGCACAACTGACGATAAAAAGAGGCTGCCGGAACGCAATACCCATCCGGCAGCCTCAGTTAGTCGGCCATTCTTATTTTGTAACGGTTAGCCTGGCCTGCATGCCTGCTTCGTAGTGACCCTTGATGTTGCAGAAGAGAAGATAGGCTCCGGGCGTCAGCTTCGCCTTCAACTGCCCATCGCCACCGGGCTTGAGGTCTGCCACCTCGCCAAGGCTCTTCAACTGCTTTTCATCGACGCGATGTTTGGCCGTATTGAGAGGGATTTTCTCATCGGCCGACTTGAGCTTTACGAGGATCATCTCGTGCTGTTCGCTCATTGCGTCATTATGGACCTGAAATACCGCGTCACCGGCCTTGACCGTCGTCTGGTCCAAGACGAGCGTCATGGGGCCTCCGCCTTCACCGCCTTCGGTTACCTTGATGGTGGTGGCAGCAAAAGCCGGCGCAGAGACTGTCAGCACTGCTGCGAAGACGGTGGCGTAACGGATCAATGATGTCATGATGTTCCTCCAGTGGATGTCGGAGGATTAGGAAATCTAACTGACGGCAACCTGAACGCGTGAAATCAAACTGACATATATCATAAAATGGATACGGAAATTATTATAAACACATGATATTAAATAAATTTATTTCCTTCATTATCCTCATATGCCTGCTGGGCCTGTTCCAGCGTTGCCTGTTGCTCCTGGCGCTGGCTGGCAACCGTCAGGAAATAGAGTGCCAGGGCCGGCGGCTTGATTGCCGTCATCATGCCGCGAAGCTGGAAGTCCTCTCCACGTTCGGCCTTGCGTGCCAATTCGTGAATGGCGTCTTCGACTTCGGTTTTGCGCGGAGCGCGCTGCGACGGCTTCACGGCTTCCAGCGCGTAGGCTGCCGTATTCGCAGAAACAGAAAGAACCTGTGTCATCCAACCCCCGGCCATCTTGGCGACCCTGAAAACCGAATATTAGCACTCGCATCTTGTTGGAAGGCTAAATCGCGACACTGCAATTTAATCGTATTTTAATCGATGAAAGCAGCTGACGAGGGGGTTTCGCCAGCGGTTGCCTTGGTCTAGAAATGCGTCGGACTGCCCGGTCCGGCAACTCCCGGAGACATCATCCCATGATCAATATCGCTCTTGTCGCAGCAGGCGGCGCAATCGGTTCCGTCTTCCGTTATCTCGTCGGTGTCTGGAGCGTCCGGCTGGCGGGAGCGAACTTCCCGTGGGGAACGTTGGCTGTCAACGTGGCGGGTTCTTTCATGATCGGCTTTCTGGTGGAGCTCGTGGCGCGACGGCTGAACGCGTCAATGGAAATGCGCCTGTTTCTCGTCACCGGCGTGCTCGGCGGCTTTACGACGTTCTCGTCGTTTTCGCTCGATGCGGTCTCGCTGTTCGAACGCGGCACACTCGGGCTTTCCGCCGTTTACGTGCTTGCAAGCCTTGTGGTTTCCATCGCTGCGGTTTTCGCCGGGCTGGCCTTGGGCCGCAGTTTGTTCTAAAGGCTTGGTCCAAACGGCGCGCTGGCGAACAGAGCGCGCGATCAGGACAGAAAGACTGGAAATTTCATGGCAGGTATCGAGCACATCAAGGTCGGGGCCGACGAGGCCGGTATGCGCCTCGATCGCTGGTTCAAGATTCATTATCCGGGACTTGGTTTCGGGCAGTTGCAGAAGCTTCTGCGCTCCGGCCAGGTGCGTGTGGACGGCGGCCGGGTGAAGACGGATGCACGCGTGCATCCGGGACAGATGGTGCGCGTTCCGCCGGTCGATTCCGATCTCAAGGTCAAAAGCGGCCCGATCGGATCGAAGGATCTCAAACATTCCGAAGATGGCGAGCTTCTCGCGCGCATGCTGCTGCATGAAGACGACAAGGTCTTCGTTTTCAACAAGCCGGCCGGCATCGCCGTGCAGGGCGGCTCCGGCGTCACCCGCCATATTGACGGGCTGCTGGAAGCCTGGACCAACCAGAAGGGCGAAAAGCCGCGTCTGGTACACCGCCTGGACCGCGATACGTCGGGCGTGCTGGTGGTTGCCCGCACACGCGGTGCTGCGCAGAAGCTGACGGCCGCCTTCCGCGAACGCGATACCAAGAAGACCTATTGGGCGCTGGTCAAGGGCGTGCCGCGCAAACATCAGGACAAGATATCCACCTGGCTCGTCAAGGAACAGACGATGGATGGCGACCGTATGCGTATCGCCAAACATGGCGAGGAGGGGGCCGATCACGCCGTCTCCTATTACCGCGTCATCGATACCGCCGCGCAGAACCTCGCCTGGCTGGAAATGGAACCCTATACCGGCCGCACCCATCAGCTTCGCGTGCACGCGCTGCATATGGGCCACCCGATCATCGGCGATCCCAAATATTACATCGACGATCCGAACTGGGATTTTCCCGGCGGCATCCAGAAGCGCCTGCATCTGCATGCGCGCCATATCGATATTCCGCATCCGAATGGCGGCCGGCTTCGGGTCAGCGCACCCCTGCCGCCGCATATGGTGCAAACCTGGAACCTGCTCGGTCTCGACGTGGCCGATGGCGATAGGGAAGACTGACAGCCCATGAAACTGGTTCTTTTCGATTGCGACGGAACGCTGGTGGATAGCGCCGGCCTGATCCATGCCGTCATGGCAGACACTTTCGCTGATTTCGGCAAGCCGCGCCCCGATATCTCCGAAACCAAGGCGATCATCGGACTGACGCTCGATATTGCCATCGCCCGCATGCTCGGCAAGACACATGTGGATGACGAGGCGCAGGCGATGACAGAACGCTACAGGGAAATCTATCATCCCCTGCGGGAGCGCTCGGAAATGACCGTGCCGCTTTTCGACGGTATCGCCCCGCTGATCGATGCGCTTTCGAAACGTGACGATGTGCTGATCGGGGCGGTGACCGGCAAGGGCCGGCGCGGTCTTACCCATATACTGCAGACCCACGGCCTTGCCGATCACTTCATCGTTTCGCGTACGGCGGATGATTGCCCCTCCAAACCGCATCCGGCCATGGTGATGGAATGCTGCCATGAAACCGGCATGGTTCCGGCCGATACTGTCGTAATAGGCGATGCGATTTACGACATGCAGATGGCCAAGGCTGCGGGCGCAAAAGCAATCGGCGTCGCCTGGGGCTATGCCTCGGTCGACGATCTCTGGAAGGCGGGCGCCGATGCGGTCGTCAACCACCCGCGCGAAATTCAGGCCTATGTTCCGGCCGATATTCTTGAATAACCTTTCTATCCGACTGACGAGGACGTGCCATGCGTGATCTCCTGAACGACCTTTCGGAGGGCCTGAGCCATCCCGACCCGATCCTGCGCGCGCAGATCCAGATGCAGAAGCCTCTGCCGAAGCGGTTCTACAAGGATGTCACCGTCGGCGAGGCGGAGGAGGGCGGTTTTACCATCCTTCTCGATGGCAAGCCGCTGCGCACTCCAGCCAAGAAGCCACTGACCGTCCCGACGCGTGCGCTGGCGGAGCTGCTTCGCGATGAATGGGACGCCCAGAAAGACGTGGTCAATCCGGTGGTCATGCCCGTCTCTCGGCATGTGAACACGGCCATTGATGGCGTCGCCAACGACACGCAGGCGGTTTTTGAGGACGTACTTCGTTTTTCTTCTTCCGATCTCCTCTGCTATAGGGCCGGCGACCCGGAAGCGCTGGTTGCGCGGCAGACGGACCACTGGGATCCCGTGCTGGACTGGGCGGCCAATGTGCTCGGCGCGCGTTTCCTTCTCGTAGAAGGCGTGATGCATCAGGACCAGCCGCGCGAAGCCATCGCCGCTTTTGCGGTAACTCTGAAGAAATACGACACACCGATTGCGCTTGCCGCTCTACACACCATGACGTCTCTGACCGGCTCAGCCATTTTGGCGCTGGCGCTGGCGGAAGGGCAGCTGAAGCTGGAAGAAACATGGGCGCTCGCCCATCTGGACGAGGACTGGACCGCCGAGCAATGGGGCGAGGACGAGGAGGCGCTGGAGCGCCGCGCCGTCAGGCTTGTCGACATGCGCGCGGCCCTCAATGTTCTGGAGTCGCTGAAGAGCGCCTCTTAACGCTTTTCTAACCCTGATCGTCGAACATGTGGCTACCTCACGTTAGGGGAGCCGCTGATCATGATTACCACGCTAAAACGCCTTGGCATTCTTGTGCTGGCGTGTTTCGTGCTCATGTCTTTCAGGCTGGAACCGGAAGCGACTAATACCGACCGGCTGCTTTATGACGTGCGCGGCGCGTTCGTCGCGGCACGCCCGGATGTCGCCCCGGCGCTGATGCAGTCCATCCATGCGCAGGTGCAAAATGCGATCAAAACCACGGCGCGTGGAGAAACAAGGCCGCGCGTGGTGCTGACCATCCGACTTGCATCCGTTACACGCGGTCCCTTCCTGTTCGGGGAAAGGGCGTCAGCCAAGGTTATCGTCCGCGCCGCCGCCGTTGCGACGGGAGAGGTAATTGCAGAAGCCAAATTCACCGCCACCGTCGTCAGCTTCGACGATCAGTCAATAGAGCAGGAACTTGCCTATGGCGTCGCCGAACGCGTGATCCGCGAATTCAGGCTGAACCGGCGCGCTCCGACGACGCTTGCGACGGCTCTGTTTCCATAAGCAGGACACAAAAGGCGAGGGCGTGACGGCTATTCGTCCGCATCTCAGCTTCAGAAATATCTCAAGCTTCAATCGGGCGCATCTTCTGTGCCTCTAAGTTCACATACGCCGCGTATACATAATTGACATGCGACGCGTATGTAATTATCTGGCATACGTAACGTATGTAAATGGACGTCCGAAGCCTTCTTTGAATAAGAGCAACGCTTCTCGCGTCCATGACCACTCCAGCCAAAAGAGAGATTCACAATGACCGCACGCGAAGCAATTTTCCCCGCTAACAGGAATGCGCTTTACGAGGAGCATGGCTATTCCGCAGCTATCCGATCCGGTGACCTTCTTTTCGTTTCCGGCCAGGTCGGCAGCCGTGCCGATGGAACGCCTGAACCTGATTTTGGGCGACAGGTCCGGCTGGCCTTCGAAAATCTCAAGGCAACGCTTGAGGCGGCGGGCTGCACCTTCGACGACATTGTGGATGTGACGACGTTCCACACGGATCCGGAAAACCAGTTCGGAACGATCATGACCGTCAAGCAGGAGATTTTCAGCCAAAAGCCTTACCCGAACTGGACCGCCGTCGGCGTCAACTGGCTTGCCGGCTTCGATTTCGAGATCAAGGTCATTGCCCGTATCCCGTAATGCCAGGTTAGATATGAAGCGGCGGCGCTTAAAGGGCGCCGCCAACCTTCTTTCTATCCTTACCCCAGCCGCTCCGCATGCCACTTCAAATGGTCATCCATGAAAGTGGAGATGAAATAATAGGAGTGGTCGTAACGATCGTGCATGCGCAGCGTCAGGCCGATATCCGTGCCCTTGATCGCCTCTTCGAACAGCCAGGGGCGCAGGCCTTTTTCCAGGAAACTATCGGCTTTACCCTGATCGATCAGAAATTCAGGAAACCGTGCGCCATCCTCGACCAGCGAGCAGGCGTCATAGCGACGCCATGCGGTCCTGTCAGCACCGAGATATTTTTCCAGCGCCGGTTCCGACCAGTCTGCGGAAGAGGGTGCAACGATGGGTGCAAAAGCCGAGCAGCTCTTGAAACGCTCGGGGTTTTTCAGCGCAATGGTCATCGCGCCATGACCGCCCATCGAATGGCCGAAAATGGCCTGGCGGCTCATATCCGCGCGGAAATGCTGGCCGATTAGGGCAGGCAGCTCTTCCGTCACATAGCTGTACATCTGGTAGTGCTCCGACCACGGCTCCTCCGTGGCGTCGAGATAAAAACCGGCGCCCTTGCCCATCTGCCAGTTGGTCAGCTCATCCGGCACGTCATTGCCGCGCGGGCTGGTATCCGGGCAGACGATGATAAGTCCGAGTTCAGACGCCATGCGGCGATATTCGCCCTTCTCCATGACATTGGCGTGGGTGCAGGTGAGGCCCGAGAGATACCAGACAACCGGGCAGGGCTCATGGATCGCCTTCGGCGGCACATAAACCGCAAAGGTCATCTCAGATTTCAGGGTTTCCGATGTATGCGAAAATACGCCCTGCATGCCGCCAAAGGCCGTATTTTGCGAAATAATGTTCATGAAGACAGTCCTCTTGAAAAGAAAATCGGTTCAGCCCGCAAGCGAGACGGCGGCATTCACCGCCGCCGCTACCAGAACCGTATTGAAAAAGAAAGAAACGATGGAGTGCAGCAACGTGACCTTACGCATGGCGGTCGTGGTTACGCCCACATCCGACGTCTGCGCCGTCATGCCGATCACCACGGCGAAATAGAGAAAGTCGTAGCCGCAGGGTTCCTTCGTCCCCGGAAAATCCATGCCGCCGCGATGCTGGGGCTTGCCGTCGGCCATCGCCGGCCGCCAGTAAAGATGAGCGTAGTGCAGGGCGGTCATGGTGTGTATGGTCAGCCAGCCGAAGATCACCGAGGCGAAGGCGATGAGCAGCGCCCAGACCGTTTCGCCGGTATGATTGAGGGCCTGAAACAGCGATACCACCGCGACGGCAACGGCAAGCAGCGTGACGGCGATGATGGCGACCGCAGGCAGATCATCGCTATCGGCATGGGCCTTCAGATGTTGCGCCGTCAACCCCGACAGGCGAAATGCAATCAAGGTGAGATAGGTCAGGAAGAACAGAACGGCCGCGATCTCGATCGCCAGCGGCGGCGCAAAAACCAGCGCCAGGCCAAGGCTCACGGCGCCGACCAAAAAAGCAATGACGAAAGGTTGATGGCGACGATAGCTGTTGCTTTTCATAGCGGCCGGGTTCATGGGTGGCGCCTCTCCGTTGTCGCCGTCATTTTTTGACACGGCGGCAGAAACGGTCAAGCGTCTCCAGAAAAGCCGAGCGGTCGCGCGGTGAAAAAGCCGCGTTATATCCCTTGCTTTCACCGGTTTCGCGCAGATGCGCGCCAAAATCGCGCATCGCCGTCGCCATCCCGATGTTCGACTGGTCAAAAACGCGGCCCGTCGGCCCGGTCACCAGCGCACCCTTGGCGACACAGCGGCCGGCCAGCGGCACATCGGCGGTGATGACGATGTCGTTTTCGGCTGCATGATCGGCGATCCAGTCGTCCGCCGCGTCGAAACCGGCGGATACGATGACGTTTTTTACCATAGGATCGCGCGACGGACGCAGGCCGGAATTGGCAACGAAGGTCACTTCCAGCCCATGCCGCTCCGCCACCTTGAGAATCTCCGGCTTCACGGGGCAGGCATCGGCATCGACATAGATCTGCGGGTTTTGCGGCATGGACACTCTTTTCGGATAATTCCTGCCATGCTTCTAAGCGCAAACGCCGCGATTACCAAGCCCGCCATTGTTGAAATGCGGGTTCGACACAGGGCAGGGGCGCACTTGCGAACATCCCAAAAATCACCTATGTTCACTTTATGTTCTTGTCTCCCAAAGGTTTCCCATGCTGGAAGATTTCATCGTGCAGGCCAAGTCCGCGACGTATGTTGGCGGCGGCAACAGCTCCGCGACGCCCACTCGCAAGGGATCGCACGATCTCGGTTATCGGAACGGCGACTGGCACTATATCGACAGCTATTTCGGGGGAACCGATTTCATAGGTCAGGAGGTCGTTTGGCATCAGGGAACGGCGGTGTGGGCGATGAGTTATTACGGCCGCATCCTCCGGCCCGACATGATCGATGGCGCCACGGCCGGCAGGGTCATCCAGAGGTCGCTTTCCACGCTCTATCGTGAGGGCCGCTTTCTCGGCGGCTTCACCCACCCGGTGGAGGATTTGGTCTATGTCGACACGAATGCCGGAGAGTTCCAGTCCTTCACCGGCTTGGAGCGCATTTACCGGGGACACGTCGAGACATACCGGCTCGATTATCATGGCGGAATGATAAAGCCGTAAAAGAGGCGAAGGATGGGACGATGATGTTTCAACGCTCCATCGCCAGGCTTCAAATCATGTGAGTTCATGCTGAAGCGCGACTTGCGGGCAGGGCGAAGCTATCCGGTATGCCTTAGTTGTGCGAGCAGCTTCTTGCGGAAGACCTCTGCTGGTGTCCGATAGCCGAGGCATTTACGAGGCGTCTCGTTGAGCTGATTGCAGATCGCGATCAGATCCGCGTCGGTTACGGATAAGGGATCGACCTCTCTCGAAAGCCATTTCCGTACCCGCCTGTTGGTATTTTCGACGGTTCCTTTTTGCCACGGCGATTGAGGGTCGCAGAACCAGGTCTGGGTGCCAATGCTCGCCTGTAGGTAAGGCCAGTCGGTGAACTCCGTGCCACGGTCGAACGTGATGGAACGACGGGCGAGGTGGGGCAGGGTCTGAAGTGCTTGCACAAGGCCGTTCATGACCGGTCGAGACTGCCGATCATTGTTGCGCAGAAAGATTGCAAAGCGGCTGACCCGTTCAACGAGTGATGTGACGTTGGCCTTTCCAAACTTCTTTCGGAACTGGATCAGGTCACACTCCCAATGCCCGAACTGCTTGCGATCGGCGACCACATCCGGGCGGCGCAGGATGTTGAGTTCCGGACTAAACCGTTGGCCATGCTTGCGTCTGGCATGTCGCGGTCGCCGCCGAGCTCGATGCTCCGGCAGGTGCCGCCACAGCTTGATCGCTTGGCCGTCAGATGAGTATGCAAACTTGTAGATGGTTTCGTGGCTAACCGATACTGGATGCCGCTCAAGGCGCATCCGGCCAGCGATCTGCTGTGGCGACCAGCCGTGCATGATCCGGTCGATGACAGATTGCCGGACATGCGAGAAGCGCATCAGCTTGCGCAGTTTGGTCCGCCGTTCGCAAGCCATGTCATGCGCCGTGACACAATAATAGCCGTTCAGATTGGAGATCGCGTCATCGATGAACATATTGCGCCGGATCTCGCGGAAAATTGTCGAGCGATGGCGTCCAAGCTTCTCGGCGATGATGTCAACAGTCAGGCCAGCCGTACGCCAGCGGGCGATCTTGCGTCTTTCATCCATGTCGATATGGGAGTAGGTGCGTTTCATTGCAGGTTCCTTGCGAGTGACAACCCATTGGTATCATTCGCAAGTCGCACTTCATCCTTGAACCCACCTCAGCCAAGCTGTTAATCGCATAAGATAGATTATGGAACTTATTTGATGCTGTGGCTCTGGATTTCAGCCGCGTTCAACCACGATTGAAAAGCACGAAACGTTGAACCGAACCCAGCCCGTCAGATTGATTTTAGCGAAACACGTTTCTCAAGTTCATCTGGCAACTCTTTGCGTTCGCTATATCGGTCTGTGAGATAGCTGGAAGCGTCACGCGTCAGCAGCGTGAATTTCACCAGTTCCTCACAGACGTCGACGACCCGATCATAATAAGATGACGGCTTCATCCGGCCTTCCGCGTCGAATTCCTGATAGGCCTTTGCCACCGATGATTGGTTTGGAATGGTAATCATCCGCATCCATCGGCCGAGAATTCGCATCTGGTTCACGGCATTGAAGGACTGGCTGCCGCCAGACACTTCCATGACGGCGAGTGTCTTGCCCTGCGTCGGCCGTACAGAACCGATAGCAAGAGGAATCCAGTCTATCTGTGATTTCATGATGCCGGTCATCGCGCCATGGCGTTCGGGGCTTACCCAGACCTGTCCTTCCGACCATTCTGAAAGTTCACGCAATTCCTGCACCTTGGCGTGGCTGACCGGCGCTTCATCGGGCAAAGGCAAGCCCTTCGGATCGAATATCCGAACCTCGCAACCGAGCCGTTCGAGCAGCCGCCCGGCCTCGAATGCCAGCAGACGGCTATAGGAGACTTCGCGCAGCGAGCCGTAAAGGATCAGGATGCGTGGTTTATGGGTCGAAAACGCCGGACGCAGAGCCACCGGGTCGATGCTGTGCAGGTGATGCCCCTGCAACGCGGGAAAACTATCAGGCAACGCGCTTTCCTTCACTGTCGAGGACCTGCTCGCCATCCTCCTTGAAGAACGGCCCTTTGAATGTGTCCGGCAGAATATCCAGCACGACCTCTGAAGGACGGGCGAGCCTGGTGCCGAGTGGCGTTACGACAAAGGGACGATTGATGAGGATCGGCGTTTCCATCATCGCATTGAGCAACTGATCGTCAGTCAGGTCCGGATTGTCGAGACCGAGCTCGGCATAAGGCGTCCCTTTTTCGCGCATGGCTTCGCGCACCGTCAGCCCCGCATTCGCAATCATGCGTGCAAGCTGCTCGCGTGTCGGCGGTTCCCGCAGATATTCGATCACGGTCGGCTCGATCCCTGCCGCGCGGATCAGCGCCAGCGTGTTGCGCGACGTCCCGCAGGACGGGTTGTGATAGATGGTGGCGTCCATGGTCATTGCCTTTCGGTCGTTATCGTTCGGGAAACGGCGGGTGCAGCCTCATACCAGTCCTTCGAGCGGTTCACGATCCAGACGACAGAAAGCATGACCGGAACTTCTATGAGGACGCCGACAACGGTTGCCAGCGCCGCACCCGACTGAAACCCGAACAGGCTGATGGCGGCCGCGACCGCGAGTTCGAAGAAGTTGCTGGCGCCAATGATTGCGGAAGGCCCAGCGACGCAATGGCGCTCACCCGTCATGCGGTTCAGGACGTAGGCGAGCCCCGAATTCAGATAGACCTGGATGAGGATGGGGATGGCGAGGAGGCCGATGACGGCCGGCTGGGCAATGATCTGCTCGCCCTGAAAAGCGAAGAGAAGAACCAGTGTCGCAAGCAGCGCCACCAGCGAAATCGGCTGCAATTTCGCGAGAACGTAATCCAGCGTCCGTGAGGTTCCGTCAGCCATGAGCCGGCGCCTGACCAGTTGCGCGAGGATGACCGGAACGACAATATAAAGCGCAACGGAAAGAAGAAGCGTAGCCCACGGCACTGTAATGGCGGAAAGACCGAGCAGCAGGCCGACCACCGGAGCAAAAGCCACGACCATAATCGCATCGTTGAGCGCGACCTGCGACAACGTGAACAGCGGCTCACCCCGCGTAAGGTTGCTCCAGACGAAGACCATGGCCGTGCAAGGAGCCGCGGCAAGGATGATCAACCCGGCAATGTAGGAATCGATCTCACCGGCCGGAAGATAAGGGCGGAACAGCCAGCCGATGAAAAACCAGCCGAGCAGCGCCATCGAGAACGGCTTGACGGCCCAGTTGATGAACAAGGTCACGCCAATGCCGCGCCAGAACATGCCGACCTGCGAAAGAGACCGGAAATCGATCTTCAGCAGCATCGGAATGATCATCAGCCAGATCAGGATCGCAACCGGAATGTTCACTTTGGCGATCTCGGCCGCAGCGATGAGCTGAAAGACACCGGGCATCAGATGGCCGAGCGCCACACCGGCGACAATGCACAGAAACACCCAGACGGTCAGATAACGTTCGAACAGGGACATCAGGCCGACTTTCCTTCAGGATTGGTGGTTCCATCCAGTGCACCGATCTGTCGAAGCCGGGTCTCCAGCGCCATACGATCGATGGATTGCAGCGGCAGGCTGACGAAAGCCGCGATCCTGTTCTTGAGGAAACGAGCGGCCTGCGCGAAGGCGCGCTGAACCTCGATCTCAGAGCCGACCGTAGCGGCGGGATCCTCTATCCCCCAATGGGCAGTCATCGGATGGCCGATCCAGACCGGACAGGCTTCGCCGGCGGCGCTGTCGCACACCGTGAAGATGAAATCCATCCGTGGCGCATCAGGTCCGGCAAACACGTCCCAGCTTTTCGAGGTGAACCCGCTGGTCGGATAACCCAGCACGGCCAGTTCCCTCAGGGCGTGAGGATTTACCTCTCCCTTCGGCTGGCTACCGGCCGAATAGGCATTGAACCTCCCCTCACCTTCCTTGGCGAGAATGGATTCGGCAAGAATGGAGCGAGCGGAATTGCCCGTGCACAAAAAGAGCACGTTATAGATCTTATCGGTCATGGTTTCGGTCCGTGGTTAGATCGGTGGCCTGGCAAGCCCCGCGATCGAAGCAGAAGAGATGATGGACACCAGCCAGGCGGCGTTCATGACGGCGTCGCCTGCAAGCTGCAGCAGGGCGTCAGCTCGGCAATCAACGGCGCGCAAAGCTCGGTCGAACCACCGCAGCAATCCTTCAGCAGAAACAGGGTCAGCAGGCGCAACCCGTCAAGATCGGCGCGATAGAGGATAGACCGGCTCTGCCGCTCACTCTTGACCAGACCGGCCCGGGAAAGCGTGGCGAGATGCGCCGACATCGTGTTCTGGGGAACGTCGAGAAGACGCGCAAGCTCACCTGCGGGAACGCCGTCCGGCTCGCGCCTAACAAGCAGCCGGAATGTTTCCAGACGGGTGGCTTGGGCCAAAGCGCCAAGCGCCGTTATTGCGGTTAAATTATCCATATATCCAGAATAATGGATATAACTAGATTGTCAAGGAATCAACCGAGGCAGAAAAGTTAAATAAAAAGAGCATTTTATATCAATAAGTTGTTTTAAGTTCCTGATTTACTTTATAGTTCGCCCGATGCCTCCCGGCGTCTTAAATCCAGTTCTTCGCTATAGCGCCTCAGCGTATGGCTTTCAGTCAGCAATCCCACGGGACGATTTTCGATCTTGTCGTTGACGACGACCAGGGCTTCACTTTCCGCCGCATCGAAGGCCGCAGCCGCTTGCCGGGCATTCATGGTTGGCAGCAACACGTCGTTCTTGTAATGCAGATAGGTTTCGAGGCTGATTTTGCTGGGGTCGCGATCCATCGGGTCGGCGTAGATTTCCGGGACAAGGACGATGCCGGCATAACGCCCGTCATCATGGGTCATGATCACCCGTTGCGTCGAGCCGAGCGGGAATTTCTCCTTGAAGGCCGGAAGCCCCATGCTGACATTGGCCTTGCGGATATCGGCGCGCATCATCTTGCCGACCGTCAGGTCGCGGATCCAGCCGATATCGTGGGCGCTGCGAATGCTCTCGCCCCGCAGGTGAAAACGCCAGGTGGCGAAGGAATAACCGAAGGTGGTGCGCACCACGAGCGAGGTGGTGATGACGGCAGCAAGCACCAGAGCCGTGATCTGGAAGTCGCCTGTCAGTTCCAGCGCCAGAAACGTCATCGTCAGCGGGCCGCCGATGATGGCGGCGGCAAAGGCGCTCATGCCGATCACGGCATAAACGATGGGCGCGGTCGATCCATAACCGATATAGGGTGCGCAAAGCGCGAAAATCTTGCCGAGCAGCGAGCCCATGAACAGCGACGCGAAAAAGAGGCCGCCGCGGAAGTTCGAGCCAATGGAAATGGCGCTGGCCGCTGCCTTCAGTAGAAACAGCCCGGCCACCCCATATATCGTCAGTTCGGCATCGATGTTGAGATGCAGTGCGCCATGGCCGCTCGACAGTACCTGCGGTGAAATCAGCGCAAGAGCACCCACCGCCACGCCGCCTATCGTGGGACGCAGCCAGCCCGGAATGGCGCTTTTACGCGCAGTTTCTTCGATGAAGGACACTGCCTGCATCAGCACGATGCCAATGGCCGCACACACGACGCCGAGAAAGATGGCGGGCACATAATCGGCCGGCGTCACACGGCTGGCATCGACAATATCGATCGAGATGCCATGGCCACCGATAATTCCGATGACCGTCGTCGCCACCAGCGCCGCGACGATGAGCGGCGCAAGCGTCACCACGGTATAGGTGCCGATAATGAGTTCGATGGCGTAGAACGCCCCGGTCAGAGGCGCGTTGAAGGCCGCAGCAATAGCGCCCGCCGCACCACAGCCGACAAGAATACGCATGTCCCCTCGCCGCAGTTTCAGCTTGATGCCGATCTTCGAGGCAACGCCGCTGGCGATCTGCGTGTAGCCGGCCTCAAGCCCGACAGAAGCGCCAAAACCATTGGAGACGATATTCTGCACGCAGACGATGATGCTGTCCGTTAGCGACAGGCGACCGCCATGCAGCGCATTCGCCTCGATGGGGTCGATCATGGGTTTTTTGCGTGTCTTCGAAAGAATGAAGATGATCATGCCGAGCACGATGCCGCCGACGATCGGCCCGGCGAGCACGATACGGCCGGAGAGATCGCTGCTGCTCAGCCGCTCGACGCCGAAAACCATAACATGCAGCGCCGTGCTCAGGGCGCCGATCAACGCCACCAGAAGGCCCGCTGCAATGCCGATCAAGACGGCAAGAAGCACCAGCCCCACTTCACCGCGCCGAAACATCGCCCGCAGGCGGCTGGCGCGCAGATTGTCGAAAAAGCTCGCCATACTGGGTGCACGGAAAGGCTTGGTCGACATGTTATTCCTTCTCAGGCGGCGTCAGGCTGCTTCGATCTCGATTTCGAAACGCATCTGATCATAAGCCGGTTCAACATGATCAGGCGTTTCACGCATCACCGTTTCATAATCGAGCGGGATGTGCATGTGGGTCAAGATCGCCCTTTTGGGTGCGAATCTTTCGATCCAGCTGAGCGCCTGTTCCAGCGAAAGATGGCTGGGGTGATAACGGTGCTGCAGCGCATCGATGACGAGGACATCGAGACCGGCAAGCTTCGGCAGGCTTTTTGCCGGAAAATCGCTGACATCGGTGCAATAGGCGACGTCACCAATACGGAAACCCAGCGAATGCACATCGCCATGCTGCTGCATATGCACGTTGAATGGGATCGGCCCGCCTGCCCCGTCGATAATCAAGGTCGTGTCGATATCGGCAATGATCCGCGGTTCGACGATGGGCGGATAGTTGCTGCCCGGCGGGGTCTCCAGGCAATAGGCGAAACCGTCCCTTATGCGCGCCATGGTGACGGGATCGGCATAGATGGGGATGCGGTGTTTCTGAAGAGCGAAATAGATGCGCAGATCATCTATGCCGTGCAGATGGTCGGCATGGGCGTGGGTGTAAAGCACCGCATCGACCGCCTCCACCTTTGCGGCGATCATCTGCTCGCGAAAATCCGGGCCGGTGTCGATAACGACGGTCGTCCTGCCACCGTCAGGGCCGATCTGCTCCACCATAAAGGCCGTTCGCGTACGCCGGTTCTTCGGGTTCTCGGGATCGCAGGCGCCCCAGTCGCCGTTGATGCGCGGCACGCCAGGCGACGACGCGCAACCGAGAACCGTGAAGCGACGACGGTAGATTGCCACGTCTACACCCTTGTCATCTTGGAAAAGCAGCGGAAGGCGTTTTCGGTGGTGATTTCGGCCATGCGCTCGAAGGAAACGCCATGCACCTCGGCCAGAACCTCTGCTGTGTTGACCACATAGGAGGGTTCGTTGCGCTTCCCGCGCCAGCGCTTTGGCGCGAGATAAGGCGCATCCGTTTCCACCAGCAGCCTGTCCAGCGGCACGGTGGCGGCGATATCACGGATATCCTGCGATTTCGGGAAGGTCAGAATACCGGAGAAGGACACATAACCGCCAAGTTCGACGCCGGTTCTCGCCAATTCAGGGCCGGCAGAGAAGCAGTGCAAAATGAAGGGGAACGCCCCCTTGTCGCTTTCCTCGCGCAAAATAGCGGCCATGTCCTCATCGGCGCTGCGGCTGTGGATAACGAGCGGCAGCTTCGTTCGTCTTGCCGCCTTGATGTGGCGGATGAGGCCGGTCTTCTGGTCTTCCGGCTTCTGCATATCGTAGAAATAATCCAGACCCGCCTCACCGATCGCCACGATCTTGTCATGGCTCTCCGCGAGCCGCACAAGCTCGTCGGCGGAAATATCCAGTTCCTCGTCGGCATTGTTGGGATGCGTACCGACCGAACAGAAGACCGACGGATATTTTTCCGCGATCTTCAAAAGCTCCGGCAGCCGACGCACCCGGGTCGAGATCGTCACCATTTGGGCGACGCCAGAAGCATGGGCGCGGGCGATAATGTCGTCGCGCTCGGCCTCGAAATCGGGAAAATCCAGATGACAATGGGTATCGATCAGCATGGTTGTCGCCTTCAAGCTTCCGGCGCGACATAACGCGGGAAAACCGGCTTCGGTGCTTCCAGCGGCGTGCCCGGAACCAGACGGCCAGCTGCGCCCAAAGCAGCGAAATCACGTTTATCGACAGGCGCAGCGACGAGATCGAGCAGCTTCTCGCAGGATTCCGGCATGAAGGGCTGCAGGAGAATGCCGATCTGGCGCACCACTTCCGCCGTAACGTAAAGCACGGTGCCCATGCGCTCAGGGTCGGTCTTTTTCAGCGCCCACGGCTCCTGCGAGGCGAAATAGCGGTCGGTTTCCGAGACGACGGCGATGATGGCCGCAAGCGCACGGTGGATGAGCTGCTTGCCCATCTCCTCGCGGCAAATCTCAAGCAGCCCATCGGCGGAGCCAAGCATCGCCTTGTCTTCTTCGGTGAACTCACCGGGCGTCGGGATCTGGCCGTCGCAATTCTTGACGATCATCGAGAGTGAACGGCTGGCGAGATTGCCGATGCCATTGGCAAGATCGGCATTGATACGGGTGGCGATGCCCTCTTCGCTATAGCTGCCGTCCTGGCCGAAGGAGACTTCGCGCAGGAAGAAATAACGGACCTGATCGAGACCGAAATGGTTTACCAGATTGGCTGGATCGACGACGTTGCCGAGCGACTTCGACATCTTCTCGCCCTTGTTGAGCAGGAAGCCATGCGCATAAACCCGCTTGGGCAGCGGCAGCTTGGCGCTCATCAGGAAGGCCGGCCAATAGACCGCGTGGAAACGGATGATGTCCTTGCCTATGATATGCACGTCGGCGGGCCAATATTTCGCACGCGGGCCGTTTTTATCCTCGATGTAACCGGTCGCGGTGATGTAGTTGGTCAGCGCATCGACCCAGACATACATGACGTGCTTCGGATCGTTGGGGACCTTGATGCCCCAATCGAAGGTGGTACGGGAAATCGACAGGTCCTTAAGACCGGATTTCACGAACGAAATGATTTCGTTGCGACGCTCGGCCGGACCGATGAAGTCAGGGTTCTCTTCGTAGAGTTTCAGGAGTTTATCCTGATATTCGGAGAGCTTGAAGAAATAGCTTTCCTCTTCCACCCATTCCACCGGCGTGCCCTGTGGCCCGTAACGGACGCCATCGGCGCGCACTTCCGTCTCGTCCTCGGCGTAATAGGCTTCGTCGCGCACGGAATACCAGCCGGCATAGCTGTCCTTGTAGATGTCACCGCTACCGGCCATCAGGTTCCAGATATTGCGCGAGGTCTCATGGTGACGCTCTTCCGTGGTGCGGATGAAATCGTCGTTCGAGGCGTTGAGCATCTTGCCCATCGCGCGGAACTGGTCGGAGTTGCGCTGGGCGAGCTCTTCCGGCGAAATACCTTCCGCCCGCGCCGTCTGCTGCATCTTCTGGCCATGTTCGTCGGTGCCGGTCAGGAAGAAAACATCCATTCCGTCCAGGCGCTGAAAGCGTGCCATGGCGTCCGTCGCAATCAACTCATAGGCATGGCCGATATGCGGCTTGCCGTTGGGATAGGAGATCGCGGTGGTGATGTAGAACGGTGTCTTGTCTGTCATGACGGTCGATCGACTTTACAGGCTGTTTTTTGGATAGACCGCTCTTAAACCATTGTTCGCAGCAGCGAAACAACAACTTCCCCATTTCGGGTATGATTCATATCCCGGCGCCTAAACCGAACGAATATCTTCCAGAATGGAAAGCACCATCTGCTTCTTGTCGAGATTATAGGCCTGCGCCACAGTGATGCGCTCCGAAAGCGTCGAGGAAAGCCGGGCATGTTTTTCTGCCGCCGCAATGTCACCCGCCATTGCCGCCGCCCGCGCTCGCGCCATCAGCTCTTCCGTCACATGCTCCATGAAGAATCCGAGAACGATGTCGCCATCTTTCTGCGCCAGAACCTCGGCAAGCTTGTGCATGCGCTTGCGCGCGCCCGGCCCTTCGGCAGTCATCACTTCGGCAAAGACCTCGACAATGTCGGAACCGCCATAATTCATCAGTTTCAGCGCCTGCGCCACGCTGCCCTTGGCGGCGGCAAGCAGAGCGTCGCGTTTCTCACCTTCGGGGCTGATGTCGAGTTGATCGAGCGCTTGCACCATCGCCGCATCGGAAAGCGGCACGAGCCGGAGCGGCATGCAGCGCGAACGGATGGTCGGCAGCAATTTTCCCGGTGCATGCGAAAGCACCAGGAACATCGCCCGCTTCGGTGGCTCCTCCAGTATTTTCAGGATGGCATTGGCGGCGTTCCGGTTAAGATCGTCGGCAGGATCGATGATGACGATGCGCCAGTTGCCCGTGCCGGATGTCTGCGAAAAGAAGTGCCCTGCCCGCCGCACCTCGTCCACCGTAATGGCGGATTTCACACGGCCCGTCTTTTCGTCCACAGGACGGGTCAGATGCAGCAGATTGTGCGAGGCGCCGGCGGTGATCTGCCGGCTGACCAGTGATTGCGGATCGGGATCGGCAAGGAAATCCGGCGCGGATGCGGGATCGGGATGGGTCAACACATGATTGGCGAAACGAAAGGCGAGCGTCGCCTTGCCGATCCCCTCCGGTCCCTCGATCAGAATGGCGTGATGGCCTTTGCCGGAGCGATAGGATTGCGCAAGAAAGGCCTCCGCCTCCTCGTGCCCGAAAAGCCTCGTGTTCTGCTGCGGCGCAATCGCGCCGTCGAGAACGCCCTGAACCTCACTCATGCGCGGCGTCCGCAGCTTTTCCCGCACGCTCGAGCAACGGCTCGACAAAGGACATGACATCCTCTGTCACCTTTTCCTGCGGCTGGTCGGCGTTCACGATCCGGCAACGACGCGGCTCGGCGAGCGCAATATCCAGATAGGCCTCACGACGCTTCTCGTGGGTCTCGATTTCCTCTTTTTCGAACCGATCCGGCGTAGCACCCTCATCCGCCCGTTTTCTGGCGCGGGCGAGCCCCTTTTCGGCGGCGATATCGAAGATCAGCGTCAACTCCGGCACGACGCCATCGATGGCTATCCGTTGCAGCGTCTCGATGAAATCAGGCTCCAGATTGCCGGTCGTGCCCTGATAGACACGCGAGGAATCAAGAAAGCGGTCGCAGAGCACGATCTCGCCGCGCGCAAGCGCCGGACGAATGACCTCTTCGACATGGTCGTTGCGCGCCGCCGCAAACAGGATTGCTTCCATGCGCACCCCGAAGGACTCTGCCGCACCCGAGAGCAGAACATGCCGAACGGCCTCCGCACCCGGCGAGCCGCCCGGCTCACGCGTCACGACCACCTCGAAACCACGGCCGCGAAGCGCCTCGGCAAGCGTGCGAATCTGCGTCGACTTGCCGGCGCCTTCGCCGCCTTCGAAGCTGATGAACAATCCGGTCTTTTCGGCCAATGTCACGTCCTGCGAGGAATTCACGTCAATGTTGAAATGCCTGTTTACAGCATCGAACGGAAAAGTGTGAAGCGCTTTTCAGAAAATCCGATGCCTGAACAAAAGCATAGGAACAAGGCCGCCCGTGCAACAGGCTTTCAGAGCCAGAACAGCAGCAGTTCCTTCAGCGCGCCTGTCGCATTCTGGGTGAGCGACCCCTTGCCGACCGCCGCCTTCGTGTAAAGCGGCACTTCCCGCAACAGGCGCTCGCCCGAGAAAATCTTAAGCGTTCCGGCATTTGCACCGACGTCCAGCGGCGCATTCAGGGGCCAGCGATAGACGATCCGGCCAGAAATACGGTCCGGATTATTGACCGGCACAAGCACGCTCACATCTTCCTTCGGCGAAAGATCGATATGCGAAACATCGCCGCCATAAACGCTGACAGACCCGACGGCTTCGTCCCTGCTGAAGAGATGGCGTTTTTCAAAGGCGGTCAGGCCCCAGTCCACCACCCGGCGGGCCTCTTCCTGCCGCGTCTTGTCGTCCGCGATGCCGCCAAGCGCCAGATAGACCCGGCGGCCTCCCCGCTCGGCCGAAACGACAGCCGCAAAACCGCTGCCTTCCGCAAAACCGAGACCGAGACCGTCGATACCGCTACCGGGCATCAGGAGCGTATTCTTGTTGCGCTGGAAAATCCGGTTCCATTCGAAATCCGGCTTGGTAAAAAGCCCGTAACGGTCGGGATAGGTGTCATGCAGATGCTGGGCAAGGCGCACCATATCCCTCGCACTCGTCCGGTTGCCGGGGTCGGGAAGCCCGGTCGAATTGGTAAAGGTGCTGCGGCTCATGCCCAGTTCGTCCGCCCTCACCGTCATGCGTTTGGCGAAAGCGGCATCCGAACCTGCCATGCCTTCGGCGACGACGATACAGCCGTCATTGGCGTTCTGAACGATGATCCCGGTCAAGAGATCGTTGATGCTGACCGAGGATTTCAGCGCCGCGAACATCGTCGAGGTGCGTGAAGGCGCACCGCCCGTGCGCCAGGCATATTCCGAGACGGGATAAGCCGTCTCTGCCGTCACCTGCCCCTTTGAAAGCGCATCCAGCACCACTTCCACCGTCATCAGCTTGGCGAGCGATGCGGGCGGAAAAGGCTGATCCTCATTTTGCGAAAGAAGCACCGTGCCTGTTTCGGCATCGATCATATAGGCCTGTTCCGCCTTGGCGATGAAGGGGCCGGTCTGCGATTGTGCCGGGCTTGCACTGAAAAGCGCAAACGCTGCCGCTGCGAGGAGCGAACAATAGGAGCGATGAATGGCCTTGCGCATGAAACCGCCCAGTCCTGCCTGCCGTAACCGGCTGCCCGCGACAAAGGCAAAAGGCCGGCCGTATCCTTCAATTCGTCAGCGCGACTTCGCCTGCTGACGTTTCACATGGGCGAGTATCGATTGCTCGTTGAGCGCGCCACGGTCGACGAGCACGCTGTCGAAGGCGCTCGCGGTCCTGGAGACCGTAGCCGATTCTTCGGAATAGGCCGCCGCAAATTTGGAGGAAGGCGTCGGCACACGCAGATAATTGCCGCCGGGCGCCGCCGGTTCACGCATGAAATTGCCTTCCGGACGTTCGGCCAGGAAAGGACCGATTTCCGGCAGGATCGCGAACTGTTCGAAAGCCGGTGCCGAACCATTGACCAGCGGCATGGCCTGCAACGCTGCATTCTTCCTGGAGCCGACAAGCGCTGTCTGGGTCGAGCCGCCATAATTCGGGTTGGACGCCGGAGCCGGAACGAAATTCGGCGAGGCTGAAGCCACCATCACGCCTGTCGCGATCTGCCCTTCCGGCGCCACACCCGGTGAGCGAGAACCCTTCGGAATATAAGATGCCATCAGATAAGGCATATCGTGACCATCGAGCGGCGCACGTCCGGCGTATTGTACCCGCACATTGGCCGTGCCAGTGGTCTTCATGTCGAGAAGATCGGCCGTCTTGCTTGAAACGTCGATCAGGCGGCCTTCGTGGAACGGTCCGCGATCGTTGACGCGCACCAGAACCGACGCGCCATTGTCCATATTGGTGACGCGCGCGTAGCTCGGCAGGGGAAATGTCGGATGTGCGGCAGAAAGATGTTCTTTGTCGTAGACTTCGCCATTGGCGGTCAGGCGACCATGGAAGGCGGAACCATACCAGGAGGCAAGGCCGGTCTTGTTGTAACCCGGTTCTTCCTTGGGGAAATAACGGCGGCCCTTGACGGTATAGGCATTGCCGATCAGCTCGCGCCCGCCGCCCTTGGGAATGGCCTTGCCATCGGCCACACGCGGGCTGGCTTTGACGCCATATTCGGATTCGGAAAAATATTCCTTGCTGCGCTTGGGCTTAGGCTTGGTCTCGGATGTCGTGGAACACGATGCGGTTGCGGCGCAAAGCACGGAAATTGCAAGCCACTTCACGCCCGACCTGGCGTTGATGCCGAGTTTCTTGACCGTAGAATTCAAATCGTCTGCCCCACGCTGCTATTGGCTCGGAGAACCGCACCCTCACTTGCCTCGATTATTTGCCCCTGCCATCGAAGCACCTAACAGTCGCTTAATCTTGTGCATAACGTGGCGAAAATGCGAACGACTTCTGCAAATTCGATAAAATTGTAACGAACGTGGTTAATGATTTCTATCTTTTGAGCCCACCCATCGGGCCGGATTTACCCGCCTCAACATCTCACGCTCACCGCATCCGCAAGGAACAAACGGAGGGCAACCGCGTTCTCTCCCCGCAAAGAAACGAGCTTTCCGCCGGTTTCGGCTGAGGGAGGAAACATGATCAAGCTTATGAGAACCACAGTTCTTGCGATGGGCATCGCCTTGGTATCCTTCGCCGCGCCGATCCCCGCAGGTGCGCAGGACATGGAACTCAGAATCGGCCCCGACGGCGTTCGCCCCGTCATCCGCGATCGTGACCGGGACATAGACCGCCGCGGCCCGCCCCGCATGCGCGGCTGTAGCGAACGCGAAGCCCGCGCCGCCGCCCGTGAGGCCGGCCTGCGCGATCCCGAGGTCGTGCGCGTCACCCCGGGTCGTGTCGTCGTAGAAGGCTTCACGCGCCGGGGACCGGATCGCATCACCTTCGCCAATGAACGGGGCTGCCCGGAAATATGATTGCATCGACAAAATGGAACCCGCTGCACAGCGGGATTCCCGTTCGCGGTGTTTTCCAGCCATTCCAAAGCCAGGAAGCGGGATCGAAGCATCCCTCACCGCAGCATTGTTCGAATGATTTTAAAGTGTCCGACTTGAGAGATAGGTGACGTTTTGTACCGGAGACATGGGTAACACTTTTCGCTTTGCGGGAGGTGTTGATGCCGTGGAGAGAGACTTCGGTTATGGAAGAACGTCTACGCTTTGTCGCCCGTTTGCTGGAGGGCGAAGGAATGAGCGAGGTGTGCCGGGACTTCGGCATATCGCGCAAGACCGGCTACAAGATATTCTATCGCTACAAGGACGACGGGCTTGAAGCTCTGACGGACCGCTCCCGGCGTCCGGTGCGCTACGCCAACCAACTCCCCGATCCCGTCGAGGCAATGATCGTGCGCCTCAAAAAGGAGAAGCCTCATTGGGGTGCGCGCAAGATCCGCGAACTGCTGGTGAAAAAGCTCGCTGGCGACGTCCGTATTCCGGCGAGCAGCACCGTACATGCGGTGCTCGACCGCCATGGCCTTGTGCGCCAGGCCCGCAAGAGGAACCGGGCAAACAAGGCCATGGGCACCACGCTGTCGCAAGCCGTCAATGCCAACGATCTGTGGTGCGCCGACTTCAAGGGCGAGTTCAAACTTGGGGATGGCCGTTATTGTTACCCTTTGACCGTAACCGATCAGGCATCCCGCTATCTATTGGCTTGCGAAGCCTTCGAATCGACACGAGAGCAAGCCGTGATCGAAGCCTTCCGCCGCCTGTTTGCCGAACATGGCCTGCCTCAGGCGATACGCTCGGACAACGGGCTACCTTTTGCCTCACCAAACGGGCTGTACAATCTGTCGAAGCTGTCGGTTTTCTGGTTGAGGCTTGGGATAGCGATCGAGCGCATCAAACCGGGCCATCCACAGCAGAACGGCCGGCATGAGCGTATGCATCTGACATTGAAGAAGGAGGCAACTCGCCCACCCGAACGTAGCCTTCTCCAGCAACAGGTACGCTTTGATGCATTCGTCAGCGAATTCAATGGCGAGAGGCCGCATGAGGCGATCAGCATGAAAGTGCCTGCTGATCTCTATACCGCCTCTTTGCGCCCCTACCTTGGCCTGCCGGAGATCGATTATCCCTTCCATGATCGAGACATCATCGTCACCAATTGCGGACGCGCCTGCCTCTTTCGCAAGAAGATCAATATATCGACCGTACTGGCCGGACAGAAACTGGGATTAAAGGAGGTGGAAGACGGCATTTGGCTCGTCAGCTTCATGCATTACGATCTAGGATATATCGACCTGGAACAGAGAACGCTGCAAACAATCGACAATCCGTTCGGCACGAGATTGTCACCTATGTCTTAGGTACAAACTGTTACCTATGTCTCCGGTCTGGACAAAGCTTGATGGCAGATGGGGTGGGATTCGAACCCACGGTACGCTCTCACGCACGCCGGTTTTCAAGACCGGTTCCTTAAACCACTCGGACACCCATCCATCGGTGGTGAGGCTTTATAGCGGTTTGAAAAAGGTCGTCAATCCCGACCGGTCGAGCGGCGTCGCTCTTCTTTCGTGGTAGGCAGATCATTGCCCCGGTGTCGTGGCCGGCGGCAACAGGGATCCGTCACCTGAAGGTATCGACGGCGCCTGCTGAGCCGTATCGAATAGCGTCAGGCTTAAAACGATTGCCACAAGCGCCAGCAAAAGCGCCACAAAGAGGATTCCCGATTTATCCATGCGTTTGCTCATGTCACGTTATCTTAAAGCCGAATATGTGCAATTCTGGGCAACGCAAAGAACAAAGTGAAAGTCTGTCAAGTTGTCTTACAGATTCGGCGAACTTATCGTTCAAAAATCCGCAAATTGGGTGAAATTTATGCATAGGCGTACTGTTTGAGACGGAAATGGCCTATCGCGTCAGCACTATTGTCATTTATATCAGGCCATCGCTCCCGGGCATTGCCCAACTTTCCCCGAGCGATCAACCTGCCCCGCCTCTTTGCGGGGCTTTTTTTCTATTATGACCACAAAAAAGAAGCGTGACCGAAAGGCCAGCGGCCGATAACCGCCATCGTCTCAGACGCCGATGCTCGGCCCGCCATTGCCGTGCCGGCCGTCACCTCGGAGAATATCCTCGAACAGATTTAGCAGCGCCGGCGGCAAGCTATCGGACAACTCAGTGATGATTTCGTTGGCGCGATTATAGGAATAGATGGCCGAGAGCGTCAGCACCAGCAGCACGATCCACGGCCAGATCGGCTTGCGCCTTTGCGGCGCTCCGTTCGGTTGTTGTGGTAAGGTCATGCCGGCACCTTTCCTTCAGGCCTTCACGCGCGGCTCGCCTCCGGGCGCGTAGGCGGTTTTCTGCAAGAAACGGAATATATTGCCGCACTGGGCGCAGCGGATCATGAAATCCGTCGGATCGCCCGAGACGCGCTCCGCGCGAAATCCGCGCGGCATTTCATCGATGCGAAAATCGACGTCCCGGCGGCTCTTGTCATCCGATTCCGACGCTTCGGCAAAACCCTGATGACCACATTTGGAACATTCGAGCTTCCGAGAATATCTGTCGCGCGCTGCCATATGCCGTCCTTTGCTTGGTTGTTATCAGGTAGCAGCGGCAAAACATCATTTCAATGCCGATCGCCTCGGGGTAAAGCTTTGCACGGCTATTTCCCGGCGGGAAACGCATCCGGCGGCCGGAATGAATGTGGAAGCCCATGAACGACCAGAAACCTCTGCTGTCATCATCGCTCGTCCTGCGGTCCGTCCTTATCGCCGCAATTCTGCTCGTCTTTCTCGGCGTTCTAAATGTCGGCATCAAATGGTATGGCGAGCGGATTCTTCAGGCCGGCCAGACGACGGACACCGAAGAGGTCGAGATCGTCATCGGCAACGACCGGCTGAAGCTTGCCAAAAACACCCTGCGGGCGCCTTCCGAGCGCCTCGGTGGAGAACGGGAGCGCGTCGACCTTTATCTAAGCTGGCCTGATCTCAAGGGGTATGAGGAAGCGAATCGCGCCGTTTTCGACGATCCGGCGCAGGCGGCAGGTCTGATTTTCATCCAGCTTTCGCAAAGCACCATGTCCGAGGACATGTCCGGTCGTTTCGGGCCGATCTATTCGCGGCTGACGGAGGGAGAGCCGATGCCGTTGAAGCACGGCCTGCTGCTGCACCGTCTGCGGACCGATTCCGGCTATGGCAAGGAAGTCATATTGACCGGCGATCGCGATGGCGAAAGCGTCTATGTGGTGCGCTGCCTGCTGCCGCAAACGCCGCAGGCGGCCACCGGCAGCGATTGTCAGAGGGATATTCACGCCGGACAGGACCTCAGCCTGTTCTACCGTTTCTCCTCCGCCCTGCTGCCCCAATGGCAAAAGCTGGATGCGGAGGTGAAAAACTATATCGAGCGCCGCCTCGTAAAAGACGGAAATCGGTGAAACAGCACGGCACAGATTGGGTGTGAAAAGTCGCATTTTATGGAAGGCGGATACCTTTCATAAACCACTTGGTAACGCCAACCCGATAAAGTTTTGTCTCGGAGCATCGGGCGGGGCGTGTCCGAGCGGAACAGAAATATGCGATTGAAGAGTTCAGCAGTGTTGAAAAGTCTATCCGGGGCACATTCGCGCAAAGCGGGTGCGACGTCTTTTGTGAGGTTTATTGCGTTAACCCTTGCTGCGGCGTTCATAACCGCAACATCCGTTCAAACCGCAAAGGCCGATCCGAAATATGCGGGCATCGTCATCGATGCCAAGACCGGCAAGGTTCTTTATGGCGAGGATCCGGACGGGCTGCGTTATCCGGCGTCGCTGACAAAGATGATGACGCTTTATCTGACATTCGAGGCGCTCAATACCGGACGTATCTCGCTCGATTCGAAGGTGCCGGTGTCAGCCAACGCCGCCAAGGAGCCGCCGTCCAAGCTCGGCGTACGCGCCGGCGGCAGCATCACCGTGGAACAGGCCATCCTTGCACTCGTCACCCGGTCCGCAAATGACATGGCAACCGCGCTCGGCGAATATCTCGGCGGCTCGGAAGACCGTTTTGCCAGAATGATGACCGCCAAGGCCCGAGCGCTCGGCATGACCCGCACGACGTATCGCAACGCCAACGGCCTGCCCAACACGGCGCAGATGACAACGGCACGCGACCAAGCCCGTCTCGGTATCGCGCTTCGCCAGCATTTCCCGCAATATTACGGCTACTTCTCCACCCGTACCTTCAACTTCGGCAAGCAGGTTATCGGCAACCATAACCGTCTTGTCGGAACCGTGAAGGGTGTGGATGGCATCAAGACCGGTTATACCCGTGCAGCCGGCAGCAACCTTGCCACATCGGCTCAGCTTGACGGACGTTCCATCGTCGCCGTCGTTCTCGGTGGTCGCTCCAGCGCTGCCCGTGACGCCACCATGCGCAAGCTTGTCGCAACATACCTGCCGCAGGCATCGCGTGGCGGCAACAGCAACCTGATCGCGCAGACCCGCTCCGCACCGGTCGAAGAGCCCGCCGCCGTCTCCGCTGCCGTTCCTTCCGTGGCAGTTGCTGCAACGGCAGCCGGCCTGCCCAATTCCGGTCCAGTCCCGCAGGCCCGTTACGAGGAAGCGCCGGTCACCGCTTTTGCAGGCTCCTCTTCCAATGCGGCCGTCAAGGCAATGGAAGCCGCAACCTGGCAGAAGGGCAAGGACCCGATTGCTCGTGCGCCTTCCGCGCCGGACCGTAAGCTGATCACCAACTCGACCAAGGTGGATAATATCGTCACCGCGTCCACTACGACACCTGTCGTCTCCGCGCCTTCAGTTTCGGCCAGGTCGGAAATTCCGCAGGGAAGCTGGGTGATCCAGATCGGAGCATCTCCCGACGAGAACTCCGCGCGCGGCCTGTTGCACAACGCGCAGGAAAAAGGCGGTGCGGCGCTGCGCTCCGCAAAGCCCTTCACGGTTGCCTTCAACAAGGACGGCTCCCAGATCTACCGCGCCCGTTTCGGCGGCTTCGATGGCCAGAACGCCGCGGTGAATGCATGCAATGCATTGAAAAAGAAAGGCGTCAGCTGCTGGGCGTCACTCCAGTAACAGACGTTTTCGCAGGCGGTGGTTCACGCTCGAAACATCGCCTGTCTCCTCGAAATTTGTAATGTGTAGCGAGGCTTTCCAAGATGGCAGTCAACGAGAATTATTCGGACATTGCGTCTGGCAACGGGCATGGCAACCTGTCGGTTCTGCATCCCATTCACGAGGCGGCGATGCGTATCGCCGATCTCGGTCTTAACCGTTCCAAGGCGAAGACGCGCGATCTCGTGGCGCTGCTTCTGTCGCATGGCGCCCGCGCCTGGCGCTCCAATCAGCCGGAAGCAAACATCCACCTTCATGTCGCAAGCCGCTCGGGCCGCGCACCGGTGCATATTCGGATCCGCTGAAAATCAAACGCAGTCGATAAGACGCAAGCAAAAAACCCCGCGGAGCCTGAGCGCCGCGGGGTTTTTCTTGATTGGTAGCCGAAGATAACGAGGCGGCTTACGCCTCGCTTTCCGGCGCCTCCAGCGTATCAGGCAGATCGGCGGCGGCGTCTTCGCCATTGCCGTTTTCCGCTTCGTCGTCGCCTTCCGGCTCGTTGATACGCTCCACGGAAACCACCTTCTCATCCTTGGCGGTCGAGAAAATAGTCACGCCCTTGGTGGCGCGGCTGGCGATGCGGATTCCGTTGACCGGAACGCGGATGAGCTGACCGCCATCGGAAACCAGCATGATCTGGTCGCCCTCCTCCACCGGGAAGGCAGCGACGAGTTCGCCGATCTCGTTGGTCTTTGCCGTATCGGTGGCGCGGATGCCCTTGCCGCCGCGACCCGAGGTGCGGAAGTCGTAAGAAGAGGAACGCTTGCCGAAGCCCTTCACGGAAACCGTCAGCACGAATTCTTCACGCGCCTTCAGTTCCTGATAACGCTCTTCGCTGAGTTCACCCTCTTCTGTAACTTCCTCGCCGACGAGCGCAATATCGTCCTCATCAACGCCTGCGGCACGCCGCTCGGTAGCCGAACGCTTCAGATAGGCCGCGCGCTCCCACGGTTCAGCTTCCACATGGCCCACAATGGTCATGGAGATGATGCGGTCGCCCTCGGCCATGTTGATGCCGCGCACACCGACGGAGTTGCGGCCGGCAAAGACGCGCACATCGTCCACGGGGAAGCGGATGCACTGGCCGAGCGCGGTCGTCAGCAACACGTCGTCGCGGTCCGTACAGGTTTCAACGGAGAGGATTTCATCGCCCTCCTCGTCCAGCTTCATGGCGATCTTGCCATTGCGGTTGACCTGCACGAAATCGCCGAGCTTATTGCGGCGAACCGTGCCACGCGTCGTCGAGAACATTACATCCAGCGTTTCCCAGGTCGTTTCGTCCTCGGGCAACGGCATGATGGTGGTGATGCGCTCGCCGGGCTCCAGCGGCAGCATGTTGATGAGGGCCTTGCCCTTGGACTGCGGCGTGCCGATCGGCAGACGCCAGACCTTTTCCTTGTAGACGATGCCACGCGAGGAGAAGAACAGGACAGGCGTATGGGTATTGGCAACGAAGAGACGGTTGACGAAATCCTCGTCGCGCGTCGCCATGCCGGAACGGCCCTTGCCGCCGCGACGCTGCGCCCGATACGTGGTCAGCGGCACGCGCTTGATGTAGCCGAGATGCGAAACGGTGACGACCATGTCCTCGCGGGCGATGAGGTCTTCATCGTCCATATCTGGGCCGCCCTCGACAATCTCGGAACGGCGCGGCGTGCCGAACTCATCACGGACGGCGACAAGCTCGTCCTTGACGATCTGCTGGATGCGCAGGCGCGACGACAGGATTTCCAGATATTCGGATATTTCAGCGCCGATCTTGTTCAGTTCGTCGCCGATTTCATCGCGGCCGAGCGCTGTGAGGCGGGCAAGGCGAAGTTCGAGAATGGCGCGCGCCTGCTCTTCCGAGAGATTGTAGGTGCCGTCTTCATTGATGCGGTGGCGCGGATCGTCGATCAGACGGATCAGGCTTTCCACATCCTGCGCCGGCCAGCGCCGCGTCATCAGCTCTTCGCGGGCCGAAGCGGGATCGGGCGCATGGCGAATGACGCGGATGACCTCGTCGATATTGGCGACCGCAATCGCCAGACCGACCAACACATGCGCGCGCTCACGCGCCTTGCGCAGCAGATATTTGGTGCGGCGGCTGACGACATCCTCGCGGAACGAAACGAAAGCGCGCAGCATGTCGAGCAGTGTCATCTGCTCCGGCTTGCCGCCGTTCAGCGCCACCATGTTGCAGCCGAAGGAGGTCTGCAGCGGCGTGTAACGGTAAAGCTGGTTCAGGATGACATCGGCATTGGCATCGCGCTTCAGCTCGACGACCACGCGGTAGCCCTGGCGGTCGGACTCGTCGCGCAGGTCGGAAATGCCCTCGATGCGCTTTTCCTTGACCAGTTCGGCCATCTTTTCGATCATCGACGCCTTGTTCACCTGATAGGGAACCTCGGTGATGATGATCTGCTCGCGGTCGCCGCGCATCGGTTCGATGGTGGCGCGGCCGCGCATGATGACCGATCCGCGACCCGTCTCGTAAGCCGAGCGGATGCCGGACCGGCCCATGATCAGCGCGCCGGTCGGGAAATCCGGGCCAGGAATGATCTGCATCAGTTCCGGCAGCTCGATCGCCGGATTTTCGATGAGAGCGATACAGCCGTCGATGACCTCAGAAAGATTGTGCGGCGGAATATTGGTGGCCATGCCAACGGCGATGCCGCCTGCACCGTTGACCAGCAGATTCGGGAACTTGGCCGGAATGACGACCGGCTCTTGCAATGTGCCGTCATAGTTATCGCGGAAATCGACCGTTTCCTTGTCGAGATCGTCGAGCAGCGAATGCGCGGCCTTGTCCAGACGGCATTCGGTATAACGTTCTGCCGCCGGCGGATCGCCGTCGATGGAGCCGAAATTGCCCTGCCCGTCGATCAACGGCAGGCGGAGCGACCAGTCCTGCGCCATGCGCGCCAAAGCGTCGTAGATCGCCGAATTGCCGTGCGGATGGAATTTACCCATCACGTCCCCGGTAACGCGGGCGCATTTGACGTATTTTTTGTTCCAGTCGATGCCGAGTTCGGACATGCCGTAGAGGATACGACGATGGACCGGCTTCAGGCCGTCTCGCACATCGGGAAGCGCGCGGGACACGATAACGCTCATGGCGTAATCGAGATACGACCGCTGCATTTCCTCCATGATGGAAATCGGTTCAATGCCTGGCGGAAGTTTTCCGCCGCCGGGGGGGCTCTGGTCAGTCAAAACGGATCACATTCTCTGTTAAGAATCGGATGGATTTTTATAGCGGAAACAGCAACGTTAAGCCAATTTCCCGGCGAGTTTTGAACAGGCTTTTGCGTCATTTGCAAGACGAACGCCGCTTTTCACGATTTAGCCCGGCAAAAGTGGGTCCGTTCCCTTTCAAAGCAGCCACGACTTGCGTAGGGTCATATGCAAAAAGGCAATAAGCGGGGAAAGAATGGCCAGCAGCGAAACGCTCATCAATGCGCTCACCACACTTCTGGTCACACTCGATCCACCGGGTCTCGCACCCGTTTTCCTGGCGCTCACCGTCGGCATGACGCGCGACCAGCGCAGCCAGGTGGCGCTGCGCGGCTCCATCATCGCCTTCGGCATTCTCGCCGTCTTCGCGCTTTTCGGCCTCGCGATCCTCAATCTTCTCGGCATCTCGCTCGGCGCCTTCCGCATCGCCGGTGGCCTTCTGCTGTTCTGGATTTCCTTCGAGATGATTTTCGAAAAACGCCAGGAGCGCAAGGAAAAGACTTCCGAAATCGCCATCACCAGGGACCAGCTTCACAATCTGGCGGTCTTTCCGCTGGCGCTGCCCCTGATCGCCGGGCCGGGCGCCATTTCAGCCACCGTGCTGCTAGCCGGATCGATGAAGACCACGGTCGAGATGGTGGTGCTCATCCTGATCCTCGCTTTCGCCATGGCCCTCGTTTATGCAGCCCTGATCGTCTCGGAACGCATGGACCGCTTTCTCGGCAATACCGGCCGTGCGATCCTCACCCGGCTGCTCGGCGTGCTGCTGGCGGCACTATCGGTGCAATTCGTGGTCGACGGCATAAAATCGGCCTTTGATTTCTGATCTTCGGTGCGATCCCATGTCCGCGCAACAAGATCCCGTATGCGGTTATAACTCCGGAAAATCCGCGCTTTAAATCCGGCCGGCATTTCGGCTAAAAGACGCGCATCTTTTCCGGTCTCGAAAGTTGTTCTCATGCGCTCCACGCTGCGCCGCCTCATCCCGGATGCCGCCCCCGTCAGCAACAGGGAAAGGCTGCGCTCCGCAAGCGGCGCCTTTTTAGGCATTCTGCTGACTGGGCTTCTCGGCAGTTTGGCTCTGCGTTTCGATCCCACCCTGCCCGCCATGATCGCACCGATGGGCGCCTCGGCCGTGCTTTTATTCGCCGTGCCCTCCAGCCCGCTGGCGCAACCCTGGTCGATCCTGTGCGGCAATCTCGTATCGGCTTTCGTGGGTGTAACCGCAGCGCTACTGGTGCCGGATCCATTCCTCGCCAGCGCGCTCGCCGTCAGCCTTGCCATTGCCGCCATGATGGCGCTGCGCTGCCTGCATCCGCCAAGCGGTGCCGTCGCGTTGACGGCCGTTCTCGGCGGCCCCGCCGTACACAGCCTCGGTTATGACTTCCTGCTCTGGCCGGTCGCCGGAAACTCACTGATCCTTCTGGCACTCGCGCTCGTCTATAACAATGCCACCGGCCGCACTTATCCCCACGGCCTGAAGTCTGGAAAGGCCGCCCATGGCACCACCGACCCCACCCCTATCCAGAAAATCGGCTTTTCCTCCAGCGATCTCGATGAGGTGCTGAAGGAATATGACGAGTTTCTCGATATTGACCGGGACGAGCTCGAAGCCATCCTGCGCAAGACCGAACTGCGCTCTTACCGCCGCCGCGCGCTGCATCTCGATTGCGCCAGTGTCATGTCGCGGGATGTGATCGGTGTCGCCCCCGATGACAGCCTGCGCCACGCCCATACGTTGATGCGCAGCCACCATTTCAAGGCACTGCCCGTCACCAATGATAAGGCCGAAATCCTCGGCATCGTTACCCAGACCGATTTCCTGAAGAAGGCAAGCTGGAGAAACGGTCGCCCCTCCATCGGCTTCCTGCAGCGGCTGCGCCGGATTCTATCAGGCGCAAGCGCCCCCAACGATACCGTCAAGGACATCATGACCTCCCCGGTAAAAACCGTGCAGCCTGAAACCTCGATCGAGGAGGCCATCATCCGTTTTGCGGAGGAAGGTCTACATTACCTGCCGGTTATCGACGCCAAGGGAAAGATGGTGGGCATCGTGTCGCAATCGGATGTCATGGTTGCGATGCTGGCGGACAAGGTGGCGGCCTGAGCCGATCTAAAATTAAAGGCGGGCAGCAGCCTTGCTACGCCCGCCTTCCACAATCTGCGAGCTTCCGCTCAGAACGGGATATCGTCATCCATATCGTTGGAGAATCCACCGGAAGGCTGGCTGCCGCCACGGGAAGAGCCGCCGCGGGGTGACGACTGCTGGTCGTAACCGCCGCTGCCGCTGTAACCGGAACCACCGCCGCTGCCATAATCATTGCCGCCGCCGAAATCGCCGCCGCCGCTGCGGCCACCGCCGCCGCCCTCGCCGCGACCATCAAGCATCGTCAGCGTGGAATTGAAGCCCTGAAGCACGATTTCGGTGGAGTAACGGTCGTTACCGGTCTGGTCCTGCCATTTGCGCGTCTGCAACTGGCCTTCAATATAGAGCTTGGCGCCCTTCTTGACATATTGCTCGACCACCTTGCAAAGGCCTTCGTTGAAGACGACGACGGTGTGCCATTCGGTCTTCTCGCGGCGCTCGCCGCTGTTACGGTCCCGCCAGGTCTCCGAAGTGGCAATGCGCAGATTGGCGATGGGGCGGCCATCCTGCGTCCGGCGGATTTCGGGATCGGCGCCCACGTTTCCGATCAGAATTACCTTGTTTACGCTACCAGCCATCTCGTCATCCTATCCGCCGGCCATCATGACCGGCAATTACATTTCAAAAAATTCGCCACACAATAGCTGCCGCCGCCCGCAAAGGGCACCGCAGCCGGGGAACTATCCACAAAGAATAATCTTAAGCTGCGGGAGCAGACATTCGCGCTTGCAATTCGTTCCTTTTTTGTTCTATTAAATCGCAGATTTCGAGTCAAGCATTCCGAAAAGCTGCGACCGATTGGGAATAGACCTCGACACATCCGGCTGCGTCGCTACATAAGGACGCGCTGCCATCAAGCCTGTTATTTTTGTCCGAGCCTTGTCATGAGTGAACTGAAGACGATTTCCATCCGTGGCGCCCGCGAGCACAACCTCAAGGGCATCGATCTGGACCTGCCGCGCAACAAGCTGATCGTCATGACCGGCCTTTCCGGTTCGGGCAAGTCGTCGCTTGCCTTCGATACGATCTATGCCGAGGGCCAGCGCCGTTATGTCGAAAGCCTTTCGGCCTATGCGCGCCAGTTCCTGGAAATGATGCAGAAGCCGGATGTCGACCAGATCGACGGCCTGTCGCCGGCAATCTCCATCGAGCAAAAGACAACGTCGCGCAATCCGCGTTCCACGGTCGGCACGGTCACCGAAATCTATGACTATATGCGCCTGCTGTTCGCCCGCGTCGGTGTGCCCTATTCGCCGGCGACCGGCCTGCCGATCGAGAGCCAGACGGTCAGCCAGATGGTCGACCGCATCCTCGCTTTCGAGGAAGGCACGCGTCTTTATATTCTTGCGCCGATCGTGCGCGGCCGCAAAGGCGAGTACAAGAAAGAACTCGCCGAGCTGATGAAAAAGGGCTTCCAGCGCGTCAAGGTGGATGGCCAGTTCTACGAGATCGCAGACGTTCCTGCCCTCGACAAGAAATACAAGCACGATATCGACGTGGTGGTCGACCGCGCCGTTGTTCGCCCGGATATGGCCGCACGCCTTGCCGACAGTCTCGAGACCTGCCTCAAGCTCGCCGACGGGCTGGCAATCGCCGAATTCGCCGACAAACCTCTGCCGCCGGAAGAAACCGCCGCTGGTGGCTCCGCCAACAAGTCGCTTAACGAGACCCATGAACGGGTGCTGTTTTCGGAAAAATTCGCCTGCCCTGTTTCCGGTTTCACCATTCCGGAAATCGAGCCGCGGCTGTTCTCCTTCAACAATCCCTTCGGCGCTTGTCCCAGCTGCGACGGTCTCGGCTCGCAGCAGAAGGTCGATGAAAACCTCATCGTACCGGAGCCGGCCCGTACGCTGCGCGACGGCGCGATAGCGCCCTGGGCCAAATCCTCCTCACCCTATTACAACCAGACACTGGAAGCGCTCGGCAAGACTTTCGGCTTCAAGCTGTCGAGCAAATGGTCGGACCTGTCGAAAGAAGCGCAGCACGCCATCCTGCAGGGCACCGATGACAAGATCGAATTCAACTATCAGGACGGCGCCCGCTCCTACAAGACGGTGAAGAATTTCGAAGGCATCGTGCCCAATCTGGAACGTCGCTGGAAAGAGACGGACAGCGCCTGGGCGCGCGAGGAAATCGAACGTTACATGTCGGCGGCCCCCTGCCCGGCCTGCGCCGGTTATCGCCTGAAGCCGGAAGCGCTCGCCGTCAAGATCAACAAGCTGCACATCGGTGAAGTTACCGAAATGTCGATCCGTACGGCGCGCGACTGGTTTGAGGTGCTGCCGGAAAACCTCAACGCCAAGCAGAACGAAATCGCGGTGCGTATCCTCAAGGAAATCCGCGAACGGCTGCGCTTCCTCAACGATGTCGGGCTGGATTATCTCAGCCTATCGCGCAATTCAGGCACGCTTTCCGGCGGTGAAAGCCAGCGTATCCGTCTGGCCTCGCAGATCGGCTCGGGCCTGACAGGCGTTCTCTATGTTCTCGACGAACCCTCGATCGGACTGCATCAGCGCGACAATGCCCGCCTGCTCGATACGCTGAAACATCTGCGCGATATCGGCAATACCGTCATCGTGGTCGAACACGACGAAGATGCCATTCTGACGGCGGATTATGTGGTCGACATTGGCCCGGCGGCCGGTATCCACGGCGGCCAGGTCATTGCCGAAGGTTCGCCGCAGGAGGTGATGGCCAATCCAAAATCGCTGACCGGCAAATATCTGTCCGGCGAACTCGGCGTTGCCGTGCCGGCTGAGCGCCGCAAGCCCAAGAAGGGCCGCGAGATCAAGGTGTTCGGTGCACGCGGCAACAATCTGAAGAATGTCACCGCAGCTGTGCCGCTTGGCGTCTTCACCGCCGTAACCGGCGTATCTGGCGGCGGCAAGTCCACCTTCCTGATCGAGACGCTTTATAAATCGGCGGCGCGCCGGGTGATGGGTGCGCGCGAAATCCCGGCCGAACACGACCGCATCGACGGTTTCGAATTCATCGACAAGGTGATCGATATCGACCAGTCGCCCATTGGCCGCACGCCGCGTTCCAACCCGGCCACCTATACCGGCGCCTTCACGCCGATCCGCGACTGGTTCGCCGGCCTGCCGGAAGCAAAAGCGCGCGGTTATGCGCCCGGCCGCTTCTCCTTCAACGTCAAGGGCGGACGATGCGAAGCCTGCCAGGGCGATGGCGTCATCAAGATCGAGATGCACTTCCTGCCCGACGTCTACGTCACCTGCGATGTCTGCCACGGCAAGCGCTACAATCGCGAAACGCTGGATGTCACCTTCAAGGGTAAGTCCATCGCCGATGTGCTGGACATGACGGTCGAGGAAGGCGTGGAATTCTTCGCCGCCGTGCCAGCGGTGCGCGACAAGCTGCAATCGCTTTTCGATGTCGGCCTCGGTTACATCAAGGTCGGCCAGCAGGCCAATACGCTCTCCGGCGGCGAGGCGCAGCGCGTCAAGCTCGCCAAGGAACTGTCAAAGCGCTCGACGGGCCGCACGCTCTATATTCTCGACGAGCCGACGACCGGCCTGCATTTCCACGATGTCAACAAGCTGCTGGAAATGCTGCATGCGCTGGTCGAACAGGGCAATTCCGTCGTGGTGATCGAGCACAATCTCGAAGTCATCAAGACGGCGGACTGGATCATCGATATCGGGCCTGAAGGCGGCACGGGCGGCGGCGAAGTGGTGGCGACCGGTACGCCGGAGGACATTGTGAAGGTCGAGCGTTCCTATACCGGTCATTTCCTGAAGGAGCTTCTGGAGCGCCGGCCAGCCGGAAAACGGGAGGCTGCGGAGTAATCCGCAGCTTTCGTCGCAAGGGTACGAAAGGCCGAAGGCCGGAGGAGAAATAACACATGTCGACATCAGGCACGATTCGCACCGGTATCGGCGGCTGGACCTTCGAGCTCTGGGAAGGCACGTTTTATCCCGAAAAATTGCCGAAGAAGCGCCAGCTGGAGCACGCCAGCCGGCAGCTTACGGCCATTGAGGTGAACGGCACCTATTACAGCAGCCAGAAGCCGGAGACCTTCGCCAAATGGGCTTCCGAAGTGCCGGAGGATTTCGTCTTCTCGCTGAAGGCAAGCCGCTTCGTCACCAATCGCAGGGTTCTGGCCGAGGCCGGTGAATCCATGACGAAGTTTTTGACTCAAGGGTTGACGGAACTCGGCGCCCACCTCGGCCCGATCCTCTGGCAGTTTGCGCCCACAAAGAAATTCGATGCGGATGATTTCGGCGCCTTTCTGGCGCTGCTGCCGGAAAAACAGGACGGCATCTCCCTGCGGCATGTGGTGGAGGTCCGCAACGAAACATTCCAGGTCCCGGAATTCATCGATCTCATCGCCAAACACAAGGTTGCGGTCGTCTGCGCCGATCATCATGATTATCCGATGTTGCCGGACGTGACCGCCGATTTCGTCTATTGCCGCCTGCAGAAGGGCGAGGACGATATCAAGACCTGTTATCCGCAGACCGGGATCAGCGACTGGGCCAAACGGGTCAAGACCTATGCGGCGGGCGGCGTGCCTGACGATCTGCCGCTGATTGCGCCTGAGCGGTCGGTCGAAAAGACCCCGCGTGACGTCTTCGCCTTCTTCATCACCGGCGGCAAGGTCAATGCACCCGTGGGTGCGCAGGAGTTGCAAAAAGCGGTCTGAGCCCCCTCAGCCCGCCAGTTCTTTTATGGGGTTGAAATCGATGGCGGCAAAAGCGGCCTCGATCACCTCTGGCCCAGCGCCCGGCCGGGTGGCATCGCTGGAGAGGATTTGCCGGAAACGGCGCGCGCCCGGCATGCCCTGAAACAGGCCGACCATGTGTCGGGTAACGTGATTGAGACGTCCACCTGTGGCAATATAATCGGCAGCGTAGTCCATCATCGTGTCCCGCAAAGCCATCCAGTCATATTGGAGGGCTTCCTCGCCATGAATGCGATGATCGACATCGGCAAGGATTGAGGTGTTGTGATAGGCGGCGCGGCCGAGCATCACGCCGTCCATATGTTTCAGGTGCTCGCTCGCCTGATCGAGATCGGAAATACCACCATTGATGCCGATGAAGACGTCAGGATTTTCCCGCTTCATCCGATAGACGAGATCATAATCAAGCGGCGGCACCTCGCGGTTTTCCTTCGGCGAAAGCCCCTGAAGCCAGGCTTTGCGCGCATGAACCCACACCGCATCCGCACCGGCAGCAACCACCCGCGCCAGAAAATCCGGCAAGACGGTTTCGGGCTCCTGGTCATCAACACCGATCCGGCATTTGACCGTGACGGGCACAGCAGCAACGGCCTTCATCGCAGAAATACATTGCGCAACGACGTCAGGTTCACGCATCAGGCAGGCGCCGAAGGTGCCGGATTGCACGCGGTCCGAAGGACAGCCGACATTGAGGTTGATTTCGTCATAACCGTAATCGCCGGCGATCCGCACCGCTTCGGCAAGCTTGGCCGGATCAGACCCGCCAAGCTGCAGCGCAACGGGATGCTCCTGAGGATGATAACCGAGCAACCTCTCACGCTGACCATGGATGATGGCGTCGGCGACGATCATTTCGGTATAAAGCAGCGCGCGCTTCGACAATTGCCGGTGCAGAAATCTGCACCTCGTATCGGTCCAGTCGATCATGGGGGCCACGGCGAAGATTTTTTCGCCGCTTGCAAGCGCTTGTCTGTACATGGATTAACCTCTTTGCGCCGGCTTCTACAACAAAGGACCGTAAAAAGCCAGTTTTGCAGGCAGGGTCATTTTGAACTGGAAATCGCCCCGGAATCGCGGGACAAGAATTGCACTCAAAAAAGACGACAGGAAATCCACATGGCCGCCACCGTCATCCCCGCTCCCAAACCCGTTCTCCTGCCCGTTGAAGGCACGGGCGACCTGTTTCCCGTACGGCGGGTCTATTGCGTCGGCCGCAATTATGCCGATCACGCCATTGAGATGGGCCACGATCCCTCGCGCGAGCCGCCCTTTTATTTCCAGAAGAACCCGGACAATCTGCTGCCAGCCGGTGAGGACTTCCCCTACCCGCCGCTGTCATCGAACGTACATTACGAAGTCGAATGTGTCGTGGTTCTGAAAAGCGGCGGCGCCGATATCCCGGCGTCCTCGGCACTGGACCATGTCTGGGGTTACGCCGTCGGTATCGACATGACCCGCCGCGACCTGCAGGACGGCCTGAAGAAGATGGGCCGCTCCTGGGAAGGCGCGAAGGCCTTCGAATATTCCGCACCGGTCTCCCCCATCGTTCCCGCAGACAGGATCGGCCATCCCGCCACTGGCGCGATCTGGCTCGACGTCAATGGCGAACGCAAGCAGACGGGCGACCTTGCCCAGATGATCTGGAAGGTGCCGGAAGTGATTGCCGAGCTCTCCAAGCTGTTCACGCTTGCCGCCGGTGACGTGATCATGACCGGCACGCCGGCCGGCGTCGGCCCGATCGTGCGCGGCGACCGCATCGAATGCGGCGTCGAGGGTGTCGGCACGCTTGCCGTGACGGTTGCCTAAAGGCCAAAAAAAACAAAAGGGAAGGACACCGCCATGCCGCTTTATCGCCTCGCCGACCGGGTGCCACAAACCCCTGCCCCGGATCGTTACTGGCTCGCGCCAGATGCCAATGTCATCGGTTCGGTCACGCTCGGCGACGATGTCGGCATCTGGTTCGGCGCGACGCTGCGCGGCGATAACGAGCCGATCAGCATCGGGCGCGGCACCAATATTCAGGAAGGCGTGATGGTGCATAGCGACCCCGGTTTTCCCGCCGTCATCGGCGAAATGTGCACCATCGGCCACCATGCCATCGTTCATGGCTGCACCATTGGCGACAATTCGCTCATCGGCATGGGCGCGACGATCCTGAATGGTGCGAAGATCGGCCGCAACTGCCTCGTCGGCGCCAATGCGCTGGTGACGGAGGGCAAGGAATTTCCGGACAATTCCCTGATTGTCGGCTCGCCGGCGCGCGCCATCCGGACGCTGGATGATGACACCGTCGCGGGGCTTCGCCGCTCGGCGGAGAAATACATCGAAAACTGGAAACGTTTTTCGAAGGATCTGACGATCATCGAGTGATAGGAAACGGCGGGCGCCTACGCCCGCCCCGTCGTGAGATTAAGCCGAGCAGGCGGCGCAGAGGCCGCGAATTTCAATGGTGGTCTTTTCCGCCTTGAACTTGCTGTCCTTCACCCAGCGCTCGAGACGGTGGTCGATTTCGTGATCGTGGAATTCCGTCACCTGTCCGCAGGACTCGCAGATGGCGAAAGCCACCGTGCCATGGTGCTGCGAGCAGCACTCCGCCTGCGTATGGGTGCAGGCGACAAAGGCGTTGAGGCTCTCGAGCCGGTGCACGAGACCAAATTCCACCAGCTTTTCCAGCGCCCGGTAAACCTGCAGCGGCGCACGAAACCCCTCGTCGCGCAGCTTGTCGAGGATCATATAGGCGCTCAGCGGCTGATGCGCGTTTGAGAGGGCATTCATGACCAGCGACTGGTTCTTGGTGAGGTTCTGCTGGGTCTGAGCATTCATGATCTGCCTCCTTCATCCGCGTCGCGGGAAAAACCCGGCGCCGGCAACAGGCTTATAACGAAGAGGATCACCGCGGCAACCACGATGGATGGGCCGGACGGCGTATCATAGGTCAGCGAACCGAACAGGCCGCCGACAACGGCGACCGCACCGATCAGTGAAGCCACCACCGCCATCACCTCCGGTGTGCTGGAAAAACGCCGCGCCGTCGCCGCCGGTATGATGAGCAGCGAGGTGATGAGCATGATGCCGACCACCTTCATGGCAATGGCGATCACCAGCGCCATCAGGAGCGTAAAGATCAGCTTCGCCCGCTCCGGGTTCAGCCCCTCGGCTTCCGCCAGTTCGGTATTGACGGTGGAGGCAAGCAGCGACCGCCACAGGAACACCATGGAGATGACGACCACAAGCCCGCCGCCCCAGATCAGCGCGATATCGCTACGGGTGACGGCGAGAATATCGCCGAACAGGAACGAGACGAGATCGATGCGCACCCAGCTCATGAAGGCGACGATGACGAGACCGATCGCCAGCGCGGAATGGGACAGGATGCCAAGCAGCGCGTCGGAAGAAAGCGCCTGCCGCCGTTGCAAGAAGAGAAGCAGGATCGATACGGCCGACGCCACCATAAAGACGCTGACGATGAGGTTGAGCTGCAACAGCAGCGATAGCGCGACGCCGAGCAGCGCCGAATGGGCCATCGTATCGCCGAAATAGGCCATGCGACGCCAGACGACGAAACAGCCGAGAGGACCGGCAGTCAGCGCAACACCGATACCTGCGACCATGGCGCGAACGAAGAAATCGTCAAACATGGCGGTCTCCCTGCCGCTCACTGGAAGGCGTATGGCCCCCATGTTCATGCTCATGGCCGCAGCCGCATTCGTCATGGTTGTCGTGATGGTGGCCATGGTCATGCATATGGTGGTGCCCATCCTCCGGGTGGCAATGATCGGTCACCGAACCATCCGCATGCTGCACCCGGCCATCGGGCAAATGGGTATGATCGTGATGGTGGCTGTAGACGGCAAGCGCCTTGGCCGCGGCGCCACCGAACAGCCGCATATATTCCGGGCTCTGGCTCACAGCCTGCGGCGTGCCCCGGCAGCAGACATGGCCGTTCAGGCAGATCACGGTATCGGTCTCCGCCATCACCACATGCAGATCATGCGAGATTAACAGAATTCCGCAATTATTTGAATTTCTGATATTTTTTATCAGATCATAGAGAGCTATCTCGCCGGCGAAATCAACACCCTGCACGGGCTCGTCAAGAACCAGCAGATCGGGCTTGCGGGCGATGGCGCGAGCCAGAAGCGCGCGCTGGAACTCGCCGCCGGAAAGGTGCTGGACCTCGGCATTGGCGAGATGCGCAATGCCAGTCGCATTCAGCGCCGCGTCGATTTCACGGGCTGGCAGCGGCCCGGTCAGCGTCATCAGCCGGCGCACCGAAAGCGGCATGGTCCAATCAACCGAAAGCTTCTGCGGCACATAACCGACCCTCAGACCGGCAATGCGCGAGACCTCGCCCTCAGTCGGCTTCACCACACCGATTGCCATTTTCGCGCTCGTTGACTTGCCGGAACCGTTCGGGCCGATCAGCGTGACGATCTCGCCTTTGCTGACGGAAAACTCCACGCCGCGCACCAGCCATCGGCCGTTGCGCTGCACGCCGGCATTGGCAAGGGAAACCAGTGTATCGTTACCCTTACGGGCGGAATGAAGCATGGCATTGTCCGTTCGGCGATGTTGCCTACCGCTATTGCATACGTTATAGAGTTACGCAATAAATGTAATAACATAACTATACTTGTTCAAGTGGAGTGCATTTCATGAAATCGTTCCTGGTCCCGCTCATGGCATCCGTGGCAATAGCGGCGGCCGCTTCAGGCGCCACCGCCGCGCCCGATGTCGTGGTCTCGATCAAGCCCGTCCATTCTCTCGTCGCCGCCATCATGCAGGGCGTCGGCGACCCGCAGCTCATCGTCGACGGCGCTGCCTCACCGCATACCTATAATCTCAGACCTTCCAACGCGCGCAAGCTGGAAAAGGCGGATGTGGTCTTCTGGGTCGGGCCGGGACTGGAAGCATTCCTGGAAAAGCCCCTGGAGGCGCTTGCCAGCAAGGCGACCGTGGTTGAACTGGAAGACGCCAAGGGGCTCGAGAAGCTGCCCTTCCGTGAAGGCGGCCCCTTTGAAGCACACGACCATGGCGACGAAGGCCATCATGCACATAACGGCCACGCCGAAGAGGAAGGCGCACACGATCATGGACACGACCGTGCGGAGGGCCACGGGGACCATGACCACGGCGCTTATGACACCCATCTCTGGCTCGACCCCGCCAATGCCAAGGCCATGGCGCAGACGATAGAAACCGCTCTGATCGCCGCCGATGCCGGCAATGCCGCGACCTATCAGGCCAATACCAAAAAACTGATAGACGACCTAGATGCGCTCGATGCCGAACTCAGGGAAACGGTCAAGCCGTTGAAGGACAAGCCCTTCATCGTCTTCCACGATGCCTATCAATATTTCGAGCATCGTTACGGCGTGAAGACGGCGGGATCGATCACCGTAAGCCCCGAAACCCTGCCGGGGGCGGACCGCGTCAAACAGATGCAGGAAAAGGTTCGCCAACTCGGCGCAACCTGCGTCTTCGCTGAACCGCAATTCGAGCCGAAGCTGATTTCGGTCATCACCGAAGGCACCGCCGCGAAATCGGCGACGCTCGATCCGGAGGCTGCAACACTGGAACCCGGCCCGGACCTCTATTTCAAGCTGATGCGCGGCATTGCCGGCTCGCTGAAGGACTGCCTGTCCTGAAGCGCATTTGCTGCCCCAAACGGTTCGGCGCCGTCATTCCGGCTTTGAACCGGAAACGGCCGAAGCGTGAATTACCGGAAGAATTCATATTTCAAAACAGTTACTTGCGATTGAAATATAAAGTACCGCATAAGGAAACGAGGCGCGACAATCGCTGGGTAGGCACGTCGCGCCATCAATCGCAAAGCAGCTCGCTACGGCTTCGGCGCCATCGAAGACCAGACAGGGCTGCTGATGCCCTGCAGGGTTTCCGGCGGCGCGCCGTTGATGCGCGCCAGAAGGGCCTTTGCAAGCTCCCTGCCCGCCAGCTTGATATCTTCATTGACGGTGTGGATCTGCGGTTTGATCCAGTTCAGGAACTCGGCGGACTGTTTCGAGACGATATCGATATCTTCGCCGATTTTCACACCTGCCGCTTCGAAACCCGCCACCAGCGCGATGGTGCTGCTGCCGCTGATTGAAACGATGCCGTCGGGACGGTCATCGGATTGCATTAACCGCTGGCCGAAATCGCGGATTTTTTCAAGCGGTGTTTCGATGGTGATGGCGTCCAGCGGAAATTCGCTAAGGCCGAAATCCCTGATCGCCCGGTTGAACCCCTTGCGGGCGTGATCGTGGAACGAAAACCGCGATGGCGGCACGATGACGGCGATCCTTTTGCGTCCGCATTGCGCCAGCCGCTCGACGGCTTCATAGGCATAGGCCTCATTATCGAAATCGTGAAAAGCATGGTCGATGCCCATATCGGACCGCCCATGGGTGACGAAGGGCATGTTGCGCTCGGTCATGAAACGAACGCGCGGATCGTTGGGCTCGATTTTCGAAATAATGACCCCATCCGCCGAACCGGTATCGAGAATATAGCGGATCGGCACCATCGAATCCTTGGCATGGATGTGGGGCGTCACAACCAGATGATATTGTGTCGTGGAAAGAACCTCGGTGATGCCGAATACCATCTGGCTGGTAAAACCCATCAGTTCTTCATCGACGCTCAGCACAAGGGCAATCACATTGGTCTTGCCGGTGCGAAGGCGCACCCCGGCGCGGTTTGGCTGGTAACCGATCTGCCGGGCGATCAGCCGCACGCGCTCCTTGGTTTCAGCGCCGATATCGGGCGCATCCTTCAGTGCGCGCGAGACGGTGGTGATGCCGAGACCCGTCATATAGGCGATGGTCTTCAAGGTCGGACGCTCGCCCGTCGTCGCGGATATGTCGTCCCTGCCGGATTTTCCAGTATCGTTCATGTCATTTCGCCACGCTTTACCGAACGATAATCATAGATAGCTTTTGCTCTGTTGCAAAGGCAAAGGTCTCGGCCACAGAGCGGGCCTTTTCTGCATATCCGCCGATCCGGCTATAACGATATAGATCGAGAAAATATCTCCCCGCCGTCAGCCACTCCTCAAGGTCTGGAAATTGTGGATATTGACGGACAAACATCCTAATTATTTAAATTAAATAAATAGAATAAATTACTGATATAAATTGATAAAATAACAAATTTATAACTCACCAGAACTTCTGCGTCCCACTCAATAAACGCCCGGTATTTTTCTGGCATCCACAGGACATTCAAAGGAATGACGGGAGGATTGTTTTACGGTAACGTTGCCGGAGGGAGGAAATCGCAAGGCCGCATAAACGTATCACGGCCGCTTTGCGTCGATCCATTCTCCCCATATTCTGACACAAGCCTGCATCATAATGCCGGCCGTCTTCGTTGAATTCATATTATGCAGGGTCCGATTATGCTTTCTTCTTCCTCGCCCGAAACCGTCGTCGATCTGGCCGGGTCCTGGCGCCTGAGCTCGGTGGAAGGAGACCACGCCACCCAGCTTTCCGTACCGGGCGATATTCACACCGCGCTCAAAAATGCGGGCGTCATTCCTGATCCCTATCACGGCGCCAATGAAAAGGCGGTGCAATGGGTCGCGCAGCGAGACTGGATCCTTGAGCGCACTTTCATTCTCGATGAGGCGGACGCCAGCTGGTATCTCGATATCGATTACCTCGACACGGTCGCCATCGTCTTCGTCAACGACGTACCGGTCCTGAGCGCCGACAATTGCTTCCGCCGATACCGCCCCGACGTCTCACGGGCCATACGGCCCGGTGAAAACATCATCCGAATCCATTTCCATTCCAACATCGTGGCCGGTGCGGAGCGGCAGGCGCGGCAGCCTTTTTATATTCCCTATCACCCCGGCAATTCACCCATTGCCAATGGCAACATGCTGCGCAAGCCGCAATGCCATTTCGGCTGGGATTGGAATATCGCAATTGCGCCGCTTGGACTTTACGGCAAAATCCTGCTGAAGCGGCTCGATACGGCCCGCATCGAACATGTCGTTACCTCGCAGCACCATGTCGAAGGCGGTGTCGAACTGCATGTGGCCGTCACCCTTTTTGCCGAGGGACCGGCAAGCCTGCCGGTCTATCTGTCGCTGAATGACGATAGGCTCAGGCTCGATTGCGGCGTCGGCGCCGGCGAAACGGTGATACGCCACGTCTTCTTCGTGGAAAATCCGGAACTCTGGTGGCCGGTCGGCAGTGGCGAGCAGACGCTCTACAGACTGACCGTGGAATTGCCCGATGAGACCGTGACCCGGCAGATCGGCTTCAGGACCATCGAGCTTCTGACCGACAAGGATGAGGCCGGCAGCCGCTTCGCCCTCCGCATCAATGGCCGGGAAATCTTCTGCCGCGGCGCCAACTGGATTCCCGCCGATGCGCTTTATTCGTTGACCAGCCGGGAAAAGACCGAAGATCTCCTCTGCTCCGCGGTCGAGGCCAATATGAACATGATACGAGTCTGGGGCGGCGGCTTTTATGAGGAAGACTGGTTCTACGACCTCTGCGACCGTCTCGGCCTGCTGGTCTGGCAGGACTTTATGTTCGCCTGCAATCTCTATCCCTGCAGCGAGGACTTTCTCGACAATGTCGAACACGAGGTCGACTATCAGGTCAAACGCCTCTCCTCGCATCCGTCCATCGCACTCTGGTGCGGTGATAACGAACTGGTGGGCGCGCTGACCTGGTTCGATGAATCCCGCAACAATCGCGACCGCTATCTCGTGGCTTACGACCGCCTGAACCGCACTATCGAAAAAGCCCTGAAAAAAGCCGCTCCCGAAGCGCTTTGGTGGCCGTCAAGCCCCGCTTCCGGTTATCTCGATTATGGCGACGCCTGGCACGCGGATGGCTCCGGCGACATGCATTATTGGTCCGTCTGGCACGAGAACAAGTCGTTCGACAATTACCGCTCGGTCAAGCCGCGCTTCTGCTCCGAATTCGGTTTCCAATCCTATACGTCCATGCCTGTCATCCGCACCTATGCGGAAGAGAAGGACATGAACATCGCCTCCCCGGTCATCGAACTGCACCAGAAGAATGTCGGCGGCAATGAGCGGATTGCGGGCACCATGTTCCGCTATTTCCGCTTCCCCAACGATTTCAAGAATTTCGTTTATCTCAGTCAGGTGCAGCAGGCGCTGGCCATCCGCACGGCTGTCGATTACTGGCGCTCGCTCAAGCCCCATTGCATGGGCACGCTTTATTGGCAGCTCAACGACACCTGGCCGGTCGCCTCATGGTCGAGCCTCGATTATGGCGGCGGCTGGAAGGCGCTGCACTATGCCGCCCGCCGTTTCTTCCAGCCGGTTACAGTCTCGGCCATCCCTTCAGAAGATGGACGCCGGGTGAGCTTCTCGATGGTCAACGACACGGCGGAGGATGTGGAAATTGACATGAACATCGTTGCCCTGACCATGGACGGCAACCGCGTGCCGCTGAAATCCGCCAACGGCACATGCGCGACGGATAAGGCCGCGACGCTGACAGACATCGACATGGACAGCCTGCCGGATGGCGCTATCCTTGCGTGGAGCTTCATCGCGTCCAACGGCATGACCGGCGAAGGCCATCATGTGCGCGATAGCTACAAGGCGCTGGATCTTCAGCCCGCCGGGTTGGATCTCTCCGTCAGCCCGCTGAAAAACGGCCAGTTTGAAATCGATGTCACCGCCGCCGGTCTCGCCCTCTTCGTCATGTTGGAGGCGGACCAGCCGGGTCGATATTCGGACAATCTGTTCGATCTTTCCGCCGGTGAAACGCGCCGCATCATCTTCACCCCGAAGGCGGGCGGCCCCCAGCCGCATTTCCGCATCTTCGATCTTCACACCTGCCAATCCTCGCCCAATCCCGACATTGAAACGATGCGGAGAAAGGCATAACCATCCCTCTCGGGAATGACAGGTGCACATGCGCCTGTCGTCGACAGTTCAAAGGGTTGCCGGGTTCTGCGGCAGCCAGTCATCAGCAAATGGAGGAATACCCATGGTTTGGCAACCGGCCGAAAACCGATACACATCCATGAAATACAATCATTGTGGCAAGACCGGCCTGAAACTGCCGGCGATTTCGCTGGGGCTCTGGCACAATTTCGGTAATGACACGCCGCACCAGACGAAACAGGCCATTTGCCGCCGCGCCTTCGATCTCGGCATTACCCATTTCGATCTCGCCAACAATTACGGCCCGCCACCCGGCAGCGCCGAAACCGCCTTCGGTGAAATTCTGAAGACGGATTTCAGAGGTTATCGCGACGAGATGATCATCTCCTCCAAGGCCGGTTACAACATGTGGCCAGGTCCCTATGGCGAATGGGGCAGCCGCAAATATGTAATCGCCTCCTGCGACCAGAGCCTGAAGCGCATGGGGCTGGACTACGTCGATATTTTCTATTCCCACCGTTTCGACCCCAATACACCGCTTGAGGAGACCTGCGGCGCGCTGGACCAGATCGTGCGTTCGGGCAAGGCGCTTTATGTCGGCATCTCGTCCTACAATTCGAAGCGTACCCGCGAGGCCGCCGCGATCCTGAAGGATCTCGGCACACCCTGCATCATCCATCAGCCGAGCTATTCGATGATCAATCGCTGGATCGAAGAAGATGGTCTCGTCGACACGTTGGAAGAACTGGGCATCGGCTCCATCGTCTTCTCGCCGTTGGCGCAGGGCATGTTGACGACGAAATATCTCGGTGGCGTGCCGCAGGGTAGCCGCGCCTCGCAGAGCAAGTCGCTGAACCCGGCGTTCCTCAACGAGCGCAATGTCGAAAACATCCGCGCGCTGAACAGTATTGCCGAACGCCGCGGCCAGACGCTGGCGCAGATGGCGATTGCCTGGGTTCTGCGCGGCGGCCGCATCACCTCGGCGCTGATCGGCGCAAGCCGTGTCGAACAGGTCGAGGACTGCGTAAAGGCGCTGGACAATGCTGATTTCTCCGCCGAAGAACTGGCCGAAATCGACCGTTACGCCAAGGACGCTGATATCAACCTCTGGGCAAAATCCGCCGAACGGGCCTGATATATGAAGCAAGGCCGTCCGGCGGATACCGGGCGGTCTCACTCCAAGAGCCGGATTGCAATCTGCAACCGAAGAATTAATGTCCGCACCTAACCGTTAATAACCATTACATAAATGTAATTTTAAATTCAGTTTCCGTTCATTCGTTTATTCGTAAGTTCTCCTCATCGAAACACGAGAGGAAACGTCCATGAAAAAGTTCGTCACCATTCTTCTGGCAGCCACCGTTCTTGCAGCCCCGATGGCTCAGGCCCAGAGCCGCCACGACGACCGCCATCGCGGCGTTACCGTCGAGCGTCAGGTCACCACCAAGAAAGTCATCGTCAAGAAGCACCGCTGGGATCGCGGCCAGCGCCTCTCGGCCCGTGAGCGCCGCAACATGGTGGACCGCCGTGACTACCGCCGCTATCGCCTTGCCGAACCGCGCCGCGACCAGCGCTGGGTGCGCGTCGACAACCAGTTCCTGCTCATCAACGCCGTCAGCGGCCTGATCGTCGGTCTCGCCGCCGCCCGCTAATCGAGGCATAGATGAAATGAAAAAGGCCCGCTCGCGCGGGCCTTTTGTCGTTTGTCGTTTCACCCTATCAGAAGCTATCCGCGCCGCTGCCCCAAGGGCCGTGCGGTTTGTCCACACCGTCGGTGCGTTCGAAGCCGTGGGCGCCGAAGAAGTCGCGCTGCGCCTGGATGAGGTTGGCGCTGCCGCGACCGCGGCGATAGGCATCGAAATAGCCGAGTGCCGAAGCCAGCGCCGAAACAGGCAGGCCGGAGAGCACGGCATAGGAAACCACACGACGCAGCGGCGCGTCGGTATCCTTGACGATGGCGGAGAAGGCCGGCGTCACGATGAGGTTGGCCACATGCGGATCCTTCGTAAAGGCCGAAGTGATCTCATCGAGGAATTCCGAGCGGATGATGCAGCCGGCGCGCCAGATACGGGCGATCGTCGGCATCGGCAGGTTCCAGTTGAACTCCTTCGACGCGGCCGACATGATGGCGAAGCCCTGCGCATAGGCGCCGACCTTGGCGGCCAGAAGCGCGCTTTCCAGATCGGCGATAAACGCCTTTTTGTCTGCGGGTGCGGCTGCAAGCGTCGGCAGACCGAAAATCTTCTCGGCAGCTTCACGCTCATCCTTCTGCGAAGACAGGATACGGGCAGCGACGGCCGCCTCAATGGCGGTTGCGGCGACGCCCATGTTCTGGGCTTCGATGACCGACCACTTGCCTGTGCCCTTCTGGCCGGCCTTGTCGAGGATCAGATCGACCATCGGCTTGCCGGTAATTGGATCGGCGGCGCGCAGAACCTTCTCGGTGATCTCGATCAGGTAGGAATTCAGGCGGCCCTTGTTCCATTCGGCGAACACATCGGCGATTTCGACGGCGCTCATGCCAAGGCCATCGCGCAGGATGCCGTAGATTTCGGCGATCATCTGCATGTCGGCATATTCGATGCCGTTATGGATGGTCTTGACGAAGTGGCCGGCGCCGTCATTGCCGAGCCATGCCACGCACGGATCGTCATTATACTTGGCGGAGATGGAGGTCAGAACCTTCTCGACGCGCTTCCAGCTGTCTTCGGTACCGCCAACCATGATCGACGGTCCATGACGCGCGCCTTCTTCACCGCCGGAAACGCCCATGCCGATAAAGGTCAGGCCGCTATCTTTCAGATTATCGAAACGGCGGATCGTATCGCGGAAATTGGCATTGCCGGCGTCGATCATGATATCGCCGTTGGCGAGATGGGGTTTAAGGATTTCCATCTGCTGGTCGACGGGGTCGCCAGCCTTGATCATGATGATGATCGGACGCGGAGGACGAATGGCGGCGACGAATTCCTCGATGGTTTCGCAAGGGATCAATTGCCCCTGCAGGTCTCCAGCCTCGGCGTAGAATTTCTTCGTCGCTTCAGGGGTTCGGTTGAATACGGCAATCTTGTTGCCCTTTTCTGCGATGTTCAACGCCAGGTTCGAGCCCATGACGCCGAGACCGATCAAACCGATTTCTGCCTGTTCCACGGATGTGCCTCCATCTTGCTTTTAGGTGGTCGTGTTGTGGCACTGTAATCACCAAACGGCAAGGCTGGCCGCGACTGAAACGATTAAATTTTGATGACGCAAGTCAGCTTTGCATATTTGCCTCATGTCGAAAGACGCTCGCAATGGAAGCGATGGGCCTGTCTCTAGGAAGGTCGAGGCCGGTCGTCGCCATCGTCCAGTGCCCGCCAGGCTGCCCCGTCCATATCCTCATATTGCCCTGACCGCACCGACCAGAGAAAAGCGGAAAGCCCGAGCGCACCGAGAAACAGGGCGACGGGAATAAGATAGATAAGCATATTCATGCGGGTTGCGCCCCCTCGCCTGTAAAGCCCGTCGGCACGATCTCTCGCGCAGAAACGGCCTCCGCCGCTCCGGCAAGACGCAGGGCGTTGGCGACAACGATCAGCGACGATGTCGACATGGCGATGGCCGCGATCATCGGCGTCGCGTAACCGGCAATCGCAATCGGCACCGCGATGATGTTGTAGCCGATGGCCAACGCGAAATTCTGCCGGATAAGCCGCCCAGCCCGGCGCGAGGTCTCTATTGCAACAGGAACCGCATCCAGATCTTCGTGCATGAACACGAAGTCGGCGGCCTGGCGGCCTATATCGGCGGCGGTGGCCGGAGCCATCGAAACATGCGCGGCGGCCAGCGCCGGCGCGTCGTTGATACCGTCCCCGACCATCAGCACCCTGCGCCCCTCGTCGGCAAGCTCGGCGCAACGAGCCGCCTTGTCCTTCGGCGACAGGTCGGCACGCCAGTTGCCGATCCCCAGCCGCTGCGCCATCGCGCTGACGGCGGCGGGCCGGTCACCCGAAACGATTTCCTGCACAAGACCCCGCACTGAGAGATGACGCAAAGCCGCAACCGCACCAACGCGCGGATTATCCTCGAAACCGAAGCTTGCCAGTTGATGGCCATCGAGCGACAGCACCACTTCCGACCGCGCATCGCCATTGTCGAGCCTTGCCTCATCCGCGCAGGCGAAACGGCGATTGCCGAGCCGGTAGATGCCGGATGCCGTCTCGGCCTCCACACCCGAGCCCGGAATTTCCCGGACCACCTCATAGGCCGGCAGGGCACCGTTATAGGCGGCCTGTAGGGCTTTCGACAACGGATGACGCGAATGGGCGGCAAGTCCCGCCGCGATTGCCATGGTGGCCGGCGTCACATCACCTGTCTTGACCAGTCTCGGTTTACCAACAGTGAGGGTGCCGGTTTTGTCGAATAGCACGGTGTCGATTTCGGCCAGCCGCTCCATCGCCGAACCTTCCTTGACCATAATGCCGTGCCGGAAGAGCCTTCCAGCCGCCACCACCTGCACGACGGGAACGGCAAGGCCGAGCGCGCAGGGACAAGTGATGATGAGAACCGCGATGGCAATCAGCATCGCCTGTTTCCAGTCGCCGCCGAAAATGCCCCAGCCGATAAACGTGACCAGCGCGAGAAGATGCACCACGGGTGAATAATAGCTTGCGGCGCGGTCGGCGATACGGCGGTAACGCGCCCGTCCGCCTTCGGCCGCCTCCATCAACCCGATCACTTCCGACAGAAAGGAATCCCTTGCCGAGGCGGTCACCCGGGCGGTGAGCGAACCGGTGAGGTTGAGCGTGCCGGCCTGCAGGCTGTCGCCTGCCGCAACGCGGCGCGGCGCGCTTTCACCATTGACGATGGACATGTCGAGATCGCTGCTGCCGGAGACCACCACGGCATCCACCGCTACCCGGTCACCCGCCGCAATCGCAATCGACATTCCGGGTTCGATATCCGCAAGCGACCGGTAGTCCCGCACCCCGTCCGCGTCGATGACGGTAGCGCCGCGCGGCGAAAGGCGGGCCAATCCGGCAATCGCCGAGCGCGCCTTGTCGCGCATGACATGATCAAGCGTGCGACCGATCAGCAGGAAGAACAGCAGCGATACCGTCGCGTCGAACCACGCGTGTTCGCCGTGATGGATCGTCTCCCACAGCGAAACGGCGTAGGAAAGCGTGATGGCGAGCGCGATCGGCACATCCATATTGGTGCGGCCGTGTTTCAGCGCATTCCAGGCCGATCGATAAAAGAAACGCCCGCCATAGATCAGCGCCGGCGCGGCGATCATCGCCGAAATCCAGTGGAACATGTCACGCGTCGCCGCATCCGCGCCCGACCAGACGGATACCGACAGCAGCATGATGTTGGCGGACGCAAAGCCGCAAAGTGCCACCGCCCTGATAAGCTGCGAGCGCAACGCGTCTGAAGCATCCTGCCCGCTCGCGAAAAGATGTGTCCTGTATCCGGTTGAAAGGATCGCGCGGGCAAGATCGGCAGGATCGGTCCTGACGCCATCGACCTCTTCCTTCCAGACGACCGCCACCCGTTTCGACGACAGGTTCACCCGCGCCCGCTCCACTTGCGGCACGCGGCGAAGCGCAGTCTCGATGGTGGTGATGCAGGCGCCGCAATAAACACCCGGCACGCTGAGATCGGTCTGGCGAAGACCCTGCCCCAGATCGCGGCTCGCCAGCAGCAATTCCTCCGACGATGGCGGATTGACCGGTTCGCCGAGTTGCAGCGACCCTTCCGTTCCCGGTGCGCAGCAGCTCATTTGCGCCCCCTGATGACGGCGATCCGCGTGCCCTCATGCACGATGATCCGGCCATCCTTGACGGCTGTCACTTCGACGATCCATTGGCCGGGCAACATGTCATGCGCAGCAGTGAAAACACCTGTCGAAACCGGGGCCAGCTCCATGTCGAAATTCTGGCTCTCACCCACGGGCCGGCGGAAATGCGCCGTCACCGTATCCGTGTCGACAGGCCCGGCATCCGGATGGAAAACTTCGTAACGCACGGTCTTTTCATCCACCGCCAGCCTGCCCTTGATGCCGGTTGCAGCCCTTGCCTTGGCGGCCTCCGCCTTGGCGTTGAACTGCTGGCTGGCCACATAGGTATTGGGCACCACAAGCCCGCTCCAGCTATGGATCGCGTTCCAGGCCATGATCATGTTGACGGTAATGATGGTACCAAAGAACAGCATCATGACGCCGAGCATGTGCCAGCCGGTAAATGTGAAACCGGAGGCGCGTTGATTGTTCACCGTCATTTTTTCACTCCCGGAGCATTGAAGACCGCATCGTAACGGGCCGTTTCGTGGCCGGCCGTATCGCTGACGATGAATTCGAAATTTTCAGCTACCCGCGCAACATCCTCGCCCGGCAGGGTGACAAAGACCTTCAGCGTCGTCGCCTCATCCGGCTCCACGGTCACCTCGAAAGCCCGGGCAGCCGTATCGGCCATGCCGTTTATCTTCATCACCGCATTCGGAAGGCCGTCCATCGTCAGGCTCATTATGCGTGGCTGTGGCACCATGTTGAGGATTCGGACCGTGTAACCGTTGCGGATGGACCCGTTCGATTCCAGCACATATTGCGGGTTGCGGTCGTGCAGCACGTTGAGCGCCAGCCGCTCGCGCGTCACCAGCGCAAACAGCATGCCGATGCCCACAGCAGCCCAGATGGCCGTATAAAGCAGCGTGCGCGGCCGGAAGATGATGCGCCAGTTGAAGTGGCGCACGCGCCTACTGAAACGGCCGTCCTCTTCGCGCACATTGGCGGGACGGATGGCGTATTCGCCGTTGCCGGTCGCCAGCGCCATATTGGACTGGTATTCGGACAGCGTCGCATAGGCGATCAGCCCGCGCGGTTTGCCGATCTTGTCCATCACCCCGTCACAGGCATCGATACAGAGCGCGCAGGTGATGCATTCCAGCTGCTGCCCGTCCCTGATGTCGATGCCCATGGGACAGACCGCAACGCAGGCATTGCAATCGACGCAATCGCCGATGCTCTCCCCTGCCGCCGCAGCCTTTTTAGCGTGCCGCGAGCGCGGTTCACCCCGCCAGTCATTATAAGTGACGACAAGCGAATTCTCGTCCAGCATCGCTGCCTGAATGCGCGGCCAGGGGCACATATAGGTGCAGACCTGTTCCCGCATCAGCCCGCCGAAGACATAGGTAGTAGCGGTGAGGATCGCGACGGTGGTGTAAGCGATCATGGGTGCTTCGCCGGTCAGGAACTCTCTCGCCAGCGTCGGCGCATCGGCAAAATAGAAGATCCAGGCTCCACCTGTCAGAACACCGATGACCAGCCAGACCGCATGTTTCAACACCCGCTTGTGTAACTTGCCAAACGTGAAGGGCGCCGCATCCAGTTTCATGCGAGCGTTCCTGTCGCCCTCTATCGCCCGCTCGACCACCAGAAACAGATCGACCCAGACGGTCTGCGGACAGGTATAACCGCACCATGCGCGCCCAACGGCGGAGGTGACGAGAAAGAGCCCCAGCCCCGCCATGACCAGCAATCCGGCGACGAAAAAGAACTCCTGCGGCCAGATTTCGATGAAGAAGAAATAAAAGCGCCGGTTGGCGATATCGATCAACACCGCCTGATCTGGCGCATAGGGGCCACGGTCCCAGCGCAGGAATGGCGTCAGATAATAAATGCCGAGCGTGATCAGCATTACCAGCCATTTGAACCGCCGGAACCGGCCCTCGGCGCGCTTGGGAAAAATCTTCTTGCGCGCTTCATAGAGCGGTTTGCGCGTTTTTGCGGAATTGACGGCTTCCGCCTCCAGTCTTTCAACCGGCTGTTGCGGGCGATCCTGTCCGGCGCGATAGATGTTCATGATAGGAGTCCATTTTTATCTCCTTGCTTTCTCCCATCTCCGCAGTGAAACATCCTTGACTTGCATCAAGTGACGACAAAGTGGCGCAGTCGCGGGAAAGCGCCGTCAGGGAGGATGAAATGCCTGTCATGCAGTCGAGAATCATTCATCTATCCATCGAAAAACCGTGGGCTGAGGTCTACAACTTCGCCTCCGACCCTCAGAATATGCCCCGCTGGGCCGCGGGCCTTGCGGGCGGTCTTAAAGCCGATGGCCAAGACTGGATCGCCGAGGGCGGGCCGCTTGGCGAGGTACGCGTCAATTTTGCGCCCGCAAACGAATTGGGCGTCATCGACCACGTCGTGACATTGCCGGATGGTATCAAAGTTTATAACGCGCTACGGGTGACACCGAATGGCGACGGTACGGAGGTGAGTTTCACCCTGCTTCGCCTTCAGGGCATGACGGACGAGGATTTCGATCAGGATGCAAGAGCGGTCACGGCCGATCTCGAAACGCTGAAGGCGCTGCTCGAAAAGGATTGATGGAGGAAAGATGATCACGAATACAAACGACCGACGCATCGACTATGTCGAATTCAACGTCGCCGATATCGAGCGCAGCAAGGAATTTTACGGCGGCGCGTTCGGTTGGACTTTCAAGGATTACGGTCCGCAATATTGCGAATTCTCCGACGGCCGCCTGACGGGCGGCTTCACCACCACCGCGCCGGTTTCTTCCAAGGGCGGACCGCTCGTCATTCTCTACGCCGCCGATATCGAGGATGTGCAACGGCGTATCGAGGCCGCCGGCGGCCAGATCAGCGTCGCGATCTTCGCCTTTCCCGGCGGCCGGCGTTTCCATTTCACCGATCCGGATGGATACGAACTGGCCGTCTGGTCGAAAAACTGATCGGCAGGAACCCGCAATGACTTTGACAACGCCGCCTTTTTCGCTGGTCGGTATCGATCATATCGTCTTCATCGTCGACGATATGGCGCGGGCGCTCGATTTCTACCGGAACGTGCTGGGGTGCACTGATGGTTACTCTTATCCTGCTCTCGGCATGGAACAGGTCTGGTGCGGAAATGCCTTGATCGTGCTGTGGGATGTCACACATCCCGGTGGCACAAAGGCTGCTCCGCCCGTCGCCGGAGGACGGAATGTCGATCACATCTGCATAGCGACCGGTCCCCTGAACCATGATGCGCTTCGCGCACATCTGGCGAAATTTAACGTTACGATAGAACAGGAAGCCTTTCACGGCGGCGCGAGAGGAATGGGACATTCGTACTATTTCCGTGATCCATTCGGCAACAAGATCGAGTTGAAGGGACCAGCCGAATATCCGGATGGACGGGCGGACAACGCCTGATCTGCCCATGATAAAAAGGGCGCCTCCCCGGCGCCCCCTCTCCACATTCTGCTCACCTCATTCACCCCCACCAAGCGAATGCACGAAGATGGCAAGCTGCTTGACGGTCGTATCACCGAGACGCTCTCCCCAGGCAGGCATCACCCCATGTTTCGGTGACCGTATCTGTGCAGCGATACCTTCTTCGCCGTGGGCCTTCAGCCAGATAGCATCGGCAAGATTGGGTGCTCCGAACTCGCGGTTGCCCTTAGCATCCTCACCGTGGCAAGAAGCGCAATTATCCGCAAAAACCTGTTTGCCAGGTTCCACCAGCGCCGGATTGGAAGGCTTTCCGGTCAGACTGACGACATAGGCGGCAACCTCGCGGATTTCGTCAGACTTCAGAATGTCGACGAAGGCCGGCATTTCCGAAGCACGCGTATCAGCATCGTCGGCAAAACGAATGCCGTGCTTCACCGTTGTATAGATGTCCTCGACGCTGCCGCCCCACATCCAGTCGTCATCGTTGAGGTTGGGATAACCCTGCCCGCCTTCCGCGCCCGAACCGTGACACTGGATGCAATTGACCTTGAAAGCGGCCGCGCCGCCGGAAAGGGCAAATTGACTCAGGGCCGGGTCGGTCTGAATTTCGGCAAGCGACGCATTGGCGATTTTGTCGACAAAGACGCTCTGCAACTGTTTTGCATCGGCAATATCGGCGGCAATATCGCCGCGGCTGTTCCAGCCGAGCAACCCTTGCGTCGCCCCGTTGATCAGCGGCCATGCCGGATAGGCGATGGTATAGCCGATGGCCCACAGTATCGTGAGATAGAAGGTCCAGACCCACCAGCGCGGCATTGGGTTGTTCAGCTCGCGGATACCGTCCCATTCATGGCCAGTGGTTTCGACGCCGCTGATTTTATCGATGTGTTTTTCGGACATATCCTAGTCCTCCTTGAGCGGAATGCTGGCGGCATCGTCCGCGGCTTTTCTCGAGCCTGGGCGAAGGGTGAAAACAACGACGCTGGCAAAGAATAGGGTCATGGCAAGCAGACCCCAGCTATCGGCGAAGTGGCGCATGGCCGTGTAGGTTTCCATGGCTCACACCTCCTCACCGGTATCCGGCGGCATCGTCATAGGTCGAGAAATCGACCAGCGTGCCGAGCATTTGCAGATAGGCCACAAGCGCATCCATTTCGGTGAGCTTGGCCGGATCGCCGTCGAAATCGCCGACCTTGGCCTTCGGGTAACGCGCTAGCAGCTCGCTGGTATCGGCATTCGGGTCAGCCTGCGCCTTCATGTCAGCGCTCGCCTTTTCGATCATCTCGTCGCTATAGGGTACGCCGACGGCGCGGTTGGCCTTCAGCTCCATGGAAACCTCGGTGACCTTCAGCGTCGTGGTCTTCAGGAAAGCATAGGAGGGCATGATCGATTCCGGCACGACCGAACGCGGATCGGCCAGATGCTGCACGTGCCACTCGTTCGAATAACGATCGCCGACACGCGCAAGATCCGGCCCCGTGCGCTTGGAACCCCACTGGAACGGATGGTCATACATGGATTCCGCTGCCAGGCTGTAATGCCCGTAACGCTCCACCTCGTCGCGGAACGGTCGGATCATCTGGCTGTGGCAGACATAACATCCCTCGCGGATGTAGATGTTGCGCCCGGCCAGTTCCAGCGGCGTGTAGGGCCGCATGCCCTCCACCTTCTCGATGGTGTTTTCGAGATAAAAGAGCGGTGCGATTTCCACGATACCGCCGATGGAGACGACCAGCAAAGAACCGACCAGAAGCAGCGTGGCGTTGCGTTCGACGACGGCGTGTTTGTCAAGAATGGACATCGGAGCCCTCCTTATTCAGCAGGCTGCAGCGAGGGCACCGCGCCTTCGCTGGCGCCCTCCTCGCGTTGATGACCGAGGATGGTCATTGTAACGTTGTAGGCCATGATCAGCGCGCCACTGAGGAACATCAGGCCGCCCAATGCACGCATCACGTAATAGGGGAACAGCGCCGCGACCGACTCCGCGAAGGAATAGACGAGGAAGCCCTGGGTATCGTATTCGCGCCACATCAAGGCCTGCTGGATGCCGGCCACCCACATGACGGCCGCGTAGATGACGATGCCGATCGTGGCGAGCCAGAAGTGCCAGTTGACGAGTTGCAGGCTGTAAAGACGCTCCCTGCCCCAGAGTTTCGGCGTCAGGTAATAGATCGCGCCGAAGGTGATCATGCCGTTCCAACCGAGAGCACCCGAATGCACATGGCCGATGGTCCAGTCGGTATAGTGGCTGAGCGAGTTGACGGCCTTGATCGACATCATCGGACCTTCGAAGGTCGCCATGCCGTAAAAGGCCACCGCCATCACCATCATGCGCACGATGGGGTCTGTACGGATCTTGTCCCAGGCGCCCGATAGCGTCATCAGGCCGTTGATCATGCCGCCCCAGGACGGCATCCACAGCATGATCGAGAACACCATGCCGAGCGTCTGCGCCCAGTCCGGCAGCGCCGTATAGTGCAGATGGTGCGGGCCGGCCCAGATATACATGAAGATCAGCGCCCAGAAGTGGATGATCGACAGGCGGTAGGAATAGACCGGGCGGTTCACCTGCTTGGGAATGAAATAATACATCATGCCGAGGAAGCCGGCTGTCAGGAAAAACCCGACAGCGTTATGGCCGTACCACCATTGCGTCAGCGCGTCCTGCACGCCCGAAAAAGCCGAATAGCTCTTGACGCCAAGGAACGAGACGGGAATGGCGAGATTGTTGACGATATGCAGCATGGCGATGGTGACGATGAAACTGAGGTAGAACCAGTTCGCCACATAGATATGCGGCTCCTTGCGCGTGAGGATCGTACCGAGGAACACCAGCAGATAGGCGACCCAGACAATGGTCAGCCAGATATCCACATACCATTCCGGTTCCGCATATTCGCGGCCCTGCGTAATCCCGAGCAGATAGCCGGTGGCGGCCATGACGATGAAGAGGTTGTAGCCCCAGAACACGAACCAGCCGAGATTGCCGCCGAACAGCCGCGCCCGACAGGTTCTCTGCACCACGTAAAAGGAGGTGGCGATCAGCGCATTTCCCCCGAAAGCGAAGATAACCGCCGATGTGTGCAGCGGCCGCATCCGGCCGAAATTGAAATAGGGCGCGATGTTGAGATCGGGAAAGGCGAGCTGAAGCGCCACGACAACGCCAACCAGAAAGCCGACGACACCCCAGAACACAGTGGCGATGACGCCGTATTTCACCACCTCGTCGAAATATTCCGACTTCAAGTGAGCACGCGTGGCAGAACCGACAGGCGCGAAGGAGACACGGCGCAGCAAAAGCACCGTGCTGACCAGAAGCGTAAAGAACAGTACCCACATATGGGCTGCGAAAAGACTGTCATGGGCAAAGGCTGCCCCAAGCAACGCGAGAAAGGCGCCGAGCGCCACGATCGCGGTTTCTAACGTGTAATTCATTGTTGGTTTCCCCCAACGTGCAAGCCGACCGACGAAAGGCACGGCACGCGCCCAAGAGAGCGGAAACGTGCCTATGCGTCGGTTGGAGCATTGCCACCGGCGGGAGAGCGCCACCTTGATCCAGGTCAAGAAAGCAAAGCTGTCGCAGCCCCGGCAAAACGGGACGCGGCTTTACGAGAGAAATTTGTACAAGAGCAAAATGCGCAGCGATGCCGGCCCCGCTTGCGCGCGTACCCTTCAGCCCTTCATCTTCAGGGGCAGGCCGGCGGCGACGAAATAGACTTCTGCGGCAATGGCGGCGATTCGCTGATGCAGGCGGCCGGCGTGATCGCGAAATTCCCGCGCCATGCGGTTTTCCGGCACGATGCCGAGACCGACTTCGTTGGAGACGAGAATCAGCTTAGCTCGAGCCGATGCAATCGCCGTCTCGAGCGCCGCAAAAGCAGCCTCGATATCGGCGTTCTCCATCATCAGATTGGTGAGCCACAGGGTGAGGCAATCGATGAGAACGACATTTTCCGGCGCGCCGAGCTGGTCCAGCACGGCGGCAATATCGACGGGCGCTTCATGCGTTGTCCATTCGCCGCCGCGCCGCGCCTGATGATGGACGATGCGGTCGCGCATCTCGTCATCCCATGCTCGGCCAGTGGCCAGATAATGCAGGCTTCCACCCGACTTGCCCGCAAGCTCCTCCGCAAAACGGGACTTGCCGGAGCGCGCGCCGCCAAGAATGAAAACGGAGCGGTTTTTATCTGTCATCTGAAACCTGAAGGAAGAGAATGAAACGGACCGGCATCTTCGCCGTGTCGCAAGCCAGGGGCAGACAGACAGGAAGGGAACGATTCGTAGAAAAAGGCGTTCCCCGGTTGCTCATGCCGGACTGCCGCTGATACCGGGCCGGAGAAAACAAGACCTGCCTGCAGGATGCGGGGCATATCAGCCTTGGCTGCTCCGGATACCGGAAACACCGGTCCAGATAAAAGGCTAGGTGCGAACGGCCATTCTGTCAATCGGCCCTCGCCGCAGGCAAAAAAACGGGCGGAACCGGGACGCAAAACCTTAACCCGGAACCGGCAGACACATCGTCCGCGACTGGATTGATAAAGCGACTTGGTTACCGGAACGTTAGCGAAAAACCGAACCGCAACGCCCAAGGAGAATATGGAGTAACGGCAGCCGCCGCCATTGCCTTGCCATGGCCTTCAAATCAATATGCTTTCGAAGATTCGCAAACAGCAAGGTGGCCTGCCCGTGATGACCGTGATGGACTATATCTCGATCGTGGTTTTCATCCTGCTATGGGCCGTTTATACCCATGTCACGACGGGCACGAGGCTGTTTTCGAGAGCCAGCCTCAACCAGGCCATGGCCGAGCGCCGCCGCGAGTGGATCATGAATTCGCTGAAGCGCGACCTGAAGATGATCGACACGCAGATCATGGCCGGCCTTCAGAATGGCACCGCCTTCTTCGCCTCCACCTCCATCTTCGCCATCGGCGGATGTTTCGCCCTGCTGGGCGCCACAGAACAGGTCGAATCGGTGTTTCGCGACATGCCGTTCGTGCAGTATGCCGGGCGCACGGCCTTCGAGCTGAAGGTCATCGGGCTGACCTGTCTTTTCGGTTATTCCTTCTTCAAGTTCGGCTGGTCCTACCGCCTGTTCAACTATTGCACCATCCTGTTCGGCGCCATTCCCATGGTCCACGATGTCGGCGCCGATCGCAGGGCGGCCGAGCGGGCAGCCGAAAACGTCATAAAGATGAACATCATCGCTGCTAAGAACTTCAATGACGGCCTGCGGACCATCTTTCTGTCAATCGGTTATCTCGGCTGGTTCATCAGCCCCTATGTCTTCATCGCCAGCACGGTCATCATCATCGTGGCGTTGTTACGCCGCCAGTTCTTTTCCGAAGCACGGCGCGCCATTATGGAAGAAAACAGGCCTTGAAATAGCCGCACTTCAGGGGCCAAGCCGAGCGTGATACCGCCCCCCGAAAGCCGAAAACGGAAACCATGAACACGAACGCAGCCGCAAACGAAAACCGCCGCAAAGGCCGCATAGGCGGTCTCGACACCCTGCGCGGGCTGGCCCTCATCGCCATGGCGTCCTACCACTTCACATGGAATCTGGAATATTTCGGCTATCTGGAACCCGGCACGGCAACCACCGGCCTGTGGAAACTCTATGCGCGCGGCATCGCCAGCTCGTTCCTGTTTCTGGCCGGTTTCAGCCTGTTTCTCGCCCATGGTAAGGGCGTCAACTGGCCGTCTTTCGGCAAACGTTTTGCGATGGTGGCCGGCTCGGCACTGCTCATTACCATCGCCACCTATTTCGCCTTTCCGGACAGCTTCATCTTCTTCGGCATATTGCACAATATCGCCGCGGCAAGCCTTGTCGGGTTGCTGTTCGTGCGAGCCCCCGCGGCCGTGACGTTGCTTTTTGCCGTGATCGCCTTCACCCTGCCTCACTATCTGCAGTCCGAACTGTTCAACGCAAAATGGTTGGCCTGGATTGGTTTTTCCACCACGCCGCCCCGTTCGAACGACTACGTGCCGCTTCTGCCCTGGCTTGCGCCCTTCCTTGCCGGGCTTGCGGTGTCGCAATTCGTCACGCCGCGCGACTGGCTCGACCGCTTTCGAAGCCCGAGTTCGCCTCGTAACCTGATCGCAGGCGCCGGCCGCCACAGCCTGGCATTCTACCTCATCCACCAGCCGGTGCTTATCGGCCTTGTCTATACCCTGTCGCTCATAGCCCCACCCTCGCCTGTCGATCAGGTCGAGCTTTACAAATCGAGCTGTGAAAAGAGCTGCGTCGAGCAGGCCAACGGGCTGGAACTGTGCCAGCGTTTCTGCGGCTGCACACTGGAGAAGCTGCAGGCGGAAAACCTGTTCGACACGATGATGGAAGGCAAGCTCAACGCCGATCAGCAGACGAAGGTCAGTGAGGTGGCGCAACAGTGCACGGTTGAGGCACAGTAGGGAGACGTCAGGGCTTGCCGCTTGTTTCTTCTCCCTGAGGGGGAGAAGGTGGCCCGAAGGGTCGGATGAGGGGGCAACGTTGCCGAATATCTCTACCCTAGCCCCCTCATCCCGCTGCCGCGACCTTCTCCCCGGCGGGGAGAAGGCGACAAGCGGCACATACTCGCTCCAACGCGGCCCATCACCACTCTGGCGATCGTCCCCCAAAGGAATGCGGTAAAGATAGAAGGCTTAAGGCCTGTTTTCGGCATTAAATCACTGACGAATCAAGCAGCACGAGCTGCTTTCACGTCCCAACGCCGATTTCGGCAAGCCGCGTCAGACAGGCTTCTTCGACATTGTCGAGTTCCGCCAGCGTCTCTTCGATGTCCTTGCGTTTTTGCCGAAGCTCGGCGCGCTTTTCATCGACCTTCTTCATCAGAAGCACCAATTGGCCCGATTCGCCCGGCGGTTCCTTGTAGACGTGAATGATCTCGCGAATTTCGGAGATCGTGAAACCGATACGGCGGCCGCGCAGGATTTCCTGAATAAGGCGGCGGTCTGCAGCCCTGAAAAGCCGTGTGCGCCCGCGACGTTCAGGGTGAATCAGTCCCTCGTCCTCGTAAAACCTCAAGGTGCGGGTGGAAACACCGAATTCGCGTGTCAGTTCGGTTATGCTATAATACTTGTCCAAGGGCCTATCCGATTCATCACCGGAAGATATTATTTGACCTTCACGTAAAAGTCAATTTTCGCCCGTCTGGCCCTATCCGGAAATACCGTACCACCAGGTCGCGATCCCCAGAAAGGCGAAGAAGCCGACAATATCGGTGACCGCCGTCACGAAAACTGCCGACGAGACCGCCGGGTCCGCGCCGAACTTGTCGAGCACCAGCGGAATGAGAATGCCCGCCAGCGCCGCCGCCAGCATGTTGAGGCACATGGCCGTGGCGATGATGCCGCCGATATGGATATCCTGAAACCAGATACCGGCAACGATGCCGATGGCGCAGCCGAACAGCATGCCATTCAGAATACCCACGCCCGCCTCGCGCCGGATGATGCGCGCAGCGTTGTGAATATCGAGGCTTTTGGTGGCGAGCGCCCGCACCGACACCGTCATGGTCTGCGATCCGGCATTGCCGCCCATACCGGCCACCGCCGGCATCAGGATCGCCAGCGCGACGATCTGCTGGATCGTTGCATCGAACAGGCTGATGACAGAGGCGGAGAGAAAGGCGGTGATAAGGTTAACCGCAAGCCAGGGCACGCGCGAACGGGACGTGCTGGCGATCGAGTCCGACAGTTCTTCGTCACCGACACCGCCAAGGCGCAGCAAATCCTCCTCGGCCTCTTCCTGAATGACGTCCACCACATCATCGATGGTCAGCACGCCCACCAGTCGGCCGTTATCATCGACCACGGCGGCGGAGAGAAGGTCATATTGCTCGAAAAGCTGCGCGGCCTCTTCCTGGTCCATCTCCGCCGGAATGGAGTGGTTGGTCTCGTGCATGATCGTTTCGATCTTCACCTGACGTTTGGCGCGCAGAACCCTGTCGAGATCGAGCGCGCCGACCAGCTTGAAGGTGGGATCGATGACAAAAATCTGCGAGAAGGATTCCGGCAGCTCCTCCTCCTCGCGCAGGTAGTCGATGGTCTGCCCCACGGTCCAGAACGGCGGCACGGCGACGAATTCCGTCTGCATGCGGCGACCGGCCGAACTTTCTGGATAATCCAGCGCCCGCATCAGCCGCACGCGTTCAGTGAACGGCAGTTGCGAGAGAATATCCTCGCGGTCTTCGTCGTCGAGGTCCTCGAGAATATAGACGGCGTCGTCCGAATCCAGCTCGCCAATGCCGGCGGCAATCTGTTCATTCGACATCTGGTCAACGATATCGAGACGGATGCCCTCATCCACCTCGGTCAGCGCCGTCATGTCGAAATCGGAACCGAGAAGCCGCACCAGCGCATGGCGCTGTTCCGGCAGGATGGATTCCAGCAAGTCACCAAGTTCCGATTCGTGCAGCCGCGCCACATTCTTGCGCAGGAAAAGCAGATCGCGGTCAGCGATCGCCGCACCCACCATCGTCAGAAAATCGGAGCGTACCGAACCGTCTTCGGCGTAGATATCGGAGGGCGCTTCCGTCGGCTTCATGTCCTCGGGCGCGACAGGATCGTCGTCACGGTCTGTCATCTGGCGTCCCCTTGTATTCAAATATGGCAGTGCACGGATGCGCAGGCAGAATGGCGTTAAAAGGTATATTGTCAACAACCGGGTAGCAGCAAATACGCAAGCTCTCCGGCCGCGGCAAAAAATCCATTCGACATTCCTCTTCCTATTGGCCGGCAGGGTCTCAGCCAGCGGCCAAAAGCATGTTTAGCCAATCTGCGCGGCTTGTTTTACGACAACGTCCACCCCCTTTACGCCGTTCCCGTTTTAAATGTCGAATGGGCGAACAAAGGTTTTGCCGCAATGCACAATTAAGACATTGACAGGCGGTGCGGATCAGCGCTTTTGAAGATGCTTTTGACAAACGGCAAGCGCCGTCGGGCGCGCGCAAGAAGACACATCCCGGGAATCACAATCATGAGCAAGACGGATTTCATAGGCAAGGCATCCTCCGCCGCAGGTGGCTGGGGCGCACTCAAAAGCGTCGGCAAACGCCTCCTGGAATCCGGCGCCCCGATTTCCGGCGCCCGCACGCTTTTGAAGACCAACCAGCCGGATGGATTCGACTGCCCGGGCTGCGCCTGGGGAGACCCGGAACATGGCTCCTCTTTCGAGTTCTGCGAAAACGGCGTCAAGGCGGTGTCATGGGAAGCAACGGAAGCCCGGGTGCCGCCGGATTTCTTCGCCAGCCGCACCGTATCCGAACTGCGCAGCTGGTCTGATTACGATCTGGAAAAACAGGGCCGCCTCACCCATCCAATGCGTTATGACCGGGCGAGCGACAGATATCTGCCTGTCTCCTGGGACGATGCCTTTGCCGAAATCGGCCGTATCCTCAACAGCCTCGACAGTCCCGACCGGGCTGAGTTCTATACCTCCGGCCGTGCCTCCAACGAGGCGGCCTTCCTCTATCAGTTGATGGTCAGGCTTTACGGTACCAATAATTTCCCCGACTGCTCCAACATGTGTCACGAGGCGAGCGGCGTCGGCCTGAAAGAATCGATCGGCGTCGGCAAGGGCACGGTGCTGCTGGAGGATTTCGAGCAGACGGACGCCATTTTCGTCATCGGGCAAAATCCCGGCACCAACCATCCACGCATGCTTGGCGACTTGCGCCGCGCCGCCCTTCGCGGCGCCCGCATCGCTGTCTTTAATCCCATCCGGGAAAAGGGTCTCGAGCGTTTCGCCGACCCCCAGGACAAGATCGAAATGATCACCGGCAGCAGCACGAAAATCGCCACCAACTATTACCAGCCGCGTCAGGGTGGCGATATGGCGGCCGTTCGCGGCATGAGCAAGGCAGTCTTCGCCGCCGACGATGCAGCAAGGGCGGCGGGCGAGCCCGCCATCATCGACTACGACTTCATCACCGAACATGCGGCCGAATTCGATGCCTATCGCGCCGCCGTCGATGCGACGAGCTGGGAGAGCATCCTCGACCAGTCCGGCCTCACCCGCGCGGAGATCGAGGAAGCCGCCCGCATCTACATGAACGCCGGTTCCGTCATCGCCACCTGGGCCATGGGTGTCACGCAGCACAGGCATTCGGTCATTATCGTTCGCGAGATCACCAATTTTATGCTGCTGCGTGGCAATATCGGCCATCCGGGCGCCGGCCTTTGCCCCGTGCGCGGCCATTCCAACGTGCAAGGCGACCGCACCGTCGGCATCGATGAAAAAGCCCCGCCCGCGCTTCTCGATGCGCTGGAAAAGGAACTTGGCGTCCCCATGCCGCGCAAGCCCGGCCACAATACCGTCGAAGCCGTCGCCGCGATGCTGGACGGCAAGGCTCAGACTTTCATCGCGCTCGGCGGCAATTTCATGCGGGCGACGCCCGACAGCCCGCTGATCGTCAAGGCTTTCGAAAAGCAGAAGCTGACCGTCAACATCGCAACCAAGCTCAACCATTCGCACTTGGTGCCGGGCGAAACCTCCTTTGTGCTGCCCTGCCTCGGCCGAACGGAAATCGACCGCAATTCGGCCGGGCGCTCGCAGATCGTTACGGTGGAGGATTCCATGAGCATGGTGCACGGTTCCGGCGGCATCAATCCACCGGCCTCGGATGAGCTGCGCTCGGAAGTGGCCATCGTCGCTGGCATCGCCGAGGCGACGCTTGGCAATGCCCATGTCGACTGGAAGGCGCTTGCCGATGATTACGACCTCATCCGCGACATGATCGAGCGGGTCATTCCCGGTTTCGATAATTTCAACGAGCGCGTACGCGTGCCGCGCGGTTTTCATCTGCGCAACGCAGCAGCCGAACGGGAATGGAACACGCCGGCGAAAAAGGCCACCTTCTATAGCGGTCCGCTACCCGAACAGACCGAACACCAGCAGGCGCTCACGCGCGATGACCTGTTTGTCTTGCAGACCTTCCGCAGCCACGATCAATACAACACCACGATCTACGGCATGGACGACCGTTATCGCGGCGTCTATGGCGAGCGCCACGTCATCTTCATGAACCCGAAGGACATGGAAACGCTCGGCGCCCATTCCCGCCAGCGTGTCGATGTCATCGGCGAATATGGCGACGGCGTGGAACGCATTGCGCGGAATTTCCGGCTGGTGCCCTATAATATCCCGCAGGGCAGCGTCGGCGGTTATTATCCGGAACTGAACGTGCTGGTGCCGCTATCGAGCTATGGCGAAGACAGTTTCACGCCGACATCGAAATCGGTGCTCGTCTCCGTTCGCCTGCGCCCGGACGCCTCCTGATGGACGAGGCGCAGTCCGCCGCCGCGTTCATGGCGGCGTTGGACCGGGTTCAGGAAAGCTCCTCACGGGCGCTGACAGCCACGGGCGCGGCGATCCTTCTTTCGCTTCGTCTCAACATCGCCGCTGACAGCCGCAGCATCGCCAGTCGGCTGGGGCTTGCGCACGCCCTCATTCTGCGCGAAATCACTGCCCTGTCGCCACGTTTCGTGCGGGTGACAAAACGCGATGCCCGCACCCAGCGCAGCTTTCTGGAGGCAACCGAAGAAGGACAGGCCCTCGCGGCGGCGTCCCTGCGGATTTGAAACAAACGGAGCATTCCTTGGCAATCAGGCCGATCCTGCCCTACCCTCATCCCGGTTTGTCCGAAATCTGCGCGCCGGTCACGGCTTTCGACGGGCAATTGCAACAGCTGGTAACGGACCTGATCGACACGATGCGCGCTGCACCCGGCGTCGGCATCACCGCCGCCCACATCGGCATAAAACAGCGGGTTTTCGTGTTGGAACTGACACCGGGAACCGTCCTGACCTACATCAATCCCGAAATAATCAGCCAATCCACGCAGACCATGCGCCATATGGAGGGCAGCGTCTCCATGCCGGGCTTTACCGACGAGGTGGAGCGGCCTTGCAGTGTCGAGGTGAGGTTTCAGGACATATCCGGCGGCGAACACCGGCAGACCGCCGAGGGATTTCACGCCGTCTGCATCCAGCACGAGATCGACCAGCTGGATGGCGTTTTCTGGCTGAAGCGCCTCTCGAAGCTCAAGCGCGACCGGCTGGTGAAAAAATGGGAAAAATCCCGGAAGCCTTGATCGTCAGCCGGTAACAGACATCGCGAATTCCGCATCGCCCTTCAGCGTGTTGCTGACAGTGCATATATCCTCGGCAAGATGGGCAATGGCGTTGCGGCTATTCTCATCGAAATCGCCGCTCACCGCGATGCCAATGTCGAAACGGACAATGCTGTACGGCTCCTCGGCGGATTTTTCGCCCGTGACCTCGACAACCACACCATTGAAGCGCTCCAGCAAACCTAGCCGACTGGCGGCGATCCGGGCGCTGAGTGCAAGACAGGCGGCGAGTGACGAATACAGTAGATCAATCGGGTTGAATCCCGGCTCTGCAACGCCGGTCACGAGATCCAGTTTACCGCCTGTCACCGTCGAAATGGCGGGGCGACCGAGCCGCCCCACCTCGGCCCTCGCCCCCACGGGACGCAACTTCACCTTCCCACCATCTGCCATTCAGCAAGTCCTAATTTAATCGCGCGCAATCAACTGCATGGAACAAAAATCTATCTGGCGCTTTTTACTCACACAACGGTGAACGACCGTTGAAGCCTTTATTTTACAGGGAGCTGGGACATATGGTTACATCTACGCTCGTCAGCATTCTGATCACCTTCCTGGTGATTGTGCTCGTCTTGTGGCTTATCGCGCGCCTGCCGGTCGGCGGCGGTGCGAAACAGATTGCGCAGGTGATCGTCATCATCATCGGCATTATTTCGCTGCTGAAATATCTTGCCGTCTTCTGATGTCCAAGCACGGTGCAGACGAAAAAAGGCGGCGAAGGCCGCCTCTTTTTATGCGCGGTTTCAAAAGCCCGGATTGCTATTGCCGAGGCTCGAACTGATAGGTTTTTTTCAGGGTAATATCCCGAACGCTGCCAATGCCCAGAAACGGCGTATTGTCTGCATCAAAAATCGCCCTGCCCTTCGCCACGATCCATCGTTTCGATCCGTCCGGCAGATTGACCTTATAACGCTGGTCAAAAAAAACACCTGTCGTAATGCTCTCAAAAATGGCCTGCGCCACCTGATCGCGCATTTCGACATCTATTCTTTCGAGTATAGCCTCGATCGTCACCCCGCGTGACGCAACCGGTTCCGAAAAGCCATGACACTCCGCGGTGACGGCATCCATGATCAGCCTGTTGTCGGAAATACTCCACATGTAATAGCCAAGCGCATTGTCTGAATCCGTTTTGTCCCCCAGCACGAAACCCCCCGGACATTTTTCCTGACGAAAGCTAACATCAGACCTCTGATATTCCACCCCTCGTTTTTTAGGGTGAGGCCGATGTCCACCGGAGCGTGCATTGATATCCACCGAAATTTCACGCCGGTCAGATCGAGTACGGTCTCAAAGGAGCGATAAATTCCTGGGGGACATCGCAAAGCCGCCAACCTCGTCCTACATAACTGTGCGACGAAATTTCATAGGAGGCTAATATGCTGCGAACCGCTCTCACTTTCGGAGTGCTGACGGCAACTGCCGCTCTTGCCGGGTGCCAGACGTGGGAAAGCCCATATCGAGGGTCTCAATGGCGCATGGACCAAGTGATGGACGGTGACCCGTATCGCGTCGGAGATGGCAACCATCAGGGAAATGGTACCGCCTCAAATATCATTCGACGCTAGGTCGCGACGAGCATGCTGAAGTAGCGGCAGGTCGAGAGTTCTCCGAACCAAATTATAAAGCCCGGGTAGTGACGAAAATCACATCGAAGCCGCCCGAGCTCTGTTCCAACGAAACCGCGAGCAGAAAACAGAAAGCTATCTAAACGACTGGCTAAAAAAGAAAAAACCCGCCGAAGCGGGTTTCTTTGGTGCGGTCGAGAAGACTCGAACTTCCACGGGTTGCCCCACAGCGACCTCAACGCTGCGCGTCTACCAATTCCGCCACGACCGCATCGTGGTAGGCGTCGACTTGCGCCGACGGGGGTGCATGTAGCAAAAGGATTTTCGGTGCACAAGAGCGTCGTGACAGTTTTTTGAAATTAAAAATCGCACCGCACCATCCTATATGCAGGAAGCCCGGAAATGCTGGGGTTGCGGCCGTCTCGCCATTTTGCGAGAAGGCTGTGGAAAGGACTTTTTCATGCTCACACGCACCGATATAGAGACAAACATGCTGCCCGCTCCCGGTTCGCCGCCCGTTCGCTGGCGAATCTCGGAAGGCCTCGTGCCCTATGAGCAGGCGATTGAGGAAATGGAGCGTGAAGTCGCCGCCATCGCCAGCGGCGAGGCCGATGAACTCGTCTGGCTTCTGGAACATCCGCCGCTCTACACCGCCGGCACCAGCGCCGATGCCGCCGACCTTATAGAGCCGGAGCGTTTCCCCGTCTTCGCCACGGGTCGCGGCGGTGAATATACCTATCACGGGCCAGGCCAGCGGGTTGTCTACGTGATGCTCGATCTGAAACGGCGGCGGCAGGATGTCCGCGCCTATGTGGCGGCGCTGGAGGATGTCATCATCCGCACGCTCGATAAGATGAATGTCCGTGGCGAGCGGCGCGAGGACCGCGTCGGCGTCTGGGTCAGGCGGCCGGAGAAACCACTGCTTCCCGATGGCGGCATGGCCGAGGATAAGATCGCGGCGCTTGGCATCAGGCTGCGCAAATGGGTGAGCTTCCACGGGCTCTCGATCAATGTCGATCCCGACCTATCGCATTTTTCCGGCATCGTTCCCTGTGGCATCAGCGCCTATGGCGTCACCAGCCTTGTCGATCTTGGATTGCCGGTTATGATCGGAGACGTCGACGTTCTGCTGCGCGAGGCCTTTGAGGAGGTGTTTGGCGAAGCAGCGCCCGACGCCGGCGCAAGCGGCTGATCCCACCGCAACCTTTGCCGCAGGCCGGTGTTTCCAGCATCGATCACCACAAGAGGAGGAACGATCATGTTCACAACATCCGCTTATGCCTGCGATGACGGTTCTTCGCCGATGAAGCTTGCGACCATCAAGCGTCGCGATCCCGGCCCGCGCGACGTCGAAATCGAGATCGAATTCTGTGGCGTCTGCCACTCCGATATCCACACGGCCCGCAGCGAATGGGCGGGCTCCCTCTACCCTTGCGTTCCCGGCCACGAAATCATCGGCCGCGTCGGCCGTGTCGGCTCGCAGGTCACCCGGTTCAAGGCGGGCGACCGCGTCGGCGTCGGCTGTATTGTCGATAGCTGCCGGGAATGCGCAAGCTGCGCCGAGGGTCTGGAACAATATTGCGAAAACGGCATGACCGGCACCTATAATTCCCCCGACAAGGCGATGGGCGGCGGCGCGCATACGCTTGGCGGCTATTCCGCCCATGTGGTCGTCGATGACCGTTACGTCCTCAACATTCCCGAAGGCCTCGATCCGGCGGCAGCAGCACCCCTGCTCTGCGCGGGTATCACCACCTATTCGCCGCTGCGTCACTGGAACGCCGGACCCGGCAAGCATGTCGGCGTCGTCGGTCTTGGCGGTCTCGGCCATATGGCCGTCAAGCTCGCCAATGCCATGGGCGCAAAGGTGGTGATGATCACCACCTCGCCCGCCAAAGCGGAGGATGCAAAAAAGCTCGGCGCCCACGAGGTGATCGTCTCACGCGACGCCGAGCAGATGAAGAAGGCCGCTTCGAGCCTCGATCTCATCATCGATGCCGTGGCCGCCGACCATGACATCAACGCCTATCTGGCGCTGCTGAAACGTGACGGCGCGCTGGTCCAGGTGGGCGCGCCGGAGAAGCCGCTCTCGGTGATGGCCTTCAGCCTCATTCCCGGCCGCAAGACCTTTGCCGGCTCGATGATCGGCGGCATTCCCGAGACGCAGGAAATGCTCGATTTTTGCGCCGAAAAAGGCATCGCCGCCGAAATCGAGATGATCGATATCGATCAGATCAACGACGCTTATGAACGCATGATAAAAAGCGATGTGCGTTATCGCTTCGTCATTGATATGAAGAGCCTGCCGCGCCAGAAGGCCGCCTGACCCTGAAAGGGGGCGACCTTGCGGGCGCCCCTTTCCCGTTGGACCTTTCGGTCGAAAGCGCAGCCTGCCCCATGACTTCCCGATCCATGACCAGCCAGACCGGTTTCAACGATATCGCCAGGGGCATGACCATCATGGCGGGTTGCATGCTGGTGCTGCCGGTCATGGATGCGATTGCCAAATACATGGCGGTAAGCGGTGGCATGTCGCCAGCGCAGGTGACCTTCTATCGCTTCTTTTTCCAGCTGCTCTGCACCCTGCCGCTGCTGATCGTGGTGTCGCCCAGGGCGCTGTTCAGCGCCAAGCGGCCATGGATGAACTGCCTGCGTGGCGTCCTGCACGCCTCGGCCAGCCTGATGTTCTTCGCCGCCGTCAAATACATGCCGCTCGCCGATGTCTTCGCAATCTATTTCGTCGAGCCCTTCATGCTGACCATGATGTCGGCCCTCTTCCTCGGCGACAAAGTGGGCTGGAAGCGCTGGACCGCGATTGCGGTGGGCTTCAGCGGCGCGCTGATCGTCATCCAGCCCAGCTTCGAAATCTTCGGCTGGACGTCGCTTCTGCCGGTTGCCTGCGCCTTTCTTTATACGCTTTACCTCTTTTTGAACCGCGCCATCGGCGATGCCGACAGCCCGTTGGTCATGCAGACCATGTCCGGCATCGCGGGGACCGTATTCATGGGTGCCGCACTCTTCGCCGGTGATGCGCTAGGCGACCAGGATTTCGCCGTCTCGCTTCCGCAATCCGGCTTCGCCCTTGCCCTTCTCGTATTATTGGGATCGATATCCGGCTACATGCACCTGTTGATCGTCAGGGCCTTCCGGCTGGCGCCGCTTTCTCTGCTGGCGCCGTTCCAGTATTTCGAGATCATCTCTGCGACGATCCTCGGTTATGCGCTGTTTTCAGATTTCCCGACGCCGTCGAAATGGCTTGGCATCGTCATTATCGTCGCATCCGGCCTGTTCATCATCTGGCGCGAGCGCCAGAAAGACGGCGCAAACCCGCCGCTTGACGGACAATGACAGCCGGCACAGTTATTTCTCAAGTCTTCGAGGGCAGCGGCCCTTCGTCGTGATGGTCCTGCGCCTCCACGAGACTGCCAAGCAGCCAGAGGGAAACCTCGGCCGCCTCTCCGGCCGACTTGAACCGGTATGAGCCGCTATATTTCGGCATGTCGAAGAAGGTGACGACGAAACCGTCACCGCTCTCAAGACTTTCGACCCGGATGCGCTCGGGATCGATCATCACGCACACATAATGCGATCCCATATTGCGCATGAAGCCGGCCTTGTTGTCGTGCAGCCGCACGAAGGCACCACCACCATCCGCCGTCATATGCAGGCTTCTGATCGCCTCATTGGGAAAGGCGCGGGCGAAATCCATGATCGCCTGCCCCACATCATGACTGTTATCCTCATCCGTCGCCCGCGACATGCGCCAGGCGTAAACGGCAAAGACTGAAAGCAGCACGAAAACGATAATCCAGATCGCAATATTCATCCGGGGCGCTCCCTCAGTATAACAACATCAAGATTCGCGAATCGAAACGATGCGAACCGATTCAGGTTCATATAGACCGAGGCTTGTGTGAAGTGTGGCTTAGCGGGATCGACCTCGATTCGCAGCCTGGCTCAGTCAGCGCCATTAGAAACGCTTGAGGAAGGAAGCCTTTGCCAGCAGCCATTGCCGGCGAAGCTGCGACAGTTGCAGGTCGCCGTCAAATACGCCGCTCCCCGCCCTTCTCGCGGCTGCGATGACCGGACCGGACAGGGCGACGGGAAGATAGGCGGCAAAGACATTTTTCGAAATCTTCGCACGCCTCGCCTTCTCGATATGATCCAGCGCATGGGCCGCAAAAATTTCAATGGCGATACCGATGCGCTGCCTGTCCCGCCCTTCGAGAAATGTTTCGCGGTCTAGCCCGGCCGCAGCCAGCATATCGGCGGGAATATAGACCTGCCCGCGACGCCGGTGCAGCGGCATGAGCAGCAGCATGCCGGCCATGGCCTGCGCCACGCCCGCGTGCCCTGCCGCCTCCGCGCTGGATGCGGCGTCTTCAGTGGAAAGCACGAGACTTGCAAGCTGGATCAATGCGGATGCGGTCTCTCCGGCATAGCCTTCCAGCGCATTGCGATCCTCGAACAGGTCGTCATAGAGATCGAAGATACGCGCCTCGATCATATTGGCCAGAACCGGACGCGGCAGGCGATAGTGCTCGATCGTCGTCAAAAGCGCTGCAGCCACCGGGTGGGATTGGCTGTCGCCGTGTGGATTGCCGTCGAGAAGATCGCGCCACCATTGCATGCGCACCTCGCCGGGCAGTGCTTCGCGCACGGAATCGCGGATGCGGGCGATTTCGGCGTTGAAGGCGTATAATGCGGCAAGGGCATTGCGCCTGTCTGCGGGCGACAGAAGAGACGCGAGATAGCGATCGCGATCGGTATCGCGCAGCGTCGCGAGGCAGACGTCGAGATTTTCTGTGGGTGCCATGGTTCCCCGCGCGAAACGTCCTGTCAGCCTTCGACGGCAATCAGCGCCGCAGCCACAGCGCGCGATTCCGACAGCATGATATTATAGGTGCGCACGGCGGCGCCCGTGCTCATCGGGTCAACGGCAATGCCCGCCTCCTTGAAGGCGGCGCGCAATTCCTTCGGCAGAACCCGCATGCCATCACCCGTTCCGATCAACAGCACTTCGATATCCTGCGCTTCCGCCAGAAGCTTTTCGAAATGTCCGACAGTCAATTCTTTCGCATCAATGGGCTCCCACCCATAGATACCCGAAGGCAGGAGCAGCAGCGAACCGCGATGCGACATGTCGGCAAAGCGGAACCCGCCGTTGCCATAGGCATCGATGGGCGCCCGGCCGGGAAAATGGGCCGGGCGTATTTCGATCCCGCCAGCCATCAGACGGCAGGCTTGCCGCCGATGGCGTTACCGGACTTGTCGTCCTTCTCGTCTTCCGCATCCTTGCTTTCGGGGCGCAGCTTGAACGCAATCAGCACCGGAGCTGCGATATAGACCGAGGAGAACACCCCGATACCGACGCCGAACAGCATGGCGAAGGTGAATGAGCGGATGACCTCGCCGCCGAAGAGGTAGAGCGCGAGCAGCGCCAGCAGCACGGTCAGACCGGTAAGGATGGTACGCGACAGCGTCTGGTTTAGCGACGCGTCGATAATCATCGGCAACGGCATCTTCTTATAGCGCCTGAGGTTTTCGCGGATGCGGTCATAGATGACGACGGTGTCGTTCAACGAATAACCGATGATCGTCAAAATCGCCGCGATACTGGTCAGGTTGAATTCTATTCCGAGGAACACGAACAAGCCTATCGTGAAGACCACGTCGTGCACCATGGAGATGACCGCACCGAGCGCGAACTGCCACTCGAAACGAACCCAGATATAGACCATGATCGCCGCCATGGCGAGCACTACGCCGATCGTGGAGGACGTGGTCAGGTCGCCGGAAACGGCGGGGCCGACAACCTCTACACGGCGGAAGTCATATTTGTCCTCAAGCTCACCGCGCACCATGGTGATGGCGGACTGTTCGGCATTTTCCCCGCCGTCCTGCGCCTGGATGCGGATGAGAACATCCTGCGGCGTACCGAAATTCTGCGCCTGGATTTCACCGAGGTTCAGCTGGTTCAGACGATCGCGAATATCGGCAATATCGGCATCGCCCTGCTTGGCGCGCACTTCGATGACCGAGCCGCCCTGGAAATCGATACCGAGGTTGAGCCCCTTGGCGACGAAGCCGCCGACACAGGCGAGCATCACGGCGCCGGTGATCATGAAGACCACGCGACGGTAGCGCATGAAGGGGATATCGCGGCCGTCGAACATGGCGGTGCGGACACCCTTCGGCAAGTGTTTCGGACGACTGCGGCGAACCCAGTAGCCGAACATCCACGCCGTCAGCGTATAGGCCGTGAACACGGTTGTGATGATACCGACGGCCAGCGTGACCGCGAAGCCCTTGACCGGACCGGTACCCATGTAGAACAACACGCTAGCCACGATCAGCGTCGTCAGGTTGGCGTCGACAATGGTCGCAAAGGCGCGGGTGAAGCCGTTATCCAGCGCCTGAATCAGTGGTTTGCCGCTTTTCACTTCCTCGCGTATTCGCTCATAGATCAGAACGTTGGAATCCACGGCCATGCCGATGGTCAAGACGATACCGGCAATACCCGGTAGCGTCAGCGTCGATCCGATCACACTCAGCACCGCAATCAGCATCACGACGTTGACGATAAGGGCGATATTCGCCAGCAGGCCGAAGAAGCCGTAGAAGACGAACATGAAGATGAGGACGCCAACCGCGCCGATCGCGCTGGCAGTCAGGCCGGCGGTGATGGAGTCGCTACCGAGGCTCGGACCGACGGTGCGCTCTTCAACCACGGTCAGCGTGGCCGGTAGCGCGCCGGCGCGGAGCAGAACCGCGAGATCGTTGGCGCCCTGCACCGAGAAATTACCGGAGATTTGTCCCGAACCGCCGATGATTGGCTCACGGATGACAGGCGCGGAGATGACCTGATTATCGAGCACGATGGCGAAAGGCTTGCCGACATTCTGCTGCGTCGCCTGCGCAAAGCGCTGCGCACCGCGGCTGTCGAAACGGAAGGTAACGACCGGCTCGTTGGTTTGCTGGTTGAAGCTTGCCTGCGCGTCGACGAGATTGTCGCCGGAAACAAGCGCACGGCGTTCCACCAGATAGGGAACCGGGGGATCGTCCTGCGAATAGAGAACCTCGGAGGTCGCGGGCGGACGACCATTCATCGCTTCCTGTACCGGCATGGTGGTATCTACCATGCGGAAGGACAGCTTTGCCGTCTGGTTCAAAAGCGATTTCAGGCGCTGCGGATCCTGAAGGCCGGGCACCTGCACGATGATGCGGTCCGAACCCTGACGCTGGATGAGAGGCTCGGTGGTACCGACTTCGTCAACGCGGCGACGCACGACCTCGATGGACTGCGACACGGCGGACGACAGACGGTAGTCGATGCCTTCATCCGTCAGGTTGAGCCTGAGCAGATTGTCGCCACCGTCATTCATCGTCACTTCGGTGATGGAGCCGCCAACCAGCGTGCCGGCGGACACCGGCTGCGTCAGTTCACGAAGTGCATTCTTTGCTGCTTCCACCTGAGCGGGGTCGCTGATGCGGACCTGGATCTGCTGCCCGTTGCCGGTAAGCCCCGAATAGCGGATGTTGGCGTCGCGAAGCTGCGTACGCACATCGCCCACGATCGTTTCAAGCCGTTCCTTGACGATGTCGGAACGCTCTATCTTGAGCATGATGTGCGAACCGCCCTGAAGGTCGAGACCGAGCGTTACCTTGTTGTCCTTGTACCAGGCAGGCATGCCTTCCAGTTGCTTGTCCGTAAACAGGTTGGGAGAGGCGATGACGACGCTTGCCAGCACAAGCAGCCAGATGAAGACTGTTTTCCAACGGGAAAAATGAAGCATTTCGATCTCGGTCAGGGTTGGGGTCGCGCTACGCGCAACCCGTCAAAATTCGCAATCGGGCATTCGATAATCCGGCAGGATCAGGAAGCGGCTTCCGTCTTGACCACTTCGCCCTTCACACGCACTTCGGCAATGTAGGCGCGGGCGGCACGGATTTTCACGCCTTCAGCGATTTCGACTTCGAGCTCATTGTCATCGATGACCTTGGTCACCTTGCCGACGATGCCTCCGCCGAGAACGACCTGATCGCCGCGGCGAATATTGGTCAGCGTTTCCTGGCGCTTCTTCATCTGCGCACGCTGCGGGCGAATAAGGAAAAAGTACCAGACCACCATGAGCGGCGCAAACAGGAAAAGCATTTCAAGGCCGGAACCGAAGGCCGATGCGCCGCCTGCTGCGTCCTGGGCAAAAGCTTGACTAATGAACATATAAAACTCCTCAGAATTACGGCACGACCTTGGATGCCGCCCCAGCTTTCAAGCCGCCGGAATATAGTGGGGAACGCCGGGATTGCAACAGATGCAGGGCCCACGCCGTACCGATTCCGGACCTCTTAACCTTTATGGGCCTGAAACGCCATGCTAGGCCGGGCGCAAAACAGAGTTTTGAACACCAGACAAGCGGAAGAAACACCATGATTCGAGAAGAAACGGCCTCCCTGCTTCTTTCAGAACTGCGCCGGCTCACCATCGCCGTGGAACGTCTGGCCGGGCCGGCGCCCGCCGTAAACGACTGGAATGCGGCCGATTGTTTCGTCTGGGTCCCAGTCAACTCCTTCATCCAGCCGGTTCCCCGCCCCAACCGCATCGCCCTGAAACTCATTCGCGGCGTCGACCATGTTCGCGACATTCTTCACGAAAACACGCTGCGTTTCGCGGAAGGTTTTGCCGCCAATAACGTGCTCTTATGGGGCGCACGCGGCATGGGTAAATCCTCGCTGGTCAAGGCCGTTCACGAAGATGTGCGCACGGCGAGCGGCGTTTCGCTCAAACTGGTGGAAGTGCACCGCGAGGACATCCACACCCTGCCCGCTTTGCTCGACATCCTGAAGACGTCAGGTCATCGCGTCATCGTCTTCTGCGATGATCTTTCCTTCGATCACGACGACACGGCCTACAAGTCGTTGAAGGCGGCGCTGGATGGCGGCATTGAAGGACGACCCGACAATGTGCTTTTTTATGCGACGTCCAACCGCCGCCATCTTCTGCCCCGCCACATGATGGAGAACGAGCAGTCCACCGCCATCAATCCATCCGAAGCGGTTGAGGAGAAAGTCTCGCTTTCGGACCGTTTCGGCCTGTGGCTCGGCTTCCATAAATGCGGCCAGGAAGACTATCTGACGATGATCGACAGCTATGCGACACATTTCGATCTGGGTCTGGACCGTGAAACGCTGCATCACGAGGCGCTGGAATGGGCGACCACGCGCGGCGGCCGCTCGGGCCGTGTGGCCTGGCAATATATTCAGGACGCCGCCGGCCGCCTCAGAAAGCCACTCGAAAGATAACGCGCCCTGACATCGGGCGAAACACGGTGTCGTTACGACCACACCGCGTGTCGTATTCCCGAACGCCACATCTCCCCTCCCGTGGTTTGCTACACCCACCCAGTCATCCTGCCGCAGAGGAGCGGACAGGTACGGTGTTCGAACCATGGAGGAGATGGATATGAGCAGGAATAGAGGCGTCGTTTACATGCGGCCGGGTCAGGTCGAAGTCCGCGACATCGACGACCCCAAGCTTGAAGCGCCGGATGGCCGCCGCATCGAGCACGGCGTCATTCTCAAGGTGATTTCCACGAATATCTGCGGCTCCGACCAGCATATGGTGCGCGGTCGCACCACCGCGATGCCGGGCCTCGTTCTTGGCCATGAAATCACCGGCGAAGTCATCGAAAAAGGCATCGACGTCGAGATGCTGCAGGTCGGCGACATCGTCTCCGTGCCGTTCAACGTCGCCTGCGGCCGTTGCCGCTGCTGCAAGTCGCAGGATACCGGCGTCTGCCTGACCGTGAACCCTGCCCGCGCCGGCGGCGCCTACGGTTATGTCGATATGGGCGGCTGGATCGGCGGACAGGCCCGTTACGTCACCATCCCCTATGCCGACTTCAACCTGCTGAAGTTCCCGGACCGCGACAAGGCGATGTCGAAAATCCGCGACCTCACCATGCTGTCCGACATTTTGCCGACCGGCTTCCATGGCGCGGTCAAGGCAGGCGTCGGCGTCGGCTCCACGGTCTATGTCGCGGGTGCCGGCCCGGTCGGCCTTGCTGCCGCCGCCTCCGCCCGCATTCTGGGTGCGGCCGTTGTCATGGTCGGCGATTTCAACAAGGATCGTCTCGCCCATGCGGCAAAAGTCGGTTTTGAACCCGTCGATCTTTCCAAGGGCGACCGGCTGGGCGACATGATCGCGGAAATCGTCGGCACCAACGAGGTGGATAGCGCCATCGACGCCGTCGGCTTCGAAGCCCGCGGCCATTCCGGCGGCGAACAGCCAGCCATCGTTCTCAACCAGATGATGGAAATCACCCGCGCCGCCGGCTCCATCGGCATTCCCGGGCTTTACGTCACCGAAGACCCCGGCGCGGTTGACAACGCTGCAAAACAGGGCGCCCTGTCGCTGCGCTTCGGCCTCGGCTGGGCAAAGGCGCAATCCTTCCACACCGGCCAGACGCCGGTGCTGAAGTACAACCGCCAGCTCATGCAGGCGATCCTGCACGACCGCCTGCCGATTGCCGATATCGTCAACGCCAAGATCATTGCGCTCGACGATGCCGTGCAGGGATATGAAAGCTTCGATCAGGGCGCGGCCACCAAGTTCGTGCTTGATCCGCATGGCGATCTGCTGAAGGCAGCCTGATATAGCCGACAATTCTTCCATGGAATGAAGCGCCCGCGGCAATGTCGCCGCGGGCGTTTTTTATCTCCATGTCTCCGACTGAAGATATTACGCTTCGTTTGTGGCAAGCGCTTCGAGCGCGGCAATGGCGTCCGCCGAGAGGTAAGGCCTGAACAGGCTTGAGACCTGCCGCAAGCCCCACTCCAGTTGCTGTGGTCCAAATTCGCTGACACCTTCCTGCAGAGTGAGATAGGCCGCCCAATAGGTCGAAACGATCCACAGATTGGTCAAAACCGCATCGCGCTCATTTTCGGGAATAATCACCAGCCGCGCTTTCTGCATGCGCCCGACGATGTCTCCAACGGCAAGCCGCATCTCAGCACTTATCGTCCTCACCGGCTCCACCAGTCCCGGCGCAAGCGCAAGCAGACCGACGAGATCGCGAAACAGAAAGCGGTAGTTCCACACCAGCGAGAACCATTGCCGCAGGAAACCGGCATAGGTTTCCGCCGCCCCCTCATCTGCCCCATCGACGGTCGCGACCAATGCCACCGCATCGGCCTCGAAGCGCGCAAACAGCGCAAGAACCAGCAATTCCTTTGTACGGAAATGGTAATAGAGATTACCCTCGTTGATCTTCACCGCACCGGCAATTTCCGCCGTCGTTACACGGTCTGGCCCCCGCCCGTTGAAGAGGTCGAGAGCGGTATCCAGAATCCTGTCGCGCGTGGAGGATCGAGCACGCGCCGGTCGTTTCGCATCATTGCTCATTATCGAAATCGCATCCCGCTATTGAAAATTAAGGTGATCACCTTAAATTATTCAAAATAAGGTACACACCTTAACAGCAAGTTGTCATTGTTCAACGGGCATAAAGGACCAGCAGATGACCGAAACCGGCCTTCGCACCCCGTCCACCGATACGACCGGACCGCAATCCGTATCGAAACTCGCCACGGCGCGTCTCGCTCTCTCCCTTATCCGCAATCCGTTGAAGGCATTGCCGCCGGAGATTTTCAGCGAACCCGCGGTCTTTAGCCACCTCGGCGGCATCATGCGGGTTCATCTGGCCGATCCCGTGCTCATCCACGAGGCTCTAGTGAAGAATGCCGCTCTGCTCGGCAAGGGTGAAGATGTCCGCCGGGCACTCGGCCCCGCGCTTGGCCAAGGCCTTCTGACGGCCGACGGCGATCACTGGAGGTGGCAAAGGCAATCCGTCGCCGCCGCCTTCCGCCATGAAAAGCTGCTGGAATTGCTGCCCGTCATGATCGAAACGGCCCGCCGCACGCAAACACGCTGGCACTCGTCCTCCACCGCCGACATCGATATCGGCCATGAAATGATGCGGACCACCTTCGACATCATCGTCGAAACCATGATGTCGGGCGGATATGGCATCGATATCGGCCGCGTGGAGCAAAGCATCACCGATTACCTGAAACCGACCGGCTGGACCTTCGCACTTGCCATGCTGGGCGCACCGGAATGGCTGCCGCATCCCGGCCGGCGCAAAGCGCGCGCCGCGGTCGATTACCTGCGCACCAGCCTTGCAACGGTGATCGCTGGCCGGCGGCAGAATCCCACCGACAGGGCCGATCTCGTCTCCATGCTGCTTGAAGCCAGGGACCCGGAAACAGGCAGGACGATGAACGACACTGATATCATCGACAATCTGCTGACCTTCATAACCGCCGGCCATGAAACGACTGCCCTCGGCCTTACCTGGACATTTCATCTTCTGTCGCAGAACCGGGAAATGGAAAGAAAGGTGGTTGAGGAAATCGAGGCCGTCACCGCCGGCAAGCCGGTTGCAGCCGAACATGTCGCCAATCTCACCTATATCAGACAGGTGTTTTCGGAGGCGATGCGGCTTTACCCGCCTGCCCCCGTCATAACGCGCACCGCGCTTCAAGACTTCAGGCTCGGCGAACATGACATTCCGGCCGGAACCGTGTTGTACGTACCGATTTATGCCGTACACCGGCACACGGCCCTTTGGGACGAACCCGAACGCTTCGATCCGTCACGTTTTGAACCCGAGAAGGTGAAGGCGCACCACCGATACGCCTATATGCCATTCGGCGCCGGGCCGCGTGTCTGCATCGGCAATGCGTTCGCGATGATGGAGGCCGTGGCGATTCTTGCCGTCATCCTTCAGACGAACCATCTTGAAAACAAAACCACTGCGTCGGCGGAACCGCTGATGCGGGTGACATTGCGGCCGCAGGAGCGGCTGATGATGCAGATCACAGATCGTCAAAACAAATCGCCCGCGGTGTAACCACCACGGGCGACTGTTTTATTGAATGCGAAACTCATCCGTCACCGGATGGTGACGATCACAGATCGACGTCGAGGATCGCCATGGAGAAGTTGTAGGAACGGTCGCCGTCTTCGTCATCGATGTAGACGACGCCGAGAAACTCTTCGCCAAGATACACTTCGGCGGAATCGTCCTTGCGCGGACGTGCCTTCACAATCATTTTTTCATTGAAAGTGCGCTTGAAATAGGCGTCGAGTTTTTTGATTTCGTCGGCTTTCACCACTATTCTCCTGTGCGGTTCACGTTGGCCCGCTTTTGGCATGGGATAAAGGCCAAAGTAAAGTGAAAGCGGCACGTCATCCGCGTCTTCCACACGCACAACCGTGAAAATGCCGGCCCATCAGAGCGCGACAGGGCCGGTCAGATATCGGCCCCGATAAGCTGGTCCATCAGACGCGAGGGTTCCGAACACCCTGCTTCTCCCACCACCCGCGCCGGCACGCCGGCAACCGTGGTCTTCGGCGGAACGGGTTTCAGCACCACCGAACCGGCGGCAATGCGCGAGCAGCTGCCGATCTCGATATTGCCGAGGATTTTCGCCCCCGCACCGATCATCACGCCATTGGCGATCTTCGGGTGGCGGTCCGCACCTTCCTTGCCGGTGCCGCCGAGCGTGACGCCGTGGAGGATGGAGACGTTGTCACCGATCACCGCCGTCTCGCCGACCACCAGCCCGGTGGCATGGTCGAGGAAAATGCCCTTGCCGATACGCGCGGCCGGATTGATATCGGTCTGGAAGATACTCGATGAGCGGCTCTGCAGATAAAGCGCCAAATCCCTGCGGCCCTTTTGCAGCAGCCAATGGGCGAGCCTGTGGGTCTGGATGGCCTGGAACCCCTTGAAATAGAGGAGCGGCTCCATGAAGCGCGTGCAGGCGGGGTCGCGGTCGTAAACGGCCTGAATGTCGACGCGCAGCACGCTTCCCCATTCCGGCCAGTCATCCAGCATGTCCTGGAAGGTCTGGCGCAGCAGCACGGCCTGCATGTCGGGATGATCGAGCAGTTCGCAGATGCGGTAGATCACACATTCTTCGAGAGACCGGTGGTTGAGGATGGTCGAATAAAGAAAGGCCGAAAGCAGCGGATCCTGTGCCGCAGCACTTCGAGCTTCATTGAGCAGGCTGCCCCAGATGGGATCGACGATCGCCAGCTGTTCCGGCTGACGGGCCTCGGTACGTGCGACCATGAATGGTCTCCTCGTTTGCAGTGGTCGTTCTTTATACAGAAAAAGACGTGCATTAGAAATGGGATTCGAATGACGACTTTAAAGGCGGCAAGGCTTCAGTTTTTCTTCATGCAGCATGAAAAAACGTTTCTTGCCGCGCCCGCTCAAAGCGAGCGGTAAAATTCCAGCACCGCCGCCTTGAACACCCGGTCGCCGACGGCCAGCATGTGGTCGCGGCCGGGAATGTCGATCGCCCGCGCATGCGGCATGATCGCGGCAAGCTCCGTACCGGAACCGGCAATATCGTCCTTCGTTCCAACCGCGATCAGCGTTGGCGCATCGATCTTTGCCGCCTGTTCGCGGGTGACGAGAACCCGGGACGTCTCGATACAGGCGGCAAGCGCAAGCCGGTCGCTTTTCGTCTGGTCAGCAAAAGCTCGGAACATGCGGCCGCGCTCATGGGTGACGACATCGAGCGAAGGTGCGAGAAGCGCCTCGGCAATCGGATCCCAGTCGCCAACGCCTTCGACCATGCCGATGCCAAGCCCGCCGAAGACCAGCGACCGCACGCGCTCCGGATGCGCCATGGCGAGAAATGCGGAAATGCGCGCGCCCATGGAATAGCCCATCACATGCGTCTCGGCGATACCGAGATGATTGAGCAGCGCCACCGCGTCCCCGGCCATGACGGGCGGATAATAGGCTTCGGAATCGTGCGGCTTGTCGCTTGCGCCATGGCCGCGATTATCGATGGCGATCACGCGGTAGCCCGCCTCGCCCAGCGTCTTCACCCAGCCGGGATGCACCCAGTTGACATTAGCGCTGGAGGCAAAGCCATGGATCAACAAGACCGGATCGCCCGCCGGATCACCCTCATCGAAATAGGCAAGGCGAAGACCGTCATGGGAAAAATCGGAAAATTGCGGCGTGTTGAGATTCATCAAGGACATCCTTTTTGCCGGACCATATGGCAGGAAAGCACAAGATTGAACATGTTTTGCTGACGATTTTTATGGAGATGCAATGCGTTTGAGGCTACATATCCGCAACGACGAGCCGATGCGAGAAGACGGATTGCGGCTCGATAACGATATTGCATTTGGAGACGAACATGGCCGGGCATTCCATTCCCCACTTCCAGAACGATGGCGGACACAGCGTGATCGAGATCGGCGTCAAGGAATTCATGTGCACCGGCGCTTCCGTGCCTTACGATCACCCGCATATCTTCATCGATATGGGCGACGACAATGAGAAGGTCTGTTCCTACTGCTCCACCCTTTACCGGTACAATCCGTCGCTGAAGGCCGAGCAGACCAATCCTCCGGGCTGCGTCTTCCATGTGAAGGCCGCCTGACCTTCCACTTTTCCTGATCGGGGCGCACCAATGCCCATCAAATCCGTAGCCATTGTCGGTGCCGGCATCGCCGGTCTCACCGCTGCCCTGTCTTTTGCCCGTTACGGGATCGACTGTGACATCATCGAGCAGGCCGGTGAGCTAACGGAAGTGGGCGCCGGCCTGCAACTCTCGCCCAATGCCGCCCGCATTCTCGACACGCTTGGGGTACTGCCTGATATCGAGGCGCGCTGGACCGAACCTCTCAGCGTCGAACTCGCCTCCGGAAAATCGCTGGCCACGCTGCTCTCCCTGCCGATGGGCGCGGTGGCCCGCAGCCGCTGGGGCGCACCCTACGGCGTACTGCACCGCTCGACGCTGCAGAATGCACTTTTCCAGGCGGTGACACGAAACCCGCTCTGCCGCCTTCATCTCGGCAAGCGCATCGAAAACGCGACGGTGGACGTGATTGCCGCAACCACCTTCCGTGACCATGACCTGATCGTCGGCGCGGACGGCGTCTGGTCGGCGGCGCGTTTCGCGGTCCCTTCCGCCCCCGCAGCCACCTTCTCCGGCAATATTGCCTGGCGCTTCACGGTCGCCGCAAACGATGTGCCGTCAGCCATCAACAAAAGCGCCGTGACCGCCTATCTCGGCTCCGGCGGCCATATCGTCGCTTATCCGCTGAAGGAAGTCGGCGGCTTCAACATTGTCGCCATCGCGCTCGGCGCCGACCCGGGCGCAACCTGGCGGGCGGAATCGGGCGGGCGACAGAAAGCCATGCTGCTGGAACAGTTTCGCGGCTTCAGCCCGGATATCGTCCGATTGCTCGATTCGTCTGAAAATCCGACCTTCTGGCCGCTCTATCAGGCCGGCCCCGGCCGCTGGCATAATGGCCGTGACACGGTGCTGATCGGCGATGCGGCGCATGCCATGATGCCCTTCGCCGCGCAGGGCGCCGCGATGGCGATAGAGGATGCGTTTGAACTTGCGTGGGCGACGGCAGGCGGTAATGCCGAAAAGCCCCTGCCCTTGTCGCAGGCCCTTGCTGGCTTTGAGGCCCTGCGCCTGCCGCGCATAGAAAAGGCCCGCAAGCGGGCCTCCCTCAATCGTTTTGCCTATCACGCCATAGGCCCGGTGCGTATTGCGCGGGACTTCGTGTTTTCCACGCGCCCCACCGACGCCTTCCTGAAGGATTTCGACTGGCTCTACGGCTACCGCGCCAAAGGCTGAGGTTAAATCCCGGCCGCAGCCGCAAACCCGGCCTCGATGTCCTTCTTGAGATCGGCGATATCCTCGAGCCCGATCTGCAGGCGGATGACCGGCCCTTCCGACGGGCCCTTGGCAATAGTTCTGTCGACAAGCGAGACCGAAACGGCAAGCGATTCGTACCCGCCCCAGGAATAGCCCAGCCCGAAGAAGGTCAGCGCATTGAGGAAAGCGGCCGCCGCCTGCTTATATTTGCCTTCCTCCGCCTTCAGCACAAAGGAGAAAACACCGCTTGCGCCCTTGAAGTCGCGCTTCCAGAGTTCGTGCCCTGCAAAACTCGGCAGCGCCGGATGCAGTACACGAACGACGTCGTCACGGCTCTCCAGCCATGTGGCGATATCGAGCGCGCTTTTCTGATGGTGCGCCAGCCTGATTCCCATGGTGCGCATGCCGCGCAGGATCTGGTAGGCATCGTCAGAGGTAACGCAGATGCCCAGATTGGCATTGGCCTGATCAAGCGCCTTCCAGTGCTTTTCATTGGCCGAAACGAAACCCATCAGCACATCCGAATGGCCAGAAGGATATTTGGTGGCGGCGTGAATGGATACATCGACGCCGAAATCGAGCGGCTTGAAATAAAGCGGCGTCGCCCAGGTATTGTCCATCGTCACCACACAATCATGCCGGTGAGCGATATCCGCGATCAGCCTGACATCCTGAATCTCGAAGGTGTTGGAGCCCGGCGCTTCCAGATGCACCAGCTTGGTGTTCGGCCGGATGAGAGCCTCTATGCCCTCCCCGATTGCCGGGTCGTAATATTCCACCTCGACACCCAGCTTTTTCAGCATCGTATTGCAGAAACGGCGCGTCGGGAAGTAGACGGAATCGACGATCAGCGCATGGTCACCGGCGGCGAGATAGGCAAGGAATGGCACGGTAATGGCCGCAAGACCCGAAGGCACAAGGATAGTTCCGAACGAACCTTCCAGTTCGTTGACGAGATTGCACAAGGCATCCGTCGTCGGCGTGCCGTGGGTGCCATAGGTGTATTTCTGGTTTTCGGTCGAGAGCGTCTCCGCGTCGGGAAAAAGCACAGTCGAGCCACGCACGATGGGCGGATTGACGAAACCGAAACAGTCGGCGGGATCGTTGCCGCCGTGGGCCAGGCGCGTATTCACACCTGCGGCGGAAAGCAGGTCATTTGTCTTGGTCATTTCAGATCAACTTTCGAAGGAACATTGACGCGTTCGACAATGCTAAGAGTGCAACGCAAGGTCAAGTCCGGCAGGGACGCCAGAACGGGTCGGAGCGACCCGTCGCCGACCAGAATACAAGAAGTATGCAAATACTGTGCAAGTGCAATTTTCCGCAAAAATATGCTTATATTTTCACCCTTTGCACACTTCCCGACCAAAATTTGGAAAATTCCGTTTTATAGGCACAATTATTGCCCGCACGTCTTGACCCCGCTGCCAATTGCGATTGTGATAGAAAGAGCGGATCGAAAAAGATCTCGCTGAAGGGGGAGCTGGGGAAAATAAATATGCCGGTCCTCTTCCAAGTGACGATAACAAACAAAGGTTGGGAAAAATGAAAAAGGCAATTCTGTCAGCCGCCATCGGCGCAGCAGTTTTGGGAGGAGCCTCGGTCGCTTCGGCTGCGACGCTTCAGGATGTCAAGTCGAAAGGTTTCGTCACGTGCGGCGTTAGTGCTGGCATTCCGGGATTTTCCAATCCCGATGACAAGGGTGAATGGTCCGGTATCGACGTTGACTATTGCCGTGGTATCGCCACCGCGGTTTTCGGTGATCCTTCGAAAGCCAAGTTTGTCGCCCTTTCGAGCAAGGACCGCTTCCCGGCTCTCCAGTCCGGTGAAGTCGATGTTCTGACCCGTAACACCACCTGGACGATCAGCCGCGATACGTCGCTGGGCTTCAACTTCCGCACCGTCAACTATTATGACGGCCAAGGCTTCATCGCCAAGAAGGGCCTCAACGTGAAGTCCGCTCTTGAACTCTCCGGCGCCGCCGTCTGCGTTCAGACCGGCACGACCACCGAGCTCAACCTGGCCGACTACTTCAAGACCAACAATCTGCAGTACAACCCGGTCGTTTTCGAAAAGGAATCCGACGCGACGTCTGCCTATGATTCCGGTCGTTGCGACGTCTACACCACCGACCAGTCGGGTCTTTACGCCATCCGTCTGAAGCTGAAGAACCCGGAAGAAAACATCGTTCTGCCGGAAGTCATCTCCAAGGAACCGCTTGGCCCGGCCGTTCGCCAGGGTGACGACCAGTGGTTCGACATCGTGACCTGGGTTCACTATGCGATGGTCAACGCCGAAGAGCTTGGCGTCACCTCCAAGAATGTCGATGAGCAGAAGAACAGCGCCAATCCGGACGTGAAGCGCCTGCTCGGCACGGAAGAAGGCACCAAGATCGGCACTGATCTCGGCGTGACCAACGACTGGGCCTACAACATCATCAAGCTGGTGGGCAACTACGGCGAAGTCTTCGACCGCAACGTCGGCGCAGGCTCTCCGCTGAAGATCGAGCGTGGCCAGAACGCGCTGTGGACCAAGGGCGGCCTGCAATACGCACCGCCGGTCCGTTGATCGGCCCTATTACCGGCTAGATCATATAAGGAGGCTGGGCAACGCCCGGCCTCCGCTTCAAATTATATAAATAAGCTCGCAAAGAGCATATAAAAGGGAAAGGTGCCTATGGCAGGCAACGCGGTCAGTTCGCAACGATCGCGCGCGCAAAGCGCGTCGTCATTTATCTACGATCCACGCATACGCGGCATTTTTTATCAGGTCCTGACAGTCGTCGTCCTGGCCGCCTTCGTCTGGATCATCGTGACGAATACGATCACCAATCTTCAACGGTCAAACATCTCGTCCGGCTTCGGCTTCCTCGATGGAAGAGCCGGTTTCGATATCGGCCAGTCGCTGATCGCTTATACCAGCGATGCGACCTATGGCCGGGCATTGCTCGTTGGCATTCTCAACACGATCCAGGTTGCGTTTTTCGGCATCATCGCCGCCTCGATCATCGGTTTCATCGTCGGCATCGCCCGGCTGTCCAACAACTGGCTGATTTCGAAACTCGCGCAGGCCTATGTGGAAATCTTCCGCAACATCCCGCCGCTGCTCGTCATCTTTTTCTGGTACAAGGGCGTCATCTCGGTTCTGCCGCAGGCGCGCGAATCGCTGGAACTTCCACTCGGAACCTACCTCAACAATCGCGGCTTCTTCTTTCCCAAGCCGTTGTGGGGAGAAGGCACCTGGCTCGTGCCGCTGGCCTTTCTCGTCGCCATTGTCCTCAGCTTCTTCGTTTACCGCTGGGCGAAGGCCAGACAGGAAAGAACCGGGCAGCAGTTCCGTACCGGAATAACGGCGACGCTTCTCATCATCGGCCTGCCGCTGGCCACATTTCTGGCGCTTGGCGCACCGCTGACATTCGACTATCCGATTGCCGGACGGTTCAATCTCACCGGGGGCGCGGTCGTCGCACCTGAATTCATGTCGCTGTTCCTGGCGCTCTCCTTCTATACCGCCTCCTTTATCGCCGAAATCGTTCGCGGCGGCATCAAGGCCGTGGCGAAGGGGCAGACGGAAGCTGCGGATGCACTGGGACTTCGCGCCAGCACCACGACGCGCCTGATCGTCGTTCCGCAGGCGATGCGCATCATCATCCCGCCGCTGACGAGCCAGTATCTCAATCTGACCAAGAACTCGTCACTCGCAGTCGCCGTCGGTTTCGCCGACATCGTCTCGGTTGGCGGCACGATCCTGAACCAGACGGGTCAGGCGGTTGAAATCGTTGCAATCTGGCTGGTCATCTATCTCTCGCTGTCCCTGCTCACGGCCGTGGTCATGAACTGGTTCAACGCGAAAATGGCCCTGGTGGAGAGATGACGATGACGATCAGCAACCAAGCCTTCGTGCGACAGACCATTGAAGAAGCCCGCCCCGCGCCATCCAGCGCGGTCGGGGTAACGCATTGGCTGCGCACCAAACTCTTCGCCACGCCCAAGGATACGGTTTTCACCGTCATTGCCATCGCTCTGCTGGCCTATATTGTGCCACCGATTATCGATTGGCTGTTCATCGACGCGGTATGGACCGGCAGCGATCGTATCGCCTGCCTGACCGCTTCGCAGGGCGGCGCGCTGCCGGACGGCCAGTCCGGTGCGTGCTGGGCTTTCGTTTCGGCGAAGCTCGGACAATTCGTCTTCGGCCGCTATCCGATCGACGAACGCTGGCGTCCCATCCTGGTGATGGTGACCTTCGCTATCCTCCTGATACCGATGCTGATTCCAAAAGCGCCGTTCAAGCGACTGAATGCGCTGGCGCTTTTCATCATCCTGCCCTTCATTGCATTTTTCCTGCTCATCGGCGGCGTCTTCGGCCTGCCTGTGGTCGAAACGCAGCTCTGGGGCGGCCTGATGGTGACGCTCATCCTGTCATTCTTCGGGATCACGGTGTCACTGCCCTTCGGCATTCTTCTGGCGCTCGGCCGGCGCTGCAACATGCCGGTGATCAAGATGCTCTGCGTACTCTTCATTGAGGTCATCAGAGGCATTCCGTTGATCACCGTCCTGTTCTTCGCCAGCATCATGCTGCCTTTGTTCCTGCCCGACGGCTGGACCTTCGACAAGTTCCTGCGCGCGCTCGTCGGCGTGTCGCTGTTCTCCTCGGCCTATATGGCGGAGGTGATCCGCGGCGGCCTGCAGGCCATTCCAAAGGGACAATATGAAGGTGCGGATTCACTCGGCCTGAACTATTGGCAGAAGACGAGACTGATCGTGCTACCGCAGGCGCTGAAGCTCGTCATTCCGGGCATCGTCAACACCTTCATCGGGCTGTTCAAGGATACGTCGCTGGTCTCGATCATCGGCATGTTCGACCTGCTCGGTATTGTCACACTCAACCAATCGGATGCGAACTGGGCCACGCCCGTCACCGCCATGACTGGCTATATTTTCGCAGGCTTCGTATTCTGGATATTCTGCTTCGGCATGTCGCGTTATTCGCTGTTCATGGAACGGCACCTCGACACCGGGCATAAACGATAAGGGACGCTCAAATGGCAGAAACCCAAGCAAAAGAACTGGCCGTCTCGACTACGGACGTGGCGATAGAACTCATCGGCATGAACAAGTGGTATGGCGACTTCCACGTGCTGCGCGATATCAACCTGAAGGTCATGAAAGGCGAGCGCATCGTCATCGCCGGCCCTTCGGGCTCGGGCAAGTCCACCATGATCCGCTGCATCAACCGGCTGGAAGAACATCAGTCAGGTACGATCAATGTCGACGGAATAGAACTCACCAACGATCTCAAGAAGATCGATGAAGTGCGTCGTGAAGTCGGCATGGTGTTCCAGCACTTCAACCTCTTCCCGCATCTGACGATCCTTGAAAACTGCACGCTGGCGCCGATCTGGGTTCGCAAGATGCCCAAGAAGGAAGCCGAGGAAGTGGCTATGCACTATCTGACGCGCGTCAAGATCCCCGAGCAGGCGAATAAGTATCCCGGCCAGCTGTCCGGCGGCCAGCAGCAGCGCGTGGCGATTGCCCGCTCGCTCTGCATGAAGCCGAAGATTATGCTGTTTGACGAGCCGACCTCGGCGCTCGACCCGGAAATGGTGAAAGAAGTGCTCGACACCATGGTCAGCCTCGCCGAAGACGGTATGACCATGCTATGCGTAACCCACGAAATGGGCTTTGCCCGTCAGGTCGCAAACCGCGTCATCTTCATGGACCAGGGCCAGATCGTCGAACAGAATTCGCCCGCCGAATTCTTCGACAATCCGCAGCATGAGCGCACCCGGCTGTTCCTCAGCCAGATTTTGCACTGAGACTGCAATCGACACGTATATCGAGCGGGGCCGTTTCGGCCCCGTTTTCGTTTCTGGAGATCTGCTGAAATCTTTATCTCCATGCACGAGCGCGACGATTTCGATTTTGTGATTCCACCGCTCTCGAAGCGCCAAGAGCACAAAAATGCGCTCGACATCGCAGTTTAACCAATTGTTACGAAACGAGAATCCTTGTTTTCCAGGGGTTCTGGTGGCCCATGTCATTTTTTTGTCAAATCATGCATTTTTCCGCTTGCAGACCTTCAGGAGCCTGACTATAAGGGCGCCACACCACAAGCGCACGCGCCCTTCGTCTATCGGTTAGGACGTCAGATTTTCATTCTGAAAAGAGGGGTTCGACTCCCCTAGGGCGTGCCACTTGCCTTCGTGTTTTCCTCTTCAAAATCTAGATGCACCGCGTCAGTTCGCAAAATCGCTACGCGCGATCAATGCAGCGGAACCGATTCCCGCCGAGCACGTTAGAATGCTGTCCCCCCGATGGAAGGCAAGCTGGCCGAAACGCCAACAGGCAAATCGACCCGCTTGCCTTTCCCCTTCCAGCCAAATCACAGCGCGGTTCTGTCTGGCGGGCAGCAGATGCCAGCTAAGGGTTGGAAAAACGCTCCCCGGGCCTTCCACGAGGCATAAAGGCATTGCCGACGCGCCGCGATAGCGGCGATATTTCAAGGCCTTGGCCGGTTCCAGCGCAGTTTTCCACAGCCTTTCCGGCGTCCATAAAAAAACTCGTCACGAAGCGAGAAAAATCGATTTTTCCGCTTGCGGAGCAACGGGAGCCTGACTATAAGGGCGCCACACCACAAGCGCACGCGCCCTTCGTCTATCGGTTAGGACGTCAGATTTTCATTCTGAAAAGAGGGGTTCGACTCCCCTAGGGCGTGCCACTTGCTTTTCCTTGAAAATCAGTGATCTGCATTAGAATTTTCACGCGATGCGTGAGAATGAAGACGCATACCGTTTCCGGCGGTCAGTAAGCTTTTCCCATAAAATGGAAGTTTGATCCGCAGCCCCGTCAGGGTGCGAAAGCCGCGTCCAGTACGCGCAGCTGCACTCGCCTCTGGCCCTGCCAGAGATCGGCCCCCACGGTGCCTGCGACGTGAATGTTCCTGCCGCGTGCATTCATTAGCATCTGCCCCAGAGGCGCTTCTGCGGCGCGAAACGCGATGCCGTCCAGCCGCGAGCCATCCATGGCCTCCAGCGTGATTTTGACGTGCGCTGTCCCCACAAGCCGCACATCGCGCAGGCGGTGTGCCGGTACGGCGAATATCGGCTGCGAATGGCCCGAACCATAAGGACCGGCCTGTTCCAGCTGGTCGACAAGCTGCAATGTCGCGCCTGATGCGCCGATGGCGCCATCGATCTTCAGCACGCTGCTTTGCACCAGCTCGTTCACCGTCTTTGCGGCCGCTTCCTCGAAGAATGTCCTGAGCTTGCCGAGATTGGCGCGCTCCACCGTCAGTCCGGCCGCCATGGCATGGCCGCCGCCCTTGACCAGCAACCCAGCCTCCACGGCGGCGCGCACCATGCGCCCCATATCGAAGCCGTTGATCGAGCGACCCGAGCCGGTGCCCTTGCCGGAGGGATCGAAGGCAATGGCGAAGGCTGGACGACGGAAACGATCCTTCAGACGCGAGGCCAGCAGGCCGACAATGCCCGGATGCCAGTTCTCGCGAGCGGTGACGATGACGCCGGCGCCAGAGCCGTCACCATATTCGAACAGCGCCTCGGCTTCGGCCTCCGCCAGCATCGCCGCTTCCATGGCCTGCCGCTCGCGGTTCAGCTCATCCAGCCGCTCGGCAATGACCTCGGCCTGCGAGGAATCATCAATCGTCAACAAACGACTGCCAAGCGCGGCATCGCCAATGCGGCCGCCGGCATTGATGCGCGGCCCGATCAGGAAACCGAAATGATAGGGGGTCACAGGCCCGCCGAGCCCCGCCTTCTTGAACAGCGCCGCAAGTCCCGCATTGTTCATGTGCCGTGCGGCAATCAGCCCCTTCACCACATAAGCGCGGTTCAGCCCCTTCAGCGGCACCACGTCGCAGACCGTCGCAAGCGCGACGATATCAAGCAGCGACAGCAGGTCGAGCGTAAAGGCCTGCCGGTTGCGTCTGTCCTTCAGCAGCCGCAACGTGGCCACCAGCACCAGAAACACCACACCGGCGGCACAGAGATGCCCCTGCCCCGACAGATCGTCCTCGCGATTGGGATTGACCAGCGCCACCGCTGGCGGCAGTTCCGTGCCGACCTGATGGTGGTCGATCACCACCACATCCGTTCCGGCGTCCTTTGCGGCCTGAAGCGACTCATGACTGGTGGAACCGCAGTCGACGGTCACAATTAGCGTCGCGCCATTGGCGGCCAGCTGCTGCATTGCCGCCGGGTTCGGCCCGTACCCCTCAAAAATGCGGTCGGGAATATAGATTTCCGGCATCAACTCGAAATGCGCGAGAAAGCGATACATCAGCGCCGAAGAGGCAGCGCCATCAACATCGTAATCGCCGAATATCGCCACCTTCTCGCCGGTCTCGATGGCACGCACCAGCCTTTCGGCGGCCTTTTCGCAATCGGTCAGCATATGCGGATCGGGCATCAGCGAACGAATGGTCGGATCGAGGAACGCCAAAGCGTCATCGACACCCACGCCGCGCCCGGCCAGCACCCGCGCAATCAATTCGGGAATCCCATGGACCTGAGACATTGCCAGCGCGCGGTTCTGCCCGGCCTGATCCAGCCGCGACACCCAGCGCTGTTCTGTCGCCGACCGCTCCACGCTTAAAAACGCGCGGGCCACGGTATCGGCCGGCTCCAACATTGCCATCCTGTCCCTTCATCTTCTCATGCGCATTCCGCGCCTTGGTTAGAACGGGCTAAATGGCGAAGGCGTGTTTTTCAAGCAAAAACGCGCCTTGACGGAGTCACACCGAAAAAATCGAGAAAAACGGGCTGACGATTGAGACGGCGCCGACCAGCAGCAGCAACGAAAAGACGGCGAGCGAACACCAATTGCGCTCATGCTCCCCCATGTCGAATTCCATGCTGCGAATATTGTCGTTGGCATTGTGAGGCCGCGCCCGGTGATGGGCGGCTGCAACACCTGCGCGCTTATTGTCCTTGAACAGGATGATCGATGTCACGGCCACGCCTCCCTCGCTTGGTGAACAGGATTAACCATAGTGCCGAATCGCCTTGTTTTCCAGCGCTTCCGATGCCCTCCCCTCAAATTTTATGGCCTCGATAAAACCGGCGCGATCCAGAGGGCCACACAACAGAAAACCGCGCCTCCTTCCGGAAGCGCGGCCCTCGATGTCATGAACAGAACGACGCGTTTCAGGTCCGCTCGATACGGATGACCTGCGGTTCGCTGACGAGATATTTCTCGTTCTTGATCGCCTTCACCGCCTTGCGGATCGCATCTTCCATCGTCGCATGGGTGACGAGGATGATGGTCTGCGGCGCGCCTTCCACATGCACGCGCTGGCGTTGCACGATGGATTCGAGCGAGATGTTATTGTCCGCCATGCGGGTGGCGATGGAGGCGAAGACGCCCGCCTGATCCTTCACCGTCAGACGGATGAAGTAACCGCCCTCATGGCTCTTCATCTTGGCGCGACGATATTCCGTCAGCGATTTCGCCGGACGGCCGAGAACCGGCACCTGCTGGGCACCCGGACGGCTCTTGGCGATATCGGCAATGTCGCCCAGCACGGCAGACGCCGTGGCGTTGCCGCCCGCACCCGGGCCAACCATCAGCAATTCCCCGAGAATGTCGGATTCGATCGCCACCGCATTGGTGACGCCATCAACCTGCGCAATAACGGAATCGAGCGGCACCATGGTCGGATGCACCCGCTGCTCGATACCGGATTCGGTCACCTGCGCCACGCCGAGAAGCTTGATGCGATAACCGAGTTCGGCGGCCGCCTGAATGTCCTCGCTGGAAATATTGGTGATGCCTTCCAGATAGATATCGTCGGCCGAAATCTTGTTGCCGAAGGCAAGCGTTGTCAGAATGGCAAGCTTGTGGGCTGTGTCGTTGCCCTCGATATCGAAAGCCGGATCGGCTTCGGCATAACCCAGCCGCTGCGCTTCTTTCAAGCACGCCTCAAAGGACAGCCCTTCCTTCTCCATCTTGGTCAGGATGTAATTGCAGGTGCCGTTCATGATGCCGTAGATGCGCGACACATGGTTGCCGGTGAGAGACTCACGCAGCGCCTTGATGACGGGGATACCGCCGGCCACCGCCGCTTCGAAGTTTAGCAGCGCGCCCTTGTCTTCGGCAAGGGTCGCCAGTTCGACGCCGTGCTTGGCCAGCAGCGCCTTGTTGGCTGTCACCACATGGAGACCGCGGGCGAGTGCGGCGCGCACCGCATTTTCCGCCTGGCCGGAAGCACCGCCCACCAGTTCGACGAACACGTCGATATCGGCTTCGCTCGCCATCTGCTCCGGCGTGTCGAACCAGGTAATACCCTTGAGATCAATGCCGCGATCGCGCGAACGATCGCGCGCGCTCACCGCAATAATCTCAATCGCGCGTCCGCAGGTAATCGCAAGTTCGTTGCTTCTCTGCTGGAGGATGCGCACGAGCGAAGCGCCGACAGTGCCGAGCCCCGCTATGCCGATTCTCAATGAATCTGCCATGGGTATGTTCCTGATTGCTGGTGATGGTGGCGGCCGAGGCCCGGCCGCCTTCGGTTGCCCTTATCTGTGGGCGTTCAGCGAAACGACATTGTGCATCGTTTCGTCTGCGCTCGACAGGAAACGCTTCAGATTGCGCGCTGCCTGACGAATTCGATGCTCGTTTTCCACGAGCGCGAGACGGACGTAATCATCGCCCATTTCGCCAAAGCCGATGCCGGGAGCAACGGCGATATCTGCCTTCTCGACCAGAAGCTTGGAGAATTCCAGGCTGCCGAGATGGCGGAATTTTTCCGGGATTTTCGCCCAGGCGAACATGGTCGCCGCCGGCGGCGGAACCTCGAAACCGGCCTTGCCGAACGTGTCGACCATGACGTCGCGGCGGCGGCGATAAACACTGCGCACTTCCGCGATGTCGGAGCCGTCGCCATTCAGCGCATGCGTCGCCGCAACCTGGATCGGCGTGAAGGCGCCGTAATCGAGATAGGATTTCACCCGCGTTAACGCCGCGATCAGACGCTCGTTGCCGACGGCAAAGCCCATGCGCCAGCCGGGCATGGAGAAGGTCTTAGACATGGAGGTGAATTCCACCGCAACGTCGATTGCGCCGGGAACTTCGAGAACCGAAGGCGGCGGATTGTTGTCGTCGAAATAGATTTCCGAATAGGCAAGGTCGGACAGCACGATGATCTCGTGCTTCTTCGCAAAAGCGATGACGTCCTTGTAGAAATCGAGCGAGGCCACATGCGCCGTCGGGTTCGACGGATAATTGACGATCAGCGCCAGCGGTTTGGGAATGGAGTGGCGCACCGCGCGCTCCAACGGTCCGAAGAAGCTGTCATCCGGCTCGACATTCATCGAACGGATAACGCCGCCCGCCATCAGGAAGCCGAAGGCATGGATCGGATAGGTGGGGTTCGGACACAGGATCACGTCACCCGGCGCGGTGATGGCCTGCGCCATATTGGCGAAGCCTTCCTTGGAGCCGAGGGTCGCGACGACCTGCGTATCGGGGTTCAGCTTGACGCCGAAACGGCGAGCATAATAGGCGGCCTGCGCGCGGCGAAGGCCGGGAATGCCCTTGGACGAGGAATAACGATGGGTGCGCGGATCCTGAACGACCTCGCAAAGCTTGTCGACAATGGCCTTCGGAGTCGGAAGGTCGGGATTGCCCATGCCGAGATCGATGATATCGGCCCCGGCCGCTCGCGCGCTCGCTTTCAAACGGTTGACCTGTTCGAAGACGTATTGCGGCAGACGCCGGACCTTGTGAAACTCTTCCATCACTTTCCTCATGGGAATGGACCGGTTCCACCGGCCCATAACGAAGGTTCGTTTTTTGTTTTTAAACGCCGCCGACACGAACCGACCCGGCAGGCGTTTTTTCATTGTAGCGCAAAGAACGGGAAAACCTACAAGGCTTTTCTCGGCCCACGCTGCATAACGGTGATCCGCCCGTCCTTCCGGTTCGGCCGTCGCAGCCCTTCCCGCAAGGCAGATCGCGCACTATGATCAGGGAACTTGCATAACGCCAGATTCTTGGAAAATGCAAGGCAAGCCATGCTCAAGAACGGCCCTTCAGCCGCGCTCACCCTTCACAATTGCCGCACGGATGACCGAAAGCACGCGTTCCGGCTCGATATCCGTGCAGATAAGCTGGCTCGGATGCCCGTCCCAGTCGCCCGGCGGAAAAGCCCGGCCATCCGGTTTCTGGATCGTCTGGCCGTCGGCAAGTCCGCCGCAGACGACGCGCACCGGGCCGCTGCGGGTGGTAAACAGTTCCGGTGCAACGAGATAAACGCAGGCGCAGCTATCATGCACCACCATGCCGTCGCCGGTCCGGGTCTTGTAGAAATCGATATAGAACTGCGACAGGTCGGAAAGCAACTGCACGGGCTTGCCGCCAGCCTCCGCCATGTCAGCCATGAAGGCGCTTGTCATCACGGTTTTTGTCGTCACGTCGAGACCGACGACGGTGACGCGCCAGGGCGCGGTAAAGACAAGGTCGGCCGCTTCCGGATCGCCATGAATATTCGCCTCGGCCGCCGGCGAGACATTGCCGTTCATGTCGAAGGCGCCGCCCATGACGATGACGTCCTTGACCAGCGCGGCGAAATCCGGTTCCTCACGCAGTGCCAGCGCCAGATTGGTCATGCGGCCGACCGCGATCAGCGTCACCTCACCGGGATAGGCCTTCACCGTCTCAATGATAAAGCGATGGGCGGGGCGCGGATCGAGCGGCAGATCGATGGTTTCAGGGATATCGATATCGCCGAGGCCGTTTTCGCCGTGGATGAAGGTCGGCCAATGGCCTTCCTTGCGGGCAGGATCGAAGGTCACCCCGGCGCCTCTCGCCACCGGTGCATTCATCTGCCATTCCCGTTTGAGAAAGAGTGCATTGCGGGTGGTGATATCGATGGGGGCGTTGCCGAAAACCGTGGTGACGCCGATCAGATCGATATCGGGGTGACGATGCAGGAACAGAAGCGCCATGGCGTCGTCCACACCGGGATCCGTATCGAATATCACTTTATGCATAATGTCCTCATCCATATGTCTCAAGCGCCATCCGCTTCTTCCGGCGACGCGCCACGGAAACATAACGATAAGCGGCAACACCGCAATCCCCCCGCAAGCGGCATGTCATGCAGAAAAATATTGCGTGGCAGTCTTTTCAGTGAAAGAAGAAGCCCTCTCCCGCCGCCTGCCCGGACATCCCCAGTGCAAGACATCGCCCTCAACGTTTTTCTCGTCCTTTTCTGCGTCGCCATCTTTGCCGGCTTTATCGATTCCATCGCCGGCGGCGGCGGTCTCATCGTCATTCCGGCAATGATGATCATGGGCATTGCCCCACTCGATACGCTCGGCACCAACAAGCTGCAGGCCCAGTTCGGTTCCGCCTCTGCGACACTGGCCTATGCGAGACGAGGCCACGTGAACCTCAAAGAGCAACTGCCTATGGCGCTGATGGCCATGGCCGGCGGAATGCTCGGTGCGCTGACAGCCGCCTTCGTGCCAGCCGATCTGATGCGCGCCGTCATGCCGTTCCTGTTGATTGCGATCGCGCTATATTTCGCCTTCAAGCCGCAACTCAGCGATATCGACAGCCATCGCCGCATCACGCCCTTCGTGTTCGGGCTTGCAGTCGCACCGCTGATCGGTTTTTACGACGGCGTTTTCGGCCCCGGCGCAGGGTCTTTTTACATGCTGGCCTTTGTGAGCCTTGCCGGCTTCGGAATGCTGAAGGCGACCGCCCACACGAAGCTTCTCAACCTCGGTTCGAATTTCGGCGGTTTTCTCGTCTTTGCAATGGGTGGTGCGGTTTTGTGGAAGCTCGGTCTCGCCATGGGCGTCGGCCAGTTCATCGGCGCACAGATCGGCTCCCGCTTCGCCATGAAAAACGGTGCGAAGATCATCCGCCCGCTGCTGGTGCTTTCCTGCCTGGCCATGGCGACGAAGCTTCTTGTCGACGCTTCATCCGCGTGGTCCATCGCGACGATATGGGAAACGATATTCCCGAAATAAAAGGGATTGTCGTCAGAGACAGGCGTATAACGTCACGCTGTGGCGCGGCGTCTGCGGTCCTCGATTTCGCGGATGACGACCATGGCGCCGACAAGCTTGTAGGCAGATGAGTAACACGGCGACATTTCCAACGATTTCACGATCGTGCGGCCGTTCTGGTCTTCCGCGTAGGTATACTTCGACGTATCGCCCTTGAAACAATTATCCAGCTTGTCTCTGAGGTCGTTCTGGAAACGGTGGACGCCAACCAGTTCCGCAATATGGCACCCCACAAGACCTTCCGGCGCATTGCGCTGAAATGCGTCGAGAGAATTGGCGAACGAGACGCGATAACCAGGCGTAACGATCACGACGGGATCATCCAGATCGTTCAGCATGTCTTCATCGAGGATCAGGTGGCGATGGTGCCACTCCAGCGTGTCCTCGTCCTCGTCACCAACGACTTTGGCCTTCGAAGGCATGCCGACGTAACGATCAACGAGCGTCCGCAGAAGCTCGGAGTTGCGCTGCACGCAGCCAAGGTCTTCCGCCTCGTGGTTGAGGAGATCGATGGCAAAACGGAACTGCTCGCGAATATCTTCGGAATTTTCTGTCTTGCGTCCGACAACCCGCTCGAGGAGCTGTTCCAGTTCACGCTCCAGCACGGCAATCTTGTCGGCTTCGTTTTTACCAACGGCAGATTGCAGTTCCGTATAACGCAGCCAGAACAACTCAATCAAATCTTTCAACCCAACTCTCCCTGAACGGGCATAACCCCCGCTACCTATGCGAACGGATTAACCCTTTGCCCCTCGATTATAGCGTCTTTGCGCTTAAAAATGACGTAACGAAACGCGGGAACGCCGCGGGGATTGTTGTCCAAAATATCACAGCAGCCGCTAATTTTTCAATTTCGATAATCCATGAACGAAAAATGAGGTTCCGCTAATACGGAAAAACATCGAAACGCATCATTCTCCGGCCGAATGTCGTAAAAATCGTACAAACTCCGGCCGCACCACAATGAACTCAAATCTGGTGCTTCACATCCCACCGGTCGTGATACCACAGCCATTGTCCGGGGTATTCGCGCACCCAGCTTTCCACCTTGTCGTTCAGAAGCTGCGCCGTCGCCTGAATATCGACATTGCCCTTCTCATCGCGCGGAATTTCAACCTTGGGCTCTATTTCCAGCCTGTAGCGATTGTCGGGAAGACGCACGCAACGGGCCGGATACACATCGCAGTTGAATTGCCGCACCAGCTTGGCAAGCAGCGGATTGGTGCGAACTTCAAGGCCGAAGAACTTCGTCGTCAGGCCCTTTCCGAATTTCTGGTCGACGAGCACGCCGACACCACCGCCCTTTTCCAGCTGCCGCGCAAGCGCGAAGGAGGAACCGGCATGCGAGGGCACAAGATTGCCCATGCGTTCCTTGCGGAAATTGAACACCTTGTCGGCCACGAAAGGATTGTTCGGCGGCCGGAACAGTACCGTTACATCGAGACCGAAAGCCGAGCCGGCAACCGGCAAGAGCTCGAAATTGCCGCTATGGGCGGTAAAGACGATGAAGGGCCGAGGATTGTCGCGCAGCTCGAGGAAGGTCGGAATGCCCTCGACCTCGATGCGGCCCGGCTTGTTCTTTTCCGGATCGAAATCGAACAGCCGGTCTAGGAATACATATTCCGCCGCAAGCCGGCCCATATTGGCCCAGCTATCCATGGCGATCTCAAGCCGCTCCTCCTCGGATTTCTCCGGGAAGGCGCGGGCCAGATTGTAAAGCATCAGCTTGTGGCGCCCGGTTTTCGGCCCTATCAAGCGCGCCAGCCGGTCGGCGGCGCGAATGCCGGCATCGGCGGGAAAAAGCTTCAGCAGGTTGAGGAGGCCAAAGGCGAGCGTCGCAATCAGCCACTGCCGGAAGTGGTCCAGTTTCAGGACAATCCGTGTCAGGAACAGCTTCAAGATGCTCAGTCCATTCGCAGAACGATCTTGCCGAATACCTGGCGCGTTTCCATGCGCTCCAGTGCCCGGTCGATATCGTCGAAGGTGACTTCCGTGTCGATGACGGGATGAACGATGCCGCGTGCCATCTTCTGCATGGCATTGGCCATGTTTTCCATGCGGCAGCCGAAGGAGCCGAGCAGCTTCAGCTGCTGCTGGAACAGCATCATCAGATTGATTTCGGTGGAAACGCCCGAGGTAGAGCCGCAGGTGACGAGACGGCCGCCACGCTTCAGCGAGAACATCGAGGCGACAAAGGTATCCTTGCCAACATGTTCGAAGACAACATCGACACCCTTCTTTTTCGTCAGCTTGCGCACGACGCCTTCGAAACGGTCGGTCCGGTAGTTGATGACATGATCGGCCCCGAGCGCCTTCGCCCGTTCGATCTTGTCGTCGGAACCGACTGTGGTGATGACGGTGCAGCCCATCTTCTTGGCAAGCTGAATGGCCGCCGTGCCGATGCCGGAACCGCCGGCATGGATGAGAATGGTTTCGCCCGGCTCAAGCTTGGCATTGTCGAACAGCATGTGCTCCACGGTGCCGAAAGTGACAGGCGCGAGCGCCGCAGCAACGGCGTCAATGCCGTGCGGTGCTGGCACGAGCTGGCGGGCTGGAATATTCATCTTTTCCTGCGCGAAACCATCGAGATGGAAACCGTGAACGCCTTGAACATGTTCGCACAGATTGTCGCGGCCTTCGCGGCAGGGTTTGCAGAGCCCGCAGGTGCGCGCGCCATAGACCGAGACCAGCTGGCCCGGCAGCACGTTGGAAACACCGGGGCCGATGGCCTCGACCACGCCGGAGGCTTCCGCACCGATGGTGAGCGGCATCTTGCGCTTGGCGAAAGCCATGCCGCGCCAGCCCCACACGTCGATATGATTGAGCGCCACGGCCTTGACGCGCAGCGTCACCTCGCCCGGGCCCGGAGCGTCCGGTTCGGGCAGGTCTACTTTTTCGAGCTTCCGGTCGTCGACGAGTTGAAGAGCGCGCATATATCAGTCCTTCGCCCGAAGGCGTTACCTAAAATCATTCCAGCAAAACTCTGTAACGGTTTTGCGGCTGGAATGCGAAATCAAAGAAACGGGCGCGATTCCGCAAGTCATTCGGAAACGACCCTGTTGTAACGGAACCGGTTAAGCCGGTTCCCGCGTCATGACAAGGCTTGCGTTCTGCCCGCCAAACCCGAAGGAGTTGGACAGAACCGCGCCCACCTCAGCATCCCGCTTCACATTCGGCACCACGTCGAGCGTGATGGTTGGATCGGGATTGTTGTAGTTGATCGTCGGCGGCAGGGTGCCGGTCAGCATGGTCTGCAGTGAGAACACGGCTTCAACAGCACCTGCGGCGGTGAGCGTATGGCCGATCATCGACTTGTTGGAGGACAGCGGAATGTTCTTCAGGCCTTCACCGAAGACGGCCAGCATCGAACCGTATTCCATCTTGTCGTTCTCAGGCGTCGAAGTGCCGTGGGCGTTGATATAGCCGATATCGCTTTCGGCCACGCCCGCATCGGCCAGTGCCGCACGGATCGTCGCAATCGCCGGACCGCCGTCGGGCGACGAGCGTGTGCGGTGGAAGCTGTCAGCTTTTTCGCCGGCTCCCTTGATGATGCCGAGAACCTTCGCGCCGCGAGCGACGGCGGCTTCGAGCGATTCCAGCACCAGCGTTGCCGCACCTTCGGCGATCACGAAACCATCGCGGTCCTTGCTGAATGGCTTGGAGGCCTTTTCCGGCGGGTCGTTCTGGGTCGAAAGTGCTGACAGCAGCGAAAAGCGGATCAGTGCCTCGGCGCTGACAGAACCGTCAGTCGCAACCGTCAGCGCCCGTTCGGTACGGCCCTGGCGGATCGCCTCGACGCCGAGCTGGATCGCGGTCGCGCCGGATGCGCAGGCGGTGGAAAGCGTGACCGGCAGGCCGCGCGTGCCAAAGCGGTCGGAGAGGCGCTCGGAAATCGCGCCGAACAGGGCAGCTTCCTGGAATGCCGGGTCGGGACGCTGGCGGAACGCCGTCAGGAACCGTTCATAGGCGTCACCCGGCTGGGCGGCCGGCGGAGACCGGTCGGCAAGCTCGAAACGGGCGCTCCACTCCGGCTCGATCGGCGGCGCTGCGAGAAACAGCGGCCCATCGAAATCACCGGAGATGCCGGCCTGCGCCAGCGCCTCGATGGTGGTTTCGCGCGCAAAGGCATAAGAACGCTCGACGGAATTCGGAACCGGGATATCGATGAAATCCACCGTGCCGCTGATGCGGGTCGAAAGCCCCTCCGTCGGGAAACGGGTGATCTTGTGAATGCCCGATTTGCCCGATGTCAACGCCGCCCAGTTATCGGAAAGCCCCTGCCCGAGCGAGGTGATAATGCCCATGCCGGTGACAGCGACGATGGGACGACCGAGATGATCCCTGAAGTTGGAAGCCATGGTCTTTTCTCCTCAAACGTCGCGGGACAGAACGGCGACACCTTCGCCGCGCACATGGCCAACGGTGGTGACAACGGCCTCGGTGGCCACCTCGCCCATTGGCTTTTCCGCAGCCGCATCGAAGGTAGGAACCTTCGCACCGCTTTCAAGCGTCAGCGCCGCCAGAGCGAGCCCGAGCGGAAACTGCGCCTCAAGTCCATGACCGGTGACACCGCCGAAACCACGAATGACCGAATTTGGCAGCACCTTGTCGAGAATGTCCTTCTCGCGGACCGTCACCTCGTCATAACCGCTCGCGCCGGAAAATACGACGGTCGCCGCACTGTCCTTGGCGGGAGCAAGCAGCCGCTCCATGCGCTTTTCCATCTTGCCGTCATCGCGGCTGCCGCGGTCGCCCTCAATGGCGTCGATGCGGGCATAGATGCGCGCGCCACGCTCGCTGGCATGCTTGCGCGATTCCAGCACGAGGAAGGCGCCGAGCGAACCGGAAATCATGCCGCCGCCGTCCTGGTCGCCACGCGACCAAAGCGGCTGCCAGCCACCCTGCGCATGCGCGCCGATGGCTTCGAACAGCAGGATCATGTCGGGACGTTCGGCCGAGAAGGCGCCGCCGACAAGGGCGTGGCTCGATTCGCCGGAACGGATGCGATGAAACGCGGTTTCAACCGCGGAAATGCCGGCCGCCTCTTCGCCCATGAAGGTGCGGGAAGACCCGGTAACCTTGTGCACGATGGAGATATTGCCGGCCATCAGGTTGGAAAGCTGGGCGAGAAACAGCGTCGGACGCAGTTCCGTCGTCAGCTTTTCATTCAGCAGCTTTTCACGGTCGTTGCGCTTCAGCGCTTCGTCGACGATCAGCGTATCGACATTGATGTCGCGCTCGCCGCCACCGGCGGCAACGATCATGTCCATGGTGGCGCAGGCTTCGGCATCTTCCTTCAGCCCGGCATCGTCGAGTGCGAGACCGGCGGCGAAAACGCCGAGACGCTGCCAGTTTTCCATCTGGCGCTGGTCGCCGCGCTTGGCGATCTGCGCCGACCAGTCGATCTCCGGCATGGGATGGACCGGATAGGGCTTGAATTTTTCGGTCTCGACAATCGTCGCCGGCGCGGCGGCTCCAGAAAGAAGCGCCACATGCGCCTGGCTGCCAACGCCGTGACAGGTCACGATGCCGACCCCTGTTATCACCACATCATTGTCAGATTTCATCGTCTGTCATCCTTTGCAGCCGGCCCCGCCGAAACGGTCACGGCTATCCACAGCGGTTGCGAACAACCACTTCATGCGTTGCGGAATAAAGCGCGCGATGCGGATTGGCAATGGTGAAGGCCCGATCCACCGTCGCGAGCTCACGATTTTCATGTGTCAAAACCGGGCCGACGGGAAAAACGCTCCCCTTTTGAAACGGGCGGGAGCGCTTATTTCTGCGCATCCGCGGCAATCGCCGCCATCAGGCCGACTTCTTCGGCCCGCTTCTTGACGACAGGCCCAAGCGGAGTTTCGCTGAACGGCATGGTACGCAGTTTCAGCTGCGCATCACAGACCTTCTTGCCGGCAGAGGTGATCTTCGCCTTGGTAACGGCAAAGCCCGAACCGTCATGCTCCAGCACCGCTTCGATATCAAGAACAGCGCCGGGCTCCACGAAGGTGCGCATCTTGGCGCCATCGACCGACATCAGGAACGGCATGGACGCGAAATCGGAAAATGCCAGAACCATCATGCCGGAGGCCTGCGCCATCGTCTCGATCAAGAGCACACCCGGAACCAGCGGCATGCCGGGAAAGTGGCCTTCGAAAACAGGGCTCTTGTCGGGAACGACGGACCGCGCCTTCAATGTGCGCGTCGCCATGTCCACGGCTTCGACCCTGTCGATCATCTGAAAATATTCAAGCAGCATCCGTCCGGCCCGTCTCTGGTCGGTTTAACCCGCCATGACGGCGAGCTTAAAAAAGAAATGCCCGCTTGACGCGGGCATTGTCGTCTCAGCCCTTGGCTGCGCGCAATTCGTCGATCTTGGCGCAGAGGTTCTTCAGCACGAAATATTCTTCGGTGGAAACCTTGCCTTCGTTGACTTCCTGCGTCCACTGCTCGAGCGGAATCTTGATGCCGAATTCCTTGTCGATAGCGAAAACGATATCGAGAAAGTCGAGGCTGTCGATGCCCAGATCGTCGATCGTGTGGCTCTCCGGCGTAATGGTTTCGCGGTCGATTTCGCTGGTTTCGGCGATAATGTCGGCAACCTTGTCGAATGTAGCTGTCACGCCCATAATCCTTATTGTCGTTCGTATGAATTATTCTTTCTGACGCACCACATAGGCAAGTCACACAAAAAAGCCAATGGTTTCGTGACGTAACTTTGAAATTTGCCCCAAAACTGTTGCCTAAACAGCAACCGAATGACGGCCACGTCCGTTACCGAGATAGGTGTCGAAGATTGCCGCGATGTTACGCACGAACGGCTTTCCAACCTCTGTTACGGCAAAAACATCCGCATGCAGACGCACCACGCCATCCCTGTCGCCTGCGGCAAACTGTTGCGCCTGGGCTCTCACGGAATGGCTCACCTTCCCGAAACGATGCTGCAAGTCCGAAAGATCGACAGAAAAATCGCACATCAGCCGCTCAATGACATGCGAGCGCAGATGATCATCCCGCGATAACTCTATACCCTTCACGACGGCAAGGCCGCCCTCGCCCACCATGCGCTGATATTCGCCCGTCGCCACCATGTTCTGCACATAGCCCTGCGGCAACCGACCGATTGATGATGCACCAAGCCCGATCAGCGCATCGGCCGTGTCGGTCGTATAGCCCTGGAAATTCCGGCGCAGCGCACCCGCTTCGGCGGCCTGGCATAAGGTGTCCGCCGGCTTGGCGAAATGATCGATCCCGATTTCGCCGTATCCGGCCTGCCTCAGCATTTCGCCCGCCATCGTCATCTGGCGATAACGCTCGGCAATGTCGGGCAGCGCGTGTTCGGGGATCAGCGACTGGTGTTTTTTCATCCACGGCACATGGGCATAACCGAAAAGCGCCACCCGGTCGGGATCGAGCGAGACGATCTGGTCCACGGTCTTCTTCAGCGTCTCGCAGGTCTGGAACGGCAACCCATAAAGAATGTCGCAATTGACGGAGTGAACACCCCTCGCCCGCACCGCATCAACGACGGATTTCGTCTGTTCGAAAGACTGGATGCGGTTGATGGTTTTTTGCACTTTGTCATCGAAGTCCTGAACCCCGAGGCTTGCCCGCGACATGCCGATGGCGGCAAGCGCATCGTAGCGGCTGTCATCCAGATCGTTGGGGTCCATCTCGACACTGATTTCAGGTGCGAGCCCGAAAGTGAAATGACGCCGCAGACAGTCCATCAGGCTCTTTATGTCCTCCGGTTTCAGCATGGTGGGCGAGCCGCCGCCGAAATGCACGGCACTCACCACCGCATCCGGCGAAACCAGCGCGCCGACGGCTTCGATTTCCTGTTTAAGTGCTTCAAGATAAACGGCAATCGGCTCGTATTTCAGCGTGTGCTTGGTGTGGCAGGCGCAGAACCAGCACAGCCGGTCGCAATAGGGAATATGCAGATAAAGCGACAGGCGATTCCTGTGACCGAGCGCGCCGAGCCAGCGGCGATAGATGCAATTATCGATTCCCTCGTGGAAATGCGGCGCGGTCGGATAGCTCGTGTAACGTGGCACTGCACCCGAATATTTGTGAAGAAGTTCGGTATTCATCGCCCGATTTGCCTTTTATCAAGAAAATGTCGATTTCCTCTCTCTCAGTAGCGGCTGCGACAGTTTGCAACTTTGACTTCAATCAAATTGCGCCGTAAGTTCTTGCTAAAGTAGACGCGGGGGCGACGGCTACGTGGCGAAAGCCTTGCATGAGACCGGATTTGACACCTACGGTCGCAATCGTCCTGAAAAAGCCAGCATTGGAAAAGGCTTATGGACACGCTGCAGAAGACCATCCACAATTCGGAAGAACCTGTCGTTTGTCGCTCCTGCGAGGCGCGCCATGGCGGGCTTTGCAGCAGCCTGACGCCGCAACAGCTTTGCGAACTGAACCGCCATTCCAGCCGCAAGAAACTTGAAGCGGGCAATGAGCTTCTCGGTCAGGGCGAACTCGTCACCTCCTACGGCAATATTTTGAACGGCGTGGTGAAGCTGTCGAAAATGATGTCGGATGGCCGCCAGCAGATCGTCGGCCTGCAATTTGCACCGGACTTTCTCGGCCGCCCGTTCATGGCGGAAAGCAAGATGACGGCGGAAGCCGCAACCGATGTGGAGATTTGTCTCTTCCCGCGCCGCGTCGTCGACCGCATGGTTTCCGAAGTGCCCGATATGGAACGCAAGCTTCACAACCAGTCCCTGAAGGAACTGGACGAGGCGCGCGACTGGATGCTGACGCTCGGGCGCAAATCGGCGCAGGAAAAGGTTGCCAGCTTCCTTTATTTGATCGCCACCCATATCGACCCGGAAAACGACGACAAATCCTGCTTCGACCTGCCGCTCTCACGCGCCGATATCGCCGATTTCCTTGGCCTCACCATCGAAACAGTTAGCCGCCAAATGACCAAGCTGCGCAAGGAAGGCATTATCCGTATCGAGAACAACCGGCATATCACCGTGCCTCATCTCAACGCGCTGAGCGAAGCCGCGGGCAACGACTGACGGAATTCGTCCTCTCACCGGCCCTGAAGCACAGGTGTTCCGAAATTGATGTCCGGCGCCCGCGCCTGAGCGGGTGCAAGCGCAAAACCGGCAAGAACCAGCAAAGCGGCGATGCATTTCATGATATTTCACCCCGTGCCCCGCTTTTTTTAAGCGGCCTGTTTGTTATGGCCGCATCATAGCTGGCAAACCGCATCCATCCGCTTAAGATCTTGGGTAAGCGGATAGTTCAAAGGCAGGGTAAAGAAGGGGTTATGATTGCCGGACGGCGCGCGCCGTCTAATGTCTTTACGGAAGGCTCGGCATCGCCACAAGTTTCTTCTCCCCGCCGGGGAGAAGGTGGCCCGAAGGGTCGGATGAGGGGGCAAGCTCGCGGGTTATCACTACCCTCGCCCCTTCATCCCGCTGCCGCGACCTTCTCCCCGGCGGGGAGAAGAAACAAGCGGCAATCGTTCGTTCCATTGGGGGGATGTGAAGACGTTAAAGCGCAGTCTAGCGAACCGCGTCAAATGCCCGGCATAATCTCACTGCGAAGCAGCAGGTGTCGCAACCGGCTTCTGGTTTTCGGCGAGCGCCCGCAATTCGGCAACCCGGCGATTATATTCAGCTTCGGAAATCTGCCCGTTTTTCCGCGCCGCGCCGAGACGCGAGAGGTTTGCTTCCATGGTGGAAGCCTCATCCTCACCCATCTGGGTGCCGGCGGCCGTCAGCGGCTGGGCGAAAGTGGGATAGGTGCCGGTGTTGCGCTTCTGGCTGACCGCCGTGTCGCTGACCGGGCGCGGGCCGACGATTTCGGCCGTCGGGCGGCGCATATGGGCGGGCGCGACAATCGGCTCCGGAGCCTTGCAGGCGGCAAGTGCGGCGGCGAGCATTACGCCGGAGAGCGAAAGAACAGCGATTCTTGCCGCATTTTCCGCATATGTTCCCCATGTCCCCATGTGCTTGCCCATCGTCATGTTCCGCCTGTAAGGATATCGCCGATATCGAATTCGACTGCGGTTCGGCCCTTTGCGGCCTCCCCTTGCTGGTGGAACTTGTATTCGTTTTCATGCAGAATGTGCAAACACAAATTTGGTGGAGGATGGCGCATGGCAGGTGTTGACGGCGGCGGTGAGAAAAAGGGCGGCAAAACGCCCGGCTTCGACGCCAGTTCCGCCGAGGCCTACCTGATCCGCGACCCGGAAACCTTCGCGATCAACATCGCCCGTGCGCTCGAAAATCTTGGCAAAGCCGCCTCAGAATGGCTGGCGCCGCGCGAACGCGGTGACATCCCCCAAACCAGCGCCGATCCTGTGACCGATCTGGTCAAGACGCTGTCCGATGTCGCCGAATATTGGATGGCCGAACCGAAGCGCTCGCTCGAGGCGCAGACCCATCTTCTCTCCAGCTACTACGATCTGTGGACGAAATCGCTGGCGCAATTTTCCGGCGACGCCGATTCGCCCGCGGAAAATGTGGCCGAAAGCGGGCCTGCACAACGCAGAAGCAAGCGTTTTGCCGATGCCGACTGGCAGACCAATCCGTTCTTCGATTTCCTGCTGAAAGCCTACCAGACCACGGTCGGTTTCGCCGACCGGATGGTGACGGAAGCCGATGGGCTGGATGAGCATACCCGCACCAAGGCGCTGTTCTACATGCGGCAGGTGACGGAGGCGCTTTCGCCGGCCAATTTCGTCTTCACCAACCCGCAGGTCTTCCGCGAAACGGTCGCCTCCAGCGGTGCCAACCTCGTCAAGGGCATGGCGCAACTGGCCGAGGATGTCGCGGCCGGCAACGGTCACCTGAAACTGCGCCAGACCGACTACAGCAAATTTGTCATCGGCCAGAATATCGCCGTCACACCAGGCAAGGTGGTGGCAAAAAGCCCGCTCTGCGAAATCATCCATTATGCCCCGACGACGGAAAAGGTCTTCAAACGGCCGCTGCTGATCGTCCCGCCCTGGATCAACAAATTCTACATTCTCGATCTCAACCCGCAGAAATCCTTCGTCGGCTGGTGCCTTGAACAGGGCCACAGCGTCTTCATGGTCTCCTGGATCAACCCGGATGCGCGCCTCGCCGACAAGGGCTGGGACGACTACGTCAGGGAAGGTATCGATTTCGCGCTCGACACGATTGAGGAGCGGACCGGTGAAAAGGACATCAACGCCATCGGTTATTGCGTCGGCGGCACGCTTTTATCCTCCGCGCTGGCGCTGCATGCGCAGCAAGGCGATGAGCGCATCCGCAGCGCCACGCTACTGGCCGCCCAGACCGATTTCACCCATGCCGGCGATCTCAAGGTCTTCATCGATGAAGGCCAGCTGGCGGCGCTGGACAAGCACATGCAGGCGGTCGGTTATCTCGATGGCTCGATCATGGCGACCGTATTCAACATGCTGCGCGCCTCCGATCTCATTTGGCCCTATGTGGTCGATAACTACCTGCGCGGCGCCGAGCCCCTGCCCTTCGATCTGCTCTACTGGAACTCCGATTCGACCCGGGTGACCGCCGCCAGCCACTCGTTTTATCTGCGCAATTGTTATCTCGAGAACAATCTCGCCCGTGGGCTGATGCGGGTCGCCGGCAAGCGGATCAATCTCGGCGATATCAAAATCCCGGTCTATGATCTCGCCACCCGCGACGACCATATCGCGCCGGCGAAATCGGTTTTCACGGGGGCCGCGCTGTTCGGCGGGCCGGTCGAATTCGTGCTCGGCGCATCCGGCCATATCGCAGGCGTTATCAATCCGCCGCAGCTTGAAAAGTACCAATATTGGACAGGCCCATCACCGGCCGGAGACTTCGACGCCTGGCAGGCCGCCGCCACCGCCCATAAGGGCTCCTGGTGGGTCCACTGGCAGAACTGGATCGAAAACCAGAGCGCCGAGAAGGTGAAGGCGCGTAAGCCTGGAGACGGCAAGCGCCCGGCGCTCGGCGATGCGCCGGGAACCTACGTCCTTTCCTGATCTCACCACCACTCTCATTTTTCAGGCCCCATGTTCTTCACGCCTCCGCTCATTCCCGCCACACTGATTTCCCGCTACAAGCGTTTCCTCTTCGATGCCGTTCTGGAAGACGGCACGGCGATCACCGGCTCCTGCCCCAATACCGGCTCCATGCGCGGGCTGACGACACCGGGCTCCCGCATATGGCTGTCCGAACATGACAGCCCCACGCGCAAGTACCGGCACATGCTGGAAATGGTCGAGGCCGATGGCACTACGGTCGGCATCAATACCGGCATGCCGAACCGGCTGACGGAAGAGGCGATCCTGAACGGCCGAATCCCCGAACTTGCCGGCTATTCGACGATCCGGCGCGAACAGAAATACGGCCGCAATTCCCGCATCGATTTTCTCCTATCCGAACCCGGCCGTCCGGATGCCTATGTGGAAGTCAAGAACGTGCATTTCATGCGCGAGCAAGGCCTCGCCGAATTTCCCGATACCGCCACCAAACGCGGTGCCAAGCACCTGGACGAGCTGGGTGACGCAGCGGAAGCAGGTTACCGTTCGGTGATGCTCTATCTCATCCAGCGCGACGATTGCGACCGGATGCGCATCTGCGACGATCTCGATCCCGTTTATGCGCTGGCGTTTCAGCGGGCAATAGTGCGCGGCGTGGAGGCCTATGCGGTGAAATGCACGGTCTCGCCCTCACAAATTTCGGTCAGCGGAACGGTTAAGATGGACGAATGGCGTCCGGCTGTTTTATGAACAGGAACGTAAAGACACAGAAAGCACTATGATGGTCACCTATATCGACGCAGCCTCCGCCCCCCTCAAGAATACCGGCGTCATCCGCCTCTATACGCCTGAGGATTTCGACGGGATGCGCAAGGCGTGCCAGTTGACGGCCCGCTGCCTCGATGAACTGGCGGCCATCGTCAAGCCGGGTGTGACGACCGACGCCATCGACCGTTTCGTCTTCGAATTCGGCGCCGACCACGGTGCGCTGCCGGCGACGCTGAATTATCGCGGTTATACGAAATCCGTCTGCACCTCGATCAACCACGTCGTCTGCCACGGCATTCCGGATGAAAAGCCGCTGCGTGAGGGCGACATCGTCAATATCGACGTGACCTATGTGCTTGATGGCTGGCATGGCGATTCGAGCCGCATGTATCCGGTCGGCCAGATCAAGCGTGCGGCAGAACGCCTGATGGAAGTGACCTATGAATGCCTGATGCGCGGTATCGCGGCTGTAAAGCCCGGTGCGCGCACCGGCGCCATCGGCGCGGCCATCCAGGCCTATGCGGAAGCGGAGCGCTGCTCTGTCGTGCGTGATTTCTGCGGCCATGGCGTCGGACGCCTGTTCCACGATACGCCCAACATCCTGCATTACGGCCAGCCGGAAGAAGGGCCGGAAATCCGCGAAGGCATGATCTTCACCATCGAGCCAATGATCAATCTCGGCAAACCGCATGTGAAGGTGCTTTCGGACGGCTGGACCGCGGTGACGCGTGACCGTTCCCTCTCCGCGCAATATGAACATGCTGTCGGCGTCACGGCCACCGGCTGCGAAATCTTCACGCTGTCACCGGGTGGTTTTGATCGTCCGGGCTTGCCGCCGCTTCCTCCCGCATAAGGCCAGACCCGCCCATGGCAAAACGCCCCGCCCCGCCTTCCGCCGATCTTTCCAAAACTCCCGGCTTTCAGGCGGGCGAAGGCGATCTGTTCGGCGAGACGGATGAGCGCGGCTTTTTTGCCGAACCGCGAAGCGGCGCGAAAAGGCCGGCAGCCATCGTCGAACAAGAAACCGATGCCGCCCACTATCACGGACATCGCGAGCGGCTGCGCGCGCGTTATCGCGATGGCGGTGACACAGCCCTTGCCGATTACGAATTGCTGGAGCTTCTTCTCTTCCGGCTGATCCCGAGGCGCGATACCAAACCCATTGCCAAGGCCCTGATCGCCCGTTTCGGAACGCTTGGCGGCGTGCTCGGCGCGCCCTTGCCGTTGTTGCAGGAGGTGAAGGGCGTGGGCGAAACCGTGGCGCTCGATCTGAAGCTCGTCGCCTCCGTTTCCCAGCGTATGCTGAAAAGCGAGATCCGCAACAAGCAGGTGCTTAGCTCCTGGTCCTCGGTCATCGATTATTGCCACGCCGCCATGGCCCATGAAACGCGCGAACAGTTCCGCGTCCTGTTCCTCGACAAGCGCAACGTCCTGATCGCCGATGAGGTGCAGGGTCAAGGAACCGTGGATCACACACCGGTCTACCCGCGCGAAGTGGTGCGCCGCGCCCTTGAGCTTTCATCTACTGCTTTGATTTTAATACATAATCACCCAAGCGGAGACCCGACCCCTTCGCGCGCGGATATCGAGATGACCAAGACCATCGTCGATACGGCAAAGCCGCTCGGCATCACCGTCCACGACCACATCATCATCGGCAAGGACGGCCACGCCAGCTTCAAAGGCCTTCGGTTGATCTGAAGAAAACGCGAAAGTTTAACGCGAGCTGCAACCCATAGAGGCGACATCAACACAAAATTAACACCTATAAATTAGCATTTCCGAAAATAATAAATCAAGGCATCGAACCTTGATGCCAAAAGGAACGGGGGTGCTTTATGTTTAATGGAGTGCGTTTCTTTCGCGATAGATCCGGATCGTCTGCTGTCGAGTTCGCCATCGTCGCACCGATATTCTTTCTCGTCCTGCTCACCATGATCGCCTATGGCATTTATCTTATGGCGGCCTATTCAGTGCAGCAGATCGCCGCCGACGCGGCGCGGACGGCGGTTGCCGGCCTCAATACGACCGAGCGCCAGCAGCTTGCCCGGGATTTCGTCACAAAAAGCGACCTCAGTTACGCCTTCATGGACAAGAGCCGCTTCACCGTCGATGTCGCCACCGATCCCGCCAATGCCAACCAGTTTACGGTGAAGGTTGAATATGACGCCCGCGATCTGCCGATCTGGAGCCTCTACAGCTACACCCTGCCCGAACCGGTCATCCGGCGTTTTTCCACCATCCGGATCGGAGGAGTATGACATGCGAGATATTCATTCACTGCTTCCGCGCTTCCTGAAAGATAGAACGGGCAATATCGCCATTTCGGCGGGGCTCACCGCACCGCTTTTCATTGGCATATTGGCGCTCGGTGTCGATTACGGTTATCTGACATTGCAGAAACGGCAATTGCAGCAAACCGCCGATCTCGCGGCCATATCGGCGGCAGCCAACGCCACGGACGCCGAAAAGGCGGTCCAGCAATATTTCGCCCTCAACGGCATGGATCTCGGCGTCAAGACCGACAAGGGTCTTTTGACCGAAAAGGGCCTGCAACCCTTCGATCCCCAGAATGAATTCGCCAACAGCAAGGGTTATGCCGAAGTCATCAAGGGGCACTACGAGCCGGATGCGACAGTCCCGGTCGGCCAGCGTTTCGTCGATAACGCCCTGCCCACCAATGCGATCAAGGTGAACATCGTCGAACAGGGGCAGATATTCTTCGCTTCCGCCTTCACCACGCCCCCGAAGGTTTCGGCGGTTGGAACGGCCTCAGCGCAGAAGATCGCGGCATTTTCAGTGGGATCGCGGCTGGCGAGCCTTGATGAGGGAATTCTCAACAGCCTGCTCGGCGGCCTGCTCGGCACCACGGTGTCGTTGAAGGTCATGGATTACCAGGCGCTTCTCGCCGCCGATGTCAATGCGCTGAAGATCGTTGAGGCGCTGGCCATCGATCTCAACCTCACCGCCGGCACCTATAAGGATGTGTTGCAGACGGAAATCAGCTACGGCAAATTCCTCGACGTGCTGACGAAAACCTCCGGCCTGCAGCCGGCGGTCGTCAACATTTTGAATACGCTGCAAAAAGCGGTCAACAAGAGCAACGTCAAGATCAAGCTCGAAGAAATCCTCAATCTCGGCCCCTTCTCCGACAAGCTGATCGGCACGGGTGAAAACCTCAAGGTCACCGCCGGCGTCTTCGATCTCATCAACGCCGCCGCCGTAGCGGGCAATGGCGGCAACCAGCTGGGCCTTAATCTCAACGCCAATCTTCTCGGCCTCGCCTCGGTCAAGGCAACGCTTGCCATCGGTGAACCGCCCGTCGAAACGCCATCGCTCGCCGTCGGTGGTCAGGGCACCATCGTGCGCACCGCGCAGACCCGGCTTGCGGTCAATGTCGTGGTCGATGGCCTGCAGGCCATTGCCGGTCTCAAGGTCAATCTCCCGCTTTATGTGGAAGTCGCCCATGCCGAAGCCCGGCTCGCCGATATCAGATGCACCGGCGGCGGACAGGGCACGGTGGACGTGGAAGTCGTTCCCGGCGTTGCGGAAATCGCACTCGGCAATGTCGATACCTCGGCCTTTGCCAATTTCGGCAGGGATCCGCGCGTGACCAAGGCAGCCATCGTGGATTCGGCACTGCTTGCCATTAACGGCAGCGCCCTCATCAATGCCACCAATATGACAAAGACGAAGCTAACCTTCACCCAGTCGGATATTACACAGGCCAAGATCAAGAGCGTGTCGACCAAAGACACCGTCACGACGCTGGTCAGTTCGCTGTTGAAGAACCTAAACCTCGATATCAGGCTTTTTTTCATCAACCTTGATCTGGGGGGCCTCGCGGTCATCCAGTCGGCGCTGGCCAACACGCTGGCGACGGTCACAGCGCCGGTCGATCAACTGCTCTACAATGTGCTTCTGGTTCTCGGCGTCAAGATCGGCGAAGCGGATGTCCGGGTGACCGATGTCCGCTGCCAGCAGCCCGCGTTGGTTCAGTAATCTGGCACCACGCACGAAAATGCCGCCGGATGGTCTCCCGGCGGCTTTTTTGTTTTATGCGCTCATTGCCTGGATCAGGCGTTGGCAATCGCCAGACGCTTCTCGTCGCGGCCGCTCTTCATGCGCTCGGATAGCAGGAATGCCAGTTCCAGCGCCTGATCGGCGTTGAGGCGCGGGTCGCAATGGGTGTGGTAACGGTCGGACAGCGAATCCGCCGTCACGGCGCGCGCACCACCGGTGCATTCCGTCACGTCCTTGCCGGTCATCTCGATGTGGATGCCGCCCGGATGTGTGCCTTCGGCGCGATGGATCTGGAAGAAGCTTTCGACTTCCGAAAGGATCCGCTCGAACGGACGCGTCTTGTAGTGATTGAGCGTGATGGTGTTGCCATGCATCGGATCGCAGGACCACACGACCTTGCGGCCCTCCTTCTCCACCGCACGGATGAGCTTCGGCAGGCTGTCCGCCACCTTGTCATGGCCGAAACGGCAAATCAGCGTCAGGCGGCCGGCCTCGTTCGCCGGGTTCAGCGCGTCGATCAGTTCGATCAGATTGTCAGGCGTCAGCGACGGACCGCATTTCAGACCGATCGGGTTCTTGATGCCGCGGAAATATTCCACATGCGCATGGTCGAGCTGACGTGTGCGGTCGCCGATCCAAAGCATGTGTCCAGAGGTCGCGTACCAGTCGCCGGACGTTGAATCGACACGGGTAAGCGCCTCTTCGTAACCGAGAAGCAGCGCTTCATGGCTGGTGAAGAAGTCGGTCTCGCGCAGGCTTGGATTGCTGTCAGCGCTAATGCCGATCGCCTTCATGAAATCCATGGTTTCGGAAATCCGGTCGGCCAGTTTGCGGTAACGATCCGCCTGCGGGCTGTCCTTGATGAAGCCGAGCATCCACTGGTGAACGTTTTCGAGATTGGCATAACCGCCCATCGCGAAAGCGCGCAACAGGTTCAGCGTCGCCGCCGACTGGCGATAGGCGTCGAGCTGGCGCTCTGGGCTTGGAATGCGCGAGGCTTCGTTGAATTCGATACCGTTGATGATGTCACCGCGGTAGGACGGCAGGGAAACGCCATCCTGCACTTCCACATTGGAAGAGCGCGGCTTGGCGAACTGACCGGCAATGCGGCCGACCTTCACGACGGGCAGCTGCGCGCCATAGGTCAGCACGACGGCCATCTGCAGGAACGCGCGGAAGAAGTCGCGGATGTTGTCTGCACCGTGCTCGAGGAAGCTTTCAGCGCAATCGCCGCCCTGCAGCAGGAAAGCGTTGCCTTCGGCCACATTGGCGAGCTGTTTCTTCAGGCGGCGGGCTTCGCCGGCAAACACCAACGGCGGGTAAGTCGCAAGCGTGGCTTCCGTTGCCGCAAGCGCTGCCGCATCCGGATATTCGGGAACCTGCTGGATCGGTTTCTGCCGCCAGCTGCCGGGGGTCCAATTCTGTGCCATGTTCTTAACCCTTTTTTCGCCCGCGCGACGTCGCGCGGCCGCCTCGAAAAATTGAGCGGCTTATAGCTCCAAGCATCGGCTTTGCATAGCCGATCCCTGAGCTAACAGGCTCATTCTGCCCGTTTTGGGCGCTCCAGACGCACAAAAGTCAATTCAAACGATTTAACAACCCCGCCGCCATTCGAAAACTTCGCTTTCAAAGGGCGGCAGGCTGATGGGGGCGGCGATTATATCACGCCTGTACCGGCGTTAAACACGCTCGCCATTCACCACGCGGTAGCTCGGCGAATACATCGTCACCAGTTCCTCGGACGCTGTCGGATGAACCGCCATGGTGCGGTCGAAATCATCCTTGGTGCAGCCGGCTTTCAGCGTGATGCCGAGAAGCTGCGCCATCTCTCCCGCCTCATGGCCGAGAATATGCGCGCCGACGACTTTACGGTCGCTAGCATTGACGATCAGCTTCATGATCGTCTTTTCCTGACGGCCGGACAACGTCGCCTTCATCGGCCGGAACTGTGCGCGATAAACTTCCAGTTCCGGATATTTCTTGCCCGCTTCCTCTTCCGAAAGACCGACGGTGCCGATCTCCGGCTGCGAGAACACCGCCGTTGCGATCAGCTCGTGATCCGGCTTCGTGGGGTTGTTCTTGTATTCGGTCTCGATGAAGCACATGGCCTCGTGGATCGCCACCGGCGTCAGTTGTACCCGGTCGGTGACGTCGCCCAGCGCGAAGATACCAGGCACGTTGGTGCGCGAGTAATCATCAACGATGATCGCGCCCCGCGCATCCAGCTTCACACCGGCGTTTTCGAGACCGAGGCCCTTGGTGTTCGGATCTCGCCCGAGCGCCAGCATCACCAGACCGACATGCAGCGAGCTACCCTGTTTGGTGCGCGCCACGAAACCGCCCGCACCATCCTTGCTGACTTCCTCGATGATGTCTTCGAGAATGATGCGGATGCCCTTGGCCTCCATCGCCTCATGCAGACCCTTGCGCATGTCGTGATCGAACCGCGAGAGGATTTCCTTGCCGCGGTAAATCAGTGTCGTTTCAACGCCGAGCCCATGGAAGATATTGGCGAACTCGACAGCGATATAACCGCCGCCGGCAATCAGGATCGATTTCGGCAGTTCTTCCAGATCGAAGGCCTCGTTGGAGGAGATCGTCAGCTCATGGCCAGGCAGCGCCTTGTGCTCGTTCGGCGTGCCGCCGACAGCGATCACGATACGCTCGGCGGTGAAGGTCTCGCCGGTTTTTGTCAGCTTCACGGTATGGGCGTCGACCAATTCCGCACGGCTGTCGAAAATATCGGCCTTGGCGTTTTCCAGACCCTTGCGGTAGAGCCCCTCGAGACGGGTGATTTCCTTGTCCTTGGCAGCGATAAGCTTCTTCCAGTCGAAGCTGCGCTCGCCGACGCTCCAGCCAAATCCTTCCGAGTCCTCGAAATGCTCCGGAAATTGCGAGGCATAAACGAACAGCTTCTTCGGCACGCAGCCGCGGATGACGCAGGTTCCGCCATAGCGATATTCCTCGGCGATCGCCACGCGCTTGCCGAGCGAGGCCGCCACGCGGCCGCTGCGCACGCCGCCGGAACCGCCACCGATGACGAAAAGATCGTAGTCATAAGCTGTCATAGTCAAAACCCCTGATCAAAACCGCCGTCCTCAGCCTCGAGACGGGCGGCGGCGCATTCACGCCACATATAGGTGCTGCGACGCACAAATGAAAAGCCCGGTCTTGCGGCCGGGCTTTGAATATTTCTGAATTGTCCGTTCACCCAATCAGGGCTTGGGAGCCGCCGGAGCGCCGCCCGTGGCGTTCTGATCGGCCGGAAGCGGCTTCAGATCGGCGCCGGCAACCTTCTGCAGTTCCGACATGCTGGAAGCGTTGAGGTCGCGGTTGATGCCGGCGGCCCAGATATCGGCGGCCTTCATCAGTTCGCGCGTGGCGATCGGGCCGTCCTTCAGGAGCTTCTTGCCGGCTTCACTGCTGTAGAAGGTGGAAATGGCGTTCAGCTCTTCAACGGTGAAGGCGCGCGCATAGGTGAGCGCTGCTTCGCGCTCCAGATCGGCGCGGCGCGGCGCAAGCTCGAGAGCCTTCGCGTCAACAGTCTCGGTGATCGCATCCTGAACGTTCGGCGAAGCCTGAATGAGTTCGGCCTTCAGACGCTCCGCCAGACCCGGCAGAATGTCATCGAAACGGTCGGTAACACCAAGAGAAGTGATCGCCTGCCGTGCGGCGGCGATATGCGCTTCCGAAATTTCCTGGGCGCGTGCGGCAGTACCGAACGCGATGCCGGAAATGAGGATCGAAGCAGCGGCAGCTTTGCCCAGTCCCGCTAGTTTGACCATGAAAATCTCGCTCCTGTTATACTGCCTGCATCACGCGGGCGCCTTCAGGACCCGCGATAATGGCAAGCGATGCCAAATTTATGAAAAGTCCGTGCTCGACGACACCGGGAATCGTGTTCAGCTCGCGTGCTAGCGCTTCTGCATCAGGAATACGGCCAAAAGATGCGTCGAGGATAAGGTGCCCGCCATCGGTCATGAAGGCGCCGTCGCCGGAAGAGCGCAGCGCAAGCGTGCCGGAAAGCCCGGAACGCGACGCCAGTTTTTCGATGGCGATACGCGTCGCCACCTGGCCGAAAGGGTTGATTTCGATGGGAAGCGGAAAAGCGCCCAGCGTCTCCACCACCTTGCTCTGGTCGGCGATCACAATCATGCGGGCGGATGCCGCCGCAACGATCTTTTCGCGCAGAAGCGCGCCGCCGCCGCCCTTGACGAGGCGCAGCGCATGATCGACCTCATCCGCACCGTCGATGGTCAAATCCAGTTCCGGCAATTCATCCAGCGATTTCAGCGGCACGCCAAGCTCGACGCACAGGCGCGCGGTGCGCTCGGATGTCGGCACGCCCTCGACCTTGAGCCCAGCCGCGACCTTCTCGGCCAAAAGCCTGACGAATTCCTCGGCCGTCGAGCCCGTACCGATACCGAGCCGCATCCCATCCTGTACATGGGACAATGCGGCCTCGGCGGCCTTGATCTTCATCTGGCGGGCATCCATGTGCCTGAAACTCCGGTAGCTTTATCGTCGCCGTGCTGTTTACACGGGTCGAAAGCCAAACGAAAGCCTTTTTCAAGGCAACGAACAGAACGTTGTGACGCGGTTGCAAAGACAGGCCCGTTTGCCTAGGCTTGGCGGGAATGAAAGCATCGATCGCTCAGCACCCGCATTCTGCAAGAGGCCAGTTCCCGTGACATCCCGCCCGCTCTCCCCGCTCGCCATTTTCGATCTCGACGGCACGCTGGTCGACACCGCCGCCGATCTGGTCTCAAGCCTCAACCACACCATTGCCGCAGCCGGGCTTGCGCCCGTCACTTATGACGATCTGACCCACCTCGTCGGCCAGGGCGCGCGGGTGATGATCAAGCGCGCCTTCGCGCTGCGCGAAACGGAGCTGCCGGAAGCAGAGATCGATCCGCTTTATGAGCGCTTCATCACGCATTACCGCGGCGAAATGCCCGGCGAAAGCCAGCCCTATCCCGGCATTATCAGCGCGCTGGATGCACTTTCCGAAGCGGGCATCACGCTCGCCGTCTGCACCAACAAGACCGAAATCCTCGCGTTACCGCTGCTCGAAAAACTGGGCCTCAGCCGATATTTCGCCGCCATCACCTGCGGCGATACGTTTGAATTCCGCAAGCCCGATGCCCGTCATATCCTCGGCACCATCGAAAAGGCCGGCGGCGACCCGCAGCGCTCGATCATGGTCGGCGACAGCATCAACGACATTCTCGCCGCCAGACGCGCGGCCGTGCCATCCATCGGCGTCACCTTCGGTTATTCGGATGTGCCGATGGTTGAACTGGAGCCGGATGTGGTGATCGACGATTTCACCGAATTGACGCCGGCGCTGTTCGAAGAACTGGTTGCGAAGGGCGAAGCGGCTGCCTGAGAGGCCGGGCCGCTTCATCCAGCCCTTATCAAACAAAAAGCGCCGTTTCCGGCGCTTTTCTCTTGACGATATGCCGATCAGATCGACGCAGCCCGCGCCTTGGTCGTCACGGCAAAGGCCTTCTGCACATAGCTGTCACGATCATAGACATCGTCAAAGAACTGCACCTTGCCGTCCTTGTCCGGCCACGCGGTGAAATAGGCCACGTAGACCGGAATCTTCTCCGGCACCTGAACGGCGCGGTTCTTGCCCGACGCGATCTGCTCGCCGACCTTGTCGACGCTGGTGCCAAGAACGGCGGCGGCCATGCGGCGCGGATCGACGAGGCGGATACAGCCGTGGCTCAGCGCCCGCATGTCGCGGTTGAAGAAGCTCTTGGCAGGCGTGTCATGCATGTAGATGGCATGTGCATTGGGGAACAGGATTTTCAGATCGCCCAACGCATTGTCGCTGCTCGGCGGCTGGCGCACGGAAACGGCGTTGGTGGAGCCATACCAGTTGACGCTGGTGGAAGAGACCGCACGGCCGCCCACCTGCACTTCGTAACCGAGCCGGTCGAGATAGGACGGATCGCGGCGTAGCTTCGGCAGCATCTCGTTGACGATGATCGACTGCGGCACACCCCAATAGGGGTTGAACTCGACAGTCTGGATCTGGTCCTGAAAGAAATAGGTCTGGTTGGCCTTGGAGCCGACGACCACCTTCATACCGAACTGTTCCACGCCGTCATTGTGGTAGTAGGCCATGAACGCCGGCTGGTTGATGAAGACATAGCGCTGGCCGAGATCGGCCGGAAGCCAGCGGATCTGCTCCATGGCCACCTGTACCTTGGCGATCTTCGCGTCATTGCTTTCGCCGACCATGGCGCGCACGGTCGCGCGGCCGATAACGCCGTCCGGCTTCAGGCCGTTTTCGCTCTGGAACGCCTTCACCAGATCGACGAGATCGGGCGTATAGTCCGGCGTTTGCTGGTAAGCGGAAATGATTGCCGCATGCTCGGTCTTGAAGGCGGGCGAAGCGCGATGTTCGATGGCCATGACGACATTGGCCATATCCGCGCTGCTATTGCCCGGCTTTAGCAACAGATCGGCAGGAACGCGGACGACATGCGCTGCATCGCCCTCGTCGCGCAGGCGCGCAAGTTCAGCCTTCAGCGCCAGATATTCGGCGCTCGACGGTTCACGGCTGCGCAGATACGCGGCAACATCGGGGCTCAGGCCGGCAAGCTTCAGCACCGGTGCGAGGTTCACCGTCTTGCGCTTGAAATCGTGATAGCCGGAAAGCCGGTTCGGATCGACACGGCCGCGGGTCGTATCCTGAACATAGGCCAGAACCTTGGCGGAAAGCGCCAGCTCGAACTGCATCTGGGCCCGCTGATAGGCGTCGGACACGGGCGCCGAGGCCATCTCCACCGTCGTAGCGGTTGCAGCCGCGCCGGAAGCATTGGTGATGCTGGCCGTCACATCCTTTGCCGGTGGCGAAATGCTGTAATCGGCCGGATCGAGGCCGCTTTCATCGACCGTCTCGAGAAAGGCGATGACAGCGTTGGCGCGCGCGGTCAGCTCGCCTTCCGAAACCCACAGCGTCTTGCCGCCGGCGCCGTAATAGGCCTCCAGTGCCTTGGCGATCTCAGGGGTGGCGCTGAACTTCAGATTGGCAAGGCCTTCACCGAAATTCGCCGTGTTTACCGCACGGGCCGAATCCGCCTTGTAGTTGTAATAGCGCGGGCCTGAAACACGCGGCAATGGCTCGGGATCGGAAGCATCGGCGCTTTGGCCCGCACTCGATCCGGAGGGTGAGGTGACGATGCCGGCCGGCGGCAACTCGCCGCGATCCCGCGCGATCTTACCGGGGCCACCGCGCAGGAGGTCCATCAACGTTACCGCCCCGGCACTGCCGGGAAGAGCGGTGGAAACGGAAAGACCGAGAGCCAGCACCAGTGCTGCCGATGTTTTTCCAGATGTGACTTGCAATTTGATCCTCGTAGCACCCAGCACCGCCAGCAAAAGGCGGGCATCAGTTTCATGCCTGTCTAGCCGATAGACGGCCAGTTGAAAAGAAAACGCGAAAAAGCCCACAACCGTGCCGAAATGAACCTTATAATACAGCCAAAGCCATAAAAACGTAATTTCCAGAATTGGCGAGAATGGTTAAATTTCTATTTATTTCATTCACTTTGCCCTGCCCCATCAGCTCATCACGGCACCCCGGAAAGCCCGGTTCGCCGGCCATTTCGCGTCGTAGTAAAAATGACACGCCGGCACCTTTTTCGCCCCGCGCCGCGCCATACGGCGAAATCGCTTTTGCGCGGCGGGAAATATCTGCTTGCGCCGCATTGCAGCGCTTTCATTGCCGGCGCGATGATTCTATATATCGGCCGCGCAAGGCGGGCGAAGGCGCCGTTTTGGCGGAGGAAAACGAGGAAAAAGGCAAGATTGATGACAGCCACACGGACGGAAACCGATACATTTGGACCCATTGAAGTTCAGGCCGATCGCTATTGGGGCGCCCAGGCGCAGCGCTCGCTCGGCAACTTCAAGATCGGCTGGGAAAAGCAGCCCGCCTCTGTCGTTCGCGCGCTCGGCATCGTCAAGCAGGCCGCAGCCCGCGCCAATATGGCGCTTGCCGGCCTCGACCCGAAGATCGGTGACGCCATCATCGCCGCCGCGCAGGAAGTGATCGACGGCAAGCTGACCGAGCATTTTCCGCTCGTCGTCTGGCAGACCGGCTCCGGCACCCAGTCCAACATGAACGCCAATGAGGTGATTTCCAACCGCGCAATCGAAATGCTCGGCGGCGAAATGGGCACCAAGAAGCCCGTGCACCCCAACGACCACGTCAACATGAGCCAGTCCTCGAACGACACCTACCCCACTGCGATGCATATCGCCTGCGTGGAAGAGATCGTTCATCACTTGCTGCCGAGCCTCAAGCACCTGCACAAGGCGTTGGAAGCCAAGGTCAAGCAGTTTGAGAAGATCATCAAGATCGGCCGCACCCACACGCAGGATGCAACGCCGCTGACGCTCGGCCAGGAATTCTCCGGTTACGCCGCGCAGGTCGCCTCCGCCATCGCCAACATCGAAACCACCCTGCCCGCGCTTTCCAAGCTCGCCCAGGGCGGCACCGCCGTCGGCACGGGCCTCAATGCTCCGGTTGGTTTTGCCGAAAAGGTCGCAGAGGAAATTTCCAAGATCACCGGCCTGCCCTTCGTCACCGCGCCGAACAAGTTCGAAGCGCTCGCCTCGCATGATTCCATGGTCTTCTCCCATGGCGCGATCAATGCGGCTGCGGCTGCGCTCTTCAAGATCGCCAACGACATCCGCTTCCTCGGCTCCGGCCCGCGCGCCGGTCTCGGCGAACTCTCGCTGCCAGAAAACGAGCCCGGCTCGTCGATCATGCCTGGCAAGGTCAACCCCACCCAGTCGGAAGCGCTGACGCAGGTTTGCGCCCACATCTTCGGCAACAATGCAGCACTGTCCTTCGCCGGTTCGCAGGGTCACTTCGAGCTCAACGTCTATAACCCGATGATGGCCTACAACTTCCTGCAGTCGGTCCAGCTTCTGGGCGACGCCGCCGTCTCCTTCACCGACAATTGCGTCGTCGGCATCGAGGCCCGCGAAGACAACATCAAAAAGGGCGTCGAAAACTCGCTGATGCTGGTGACGGCGCTGAACGGCAAGCTCGGCTACGACATCTGCGCCAAGATCGCCAAGACCGCGCACAAGAACGGCACGACGCTGCGCGACGAGGCCGTTGGCGGCGGATACCTCACCAACGAGGAGTTCGACCAGTATGTGCGCCCGGAGAACATGATCGGGCCGAAGTAATCGGTTTGGATTTTGATGGAATGCAGAACGGGCCTTCGGGCCCGTTTTTTGTTTGCTGGAAGCCCATGACACTACCTCGCACAGCTGACAAGCTTTCCGCCAATACTCAACGTCATCCTCGGGCTTGACCCGAGGATGACGGAGGGAAGGTATCACCCAACAAAAAAGGGCCGCTGTCGCGGCCCTCTTCATCTCATTCAAACCGTCAAACCAGCCGGCTCTGCTCCACCGCCGCCTCAACGAAGCTGGCAAACAGCGGATGCGGGTCAAGCGGGCGGCTCTTCAGTTCCGGATGGTACTGAACGCCGATGAACCACGGATGGTCAGGATATTCCACCGTTTCCGGCAGGACACCGTCAGGAGACATGCCGGAGAAGACGAGACCGCATTCTTCCAGACGGTCCTTGTAGTCCACATTCACCTCATAGCGGTGACGGTGGCGCTCGGAAATATCCGTGGAGCCGTAAATCTCGGCGATCTTGGTGTCTTTCTTCAGCGCCGCCTTGTAGGCGCCGAGGCGCATCGTGCCGCCGAGATCGCCCTTGGAGGAGCGTTTTTCCAACTCGTTGCCCTTCACCCATTCGGTCATCAGACCAACGACCGGCTCGGACGTCGGCCCGAATTCGGTGGAGGAGGCATGTTCGATGCCGGCCAAATGACGGGCCGCTTCAACGACTGCCATCTGCATGCCAAAGCAGATGCCGAAATAGGGCACGTTGCGCTCACGCGCGAACTGTGCCGCCATGATCTTGCCTTCCGAACCGCGCTCGCCAAAACCGCCCGGCACCAGAATGCCGTTGACCTTTTCGAGATAGGGCGTCGGATCTTCCTTTTCGAAGACTTCCGACTCGATCCACTCCAGCTTGACCTTGACGCGGTTCGCAAAGCCGCCGTGATGCAGCGCCTCGATCAGCGACTTATACGCGTCCTTGAGACCGGTATATTTGCCGACAATCGCAATCGTCACTTCGCCTTCCGGCGTGCGGATGCGGTTGCAAACCTCTTCCCACTGTTCCAGACGCGGCTTCGGCGCCGGCTCGATGCCGAAAGCGGCCAGCACTTCCGAATCGAGGCCTTCCTTGTGGTAGGCAATCGGAACGTCGTAGATATTCGCCACATCCAGTGCCTGGATGACGGCGGAAGGACGCACGTTGCAGAACAGCGAAAGCTTGCGGCGTTCGGCTTCCGGGATTTCCCGGTCGGCGCGCACCAAGAGGATGTCGGGATGAATACCGAGCGCCTGCAGCTCCTTGACGGAATGCTGGGTCGGCTTGGTCTTCAGCTCGCCGGCTGCCGGAATATAGGGCATCAGCGTCAGGTGAAGATAGATCGCCGTGCCGCGCGGCAGGTCGTTGCCGAGCTGACGGATCGCCTCCATGAACGGCATCGCCTCGATATCACCCACCGTGCCGCCGATTTCGCAGATGACGAAGTCGTAATCGTCATTACCTTCGGTGACGAAATCCTTGATCTCGTTGGTGACATGCGGAATGACCTGAACGGTCGCGCCGAGATAATCGCCGCGCCGTTCCTTGTCGATGATGTTCTTGTAGATGCGGCCGGTCGTGATGTTGTCGGTCTTGGTGGCTGAACGCCCGGTAAAGCGCTCATAGTGGCCAAGGTCGAGGTCCGTCTCGGCACCGTCATCCGTCACGAACACTTCGCCGTGCTGTGTCGGGCTCATGGTGCCGGGATCGACGTTCAAATAGGGGTCGAGTTTACGAAGCCGCACCCGATAACCACGGGATTGCAACAAAGCTCCGAGTGCTGCCGCGGCGATGCCCTTGCCTAGAGAGGAGACCACGCCGCCTGTGATGAATACATATCGCGCCATGGGATTCACCGGATACCTTTTTACCTCTGATTCCGCCAGCCAAAATTTCATTGTTTCGAAAATTCGCTGTTGACGAATCTGCGATGGGGCGAGCCGGAATGCGAACAAAAGAAAACCGGCAGGCTTTTGGCCTGCCGGAGCGTTAAATCAAAACCGGGCTTATTGACCGGTCGGAACTGCGTTCGGATCGGCTGGCTGCGCCGGGGCCGGCGCGGCCGTGCCGGAAGCGGCCGGAGCCGGGGTCGTCTGAGCCGGTGCGGCTGCACCATTGGTCGGAACGCCATTCTCAGCCGGAGCGGGCGTCGACGGCGTCGTTGACGGGCCGAGCGTATCGAGAATGCCGTTACCCTGGCCCTGCGTGGCCGGAATACGGTTCAGAATGTCGGTCGGGCGCGATTCGTAGCGCGTCAGGAGACCGAGGCCGAGCGAGGTCGCGAAGAACAGCGCGGCAAGGATCGCCGTGGTCCGCGTCAGCGCATTGGCCGTTCCGCGCGCGGACATGAAGCCCGAACCGCCGCCGATACCGAGGCCGCCGCCTTCGGAACGCTGGATCAGGACCACGCCGACAAGCGCCAGCACGATCATGAGGTGAATAACAATCAAAACGGTCTGCATGACAATCCATTCCATGCCCCGCGCGGAGCACTACAAAGAAGGTTTCGCGGCTCTTTACATGAGGCGAAGGCTTATTCCAAGCCCCTTTCCCGCTCCACTCGCAGGAAAGCTCCGATCAAGCCGTCAGTTGCTCGTATGCCGCATAGATGGACAGGAAGTCGGAGGCTTTCAAGCTCGCACCGCCGATCAGCGCGCCGTCGACGTTTTCAACACCCATCAACTCCAGCGCATTGGCGGGCTTCACCGAGCCGCCATAGAGGATGCGCATGGTCTTGCCGGCGTCGCCGAAGCGCTTGACGAGTTCGTCGCGCATGAAGGCATGGGCCTCGCGCACATCGTCCACGGTGGGTGTCAGACCCGTGCCGATCGCCCACACGGGCTCATAGGCGATGACGGTATTTTCCGCCGTCGCCTCATCCGGCAGGGAGCCGGCGAGCTGGCGCTTGAGAATATCGAGCGTCTGACCCGCCTTGCGCTCATCCGCCGTTTCGCCGATGCAGACGATTGCGATGAGATCGGCCTGATGGGCGGCGGATGCCTTGGCGCGCACCAGATGATCGGTCTCGGCATGGTCGGTGCGGCGCTCCGAATGACCAACGATGACATGGGTGCCGAAGCAGTCGGCGATCATCTCAGCGGAAATATCGCCGGTGTGCGCGCCGGAGGCGTTCTGGTGGCAATCCTGAGCGCCGATCATCAGCGGGCTGTCATCGCAGAGCGCGGTGGCGACATAAAGCAAGGTCGAAGGCGGGCAGATCAGCGCATCCACCTTCTGGGAAAGCGCGCCCTTGACGCCCTCTGCCATGGCCTTGATCTGATCGAGCGAGGCACGTGTGCCGTTCATCTTCCAGTTTCCGGCTACAAGCGGTCGAACATTCGGCGTCATGCGTATCCCATTCCCTTTGTCTAGCAGCGCCGCTGGCGGCGCTCCAACCCTCGGCCTCCAGAGGCCCTTGATCACGACAGAAGCTCTGCCGGAATTTTCCCGGATATTCCTTTAGCCGCAGGCAGCGACAATTGGTACAAAAAAGCGGTGCAAGGGTTAAAACCAGCGGCGAATTTGAAAAATTTGTCGTGAGGACGCCCTGAATGCTCCCCTAACGGCTCAAAATCCAGTTCAAGACCGCCCGCCAGTCGGTCATGCGCACCGGCGTTCCGTGGCTGCCGGTCTCGTAACGCGTGAACCGCGCCGGCTCGCCAGCCTTCAACAACGTGCGGAAGATCGTCGCTTGCTGATCGGCCGAATAAACCTTGTCGGCGCTGCCGTGGGTAAACCAGACCGGCTTCTTCGCCTTTGCAAAAGCGCTTTTCGGAAAATCCGGATCGACCGCCCCGCCGAGGATCGCCATGCCCTTGAGATTGGCGACGGCCGCCTTGTCACGGCTGATGCCATAGCAGATGAAACTACCCATGGAGGCGCAGGTCAGAATAACAGGCTTACCGCCCGACTTTCCCGCCGCATCCGCAATCAGCGCCGCGATATCGGCAACGCCGTTCTCATCGAAGGAACGAACGCTTGGCGCATAATAGGTGCCTCCATTGGCGACAGCCAGATTTTTCAGCCTGTTGAAGTTGCCGCCGAAGGTGTAGTCGTTCATGCCGAGCCGCCGGTCACCGCCGCGCCCGTGGATGAAGATGACGGTGAAGGCCTGGCCGCTCGCCGGCCCGACGCGACCGACCTCAAGCGCCCTGCCCCCGGCGGAAACGGTTTCGAGCGCCTGCGCCTTCTTCGGCGTCATATCGACATATTGTCGTTTCACCCGGCGTTCCGGCACCTCGTCGCGACCATTGATATCGCGCATTTCCTGATAGTCGATGACCTCGGACGCGCCGCCATCGCCGCTGGAAAGCACCGTATGGGCGGAAAACAGCTCATCCTTGAAGGGACGCAGCGGCCCATCAGCGGCAGAGGCCGCAACCGGCATTGCCGCCACAGTCAGGCTAAAAAGAGTACAAAACGTGAAATGAGCTGTGGACATGCCTTGGCTAACCGTTCATTCGTGGCTGCGAGACTTGCCATCGCAAAGCCGGCAGCGCAATCCTCCTGTTGCGAAACCCTGACACAATCGTGGCATAGGATGCGCCGCGTTTGCCAGACGGACCCTTGAATCGGACGGGAACCGCGTTTGGCGTTATGATCGACGCTACTGGCATAATGATTCGCATGGCGAAATTCTGACACACGCTTTTGAACTTTGGACATGATGGACGACAGCAACGATCTCTTCTCCGGTCTTCCGGCAGCACGAAACAGCGATACGGAAACGAACGGGGATGCCGCAAAGACGCCGGTGACCACGGCCGCCAACGTGCCCGCCAACGCGAATGTGCAGCCGAAACCCGCAGCCGTTGCGGCCGTGACGCCGCCCGCCCCCGTATCACCGACCGGTGACGACTACGGCGCGTCCTCGATCCGCGTGCTCGAGGGGCTTGAGCCCGTGCGCATGCGCCCGGGCATGTATATCGGCGGCACGGACGAAAAGGCGCTGCACCACCTTTTTGCCGAAGTCATCGACAACTCCATGGACGAGGCCGTCGCCGGCCACGCCAATTTCATCGAGGTCCATCTCGATACGGAAGGTTTCCTGACCGTCACCGATAACGGCCGTGGTATCCCCGTGGAAAACCATCCGCAGGTGCCGGGCAAGTCGACGCTCGAAGTCATCATGACCAAGCTGCATGCCGGCGGCAAGTTCGACGGCAAGGCCTATGAGACATCGGGCGGCCTGCACGGCGTCGGTGTTTCCGTGGTCAATGCGCTCTCCGATCTTCTGGAAGTGGAAGTGGCGCGTAACCGCAAGCTTTACCGCCAGCGTTTCTCGCGCGGTCTGCCGATCGGTCCGTTGGAAGAGCTGGGCGACGTGCACAACCGTCGCGGCACCCGCGTGCGTTTCCATCCCGATCCGCAAATTTTCGGCGATCACGCGAAATTCGAGGCGGCCCGCATCTTCCGCATGGCCCGCTCCAAGGCCTATCTCTTTGGCGGCGTCGAAATCCGCTGGAGCTGCGATCCCGGCATGGTGCCCGCCGGCGGCGAAATCCCCGAAAAGGCCGTGTTCCATTTTCCGGGTGGCCTGAAGGATTATCTCGCCGCCACGCTCGGCAAGGAATTCACCGTCACCCGCGAAATTTTCTCGGGCCGCACGGAAAAGACGGGCGGCCACGGTGCGCTGGAATGGGCAGTCACCTGGTATGGCGGCGACACGCAGATCCATTCCTATTGTAACACCATCCCGACCCCTGAAGGCGGCACGCATGAGGCGGGCTTCCGCATCGCGCTCACCAAGGGCCTGAAGAATTATGCGGACCTGACGCAGAACAAGCGCGCCAAGGACATCACCACCGATGACGTGATGATCTCGGCTGCCGGCATGCTCTCCGTCTTCATCCGCGAGCCTGAATTCGTCGGCCAGACCAAGGACAAGCTCGCAACCGTCGAGGCCCAGCGCATCGTCGAAAACGCGCTACGCGATCCCTTCGACCATTATCTCGCCGGCAATCCGGGCGAAGCGGCAAAGCTGCTCGACTGGGTGATCGAGCGCGCCGAAGAACGCCTGCGCCGCCGCAAGGAAAAGGAAGTCAATCGCAAGACCGCCGTGCGCAAGCTGCGCCTGCCCGGCAAGCTGGCGGATTGCGCCCAGAACACCGCAGAAGGCGCTGAGCTTTTCATCGTCGAGGGCGACTCGGCCGGCGGCTCGGCCAAGCAGGCGCGCAACCGCGCCAACCAAGCCATCCTGCCGCTGCGCGGTAAAATCCTCAACGTCGGCAGCGCCAGCCGCGAAAAGCTCTCCGCCAACCAGCAGATCGCCGATCTCATCCAGGCGCTGGGCTGCGGCACGCGCACAAAGTACCGCGAAGAGGATTTGCGGTACGAGCGCATCATCATCATGACCGATGCCGATGTCGACGGCGCCCATATCGCCTCGCTGCTCATCACCTTCTTCTATCAGGAAATGCCGGAACTCATTCGCGGCAACCATCTCTATCTGGCCGTGCCGCCGCTCTACAAGATCGCGCAAGGTGCGAAATCCGCCTACGCCCGCGACGACGCCCACCGCACTGAGCTGATGGAAACCATGTTCAAGGGCAAGAAGGTGGAAATCAGCCGCTTCAAAGGCCTCGGCGAAATGATGGCCGCGCAACTTAAGGAAACCACCATGGATCCCGAAAAGCGCACCCTGCTGCGCGTCGAGATCGACGACGTGGATTTCGAAGGAACCCGCGATGCCGTCGACAATCTGATGGGCACCAAGGCGGATGCCCGTTTCCGATTCATTCAGGAACGGGCGGCCTTTGCGGATAATCTGGATATCTGATCATCCGGACCAAGCCTTGAAAGGCAGCGTATGGCGCTGCCTTTTGCTTTGATATGGAAGCAACACCTTGCGGATAGTACCCGGCACTACGCCGCAACATCCTCACGCACGTCCAGAACGCGGTCGATCAGGCCCCATTCCAATGCTTGCTCCGCCGTCATGAAAAAATCCCGATCCATGGCGGCTTCGAATTTCTCGTAACTGCGTTTGCAATGTTCGGCGTAAAGCCGCGTCATGCGGTGCTTGGTCTGCCGCATCTCTTCGGCATGGATCAGCATGTCCGACGCCTGCCCCTGGAAACCGCCCAGAGGTTGATGAATGTGGATGCTGGCATTGGGAAGGGCGCTCCGCTCGCCCGGTTCACCCGCCATCAGCAGAAACGATCCCATGGAGCGGGCCGTTCCCATGCAGAGCGTATGAACCGGTGCGCGGATATAATGCATGGTGTCATACATGGCGAGACCGCTGGTCACGACGCCACCCGGCGAATTGATATAGAGATGGATCGGCTTCTTCGGGTTTTCCGCCTCGAGAAACAGCAATTGCGCGCAGACCAGCGCGGAACCCGTATCGTTCACCTCGCCGTTGAGGAAGATGATCCTCTCCCGCAACAGGCGGGAATAGATATCGAAAGACCTTTCTCCCCTGGAGGATTGTTCGACTACCATAGGGACGAGTTGCATCGCTTCGCGCATCGGCGAACTCCTGTCGTTAAGAAATGTCGGGGAACGGGAGGGATCAGGCCGCGAGCTTGATTGGCGAACCGTTGTGATTTGCGGCGGCCTTTATCATCCGGCCGGTATTGACTGGCAAATCATGAATGATGCGCAGGCTGGTACCGCCTTGGGTATTCGCCGCGATCCTGAAGGTGACGGTGCTTTCCAGAAATGGCGGCGTGTCCTCCCGCAACCTGTAGCGTACTTCCTCGCCGGGCTTGATATCGATTGCTTCCGCTTCCGCCAGCGCCTCCGCCGGCAACCATATGGCGCGGAACGCCGGAATGCTGATGGCGCGCCACACTTTCTGCGGCGGCTCGTCCAGATCATATTCAAGCTCGATGCCCTTTTTAGGCGCTTCCGGTGTCTGCCTGTTCATTGGTCCATATCCTTCAGCAGGAGTTTGAGAGCCTCAATGCGCTGCGGCCAGTAGGCGCGATATTTGCCGAGCCAGGCCGCAATGCGCGTCAGCCCGTCCGGATCGACTTCGTAATTGACGAAACGGCCCTGCCGCTTCTCGACCACCAGCCCTGCCCCGCGTAACACTGAAAGATGCTGCGACATGGCCGGCTGGCTGATTTCGATCCCCTCACGCAGGGCGGAAGCGTTCATGGCGCCATCCGCCAGCTTTTCGAAAATGGCGCGGCGCGTCGGATCGGCCAGCGCCCGGAAAATATCGTTCTCTGTCATAACGACACATAAGCACACACTTATGTGATTCACAAGTCCTTTCGGTGCGTGGAAAACACGCCTTTTTCACACTGATGGCACGAGGTGCCATGAACGCTTTATCCCCTCGCGCGTTTTCATCCCGCCTGATACTCTTCGGGCCGGGAGCGATCAAAACAAGTGACGGCATTTACGGTCTTCATCATCATTCTTCTCTTGGTCATAGGGCCGAGCCTGTTTGTCGTCATCGGCAAACAGCGGGAAAGGACCATTCCCAAGCGCCCTTCCGCCGCCCTGCCCCTTGCCGAAGACGCGACAACGCTGGACCGGCACTGGCAATCGATAAAAAACGGCTGGAATGAGAAGAATGCGCTCTGCCTGCTGCATTCCAACCTCGATGCCTTTGCGGTGCGCGTGGCGGCGGCGCGCGCCGCCGGGCGCAGCCTCGATCTCATGTATTACATGTGGAACGCCGATCTCACCGGGCGGCTGATGATGCGCGAAGTCATCGCCGCCGCCGATCGCGGCGTGCGCGTGCGCCTGCTGCTCGACGATCTCGGCGTTTCCATTTCCGACCGCATCTTCCACGCCATCGACAGCCATCCGAACATCGAGTTGCAACTGTTCAACCCCACCCGGGCGCGGGAAAACATCCTGCATCGAAGCATCGAGCTGGTGCTGCGCTTCCGCAGCGTCAACCGGCGCATGCACAACAAGGCATGGATTGCCGATGGGCGCGCGGTCATCGTCGGCGGACGCAATATTGGCGACGCCTATTTCGACGCCGCCGAGCGGGCGAATTTTCACGATTTCGATATTCTCGGTTTCGGCAACATCGTTGCCGATGCCACCGAAATCTTTGACGATTACTGGAACAGCGCCGTTGCCGTTCCGGTGCGGTCGCTGCTCGCACGCAGGCCCAACAAGCTTGCAAAGCTACGGCGCGAACTGGACGCGTTGCCGAAAAGCGAGGCGGCGAAACCTTATCTCGAACGGGTCGAAAGCCAACATGGGCGCGATCATTTCCTGATGTCGGATCGTCTGCACTGGGTCGAATCGGCAGATGTGCTGGCCGACCCACCGGAGAAGGCGGCGGGAAAGCGCCGCAAGGGCCATAACTTCCTGATGGAGAGCCTGCTGCCGCTGATGCAGGAGGCAGGCGACAGCCTTCACATCACCTCTCCCTATTTCATTCCCGGCAAACAGGGCGTGGGGATATTTTCAGGACTTGCCGAAAGCGGCGTCTCGGTCGCCATCCTCACAAATTCGCTGGCCGCAACGGATGTGGCCGCCGTGCACGCTGGTTATGCCCGCTATCGCAAGCCGCTTCTGGCCGCCGGGGTGCGACTGCACGAATTGCGCGCGCAGGCGGATCAGGCGAGCTTCACCCTGCGCGGCTCGGGCCAGGCAAGCCTGCATACCAAGGCCTTCACCCGCGATGGCGCGACCGGTTATATCGGCTCGCTCAATTTCGACCCACGCTCCGCCTCGCTCAATACGGAGATGGGCGTCGTCTTCAACTCAGCCCCGCTGGTTGCCCGCATGGACGAGATATTCGCCAAAGAAATCCGCCCCAGCATGAGCTTCGCGCTGGAAATCGACAAGGGCAGGCATATCGTCTGGAAGACGGAAGAACAGGGGCGAACCAGAACATACCGGCGCGAACCAGACGCCGCCATCAGCCGCCGCATCGTTGCCGGCGTCATGCGCTTCCTGCCGCTGGAATCGCAGCTTTAACGGGGAAAGCGTTGGATCAGGCCGCCGGCCTCACCCCCGCTTTCGCCAGCTGTATCTGCACCAGCGTGTCGAGGTTCTGGTTGACCCGGCAATAAAACTCCTCATCGATGAAGGGACGCAGCATGAAATCATTGCCGCCTGCCTTCAAAAACCGCGCGGAAAGCAGCCGGTTGGTGGAGGACGAAACCCCGATGATGCGCAGCTCATGCGACCCGCGCACGGTGCGGATGCGCCGCGTCAGCTCAAAGCCGTCAATATCGGGCATGTTATAGTCGGTGACCACAAGGCCGATATCGGGATTGGCCTTCAGGATATCGAGCGCCTTCGCCCCACTATCCGCCAGACTGACACGGAAATTATAACGCTTGAGGCGGCTCGAAAGCAGCGCCCGCGCCGTCGGGCTGTCATCGACAATCAGCACATGATGGCGGTGGTTGGTGAGAAAGCGACAGACGGATTCCGTCAGCATGTCCACGGCGAAAATATTGTCCTTCAGAATATAATCGACCACATCCTTGGCGATCAGCGTTTCGCGCGTCGCCTCATGAAACGTGCTGGTGAAAACGATGGTCGGGATCGAAAGATCGATCAGATATTCCAGCGCCTCGCCCTTTTCCGCTCCCGGCAGGTTGATGTTGGAAATGGCGAGCGTTACCGGTTCGGACGAATGTTCGTAACAGGCCTGCAACTCTTCGAAGGAGCGGCATACCTCCACGGAAACGCCCAGCATCTCATTGAGCCGCCTGCTCACCATCTGGGTGAACACGTTGCTGTCTTCAGCCAGCAAAATCCGGCTATTTGTAAAAGGCACGCCCGAATACTGCATGCCCGTTATGCCCAGGAAATTCATTCTGTCCCGACCCCCATCGAATGTCAGCGTAAGATAGCAGGCTCATTTTTCAGAATGATTAATAGCACTATTTCTGAAGCATCAGTTGAGCACATGCTTACTTAAACGGAAATACGGCCCGCGAGGGGCCGTATTCCAAGTTTGGGAGGGGATTTCTGTCTTATACGCGCAGAAGCGCGTTATCGGTGTCGAACGGGCTCTCTTCCACCACTTCAGCATCGTAGGACGTGCCGAGAATGCGGATCTTGAGCTTGGTGCCCACGGCCGCATATTCCGGCTTGAGCATGGCGAGTGCGATGGATTTGCCCATGCGCCAGCCGAAACCGCCGCTCGTCGCACGCCCGGCAAGCACACCGTTCTCATCGAAGATCGCTTCAGAACCGCGCGCATCGACGTCTGTATTGCCAGACACGGTCAGCGTCGAGAACACCCACTTCGCACCGGCTTCCTTGTAAGCCACTAGCGCATCGCGGCCGATGAAGGATTTTTCCGGGCGCACGAAGCGATCAAGACCGGATTCATAGGCGTTGTATTCCACCGACAGCTCGCGGCCCATGTTGCGATAGGATTTTTCGAGCGACATGGAAACCATGGCGCGGATACCGAATGGCTTGATCCCGAATTCGGCGCCCGCTTCCATCAGCCGGTCGAAGATGTAGTTCTGCATCTCGATCGGATGGTGCAGTTCCCAGCCAAGTTCGCCCACGAAGTTGACGCGCAACGCATGCGCCGTCGCCACGCCGACGGAAATCTGCTTGCCGGTAAGCCAGGGGAAATCCTTGTTCTCAAGGCTCGTGCGTGTCAGCTTCTTCAACAGATCGCGCGACTTCGGACCGGCAAGAACCAGCACGCCGTATTTCTGGGTGATCGGCTGCAACACCACAGAACCGTCGGTCGGGGCAAGGCGGCGCAGAACGTCATGGTCATGCGCTTCGAGACCACCGGCCGAAACCATGTAGAAGCGGCCCGGCGCCCATTCATAGACCGTGAATTCCGCTTTCACGCCGCCATTCGGCGTCAGGAGATGGGTAAGCGCGATACGGCCGCGCTTCTTCGGGATGGCATTGGCGAGAATGCTGTCCAGCCAGGCCCGTGCGCCAGGGCCGGAGACTTCCATCTTGGCGAAGGCGGACATATCGAGCACGCCGACATTCTGATGCACATTCTTCACCTCGTTACCGACATGTTCGAAATAGTTCGAACGGCGGAACGACCACTTTTCAACGATACGACCGTCATCCAGAGCCGGCGCATGGTTGTGGCTGGTGATGACATCGGCGCCAACGCCGAGGTCTTCCTCGCGCAGAGCATAACCCTCCGGCGCATACCAGTTGGCGCGCTCCCAGCCATAGACGGAGCCGAACACGCCGCCGAGCTTCTTCAGACGGTCATAAACCGGCGTCGTCTTCAGCGGACGGGCGGCGGAGCGCTCTTCATCCGGGTAATGCATGGTGAAGACGTTGGCATAGGCTTCCTCGTTCTTGGCGATGAGGTAACCTTCCGTTGCGTAGGGGCCGAAGCGGCGCGGATCGACACCCATCAGGTCGAGCGTCGGCTCACCATCGACGATCCACTCGGCCAGCTGCCAGCCAGCACCACCGGCAGCGGTGATGCCGAAGGAATGGCCTTCGTTCAGCCAGAAATTCTTCAGGCCCGGTGCGGGGCCGACAATCGGGTTACCATCAGGCGTATAGGCGATCGCGCCATTATAGACCTTCTTGATGCCCACTTCACCGAAAGCCGGAACACGCACCATGGCCGTTTCGATATGCGGCATCAGGCGGTCGAGTTCCTCCTGGAACAGCTCATATTCACTGTCATCGGAAGGACCGTCGACATAACAGACCGGCGCGCCGACTTCATAAGGACCGAGGATCAGGCCACCCGCCTCTTCGCGCATGTACCAGGCAGAATCGGATTCGCGCAGAACGCCCATTTCAGGGAGGCCCTGGCGGCGACGTTCCTGAATGGCCGGATGCGGCTCCGTGACGATATATTGGTGCTCGACCGGAATGACCGGGATATTGATGCCCACCATCTCGCCGGTCTTGCGGGCAAAGGAGCCCGTGCAGGAGATGATATGTTCGGCGATGATCTCGCCCTTGTCCGTTGTCACCTTCCAGTGACCGTCTTCCAGCTGCTCGATGGCGGTGACTGTGGTGTTGCGATAGATGGTCGCCCCGCGGTCACGCGCGCCTTTGGCCAGCGCCTGTGTCAGATCGGCGGGCTGGATGTAACCATCGTCAGGATGCTGGATGGCGCCCAGCAGGCCGTCCGTCTCACACAGCGGCCAGATTTCCTTCACCTGCTCCGGTGTCAGCATGTTGACGCGCACACCGATGGTCTCGGCGATGCCGGCATAATACATATATTCGTCCCAGCGATCCTTGGTGCGGGCGAGACGGATATTCGAGACCTTGGAGAAGCCGACATTCATGCCGGTCTCTTCCTGAAGCTCCTCATAGAACTTCACGGAATATTTGTGGATCTGACCGACCGAGTAGCTCATGTTGAACAACGGCAGAAGCCCGGCCGCATGCCAGGTGGAACCCGAGGTCAGCTCCTTGCGCTCGATGAGAACGCTGTCGCTCCAGCCCTTCTTGGCAAGATGATAAAGCGTCGAAACGCCAACGACGCCGCCACCGATCACCACCGCCCGTGCATGTGTCTTCATTTACAGAACCCCTGAAAAGCGCCGGCCTTGCCTTATTCCGCCGACATTGGATGGGAGGAATATGAAGCGCTTGGCGGCCGTTCAGCCGCCTGATTGCGACATGGCCATAGGGTGCTGCGACAGGCGTGAAAATGCCGAGCATGCCGGACGAAGATCGCATAGCTCCACGGCTCGTTTCTTCTCCCGCCGGAAAAAAGGCGACAGGCCGCAAATCCATGCCCGATAGCTTCGACGCCTGAGGCAAACAGCAATCTAGGCTTTTACGCGCCCGGCTTCTCCTTCGGTTCGGTCACCTTGCCGTCTTTCGAGGTTTCCTTTTCCGGCGCAGAAGCCGCGCCGGTATGGGCCGCCTGCGCTTTTTCGCCCTCTTCCGAAAGCAGCGCCGCCATCATCTGCGGGTTGGCTTCGCCCTCCATGTGAATATTCAGATTGCGCTGAGGGAACGGAATATCGATCCCTTCCTCACGGAAGCGCTTGAGGATGGCGATCCTCATCGCATTTCTCACGCCGAGCCCGTTCGAAAGATCGGCAAGATAGAAGCGCAGTTCGAAATCCAGCGAAAAATCACCGAAACGGACGAATTCCACGTGTGGCTCGGGATTGCGCAGCACCGGCGGCTGGGCGCGCACCAGTTCCAGCAAAATGTCCATGACCTGCTGCGGATCGGAATCATAAGAGACGGAAACCGGTATTTCGGCGCGCATGATGCGGTTGCGGTGTGTCCAGTTGCCGACGGAGGAATTGATGAATTCCGAATTCGGCACGATGATCGACTGACCACGGAAGGTTTCTATCTCGGTGGCGCGCACGGAGAGCCGCTTGACGGTGCCCTCCGTGGTTCCCGTCACCACCCAGTCCCCTACCTTGAAGGGGCGCTCCACCAGCAGGATAAGGCCGGACACGAAGTTCGAGACGATGTTCTGCAGGCCGAAACCGATACCGACAGAAAGGGCGGAAGCCACCAGCGCCAGGCTGGAGAGATTGAGACCCGCCGAAGACACGCCGAAGATCGCCGCCACAGCGATACCGAGATAGCCGATACCGGTCTTGACGGAATTGCGCACCCCGGCATCCACCTGGCCGCGCGCCATGACGTTGTTGTCCAGCCACCTCTGGAACCAGCGGGTAATGGTGTAACCGATGGCGAAGACGAGGATGCCGCCAAATATGCCGATCAGCGAAATAGAGGCATTGCCGACGGTGATGCCGGTCAACAGACGATAAGCCCAGCTTTCGATATCGCCCGGCTGGAAGCCCCAGGAAAACAGGATGAGCGGCACGCCGAAGGCCAGTGCCACGATATAGATGCCGAGCCCGGCGGCAAGGCCGGCCTGATCGAGCGCGACCACGCCCAGACCGAAACGCCGCGCGAGATAACGACCGGCAAGAGATTCTGCGAAGGCGCCCTGTCGCGAAATCGCCTTGCCCGAGAGAATGCCGATATACATTGTCGCCAGCACCGCGCCGGTGGCGACGATCTGCGTGGCAAGGAAGCGCGCAAGCCCGACATAACCGGTGAGGCAGGCGCCGATGAGAACGAGGCCGCCCACTCGCAGCAGGATGACGAGCCAGCGCGGCAGGCGCTGGTTGCCGGTCTCATAATCCTGCCCCTCGCCGATCACCGGCCGCAGGAACGACACGGTGAGCAGGATGAGGCCGATGATGATCGAGGCGACGAAGCTCTTGGCGACGGTCACGATCAGCGGCGAATAAAGCGTCTCGCTGATCGTGCCGAACAGGTAATCGAGACCATTGACGAGCGCCATCAGCAACACCGCCGAGGACAGCGTATGCGCGCCCTTATTGGATACCTTCACAAGGCGCCATTCCGGCTGTGTCGGCGCAAAGATCGCATAGCTCAGTCGTGAGACGAAATAAACAAAACCGGTGATCGCCATCGCCCCGAACAGGATAGGCGCGATGTCCGACCGCAGCACGTTGAAATTATCGAGGAAGAAGGCCGAGGTGACGAGAAACAGGAACAGCGACAGCGACTGCACCATGGTTGACCAGAAGGCGACCGAAAGCCGTCTCAGATAGGAAGGCTCGCCCGTAAAGGCCCGCCGGTCCATACGGCTGCCGAAAAAGCGGTAACCGACCACCAGAAACAGCAGCCCCGCCATGATCGACAGCATCACCGCCCCGAACATCGGCAGGCGCTTGTAATTCCAGACGAAGCCTGCCCAGCTGCTGAAGGCGTTGTTGAGGTTGGTCAATTCGGTCAGAAAGGCAGAGGACGCGTCGCCCAGCGTCTGCGCCGAAACTTCCGTGCGCTTGAACAGCGTGGCGGCGAAAAGCGCGCGGCGAACGGCGGTGATGTTGTTGGAGATCTGTGCGGCATTGGTGGCCGTGCTCTCCACCTCGCCGGCAATCGCATTCACCTCTGCCCGTTCCGCCGTCAGCCGGTTTCGCTCCTCCGTCACCATGCTGGCTTCCGGCGGCTGGTCGTCCGCAGGCGCCGCACCCAGCGCATCCAGCCGGGTCTTGATCTGGTCAAGACGGGTGCGCAGCTTGGTGTTGGCGGCGGCGGCATCGGCGGCAATGGTGTCGGCGCGGCCCTTCAGGTCCACTAGCTGCGCATCGTCGCGGCCGCCGGCTTCCACCTGTTGGGCGATAGCAGCGACATCGCCCTTCCATTTCTCCAGCTCCGCCCTCGCCTGTTCGACGGTCGAAGCCTGGATAGCCACCGGCGCGGGCGATGTTGTTTCCCCTTGCGCTGCGGCCGGCATTGCCGACAAGAGACCGCCGGCAAGAAAAAGCACCACGGCCAGTATCGTCGCCATGGCGCTCCTCTGCCGCCGATCCGGCGCCAAGCCGTCGAAAACCCTGCCGTCCATCAATCCGCCGAACATCAACCGCACATCCACGCCTTTCGTTTTTTTGCACCGCATCAGGCTTTTTAGCGCCTGCCGCGCGGAAAACCACCCGCATTGAGGGAGGTTTTCAGGAGTTTGCCTTGCTTTTCACCACGAAAATCATCACCTTCGATGGTGCAGCAACATGGGAGGAAATCATGGAATCTGCTGGCATTGGCTGGATCGCAGCCATCATCATCGGTGGTGTCGCCGGGTGGCTCGCCGAACAATTCATGAAAAGCAATATGGGTGTTTTCATGAACATCCTTCTTGGAATCGTCGGCGCGATCGTCGCCAACGCCATTCTTTCGGTATTTGGAATCGTTCTGCAAGGTTGGCTCGGTTATCTCATCGCCGGCTTCATCGGCGCCTGCATCCTCATCCTTGTCGGCCGGGCTTTCAGACGCGGGTAAAGAAAAGAAAAAATCCGTAAAACCGCGGATTTCCAGGACTTTCCAGCGCGACTGAAATTTTTTCGTCACAAAAATCGAAGAAATTTCATTTCCGCGCTGGACAAGCCCAAACTTCCCCTTTATACGCCCCCTCACACCGCCACACGGTGCCGGTCGGGTGATTAGCTCAGTTGGTAGAGCAGCTGACTCTTAATCAGCGGGTCGTAGGTTCGAGCCCTACATCACCCACCAAATTCCTCCTGAAATGACAAGAGGTTGCGGTGCGAAATTAAAGCATCTCATAAGCGCGCCGGGCTTCCGCCAAGGCCTTCTTTTTCGATAGTGTTTCGATAGTGGTTGCGCATAGCGCCGCCCTCGTCACCTGCAACGCGCGGCTGCGCCAACAGTCGGGCCGGTGTCAAACGCGCTTATAATTCCGTTTCCGGCGCCTTGCTGTCTGCCCCGACAAAACGCGGCGCCAGCGGCCGCCCCGCAATACGGCTTCCAAATTGCTCGGTGAAAGGTACAGGTGCCGCCCGCTTGACCGCCTCGATGGCGGAATCGATAAAGGCTTTGCGCCTCGGGCTGTCTTCCTGTGGGCGCGCGGCGGTGACCACCACCTTGCCCCTTATCTGTCCGTCCTTGTGCAGAATGAACTGCAATGTCACGACAAGCCCCGCAGTGTCTTCCGGCGGCACCCAGCAGGCATAGATCGCATCGAACATTTCATCGATATTGCCGGCCGGCGCGGGATCGTTGCAGACCCGTGACTGGCCTGAGGCCTGCGTCGAAAAACCGGCGGACAACAGAACCAGCGCCGCGAGACCTGACAGCCTGAACGCGCTGGCGAATGGAAACCAATGCAGGATCAAATCAATACCCTCTACCGAAGCCAGATCCGCCTGCCTGGACAGACCGACAGTCACCGTTTCTTGAAATCAATTTCGTCAATAAGAATTAAGCGCAGCATTGCCGGGCTTCGCCCGCTCTTAAGTTCCACGATCGCAGCAAGCCTAAACATATCAATAAAAACCAAAAGTAAAACAACTTTAAATTAAAATAAAATACAGAATAAAGAAATTATTACGATTTACATCAAAATCATCAAGCAAATCCGAATTTAGAAACATAAAATGCAGAGATACACAAATAAAAGACACCACAAACACAGAGATATATAATGCCGCCTGCTCTCCGCGTGAGGTGAATCGCCGGTCTGGACATATACACTCCCCGCCCTGGCAATCACGACTCTCCCCGTAAAGGGCGCAGGCTCAACTGCGGCAACCGGCTTTCCGTGTGGCCGCCGAAAAGATGATTATTGGCGCTGCAGCACCGCCCGTTTCCCCAAAGCTGTCTCAATCGTCCTTATGATCGGGATCATGAGATTGCTCATCAACATATTGCTTTTTATTCTCGGCGCGGTCGGGAGCGGGATATGTGCGCTTTTATTATCGGCAGCGCTCGCCGATTCTGGATTTCTCGGCTCCTGTTTTGAGGGAAATTGCGCTTATGCGGCGCTTTTCATGGTGCTGCCCGTCACATGGTTCGTGCTTTTTGCGCTGTATGTGATGGCGCTGCTGATCTGGCGGCGAAAGCCTTTCCGGAACGGAAGGCTCTGAAAACGAGACGGCGACGTCATTGCCGCCGCGCACGCGTTGACAGCGCTTACGACTTGCCGCTAACGTCCTGCCGCTGGGGGATTCGCTGCCAGTGATGTGCGGGGCTCATGAGCAGACCCGATATCACCGGCCTCTGAATGTACATGTTCCGATTTGCGTCTCGCGTATGATGAGCATGACGGAAAACAGGGAGACCAAAAGATGCGGGCCTCGATCAATTCCCCGTCGCTTTCGATCGACACAATGGACTATCAGGCCGAGTGCCAGTTCGCGCTGGAGCCGTCCATTCAAAAGCTGATGGAAAAAGCCGAACATGCCGGCTGGAACCGCCAGCAGGCCGCCCTTGCCATCGTCGCGCTCGCCAGCGAGCATCTCACCGATTTATTGTCCGCCGGCGACATTCCCGCGCCGGATCAACGTCCCCTCTCCTGATCTGCCTGAAGCCGGGCGGATCAGCGCCGGCGTCATCGAAACATCATCGCAAAAATCAACACAGCAGGTCCGGAGTGTCCCTGTTGACACTGCCGGAACAAGGTTTGTGTTATGAAGGTCGACATTTGGGGCAAAAGCCGATGCCTCGCGCACCCGACACTGCCTGTCGCGCGCCTGTCCGCTCGTTATGCCAGGCGCCCAACCGCCGCCGGCAACCCTGCCATAGTGTTGACACAAGCCACCAATAATGAGAACATAAAGTGAACATTATGGAGGTCAGCGATGAACACAGCAGACGCAGCCATAGAAAATGCCCTCTCCGTTGTCGCCCGCTCCCGCGATATGCGCGAACGCGCGCTCGAGCGGCGGCGTGAGCTGCAACGGCGAACGGAAGTCATCGTCACCCGACCGCTCTACGTCCTCAAAAAGAACGAAGGGCCGAAACAGCTGTCGCTGAAACTCGACAGCTAGTCGCCGATGCAAATAACCGGCAGGCGCAACGCCGTGAAAGCGGCGCCCCATCTTCGTCCAAAAAGCAAAAATCCCGTGCGCATCACCTCACGCACGGGATTTTAAGGATGAAGAGGTTATTATTTTTGTCTATTGCATGCGCTGCATTGCGGCTTCCGGTTCGCCGGTCGTCGCAACCGTTGCAGGAAGGCGGTCGGTCTTTTTCAGGATGACGACTGGCTTTTCCACCGGATCTGTCGGCGGAACGATGCTTGCGGTTTTGAATTCGCGATCTACGGCAGGAACGGAAGCGTTGATCTGTTGATGACCTGCACATTCCGCAAGCGCTGCACTGGCCGAAAAACCAAAGACAGCGGCGATAATGAGAACTGATTTCATGTCATTCTCCCTTCGCTCTTGTGGCAATCTCCAGTCTATGTGGAGACAGGCCCGATTGAAAATCACACTTTAGAGACATCTAAAGCTCATCATCATGTCGGCAATCGTCATTTTCGGTGTGCGGGCAAGTCGGGGGGCGATTGCATCGTCCTATTTTTCCCGCACATCCAGTGGATTTTGGCAAAGCGGTCTTCGAAATATCATCGCCACGTAACTTCCCTTCAGGGAAATGAGACTGGGCGTATAAGTCGAAACCTTCTCCGCATTGGCGGCCTTGATGGTTCTTCCCTCAGAGGGTTTCTGCTGCATGGCGCGCCTCCTTCCATCAGCGATAACGAAAATACGCCGATCTTGTTCCGATCACGGTTCCGTTGGTGCGCAGGAGAATGAAAGCACCGCCTTGGATGCCAGCAACACCCGGCGCTTGAAAAATCCACCCAAAAGCTCTATATCGTCAGGCGCGAGGACGACCTCGGCCATATCGGCGACAGCATGCGGGACGGCCCGGTCATATACCGGAGAATGAAATGCGCTCCCTGCAAGATCGTATCCGCCACGCGCTCAGCTTTGAAATCATCGGCCTCATGCTCGTCATTCCCCTGGGCGCGCTGCTTTTCGGCATGCCCATGGAAGATATCGGCATCGTCGGCCTCGTCAGCGCCACGCTCGCCACGATCTGGAACTATGTCTATAATCTGGGCTTCGACCACGCCATGCAGCGCCTGAAGGGCACGACGCTGAAAACGCCGGCCATTCGGGTTGCCCACGCGGTGCTTTTCGAACTCGGCCTGCTGATCGTGCTGATGCCCTTCATCGCCTGGTATCTGAATATCAGCCTTGCCCACGCGCTGGTGATGGATATCTCCTTTGCGCTGTTTTACGTGGTCTATGCTTTTGTCTTCAACTGGAGCTACGACCGGGTTTTCCCCCTGCCGGAATGGAAGTCGCAGCAGGACGCCGCCTGAGAGGCGGCGGCCACAGCCGACATAGGCGGTTCAGCGCAGTGACGCCTTGAAGAAGCTCACGAGATCAGCATTGAACCCGCGATGGAACTCCACCCGGTCGAAGCCCGCCGCGTCGCTGCAAATCTGGGGCGCGGCTTTTGCCATCTCCGCCGGGCAAGGGGCAATAAAGGAAAAGTGCCCCGCCCCGTCCACCATCCGATAATCCGGTTTCACCGGCAGATCGTCACGCAGTCTCGCAACATCCTGCGCTACGCGAACATAAAGCGGTTTCCTGTGGCAGCAATCACGCTGAACGCTTAAAGCGACCTCAGCGTCCAGGCCACGATCTCCCGCGTGGCGGCAGCGAAGGCCTGATCCAGCGCCTTCACGAAATTTGCATTGCCGGAACCGCTGACGCGGGCGCTGGAACGGAATACTTCCTGCGCCCTCACCGTACCGTTGCGATCATTGAGCAGCTTCACCGAAATTTCGATATTCGCCACGTTGCGAGCCGTATCGATTTCAAAGGCGCGAATATCGCTCACGACCTGATAGTCGATTGCCAGCCCCTGCCCCGGCCGGCCAACGCCGCCGAGCTTGCCGGTATCTTCGAAGGCTTCCACGAGCTTGGATTGCACCATGCGCGGCAGGCGGTCGCTCCATTGCGAATTGCCGAGATATTGCACCTCGGAACCGGAAAGCCGCACCACGATGTTCTCGCTATCGAGCGCCTTCAAGGCGGTCGGGTCGGCGATCAGCAGCTGACGGCTTTTCAGCGATGGTCCCTGCGTTACCGCCGCTGGCGATACGGAGAGGTCGAAGGTATCGTTTTTCGGCGCACCGGCACAGCCCGCCATCATCGCGGCAAGCAGCGGAGCGAGAAGAAGGGCGCGGCGCTTTTGGCCGTTCATCGATAGTCTCATTGGTCGATACCCCTCTTAGCGCCTTGTTCTGCCATCATATTGTTTCACGGTTTCGCCGCCAAAGATCAACCGCTGCGGATCGCGGTCGATATTGGTGATGGCATTGTTGAGATTGTCGACCGTCTGTCGCGTGCTGCCGATCAGCGCCTGGAAATCCTTCAGGCCGGAGCTGGAGAAACGGGTTAGGTTGTCTGCAATCGGCCCGATGCGGGCATTGAGATTGTCGGCCACCGCCTTGAAGGAGGTTAGCGTCTCGCGCGCCTTGGCAAACAGCGAATTAGCGTCATCCGTGCCGAGCATGCCGTCCACCTTGGCGAGAATGCCATCGACGCGGCTGGAGGCAAGGTTCAGCTTGCGGCCCATCTCGGTGAAATCGGAAACCGCCTGGTCGATGTCGGCGCGACGTGCACCGACATCATCGGCGATCCGCTTGAAATTCGCCACGGCGTCACGCGCATCGGCGGTCGCTGCGGAAACATCGCCCACCACGGTGCTGACCTTGGCGGGATCGACGGAGGCCAGAAGCTCATCCGCGCGCTTCACGACCGTCTGCACTTCCGTGCTTGCCGCCTCGAAGTTTTTCGCCGTGCTCTGCACCGTCTCCATGATGCCCTGAATATCGCTGGAAGCAGACGCCACATCCTTCGTCACCTTGTCGACATTCGACAGGATGGAATCGATCTTGCCAGCGTCGACCGCCTTCACCAGATCCTCGACCGCGGTGAGCGTACCGTCGAGCCGCACCGAAACGGATTGCACCGTCGTAGACAGCGAACTGAGGCTCGAAATGAAATTCTTGATCCCGTCGGAATTGGCCGCCAGCGCATCGGAGAATTTCTCGGCATTGCGCACGGTCTGCGTCAACGGCCCGCGCGCATCCTGCACGAAACCCTGCAATTCGCCGATGGCGCCATCGGCGCGTTTCAGGATTTTATCGGCCGTGGCAAGCAGGTTGGTGACGCTGGAAAGGTCGGCCGTCAACTCGGCCGGAACACCGCTTTCAACGGCTTTCTGCAGAATACGCTCGCCATCCTTGTTGCCGCCGGAAAGCTCGATATAGGCGGCACCGGTCAAGCCCTGAATTTCAAGCACCGCGCGTGTGGACGGAAACACCGGCGCATCCGCCTGCACTTCGGTGAAGGCGATGGAGTAAGCCGGATCGTCGCGGTCAATCGCAAGCCCGCGCACCGTACCAACGGGAATACCGTTAAACCGCACCGGAGAGCCAACCGAAAGGCCGTTGGCGGAGCCGGGAATACGCACAATCAGTTGCGCCGTCGGGCCGCCGCGGCCAAACTCGGCCATCCAGTAAACGAAGCCGAATGCGGCGGCGATCACGATCAGCGTGAAAATTCCGACTATGGTGTAGTTCGCCTTGGTTTCCATGCTTCTTGTTACTCCACCGGATTTTCGTGTCTGCCGTCCGGAAGAACGACAGAGCGCGCCCGTTTGCCGCGGAAATAGGACTGCACCCACGGGTCGTCGCAGGCGAACATGTCCTGCAATGTCCCTTCCACCAGCACTTTCTTCTGTCCCAGCACCGCAATGCGGTCGCAGACGGAGAAGAGGCTGTCGAGGTCGTGCGTCACCATATAGACGGTCAGGCCAAGCGAATCGCGCAAGCGCGCAATCAGCATATCAAATTCCGCCGCCCCGATGGGATCGAGGCCGGATGTCGGCTCATCGAGGAAAACGAGGTCGGGATCGAGCGACAGCGCCCGGGCAAGGGCTGCGCGCTTGATCATGCCGCCTGATAGTTCGGATGGGTATTTGTCGCCGGCATCGGGCTTCAGGCCCACCATCTCGATCTTGAGATAGGCAAGCTCGTCCATCAGCTTTTTCGGCAGATCGAGATATTCCCGCATCGGCAGCTGGATGTTTTCCTTCACCGTCAGGCCGGAAAACAGCGCCCCCTGCTGGAACAGCACGCCGAGCCGCTGATCGAGCATCATGCGGTCGTCTTCGCTCGCCTTGTCGTAATCGGTGCCGAGAATGCGGATGGCACCTGCCTGGCGGGGCAGAAGCCGCAGGATAGCGCGCATCAGGACGGATTTGCCCGCGCCGGATGGCCCGATGAAGCCAAGGATTTCGCCGCGATAGACATCGAGATTGAGATCTTCGAGCACGTTGCGGCCATTGAACCCGACAGTCACACCCTCGACGGAAAGCACCGCCTCGCGGCCGTCCTTTTCGGTTTTTGTCTCTTGCGGTTTCTGGTCCAGTGTTTCCAACGCGCCCTCCTTAAAAATCGATGGCTGCGTAGAAGATGGCGAAAAGACCATCCACCAGAATGACGACGAAGATCGATTTGACCACCGACGAGGTGACGTGCTTGCCAAGCGATTCCGCCGAACCGCCCACCTTCATGCCCTCCACCGCCGCGACGATGCCGATGATGAGCGCCATGAACGGCGCCTTGATCATGCCGGCCGCAATGGTCGACTCCTCGACCGCGCCATGCAGGCGAGACAGGAACACCTCAAACGTAATGCCCGAATAAGCAAAGGCCACGATGGCGGCGCCAAACAGGGCGGCGAAATTGGCAAGAATGGTCAAAAGCGGCAGCGCGATGGTGAGCGCCACCAGCCGCGGAAACACCAAAACGCCCACGGGGTTGAGGCCGATCACCTTCAGCGCGTCGATTTCCTCGCGCATCTTCATCGAGCCGATTTCCGCCGTGATCGCGCTGCCGGAACGGCCAGCGATCATGATCGCGGTCAGAAGCACACCGATTTCGCGCAATTGCAGAATGCCGACGAGATCGACAACGAAGACTTCCGCGCCGAAATAACGAAGCTGGAACGCGCCCTGCTGGGCGATGATCGCGCCGATCAGGAACGACATCAGCATGATGATCGGCACGGCGCGCACGCCCATATGGTCGATCTGGTTGACGATGGCCGCCGGCGAAACGCCGCGCCCGCGCCCGAGCTTCATCTGCGCGCCGCGCACGGCGGAGCCGAGAATATACATGCCCGCCAGAAAATCCGCGCCGTTCTGCACGACGGCCTTGCCGACAGGCGCAAAAATACGTTCGGCAAGCCCCGCCTTCGCAGCGGCCGCGCCCTCCATTTCCACTTTTTCGGGCAATTGGGAAATGACCTCTTCGATACGGTCATTGCCCGTCACGGTGACGGTGGCGCCATTTGCCTCCAGGTCCCTGCGCAGGCGCTGAATGATCCATGCGCCGGTCGTATCGATGGCCTCGACGGAAGAAAGATCGATTTCCACCGGGCCGGTGGATTTGCTCTTTTCGATCTTTTCAAGACTGGAGAAAACACCGGCGAGATTGCTGTTGCGCCAGGAACCGCTCAGGGCAAAACGCGAACCGCCGCCGGAGACGTTATCGTCTTCGGTGATTGCGGCCGGGTTCGCCTGTTGCCGTGTGTCCTGTTCTTGCATAATGCTCCGAGCGAATGCAGTCGTCACGAGATTCTTAATGGTTTCATAACGGTTTGACCTTCGGCAAGCCACAGTGACGGCCGACAATTCGCGATAAATTTGGCGTCATGTGTCTTTTGACGCCTGTTAGGAAGTGAAAAAACATGCCCCGTTACCTTCAAGCCACAACAGAACGTTTCCCCGTGGCTGGCAGCTTCACCATTTCACGCGGCACCCGCACGCATGCGGATGTCGTAACGTGTACCATCCGCGATGGTTCCTTTACCGGCAGAGGTGAATGTGTGCCCTATCCGCGTTATGGCGAAAGCATCGAGGGCGTCATCGCCGATATCGAGGCGATGGCGGAACAGATCGCCGGCGGCGTGACACGACAGGAACTACAGCAGGCGATGCAACCCGGCGCCGCCCGCAATGCGGTCGATTGCGCGCTATGGGACCTCGAGGCCAAGATCAGCGGCAAAACTGTTGCCGCGCGCATCCTTGGACAGGCGGCAAAGCCGCTCGTCACCGCCTATACCATCTCGCTTGCCGACCCGGAGACCATGGCCGCGAAAACGGCGGAAAACGCAGGCCGCCCGCTGCTGAAGATCAAGACCGGCACGGCAGATGACGAGGCGCGTCTAAGGGCCGTGCGCGCCGCCGCACCCGAAGCGCGCATCATCATCGACGCCAATGAGGGCTGGAATGACTATAATATCGAATATTATCTGCGGCTTGCGGAAGAGCTGAAGATATCGCTCATCGAGCAGCCGCTACCCGCCGGCAAGGATGACATCCTCGCCCGCATCGACCATCCGGTGCTGATCTGCGCCGATGAAAGCGTGCATTCCACCAGGGACCTCGCCGGCCTTCGCGACCGTTACGATGCAATCAACATCAAGCTCGACAAGACCGGCGGCCTGACTGAAGCGCTTGTCATGAAAGCGGAAGCGGAACGGCTCGGCTTCACCATCATGGTGGGCTGCATGCTCGGCACCTCGCTCGGCATGGCGCCGGCTGTGCTGGCGGCGCAGGGTGCGGCCTTCGCCGATCTCGATGGGCCGCTATTGTTGGCGCACGATCGTGATCCGGGGTTGGTTTATGAGGGTTCGCTGGTTTATCCGGCGCGGCCGGAATTGTGGGGGTGAGCCCCTAAAATTAAAACCAGATGAGGTGCGACGCCACCGCGTATTTCTTCTCCCCGCCGGGGAGAAGGTGGCCCGAAGGGTCGGATGAGGGGAAACGTAGCCGAATTTCGGAGAGCGTGCCCCCTCATCCCGCTGCCGCGACCTTCTCCCCGGCGGGGAGAAGAAACAAGCGGCATCCACTCGTCCCACACGAGCGCGCATTGATCGCAAGGAAACACCGAAGGCTAGGTATCCCTTTAGCTCGCAGGCCCAATCAGGCCGCGTGCTTGCCAATCAAACCCGGAATATCCACCGGCTCCATCTCGTCCGATGCCTGTTCGGCGGTAACGTCGCTCGTCTGCATCCAGGTGATCAGCTCGAAGCTGCCATCGGCATTTTCGGCAATCGCCGTGCAGCTTTCCACCCAGTCGCCGGTGTTGATGTAGCGGATGCCGTCCATGTCTTCCATGACAGCGTGGTGAATGTGACCACAGATGACGCCATCGACATTGTTGCGCCGCGCCTCTTCGGCGACCACGCGCTGGAATTCTCCGATGAAGTTGACGGCGTGTTTCACCTGCAGCTTGGCCCAGGCCGAAAACGACCAGTAAGGCAGGCCGATGCGGCGGCGCACGGCGGCAATCGCGATGTTGAGCGCAATTGCCGCGTCATAGGCCCAGTCGCCGAGATAAGCGAGCAGGCGGGCGTTGCGCACCACCACGTCGAACTCGTCGCCATGGATGACGAGGTATTTCTTGCCGTCGCCCGCCTCGTGGATCATGCGTTCGGCCACTTCGATGCCGCCGAAATGCATGCCCGGGAACTCCCGCAGGAATTCGTCGTGATTGCCCGGAATATAGACGATGCGGGTGCCCTTGCGGGCCTTGCGCAGAAGCTTCTGCACCACGTCGTTGCAGCCCTGCGGCCAGTACCAGCTGCGGCGCAGGCGCCAGCCGTCGACGATGTCGCCGACGAGAATGATCGTTTCGGCTTCGTGGTATTTCAGGAAGTCGAGCAGATAATCCGTCTTGGCCGCCTTGGAGCCGAGATGAACATCCGAAATGAAAAGCGTTCTGAACTGTCTGGTTTCGATTTGACCGGCCACGGATTTCATCCCCCTGTTCGGTTGCGTCCCTGCGGCTTTCTTACCTCTCAGAACCAGACTCGTGTTTCAGCAACATGACAGCGGCGGTTTTTTGTATGGAATATGACGGATAGCTTCACGAAAACGCGAATAAGCCATGCCCGCATTTGCATAAGGAGGCGGTAAATAACGGCTGTACCACGGGGAAGTTTGTTGTATTCAGGGGGCCGGAATTGAACCAGACATGACGGTGGAAGAATGACCTCTCACGATAAGAACAACACGCCCGCCAACACGGCAAAGGCCGACATCGAGGAACAGGCGCTCTTTTTCCACCGCTACCCGCGCCCCGGCAAGCTGGAAATCCAGGCCACCAAGCCGCTCGGCAACCAGCGCGATCTGGCGCTCGCCTATTCGCCGGGTGTGGCCGCCCCGTGCCTCGCCATCCACGAGAACCCCGAAATGGCGGCGGACTATACGGCCCGCGCCAATCTCGTTGCCGTCATTTCCAACGGCACGGCGGTGCTCGGTCTTGGCAATATCGGCCCGCTCGCTTCCAAGCCTGTGATGGAAGGCAAGGCCGTTCTCTTCAAGAAATTCGCCGGCATCGACGTGTTCGATATCGAGATCGACGCACCCGGCATCAACGACATGGTCTCCACCATCGCGGCGCTGGAGCCCACCTTCGGCGGCATCAACCTTGAGGACATCAAGGCGCCGGAATGTTTCGAAGTGGAGCGCCAGCTGCGCGAGAAGATGAACATTCCGGTCTTCCACGACGATCAGCACGGCACTGCGATCATCGTCGCCGCCGCCGTGACCAATGCGCTGGAACTGGCCGGAAAATCTCTGTCCAGCGTCAAGATCGTCGCCTCGGGCGCCGGTGCAGCTGCCCTTGCCTGCCTCAACCTGCTCGTCGCCATGGGCGCGAAGAAAGAAAACATCTGGGTCCACGATATCGAAGGCCTCGTTTATGACGGCCGCAACACGCTGATGGACGAGTGGAAAGAAGTCTACGCCCAGAAGACCGACAAGCGCGTGCTGGCGGATTCGATCGACGGCGCAGACGTCTTCCTCGGCCTTTCGGCCGCCGGCGTGCTGAAGCCGGAACTTTTGGAGCGCATGGCGGAAAACCCGCTGATCCTGGCGCTTGCCAACCCCAATCCGGAAATCATGCCGGAGGCGGCCCGTGCCGCCCGCCCGGATGCGATGATCTGCACCGGCCGTTCCGACTTCCCGAACCAGGTCAACAACGTTCTCTGCTTCCCTTATATCTTCCGCGGCGCGCTGGATTGCGGCGCAACGACCATCAACGAGGAAATGAAGATGGCCGCCGTGCAGGCCATCGCGGAACTGGCGCGTGAGGAAGTCTCGGAAGTCGCCGCGAGAGCCTATAGCGGCGAAACGCCGATCTTCGGCCCGAACTATCTCATTCCCTCGCCGTTCGATCCGCGCCTCATCCTGCGCATTGCGCCGGCCGTTGCCCGCGCCGCAGCGGCAAGCGGCGTCGCCACCCGGCCGATCACCGATTTCGAAGCCTATTTCGACCAGCTGAACCGTTTCGTCTGGCGCTCGGGCTTCATCATGAAGCCGGTCTTCAACGCCGCGAAAGCCGCCGAGAAAAAGCGTATCATCTTTGCCGAAGGTGAAGACGAGCGCGTGCTACGCGCCGCCCAGGTGCTTTTGGAAGAAGGCACCGGCGTCCCGATCCTCATCGGCCGTCCGCAGATCATCGAAACGCGCCTGAAGCGCTTCGGCTTGCGCATCCGCCCGCATACGGATTTCGCCGTGGTCAACCCGGAAGACGATCCGCGCTACCGTGAATACGTGGATGATTATTTCGCCCTCGTCGGCCGCGTCGGCATCAACCCGGAAGCGGCGCGCACCATCGTGCGCACCAACACGACCGTCATTGGTGCGCTTTCCGTCAAGCGCGGCGAAGCCGATGCGCTGATCTGCGGCCTCGAAGGCCGTTACGACCGCCATCTGCGCGACGTGAACCAGATCATCGGCAAGCAGGAAGGCGTGCGTTCCTTCGCGGGCTTGAGCCTGCTCATCACCCAGCAGGGTGCGCTCTTCCTCACCGATACTTTCGTGAACTATGACCCGACCTCCGAGGAAGTGGCGGAAATGGCCATTCTCGCGGCCAAGGAAATCCGCCGCTTCGGCATCACGCCGAAAATAGCACTCGCCAGCCACTCCAATTTCGGCTCGCGTGATTCCGAAAGCGCCCGCAAGATGCGCCGCGCCCTGAAGATCGTGCAGGAAGCCGCACCGGAACTGGAAGTGGACGGCGAAATGCAGGGCGGCTCGGCGCTGTCGGAAGCACTGCGCAAACGCGCCATGCCCAACAGCGTGCTGACCGGCGAAGCAAACCTGCTGGTCTTCCCGAACCTCGATGCCGCCAATATCACGCTCGGCGTCACCCGCACCTTGACGGAAGGCCTGCATGTCGGCCCGATCCTGCTCGGCACGGCCCTGCCCGCCCATATCCTGTCGCCCAGCGTCACCTCGCGCGGCGTCGTCAACATGGCAGCCTTTGCCGTGGTGCAGGCCTCGCACCCTTCGGTGTGATAGAGGCCGCATTAACGCAATTTTGAACAGGCTGTTGCCGCATTGCGGCAACAGCCTATGTTATCTTCCTGAAACACGGATTTCCTGAAGCATAACACCCCTGCCACCGGCCGGGGACATCGAACGGATCGAACAATTGACCCGCCGCAGCCGCATCATCGGCCTCCTGCTTCCCCTTGTTCTCATGGCTCCTGCCGCCGCTTCTGCGGATCAGGTCTGCGATACGCTTTATGGCCAGTTGCGCGAGCCGCCGCGCGTCATCGGCAATACGGCCGAGGTGCGGCGTTACGCCAATGCGCTTGCCCGCCAGAACATTGTCATCCGCAAGATCAGGAACGACCTGCGCGGCTATGGCTGCTCATCCGGCAGCGTCATTGTCTATGGCAATCCCAATGCCGGTCTCTGCGCCGAGATTGGCGATGCGCTGGCGGAAGCTGAAGCCGAGCGTGATGCGATCATCCGCGACCGCGACGACGCCATGGCGGCCGCGCGTGACAACGACGGCGACATCAGGCGTCAGCGCATCCTCGCCGCCCTCGATGCCAATGGCTGCAACACCGTACCGCAAACGGAAACGCAATTGCCGCCGCCTCGGGATGTGACGCGTTATCCCGACGCCTTCCGACACAATGGCGACGAGCCGGGACAAGCGGGGCTTTCGCCCTATCCCAACGCCGCCGCCGAGGGCGGACTTCGCACCCTCTGCGTGCGCACCTGCGACGGCTCGTTTTTCCCCATCGCCTCCAACGCCTCACCGCTCGATTTCCGCACCCAGGCGGAGCAGTGCGAGAAAATGTGTCCGGGGACGGAGACCGAACTCTATTTCCACTCCATGACGGATCAGGAAACATCAGACATGGTTTCCGCTGAAACCGGCAAACCCTACAAGGATTTGCCCACGGCCTTCGCCTACCGCAATTCGTCAGTGAAAGCACCCGGCTGCGCCTGCAATATGGCCGCCTATCACGAGGAGATGCAAAAACAGGAAGAGGCCGCCCGGCCGCAAGCCGAAAAGCCCTATTCCGGCATCACCACCATCCCATCATCCCAAAGTGACAAGTCGCAGAACCCCACCGAACAGCAACAGGCCGCAAAACCGCCTGAGCAGCCCGTTCCCGAACGCGACTACGATCCGAACGACACCAGGGTGCGCGTCATCGGCCCCAAATTCCTGCCGGACCAGACAGGCCGGATCGATCTGAAGAACCCGGCGCTGAAGGGCATTCAGCCGCAGCAGTGAAATCTCTTGCGCGCGCGTAATGGGGCGAGCGCGCGACCCTTGTTTCTTCTCCCCGCCGGGGAGAAGTCCGCGGCAGCGGGATGAGGGGGCGACGTCGGCGATATTCGGAGAGCTGGCCCCCTCATCCGACCCTTCGGGCCACCTTCTCCCCATCCGGGGAGAAGAAACGATAGGCGACGCTATGCGCATCTCATCCCTTACCGCCCACCCCAGCGATTGCGAAACACCAGCTCCTCCAGCGGCACGCGCTGCCGCCAACCCTTCACCGCCAGTTCCGGCTCGGTATAGAGCGTGTCGACCCGGCCGAGACACAGCCATGCGACGATTTCGATATGCTCGGGTATATCGAGAATGGCGCGAATATCGCTGTCATGGAAAATGCTGACCCAGCCGACACCGATGCCTTCGACACGGGCGGCAAGCCAGAGGTTCTGGATGGCGCAGACGGTGGAATAAACGTCCGTGCGCGGATTGTGGGTGCGGCCCAGCACCACCTTGCCGCCGCGTGTCGGATCGCAGGTGACGCAGATGCTGAGCGGGGCCTTGCGGATGCCCTCAAGCTTCAGGCTGCGATAAAGCGCCTGCTTTTCGCCCGTAAACATCGCCGCCGCCTCCTCATTGGCGCGGCTGAAGGCCACAAAGGCCGCCTGGCGCACGGCGCCATCGGTGACGAGGGTGAAATTCCATGGCTGCATGAAACCGACCGAAGGTGCGGAATGCGCCGCCTTCAAAAGGCGCTCGACGAGATCATCCGGCAGCGGGTCCGGCAGGAACTGGTCGCGCACATCACGGCGCGTCTCGATGGCGCGGTAGATCGCCTCGCGCTCCTCCCGGGAAAACGGGCGGGCGGGCGAAAGCGCGTGATCGAATGGATTGACCTCGGACGATGTGGTGCCAGGCGGTTCGGTCGGCATCGTTTATCCCCAACAATGCGGGCGCGCCGATGCAGAAACCATACCGGTTCCGCCGCGACGACGCGCTTTTTCAGCAACCTGCCGCCGTCCGCGCGGTTCGGTCTATCCTGTCAGGCCGGTCTTCTGACTAGGCTTCATCCGCCCCTTTCGCCTTCCCGAATAACTTCAGTGGCATGAGAAAAAGAGCATCCGCCTCACAGCGTTGGGCACGTTCCGGTCTTTCACCGGATTCCCGATTCTCCCGCCGCAAGGGCGGGCACCTGACGGGAGAAGCTATGGGCAAAAAAGCTTGCGAATGCAAGTATCCTGCGGGTGGTGCGGCAATGTGGCCTGCTGCACCTTACCGTCATCATGCCACCGGGAAATACCTGACATACGCAAACTCATCGCCATCAGGTGACCAATTGGGCGAGTTCATCGTGCCCTGCCCGCCGAACAGGTCGAACAGCGTTTCGACATTGCCGCCATCCATATCCATCAGCCGCACCCGCACATCCAGATCGCGCGGATGGTCGAAGACATCGGCGTCATAAGAAACGAACACCACCTTGTCGCCCTTCGGAGACGGATGCGGGAACCAGTCGCCATAAGCGCTGTCGGTGATGCGCTCGACGGCGGAGCCGTCCACACGCACCCGCCAGATCTGCATGCGCCCGGTACGGCTGGAATTGAAATAAATCCATTCGCCGTCGGGCGAATAATCCGGCCCGTCATTGCGGCCCTCACCATGGGTGAGACGTGTTTCGACACCGCTGTCTATGTCCATGGAATAGATATCGAAAACCTGATCGCGAATGCCGCAATAGGCAAAACCTTTCCCATCCGGCGACCAGCCGTGCCAGTAGGAAGGCAGGTTCTTCGTCATCAGCCGCGGCGCGCCGCCCGCCGAAGGCAGCAGATAGATGGCGCTCTTGCCGAATTCCACCTTGTCGGAAATGGCGTAGAGCGAACCGTCGGGCGAAATGCCGTGGTCGTTGTTGCAGAGTGTGGCAAAGCCGGTATCGACCTTTTCCGGCGACACATCACCGGCAAGAGACAGGCGATACAGCAGTCCTTCGCTGTTCAGCAGGAGATAGTGTCCATCCGGCGACCAGTTCGGCGCTTCGAAGAGATCAGGCGTCTGCCACACCACCCGCATCTGGCGGGTGCGGATGTTGAAGATTTCGATGGAGCTGCGCATTCTGCCTCCCGGGCGTGTCCGTGTTCTCATTCAAAACGCTTGGTGACGCAGACATTCCGTTTGCATCCACCATGGCCTTGATTATGATCCTAGGGCGGCAGGCACCGTCCTGCAAATTCAAACCGGAAAAAACGCCAGCGCTCCGGCACCGTCCGTGGCCCTCCCCGTTTCTCCCAGATCCGAGGTTCCGCGATGAATTCCATCGCCGATCACGGCATCCGCTTCGGCCGGATCGCCGCAATGCTCCCTGTCAAAAACATCGAAAAGGCCCATGATTTTTACGTTGGCGTGCTCGGTTTCGAAAAGACCTTCGAAAACGGCAACCCCGTCGGCTTCATGATCCTCAAACAGGGCAATGCCGAGCTGCATCTGACATTGCAGCCCACCCACAAAGCGGCACCCTTCAATGTGGCGCATATGATGGTGAGCGATGTGGACGCGCTGCATGCGCTCTGCAAGAGCCAGGGCTTGCGCATTATCAAGGGCCTGCAGGACAAGGATTATGGGCTCCGGGCCTTTGTCTTTGAAGACCCTGACGGCAACCGCATCGATGTGGGGCAGGTTATTTGAAGTGATCGGGCGGCGCGGGGTTTTCCTCGCGCCGTCTGTTCAAATACGTAGGCTTATTCTGGACCGAGCGCATGCCACTTGTTTCTTCTCCCCGCCGGGGAGAAGTCCGCGGCAGCGGGATGAGGGGGCGAGCGTCAATATATACGGAGGGGTTGCCCCCTCATCCGACCCTTCGGGCCACCTTCTCCCCCGCGGGGAGAAGAACCTACCCGCATCGCCCCTTCGACTACCGATCCCGGAAACGGTTGGTAATCGGATAACGCCGGTCACGCCCAAAATTCTTCTTGGTAATCTTCACACCCGGGGCCGATTGCCGGCGCTTGTATTCGGCGAGGTAAAGCAGATGCTCCACCCGGTGCACGGTCGCAATATCATGCCCGCGCGCCAGAATTTCCTCGACCGACATTTCCTTCTCCACAAGGCATTCCAGAATGTCATCCAGCACCGGATAGGGCGGCAGCGAATCCTGGTCGGTCTGGTTGGGGCGCAATTCGGCCGAGGGTGCCTTGGAAAGGATATTGGCGGGGATCACCTCGCCGGAAGGGCCGAGAGCGCCCGGCGGCACATGGGCATTGCGCCAGCTGGAAATGGCGTAGACCTGCATCTTGTAGAGGTCCTTGATGGGGTTGAAACCGCCATTCATGTCGCCGTAAAGCGTGGCGTAACCCACTGACATTTCCGACTTGTTGCCGGTCGTTACCACCATCGAGCCGAACTTGTTCGAAACGGCCATCAAAATGGTGCCGCGTGTGCGGCTCTGCAGGTTTTCTTCGGTAATGCCCTCTTCCGTACCCTCAAAAAGTTCGGAAAGCGCCGACAGGAAACCCTCAACCGGCTCGACGATCGGCACGATATCATAACGGCAGCCGAGCGCTTTCGCACAATCGGCGGCGTCCTTCAGCGATTCTTCTGAGGTATAACGGTAAGGCAGCATGATGCAGCGCACCCGCTCCTCGCCCAGCGCATCGACGGCAAGGGCGGCGCAGATCGCCGAATCGATGCCGCCGGAAAGGCCGAGAACCACGCTCTTGAAGCCGTTCTTGTTGACGTAGTCACGGAAACCCAGCATGCAGGCGCGGTAATCCGCCTCCTCGCCTTCAGGGATTTTCGAGAATGGACCGCTCTCGCAGCGCCAGCCGTCAGCAGTACGCTTCCAGTCGGTGACCGCAAGCGTGGCCTCGAACTGGCTCATCTGGAAGGCAAGCGTCTTGTCGGCATTAAAGGCGAAACTCGCGCCGTCGAACACCAGTTCGTCCTGCCCGCCCAACTGGTTGGCGAAGACGAGAGGCAGACCGCTTTCGATAACCTGCCGCAGCGCCACCTGATGGCGCACATCCAGCTTGCCGCGATAATAGGGCGAACCGTTCGGCACCAGCAGGATTTCCGCCCCGCTTTCGGCGAGTGTTTCACAGACACCCATGTCGTTCCAGATTTCCTCGCAGATCGGAATGCCGATCCGCACGCCACGGAAATTATAAGGCCCGGAAATCGACCCTTCAGAGAAAACCCGCTTCTCGTCGAACTCGCCGTAATTCGGCAGGTCGATCTTGTCGCGCAGCGCGACGATCTTTCCGCCATCCAGCAGCGCCACGGAATTGTGCCGGCCCGTCTCGCCCTGTCGCGGAAAGCCGATGACCACGCCCGGCCCGCCATCGGCGGTCTCCGCCGCCAGCTCTTCCACCGCTTTCAGGCAGGCTTTCAGGAAAGCCGGCTTCAGCACCAAGTCTTCCGGCGGATAGCCGGATATGAACAGCTCCGTCAGGAGCAGAAGATCGGCGCCCTGCGTCGCCGCATCGGCCCTTGCCTCGCGCGCCTTGGCGAGATTGCCCGCCACGTCGCCAACGGTGGGATTGAACTGCCCGACGGCAATCCGGAGATGGTTCTCTATATCGTGTCTGTCGCTCATGGCTTTTCAATACCGCGCCCGTGGCCGCTCCGCAACGCGGCAATTGCATGGCGGCGCCCGTTACGCTTCGGCCGCGCGCCTTCACGCTAAGGTTATCGCCGCACCGGCCAGACTCTTCAAAGTTCATGTCGCGTTCATCGCGCTTATGTGACAGTTACATGACACTTTTGCGACACCCGATTCACCTCCCTGGATCGGTCGTGCCGCCTGCAATACCGGAGTATGGGTTTGAAACATTCGGCGCCAAAAACAACGGCTTCCGAAAAGGCTGGTTTCGTCTTTTCGCCTGCATGGACAAGGAGCCTTTCCAAGCTTTCGGGCACGGCCTATACGCTTGCCAATCTGACGGTCGCGTCCGTCGTGCTGGTTGTGGCGCTGGAGTGGATCGCGCGGGGCTCGCTCACCGATGTCGGCGCTTTCCTCACCTCCTCCGCCCGCCCCGGAATGACCACCATTGCCGCCGTGCTCGCCCTCCTCGTGGCACTGGATGCACTTCTTGGCAGGCGTTACCTGTCGCTGATCGCGCTTGCGCCGCTCTGCGCGCTGACGGGGCTGATTTCGGCGCAGAAGCAGACCTATCTCTCCGATCCTCTTTATCCATCCGACCTCTTATTCGGCCGCCAGATCCTCGAGCTTCTGCCGACCATGCTGAGGGCTCAGCCGATGACGGCAGCCCTCGTCGCCCTCGGCATCTTTGCCACGATTGCGGCACTTACGGGCCTCTGGCTGCTGGCGCGCCGCCACTCACCGGGCCTGAGCTGGCGCGAACGCGCCGCTGGTCTCGCGCTGGCGCTGCCGCTTCTCGCCGGTCTTGCCTCGCTTATGGACTATTCGCATTATTCCTGGGTGCGCGATCGCCTCAACATCATTCCCATGATGTGGGATCAGCAGGAAAATTACCGCCATAACGGCTTCCTGATGGCCTTCGCCTTCAATATTCCGATGGCCAATGTCGCAGCGCCGCAGGGGTATGGCGAAAATGCCATCGCCGACCTGACATCCAAGCCCGCCGCCTTCGCCGCCAACAAGGGCGATTACCCCGATGTCATCATGCTGATGAGCGAATCGCTGTGGGATCCGAAGCGGCTTGAAAATGTGAAGCTCTCCGACGATCCCATGCCGACGATCCGCGCCAAACGGTCCGGCAATGTCTTTTCCCCGGAGTTCGGCGGCATGACGGCGAATGTGGAATTCGAGGCGCTGACCGGCTTCTCCAACGCCTTCCTGCCCTATGGCAGCATTCCCTATCAGCAATATATCCGCCGCCCGGTGCCCTCGCTCGCCAGCTTCTTCCGTGGCGAAGGTTATTCCGCCATCGCCATGCATCCCTTCCAGGAATGGTTCTGGAACCGCAAGCAGGTCTATGCGAATTTCGGCTTCGAGGAATTCCGCTCCGAAGAGACGCTGCCGGCCATGGAAAAACGCGGCAACTTTGCCTCCGACGATGCGCTGATGGACGAGATCATGGCGACGGCCGAAAAGGCGCAGAACCCGCTCTTCCTCTTCGCCGTCACCCTTCAGGGACATGGTCCCTATGAGGCGACCCGTTACGCAAAAAACACGATTGGCGTCGAAGGCGACCTCTCCGCCTCGGCCTCGCAGGCGCTCGCCACCTATTCTCAAGGGGTGGCGGAAGCTGATGAAGCGCTGCTGAAACTGATGCGCTGGGCGAAGAAGCGCGACCGGGAAACCATTATCGTCCTCTTCGGCGATCACCTGCCGCCGCTCGGCCAGACCTTTGTCGAAAGCGGTTACATGCCGGGCATGGTGGCAAGCCGCCGCGCGCCGCTGGAGGTGATGAAAAAGGAACACGAGACACCGCTCGTCGTCTGGTCCTCAAAGAAGGGCGTGCGCAAGAATATCGGCACCATCAGCCCGGCGCTTTTGCCCTATCATGTGCTGAAGACGGCGGGCTTCTCCGATCCCTTCTATACCGGCATGCTCGGCGAGGTTCAGCAGGCCTTTTCCGTCGTCGACCGGCACATGCTGGTGACGGCCGACGGCAAGGCCCAGCCCGACTGGTCGATTGCCGCGAACGCCGTTCCCGAGGTGTTGCGCGATTACAGGATGCTGCAATTCGACATGATGTTCGGCCAGCAATATGGCCGCGAACGCTTCTTCCCCGGTTTCAACTGGCTGCACGAGGGGGCGCCATCGGTCTGATGGTTTTCGGCGAGGGACGCCTGAACCGCATGGCGGTGGAAATCGTTTGAATTCCACCGCCATGCGGGTTTATCTCGCAAAACGTTCAGGCCTCATCAGAACCGGAGACACACCGTGTCAGATATCTCCGACTATATCATTTCGCATTTCAAGCGCTCCTCCCGTGAAATCGGCGAGGTGGAACGGCGCATCCTGGAACTGTCGCACCAGAAGAAGCTGGTTTCGAGCGACATCAATGCGGAATTTTCCGCCGGGGCCAGTGTCGGTGACAGGCTGGCGGACAATATCGCCAAGGTCGGCGGCTCATGGGGTTTCATTCTCAGCTTCTGTTTTTTCCTGATCTTCTGGGCCATCATCAACACAATCGTGCTGACCACCCGCGCTTTCGACCCCTACCCCTTCATTTTCCTCAATCTGCTTCTCTCCATGCTGGCCGCCATCCAGGCGCCGATCATCATGATGTCGCAGAACCGCCAGGCCGCCCGCGACCGTTTCGAGGCCGCCAAGGACTACGAGGTGAACCTGAAGGCCGAGCTTGAGGTTCTGTCCCTGCATGAAAAGATCGACGTGAAGGTGCTGGCCGAACTGGCCGCACTCCGGCAGGACCTTGCAGCGCTTCACCGCCATGTCGCTCGCAAGGAAGACTGACGCCGAAAAAATTCATCCCCGCTTTTCCCCGCCCCGCGCCGCGCTGTTAGATTAAACGCAGTCCCGCCGGGTGGACGCCAGACGTGGCGAAAACCGAGGGACGGTTCTGGTGGTGGAACGCTGGCAACGTTCGTGGAAAGGACCATTTCGCAAGGCCGCCGTGCACGGCCCTTGCGAGATACGGCATAGTGAAAGACCCGGCTGCGCAACGCATCCGACAAACACCAACCTCACATGAAGCGCAGCCGGGGATCGCCCGGTGCTCTCCATCCATACCCCGCATGGCAGCGCCGTGCGGGATGAAGGTGTTGGTTTTTTTGGGGCGTCTTCAGGAAGTGCGCGGGGCTTTACCCCCCTCTGCCCTGCCGGGCATCTCCCCCTCAAGGGGGGAGATCGATCTGCGGCTAGGTTTCGCCCCTCTCAACGTTTGAGGATGAAGCGACAAAAGGGCCTCCTGCTGATCTCCCCCCTTGAGGGGGAGATGCCCGGCAGGGCAGAGGGGGGTAAGCCACACCCACCCTCGATCTCCCGAAAATCCACCCCCAGTTACGAATCCGTCAGATTCTTACGCTACAGATTGACGCAGGCGTTTGTTGCATTGCACTCTTGCGGGCAAGGCTGACCGGGGAATCACTCCCCATCGTCAAAATGGCATCACGACCATTTCGCGGCGACGCCACGCCGGATGCGACATCCGGTCATCGCAATATTCTGTTCCGGGGTTTTTCATGTACCAGTTCGATCTGATTGTTGTCGGCAGCGGTCCGGCGGGTAGACGGGCCGCCATTCAGGCCGCCAAGCTCGAAAAGAGGGTTCTGGTCATTGAGAAGGGCAGCCGCGTTGGCGGCGTTTCGGTGCACACCGGCACCATTCCTTCCAAAACCCTGCGCGAAACCGCGCTCAACCTCACCGGCTGGCGCGAGCGCGGATTTTACGGCCGCGCCTATCGCGTCAAGCAGGAGATCGATGCGGAAGACCTGCGCCGTCGCCTCCTCATCACGCTGGATCACGAGGTGGAAGTGCTGGAACACCAGTTCGCCCGCAACCGCGTGCAGCACATTCGCGGCACGGCAAGCTTCATCGACGCCAACACCATGAAGGTGGTGAAGAGCGACGGCGAGATCATGACTGTCACCGCCACCTCCATCCTGCTGACCATCGGCACCCGCCCCTACAGGCCGCCGCATATTCCCTTCGATGGCGAAGCGGTGCTCGATTCGGACGAGATTCTGGAAATCAAGGAACTGCCGCGCTCCATGATCGTCGTTGGCGCTGGCGTCATCGGCATCGAATATGCCACCATCTTCAGCGCGCTCGACACGCAGGTAACTGTGGTGGAACCGCGCGAGACCATGCTGGAATTCATCGACAAGGAAATCGTCGAGGATTTCACCTATCAGCTGCGCGACCGCAACATGAAACTGATCTTCGGCCAGAAGGCGGAAAAGGTGGAGCGCGACGAGAGCGGCAAATGCCTCGTCTCGCTCGGCAACGGTCGCGTGCTGAAGGCCGAGACCGTCCTCTTCGCCGCCGGTCGCGTCGGCGCCACCGATACGCTCAATCTTTCCGCCTGCGGGCTGGAGGCCGATAGCCGTGGCCGCCTGAAAGTCGATCCCGAGACCTTCCAGACGTCTGTGCCGAACATCTATGCCGCCGGCGATATCATCGGTTTCCCGAGCCTTGCCTCCACCTCCATGGAACAGGGCCGCATCGCCGCCCGCCACGCCGTTGGCGCCCCTGCCGGCGAACCGCCGCAATTCTTCCCCTATGGCATCTATGCCGTGCCTGAGATCTCCACCTGCGGCCTGACGGAAGAGGAAGTCATCGAACGCAACATTCCCTATGAATGCGGCATCGCCCATTTCCGCGAAACCTCACGCGGCCACATCATGGGCCTCGACAGCGGGCTCTTGAAGATGATCTTCTCTCTGAAAACCCGCCGCCTGCTCGGCGTCCACATCGTCGGCGAAGGTGCGACCGAACTGGTGCATATCGGCCAGGCGGTGCTGAACCTGAAGGGCACGGTGGAATATTTCGTCGAGAATACCTTCAACTATCCCACACTTGCGGAAGCTTACAAGATCGCCGGGCTGGATGCTTGGAACCGGATGGGTGAGATCAAGAAGGATTGAGGCTTTGTCGCGGGTAAGGAGATAATCTGCAATGTTCGAAAACATCTCCTGCCGTCATGCTCGGGCCTGTCCCGAGCATCTGCAACGTCTCGGTTTATGAGACGTGATTAGATCCTTGGGACAAGCCCAAGGATGACGCCGCGTATCGAGCGAGAATGCCGGTCGTACGCATTGCTTAGACGACAGGTCACGCATACCCTCACCACCGAATACTATACCGCGCACTCACGCCGGGCCGGAAATGATCCGCATAGCCCTGATCAAGCGTGCCGCGCACAGTCAGGTGATCGCCAATCTTCTGCTCCACCGCCACGCCGCTGCTGAACTCATTGAAACTGTTTCGGCTCGCCCCCGTCAGCACGAAGGCAGTGCCGGTTTCCGAACGGGACAGGCGCAGCGACTGCGACACATCCAGCCCGTTCCATTGCTGCGCCGTGCCGTCATAACGGACCGTGAAATTGCGGTTCGCCTCGATATCCAGCTCCGGCGTGACGACACGTTTCTGCCGCGAGGTCATGGAGATACTGCTCGAACCCGTCAGCGCATTGAAAATGACGCCGACATCACGGGCGAGGGAAACGCCAGGCAACTGTTCGGCGAGCAGCGTGACATTGCCCCATAGCCGCACCGGCGTATCGACCAGCTGCCCACCCTTAGACGCGCTCATGCCCATTTCGAGGCCCGCCCGGATCGGCGTATCGACCGGCAGCTTCGCGCCGATGCGCGCCGTATAGGAACGGTCTGAATTCTTGACCGGCTTCCAGATCAGCCCGGCCTCATCAGCATGGGCCGCGGTGCCAGTGGCGGTGAAAAGAGACAACAGGAGGGTAAAACCCATTCTTGGCGACATATCTTGTCCCCTGGCAAATTAAGGGCGCGCCGGGAGAACCCGGCAGGCACGGTAAAAGCGTAAGGCCAATGGTTGGCATCGACGAGGCCGCATCGAGCGGCGCTTCATGCCCGAACGGCCGCTGAATACGACCTGAGCAAATCATGCTGCGCAGGGTGCCAGATGAACGGGAGATGAACAAGAGCAGATGCAGCAAAAAATCATGCTGCACTGCATTGTGATCGGAACAATGGCGCGGGAAGTTCGGCCGCTACCCTTTTTCGACCGGAAGCGCGCAGCGGGCGAGAATATCATCCACCACCACGGTCAAAGGTCTGGATGAATCGAGGACCGTTGCGTCAACGGGGATGTCTTCCTTCGTTGCATGGAGTTGCAGGACAAATTCGCGCTCCTGCGGGTTTCCGCCGAACTCGTCCGCGGGTCTCTCGATCAGCCGTTTTCGCAAGGTCTCGCTATCGAGATCGAGAACGAAGACCTCATCGAACACATCCATGAAACGCTGAAAATTTCTCGAGCCACCGCAAAAGAATGTGAGTGCGTGGCTGCGGTCGGCGGCGATCCGCCGAACCTTTTCGACATCCCAGATATGATGCCGATGCCGGAAAGGCATATCGGTCGCATCGCCCCGCAACAACGCGGGATCGAGCGGTTCGCCGGTTTCAGGGTCGCCCTTGTAGGCAAGCTCCCGGTCGCCGTGGATCACATGATGGCCACGCCGCTGAAGTTCTATCGCAACCGAAGTCTTGCCGACCCCGGAGACACCCTCGACCAAGTAATTTCTCACACCCATGGCACTGCCGTTCGACATTCCTCGACTATGGTCCTTGAAGCCTGACCCAGCATTATGGGTTTCGACTATAATAACCAGGAATGACGCAACGATGTCGAAGGATTGAGAAACGGGCGATTGCGTAGCTGAACAAGCGGGGCGCCCAAACAAAAAGGCCGCAGCTTTCGCCGCGGCCCTTCCATTCAATCAGCTTTCGCCAACCAAGATTATTCAGCGTCGCCTTCAGCGGCCTTCTTCTTGGCAGGAGCCTTCTTCTTCGGAGCGGCTTCTTCGCCTTCACCGGCGTCGTCAGCCTTGGCAGCAGCCTTTTTCTTGGCAGGCGCCTTCTTCTTGGTTTCCGTGGCTTCTTCGCCGTCGTCAGCCAGCAGCTCTTCCTTGGAAACGGTCTTGTCCGTTACCGAGATTTCGGTGAGCAGCTTGTCGATGACCTTTTCTTCGAAGATCGGAGCGCGCAGCGAAGCGGAAGCGCCTGGCGTGTTGCGGAAGAAATCGAGGATTTCCTTCTGCTGGCCCGGGAACTGCTGAAGCTGCTGGAACAGCGCGCGCTGCATTTCTTCTTCGGTCACTTCGACGCCGGCCTTTTCGCCGATTTCGGAGAGAACGAGGCCGAGACGGACGCGGCGTTCAGCAAGCTTGCGATATTCTTCGCGGGCTTCTTCTTCCGTGGTGTCTTCGTCAGCAAAGGTCTTGCCGGACTGGGCAAGATCGGTGTTGATCTGGCGCCAGATGTTGTCGAACTCGGCGTCAACCAGACCAGCCGGCGTGTCGAACTTGTACATTTCGTCGAGCTGATCGAGGATCTGACGCTTGACCTTCTGGCGGGTGACGTTGCCATACTGGCTCTCGATCTGACCCTTGACGATTTCCTTCAGCTTTTCAGCCGATTCGAGACCGAGCTTCTCGGCCAGTTCGTCGTTGATTTCAACGGCGGCAGCGGCAGCAACTTCCTTGACGGTGATGTCGAAGTTAGCTTCCTTGCCGGCAAGGTTCGCAGCCGGGTAATCGGCCGGGAACGTCACGGTGATGGTCTTTTCGTCGCCGGCCTTGACGCCAACGAGCTGGTCTTCGAAGCCGGGGATGAAGCGGCCCGAACCGAGAACCAGTTCGGCATCTTCAGCAGCGCCGCCATCGAAGGCTTCGCCGTCAACCTTGCCGAGATAGTTCATCGTGACGCGGTCGCCTTCAGCGGCCTTGCCCTTCTTGGCTTCAAAAGTGCGGGCGCTTTCAGCGATCTTGAGGATCTGCTCGTTGATTTCGTCTTCGGAGACTTCAACAACTTCGCGGGTAACCTTGATGCCGTCATTGGCCTTCAGTTCGATGGCCGGAATGATTTCGTAGGCAACGGTGAATTCGAAATCGGATTCGGCCGACAGGATCTTTTCGGCTTCCTGCTCGTCTTCGGTCATGGAGATGGCCGGCTGCGTTGCGGACTTTTCGCCACGGCTGGAGAGGATTTCGGTCGGCTTTTCACGAACCAGCTCGTTGACGAGATCGGCCATGATGGACTTGCCGTACATCTTCTTTAGGTGGCCAACCGGCACCTTGCCGGGACGGAAACCGTTGATGCGAACCTTGTCCTTGGCGTCAACCAGGCGCTCGTCCAGACGGGCCTTCATGTCGGCGGCCGGAATAACGACCTTGAGTTCGCGCTTCAGCCCTTCAGCGAGCGTTTCGATAACCTGCATTTTCTCAAACCTTCACATCATGGCGGCGGTGCTCAGACAGCCGTTGGTTTACTTTCGAGCACTGCACTGGAACAACGTCCCGGCCGTGGCTTCTGTTATTTCGTTGCACAAGCGCCTGCCGGACACCTTCGCGCCCGCGCCTGAGACAGCTTGAGGGGCACCCCAAAAGCCCTCGCATCTTATAAAGATGCACTCTGGCGCAAGCGTGGCGCAGCCATGCCTTGCTTGTGGTGCGGGTAGAGAGACTCGAACTCCCACGCCGAAGCGTTGGTACCTAAAACCAATGCGTCTACCAATTCCGCCATACCCGCACGTTGGGCGGCGGTATGTCACAATGTTCTGAAAGGGTCAAGCGCGCCTTATCGCCGCCTTTCGTTTCCTCCGGACTTTTCTCACCCGCAGCACCGTCGGCGGGCGCCGCTTATTCGCCACCCTGACGGGGGACAGCGCGCGACAGCCGGGCAGAGGCAATCTTTGGGCGGAAAACGGCAAGCCGCACCCCATCCTCCCCCGCCTTCCCGACCCGGGCCGCCCGGCGCATCGCATGCCGGCAGGCGGAAAAAAGCAGACAATATTTATGCAGCTGCATTGACATTATATATAGCGCCCGCCGCAGCCGGATTGCAGGCCCTTGCTCCAAATCAGCGATGGAGGGTTTCTGCCCCCTTGCCCCGGCATTATCCGGTCATACCGCACGCTCTCGCACGACCACCCACCAGACGATCACCCAAAGCTCATAAAATGGTCACAAATTATGCACGAATCGTCGCAATCGGCCTGATTTACCGGCTTGCATTGCAATGAGCGCATAGGTGACATCTTGCTTTGTCTGTTTTTGTTTTGATTAAACCGATTATATTCATGGCCATACAGAGATCGAGTTCAGCCCCGGACCAAAGCCTCCCAAGACTGGCCGTTGAGACTGAACAGCACGAAGAGGAAGATGAAAATGAACATTGCACGCTCGCTCACCAACTGGCGCAAGTATCGTCAGACCGTAACCGAACTCGGCCGCATGACCGACCGCGAACTGAGCGACCTCGGCATCGGCCGTCAGGACATCCGCCGCGTCGCCAAGACCGCCGTCGGCTTCTGATTATACGCCCGCCGCTCCTTGCGGCGGATGCGAGACGACCTACTCAAAAGGCCTGAGGCTCCCGCCTCCGGCCTTTTTTTCGTTTTGGGCGGCTCTCCGGGGCGAACCGGCATTGCCACAGCCGCCCGCAGGGTCGGCGGATGAAAAATGCATCGATGGCCGACCCCATTTACGCAACGGCCGGATAGCGCGCGCCCCTCCCGATGCGTCTTTTTACACCAGCAAGCCCCTTTTGCGCCGCCAAAGGCTGCCAAACCCGTCAAAACCGCCTGAAACACAGGCATTTCCGCTCATATTTTGCTCAGATGATATTCAAAGCCGCAAATTTAGCCGACATAGTGCACAAATGCATGGCAGTAGCCTAAAATCTGCACTGCACAACATGGCTCAATGTCTATATATAAACCTCAACAGCCGAGAGCACAGAGAAACGCTGAGCCGGCCGACGAAATCAACAGAGATAGATTGAGGAAACGACCATGAACCCTATCCGCATCGCAAAGAACTGGATCTCCTACCGCCGCACGATCAACGAACTCGGCAGCCTGTCCAACCAGGCCCTGAGCGACATCGGCCTGACCCGTTACGACATCCGTAACGTTGCTTCCCGTTCGTTCCGCTAAGGCGTAAACGATCGTCCCGCTGCCCGACCTCCAGGGCGCGACGATTGAGCGACAGGTTTTAAGAAAACGGCGCCTCGGGCGCCGTTTTTGATTCTGGGTGTTCGGCTTGAGTTCGGCCTTCAACATCGCCCAGCATTGAGAATCACGAGGAAGGCCGGGCATCGCGGCACACTTCTTCTCCCCGCCGGGGAGAAGGTGGCCCGAAGGGTCGGATGAGGGGGCAACGTTGCCGTATCCCTCTACCCTCGCCCCCTCATCCCGCTGCCGCGGACTTCTCCCCGACGGGGAGAAGAAACAAGTGGCGCGCGCTCACTCCCCAAAAAACACTTGCCTGCTTTTTAGCCCTGCAGCGAAATTGGTAGCCTGACCATCTTCATATCCCTTCCCCGCAAAAACATTTGGCTGCCCAGGCCATGCATGCTAGTGCATCCCGCAACAATGCCGCGTCCCCAAGGGACCCGCGCGGAACCATCACTCGAATGACAGCCGCCGGACGGGAGCTTTGCCCCGCGCGCGGTTCATGGACGCCAGCATGCAAGACAAGACCCATTCTCCCATTCACGTCGTGGGCGGCGGACTGGCCGGCTCGGAAGCCGCATGGCAGATTGCTGAGAGCGGCGTGCCTGTCATCCTGCACGAAATGCGCGGCGTGCGCGGCACAGATGCGCATAAGGGCGATACGCTGGCGGAACTGGTCTGTTCCAACTCCTTCCGCTCCGACGACGCGACGGCCAATGCGGTCGGTGTCATCCATGCGGAAATGCGGCTTGCCGGCTCTCTCATCATGGCCTGCGCCGATAAACATCAGGTGCCGGCCGGCGGCGCGCTCGCCGTCGACCGCGACGGGTTTTCGCAGGCCGTGACGGATATGCTTGAAAATCACCCGCTGGTGACAATTGTCCGCGAAGAAGTAACAGGCCTGCCGCCAAAGGAATGGGGCAGCACCATCATCGCCACCGGCCCGCTCACCTCGCCGGATCTGGCGGCAGCAGTTCAGGCCGAGACGGGCGAAGATGCGCTGGCATTCTTTGATGCCATCGCGCCCATCGTGCACCGCGACAGCATCAACATGGATATCTGCTGGTACCAGTCACGTTACGACAAGGTCGGCCCCGGCGGCACGGGCAAGGATTACATCAACTGCCCGATGGATGAGGAGCAATATAACGCCTTTATCGATGCGCTCATTGCCGGTGATACGGTCGGTTTCAAGGAATGGGAAGGAACGCCCTATTTCGATGGCTGCCTGCCGATCGAGATCATGGCCGAACGCGGCCGCCAGACGCTGCGCCACGGCCCGATGAAGCCGATGGGGCTGACCAATGCCCATAACCCGACCGTCAAGGCCTATGCCGTTGTCCAGCTGCGGCAGGACAATGCGCTCGGCACGCTTTATAATATGGTCGGTTTCCAGACGAAGCTGAAATATGGCGTGCAGGCGGATGTGTTCCGCATGATTCCCGGTCTCGAAGATGCGGAATTCGCCCGCCTCGGCGGCCTGCACCGCAACACCTATATCGATTCCCCCATCCTGCTGGACCGCTCGCTAAGGCTGAAATCGCGGCCGGACCTGCGTTTCGCCGGCCAGATCACCGGCTGCGAAGGGTATGTGGAAAGCGCCTCCGTCGGGCTTCTCGCCGGCCGCTTCGCCGCTGCGGAGCGGAAGGGCGAGGCTCCGAGCCTGCCGCCGGCCACCACAGCGCTTGGCTCGCTGCTCAACCACATCACCGGCGGCCATCTCTCTTCCGATGATGAGCCGGGCAAGCGTTCCTTCCAGCCGATGAACATCAATTTCGGCCTGTTCCCGGAACTGGAGCCGGGCTCCATCGTCAAGCCTGATGGCGTGAAACGTTTTCGCGGCAAGGACAAGACCATCATGAAGCGCCAGCTCATCGCAGCGCGGGCGCTGAAGCATTGTGCCGCTTGGCTTGGCGTGGAACACGTCGCAACGGAACAAGAGAGCGACGCAACGCCATAGGCCTGCCCCGCATCTATCGGCCAGAATAAAGGGGCATGTGTCCGCACACGCCCCTTTTCCATTCCGGGTCACCGGATTTTGCCTTGCCCGGCCAGTCGCGCTCGGGCAAAACCTTTTTATTTCGACATTAAAAGACTGAGGAGATCGAATATGGACGTTCGCGCCGCCGTTGCCATTCAGGCAGGAAAACCGCTCGAGGTCATGACCGTTCAGCTTGAAGGTCCCCGCGCCGGCGAAGTGCTGATCGAGGTGAAGGCCACCGGCATCTGCCACACCGACGATTTCACCCTCTCCGGCGCCGATCCGGAAGGCCTGTTTCCGGCGATCCTCGGCCATGAAGGCGCCGGTATCGTCGTTGATGTCGGCCCCGGCGTTACTTCGGTCAAGAAGGGCGATCACGTCATTCCGCTCTACACGCCGGAATGCCGCGAGTGCTATTCCTGCACATCGCGCAAGACCAATCTCTGCACCTCCATCCGCGCCACGCAGGGCCAGGGCGTGATGCCTGACGGCACCTCGCGCTTCTCCATCGGCAAGGACAAGATCCATCACTATATGGGCTGCTCGACTTTCTCGAACTATACGGTTCTGCCCGAGATCGCGCTGGCCAAGATCAATCCCGACGCGCCCTTCGATAAGGTCTGCTACATCGGCTGCGGCGTGACGACCGGCATCGGCGCCGTCATCAACACCGCTAAGGTCGAGATCGGCTCCACCGCAATCGTCTTCGGTCTCGGCGGCATCGGCCTCAACGTGCTTCAGGGCCTGCGCCTTGCCGGCGCGGATATGATCATCGGTGTCGATATCAACAACGATCGTAAGGCCTGGGGCGAGAAGTTCGGCATGACCCACTTCGTCAACCCGAAGGAAGTCGGCGACGACATCGTGCCCTATCTGGTCAACATGACGAAGCGTAATGGCGACCTGATCGGCGGCGCGGACTATACGTTCGACTGCACGGGCAACACCAAGGTCATGCGCCAGGCGCTGGAAGCCTCACATCGCGGCTGGGGCAAATCCGTCATCATCGGCGTTGCGGGTGCGGGCCAGGAAATATCCACCCGTCCGTTCCAGCTCGTCACCGGCCGCAACTGGATGGGCACCGCCTTTGGCGGCGCGCGCGGCCGCACGGACGTGCCGAAGATCGTCGACTGGTACATGGAAGGCAAGATCCAGATCGACCCGATGATCACCCACACCATGCCGCTCGAAGACATCAACAAGGGTTTCGACCTGATGCACAAGGGTGAATCGATCCGCGGCGTCGTGGTTTATTGATTCCAGGCGAAGGCGGGCGCGCCTGACGGTGCGCCCGCCATTCGTGCAAATGTGATTGCCAAGAGTCTGCTGCAGCCATGGCGATTAACGGCACGGTAAATCTATCGTCGTAAGCCGATACTGCGCGGTGGAGTTGAAAACCTCTCCCCGGCCAGAGCAAGGCCAGACAGCGGAGAGCCACCCGTGAAAATCGTACCGATCGACAACGGAAACCGCGCCGCCGCCGTTGGCCTTCTGGCGAAAGGTTTTCCGGAAAAAAGCGAGGCCTTCTGGGCTCGAGGCCTGTCGCTTATCGGTGAACATCACGAGCGGCGTCATCTCGGCCCCATCGGCCAATTGCTGATGAAGGGCGGCGATGCCGCAGGCGTGCTGCTGACAATCAGAAGCCGTCTGCCCGACACCAACAGAGTTATCGTCAATCTCTCAAGCTGGTATGTCGAGCCGTCCTGCCGCTGGTTCGCGCCGCGCATGTTGCAGATGGCGTCATCGGCCGAAAACGAACTCTTCACCGATCTCACCCCCTCGCCCGAAGCCCGCCAGCTGAACGAGCGGCTGGGGTTTCACACGGTGACAAATTGCACATTGTTTTATCCGTTGCCGCTCACGACTTTTCGCCCGACAGGCGGACGGCTTCATCCGTTCACACAGACAACGGCGAAAACTCTCTCTTCAGAAACACGCGACATGCTGGAAGACCACGCCCGTCTGGGCTGCATCGTGGCCATTCTGGAAGAGGAAGGCCGTCCCTATCCTCTGGTTTTCCTGAAAACCATAACCAAAAAACTCCCCTCCGCCCGCCTGATCTATTGCGAGGACCGGCAGATCGCGCAAAGCCACCTGCCCGCCATTGCCCGCCACCTGCTGGGTAAAGGCCGGTTCGCGCTCACCATGGCGGCTTGCGAGGAGGACCGAAAGGCGGCCGGCTTTGCCGCACATAAAATTGCACCAATACAAGTAAAAGGCGCATGGAACCCACAGTTTATTAACGAAACATACTCAGAGTTGGTGTTATTGCCACCTTAGGTATTCTAGTGAATCCTTCGTGACCTTATGGAATCCTGGCCTTTACAGGCAAAGCGTCGTTCCGGGGCGGGTCCATGGTTTCAAACGGGAAATTGGAGAACAAGCATGCTCGCGGCGAAAGAAAATGAAATCGACGTTGCCGACACGATTTATTCCTACCTGGCTGACCGTTTTCCCGCCTATGCCCCCTTTTCCGCCGATACGCTGCTTCTCGAAGGCGGCGCGATCGATTCGCTCGGCTTTCTCGAGTTGATGGTCTTCCTCGGCGAGAGTTTCGGCATCATTCTCGATGACGAGCATTTCCAGCCCGAAAATCTCGGCACGCCGGCCGATCTCGTCGCCTTCGTCCTCAGGGAACGGAGGAGATGACACCCCATTTCCTGCTGCACCACCTGCTTACCGCCCGCGCGGCAAGCGACGACCAGGCACTAGTCCACAAGGACCGATCGCTGAATTATCGCGACTTTGCCACAGCGGCGGCCCGTTGCGCAGCGGCATTGCAGGAAGCCGGCGCGCAACGCGGTGACCGCGTCGTTATCTATCTGCCGCGCGGCATCGCGGAATGCTGGTCGATCTTCGGTGTGAGCATGGCGTCCGGCGTCTTCGTGCCGGTGAACGCATTGCTGAAAGCGCAGCAGATTCGCCATATCGTCAAGGATTGCGGCGCAAAAATCGTCATCAGCGACACCGCGATGATGGAAGAGCTGAAAGCGGCACTGGAAGACCTTCCCGAGGTCACGGTCCTGCTGGCGGAAGAAATTGAGGCACGCGCCGACACACTCGCCCGCCCCTCAGCGGCAATCGGCGAAGACCTGGCCGCCATTCTTTATACATCCGGCTCCACCGGCTCGCCCAAGGGCGTGATGCTGTCTCACCGCAATCTTCTGGCCGGCGCGCGCATCGTGCGCACCTATCTGGCAATCACCGGCAAGGACCGCATTTTGTCCCTTCTGCCCTTCAGCTTCGATTATGGCCTGAACCAGCTGCTCACGGCGGTGGAACAGGGCGCGGCCACGATCATCTCCACCTTCCGGCTGGGCGACGAGATTATCCGCGATCTGCGCGACCATGCCATCACGGGTCTCGCCGGCGTGCCGACGATCTGGGCGATCCTGACGAAAGCCGCCCCGTCGCTGACAAAGACGCCTCTGCCGCATCTGCGCTACATCACCAATTCCGGCGGACGCGTGCCGCAGGAAACCGTCAAGGCCTTGCGCGAGAAGTTGCCGGATACGAAAATCTACCTGATGTATGGCCTCACGGAAGCCTTCCGCTCCACCTTCCTGCCGCCCGATGAAATCGACCGCCGCCCAACTTCCATCGGCAAGGCCATTCCCGAATGTGAAATCTTCATCGTCACCGATAAGGGACAGAGGGCGAAGCCGGGTGAACCCGGCATTCTCGTGCATCGCGGCCCAACCGTCTCGCTGGGTTACTGGAACCGGCCGGAGGATACGGCAAAGGTGCTGCGCCCTCACCCCTTCATTCCGGCGGCGCTGGGCGGCGAGACCGTGTGTTATTCCGGCGATCTGGCGGTGGAGGACGAGGACGGTTTCTTCAGCTTCGTCGCCCGCAACGATGCGATGATCAAATCGTCGGGCTATCGCATCAGCCCGACCGAAGTCGAGGAAAGCCTGATGTCGACAGGCCTTTTCCTTGAGGTCGCCGTCATCGGCCTGCCGGACCCCTTCGCTGGCGAAAAGGTCCATGCCGTGGCGACTGCCGCCAACCAGAATATCGACGTTTCGGCAGCGCTGAAGAAGGCCGCCGAAATGCTCGCCCCCTTCATGATCCCGCGCGCCATCGAACTGGTGGAACGACTGCCGGTCACGGCCAATGGCAAGGTGGATTACCGCGCGCTGGTGCGCGAACGGACGGACAATGGCGCCCACGGATAAACCCCAGACCCACGGCCCGGCCTTTGCAGCCGCGTCATTCGACATAAGCGAGAACGATCTGATGATCGGCGGACTTTCCGTGCACGATATTGTCGCCGGGACCGGAACGCCGTGCTTCCTTTATGACGCCGCCGCCATGCGTCGCGCCTATCGCGATCTCGAAACCGCGCTGGGCGGTTTTGCCGATATCTATTATTCGGTGAAGGCCAATCCCCTGCCCGCCATCGTCTCGCTTTTCCGGCAGGAAGGTGCGGGTGCGGAAATCGCCTCTGTCGGTGAATATCGCGCCGCCATTAAGGCTGGTGTCGCAACGGAAAACATCATCTTCGCCGGCCCCGGCAAAGGCATGGCCGAACTGCGCGAAGTGATCGAGGGCGGTATCGGCGAAATCCACATCGAGAGCGCCGAAGAAATTGCCCGCATCGAGGCGATTGGCAGGCCGGTCAAGGCGTCGATCCGCATCAACCCGGTGCCGGATGCGCAGGCGGGCGCCATGCGCATGGGCGGCAAGGCCACTGCCTTCGGTTTCGACGAGGAAGAGCTGGAAAATGTCCTGCCGCTCTTTGCGAACGTTCAGCACATCGATCTCGTCGGTATCCATATTTACGGCGGCACGCAGATCCTTGATGCCGACATGCTTGTCTCCCAATGGCGACACGCCATCGCTCTTGCAGCTCGCATGGCTGACATGCTCGGCAAACCGCTCGAAACCATCGATCTCGGCGGCGGTCTCGGCATCCCCTATTTCGCCGGGGAGACACCGCTTGATCTCGCGAAGGTGGCCGCTGCCATTCCCGATCTCAAGGCGCTTCTTAAAGAGCACCCGCTGATCGCCGACGCCCATATCATCATCGAACCCGGCCGCTTCCTCGCCGGTCCCGGCGGCATCTATGTGGCGGAAGTCAATTCCGTAAAGACCTCGCGCGGCACCACCTTCGTGGTGGTGGATGGCGGCATGCACCACCACCTCGCCGCCTCCGGCAATCTCGGCCAGATCGTCAAGCGCAACTATCCCATTGTCGCACCTGCCATGATGCAGGCGGAGCATGAGGAAACGGCAACCATCGTCGGCCCGCTCTGCACGCCGCTCGATACGCTTGCCCGCAATGCGGCCCTGCCGAAGCTGAAAGCCGGCGACCTCATCGCCATCCTGCAATCGGGCGCCTATGGCGCCAGCGCCAGCCCCGTGGGCTTTCTCAGCCACCCGGCGGCGAAGGAAGTGCTGGTTGAGGATGGGACGTTTGAGGTGATCGGGCGATAATCACCCCCGCAGCAACCTGTCACCCACCGCGAATTTCGATTTCAGCAGACACTCGTCATACTCCGCTTCGCCGACGGAATCGAACACGATGCCGCCGCCGACATTGAAGACCGCACGGCCGTCGTCAAACAGGCTGAGCGTGCGGATCGCCACGGAGAACCGCATCTCACCATCTGGAGACATGAAGCCAATTGCGCCGCAATAGGCGTCGCGCGGGGTCGCCTCCAGCTCGCGCAGGATTTTCATCGCCCACATTTTCGGTGCGCCGGTAACGGAGCCGCAGGGAAACAGGGCCGAAAAAATCTCCTCCACGGTCACCTCGGGCAGAAGTTTCGCCCTGACATGGCTGACCATCTGGTGCACGGTCGGATAGGTCTCGATATCGAACAGCCGCGGCACATCGAGGCTGCCAACCTCGGTGATGCGGGAAATGTCGTTGCGCAGGAGATCGACGATCATGCGGTTTTCGGCGAGTGTTTTTTCGTCGCCAAGCATTGCCGCGATGATCACCCGGTCCGCTTCCGCATCCGCCCCGCGCGGCGTCGTTCCCTTCATCGGATGGGTTTCGATGAAACCCTCACTATTCACCGAGAAAAACAGTTCCGGCGAGCGTGACAGGATGACCGGGCCGCCGAGATCGACCAGCGCGCCGTATTTCACCGGCTGCCGTTCGATCAACGACCAGAAGGCCGTCAGCGGATCGCCGCTCCAGCGGGCATGCACGGGCATGGTCAGATTGCCCTGGTAACAATCACCGCGGCGCAGATGCTCGTGCAGCTTCTCGAAACGCTGCCGATATTCGGGAAGCGTCCAGGCCGCTACCGGGTCGGTCAGAAAGGCGTCCGCATCCGGCACCGCGTCGGGCCGCACAAAGCGGCCTTCATCCGGCTGCGGGCCGGAGAAGACGCCGAAGTTCAGAAACGGCACGTTGCGGGGCTCGGCGGCAAAAGGCGCAAGCTTCGGCTCGAACAGCAAACCAGCCTCGTAGGACATATAGCCGGCAAGGTATTTCCCGCCGCGCCGCAACGCCTCCATACGCTCCAGCGCGGCAAAAAACGCCGCCGGTTCATCCGCGACGATGATCTCTTCCGGCTCGGTGAAGGCTGTCACCGTGCCGGTCGTATCATCCCGGAAAAGAACGTAAGGCGCATGTGCCAAGGAAAAAATCCGTAGAAGGAAAGTTTGGGGCGTTTAAAGCGGCGAATAGAAACCTCTCCTCCGTCATCCTCGGTCCCCGGATCAAGCCCGAGGATGACGTCGAGTGTCGGGGAGGCTCTGCAACCTAAACCGGGTCTATGTCGCCCCGCGCCCACATTTCGATGGTTTCCGCATAAAAATCGGCGAAACGGCCTTCCTCGATAGACTTGCGGATACCCTGCATCAGCTCCTGATAATAGGCAAGATTATGCCAGGAGAGCAGCATGCCGCCCAGCGCCTCGTTGGAGCGAGTGAGGTGATGCAGATAGGCGCGGGAATAGTCGCGCGAGGCCGGGCAGTTGGACTGCTCGTCCAGCGGGCGCATATCTTCGGCGTGGCGGGCATTGCGGATGTTAACCCTGCCACGGCGGGTAAAGGCGAGACCATGGCGGCCGGAGCGGGTCGGCATCACGCAGTCGAACATGTCGATGCCGCGGGCCACCGATTTCAGGATATCGTCAGGCGTGCCGACACCCATCAGGTAACGCGGCTTTTCGGTGGGCAGCACCGGCAGAGTGATATCGAGCATGCCGAGCATCACATCCTGCGGCTCGCCGACGGCAAGGCCGCCCACCGCATACCCCTTGAGATCGAGCTGCTTCAGTCCCTCTGCGGAACGAATGCGCAGGTCCGGCTGGTCGCCGCCCTGCACGATGCCGAACATGGCCTTGCCAGGCTGCTCGCCAAAGGCGACGCGGCAGCGCTCGGCCCAGCGCAGCGACATTTCCATGGCGCGCTCGATTTCCTTGCGTTCGGCGGGCAGCGCAATGCACTCGTCGAGCTGCATCTGAATGTCGGAATCGAGCATGCCCTGAATTTCGATGGAGCGTTCCGGCGACATGTGGTGCAGCGAACCGTCAACATGGCTCTTGAAAGTCACGCCCTGCTCGTCCAGCTTTCGCAAGCCGGAAAGCGACATCACCTGAAAACCGCCGCTATCGGTGAGGATCGGATGCGGCCAGCGGATCAGCTCATGCAGGCCGCCGAGGCGGGCCACACGCTCCGGGCCCGGCCGCAGCATCAGGTGATAGGTATTGCCGAGAATAATATCGGCCCCCAGCTCGCGCACCTGATCGAGATACATGGCCTTGACGGTGCCGACCGTGCCGACCGGCATGAAGGCGGGTGTGCGGATGACGCCGCGCGGCATGGCGACTTCGCCGAGGCGCGCGCCGCCGCTCGTGGCTTTCAGGGTGAAAGTGAATTTGTCCTGCATCAGTTTTTCCGGAACAACAGGCTGGAATCGCCATAGGAATAGAAGCGGTATCCGGTTTCGATGGCGTGCTTATATGCGTCACGCATCGTTTCGAGACCGCAGAAAGCCGAAACGAGCATGAACAGCGTCGATTTCGGCAGGTGGAAATTGGTCATGAGCATATCGACCGCGCGGAAGCGGTATCCCGGCGTGATGAAGATGCCGGTAGCATTGGACCATGGGTGGATGGCGCCATCTTCCGTCGCCGCACTTTCGATCAGCCTCAGCGAGGTGGTGCCGACGCAGACGATACGCCCGCCGCGCGCCTTCACCGCATTCAGCCGGTCAGCGGTTTCCTGCGAGACGTGGCCGATCTCGAAATGCATCTTGTGGTCATCGGTATCGTCGGCCTTGACCGGCAGGAAGGTGCCTGCCCCTACGTGAAGCGTCACGAAATGCCGCTCGATACCGGCCTTGTCGAGCGCCGCAAACAGCTCGGGCGTGAAATGCAGGCCGGCGGTGGGGGCGGCAACGGCGCCCTTCTCGCGGGCGTAGATGGTTTGGTAGTCCGTCTGGTCCTGCGCATCTTCCGGTCGCTTGGCGGCGATGTAAGGCGGCAGCGGAATATGGCCGACGGAGGCTATCGCCTCGTCCAGCACCGGGCCGGAGACGTCGAACAGCAGCGTGATTTCGCCGTCCTCGCCCTTTTCCTCGACGGTGGCTTCGAGATGGGCAAGGCCGCAGGCATTGTCGCGCTCGTAACCAAACCGGATGCGGTCGCCTTCCTTGATGCGCTTGCCGGGACGCGCGAAGGCCTTCCAGCGCGATTGATCGGCGCGCATGTGCAGCGTGGCCGAAACCGCCGTCTCCGGCGCACCTTCGCGCAGGCGCACGCCTTCCAGCTGGGCAGGAATGACGCGGGTGTCGTTGAAGACAAGCGCATCGCCGGGTCGCAGGAAGGACGGAAGGTCGAAGACGCGATGGTCTTCCATGCGATTTTCATTCGGATCGACCACCAGCAGGCGCGCGCTGTCGCGCGGGTTTGCCGGGCGAAGGGCGATATTCTCCTCGGGCAGATCGAAATCGAACAGGTCTACGCGCATTGCAAGGGCTCTCGAAAATATCAAAACCCGCCCTGCATTGCGTGGGGCGGGTGGAAGGTGATGACAAGCGTGCCTCTACACTCGACGTCATCCTCGGGCTTGTCCCGAGGATCTAACCACGTTGACGTTGTAGATCGTTAGATCCTCGGGACAAGCCCGAGGATGACGTCTGAATGGTTGGCACCCTTGTCATCAATGTGAAACGCCCCGCAGTTTCCTGCGGAGCGGGTAAACGCTTTATACGTTACACTCAAGCCGCAGAAGCGAGCTTCATCGAAACGATCGAATCGGGATCCTTCACCGGCTCGCCGCGCTTGACCTTGTCGATGGCTTCCATGCCTTCGATGACCTGGCCCCAGACGGTGTACTGCTTGTTGAGCCACGGGGAATCGGTAAAGCAGATGAAGAACTGCGAGTTGGCGGAGTTCGGGCTCTGCGAACGGGCCATGGAGCAGGTGCCGCGCACATGCGGAATGGCGGAGAATTCTGCCTTCAGGTCTTCCTTGTCGGAACCGCCCATGCCGGCGCGGGCCGGGTTGAAGCTTTCGGAACCCTTCTTGCCGAACTTCACGTCACCCGTCTGGGCCATGAAGTCTTCGATGACGCGGTGGAAAACGACGCCGTCATAGGCGCCTTCCGATACCAGTTCCTTGATGCGGGCGACGTGGCCCGGCGCAACTTCAGGCAGCAGCTGGATCACGACCTTGCCGGTCGTGGTTTCCATGATGATGGTGTTTTCCGGATCCTTGATCTCGGCCATGTTATTCTCCTCTATTCGGGCTCTATTGCCCTACCTTACTTCTTGCCGACGGTGACCTTGATCATCCGGTCGGGGTTGGAAACTTCGCCGTTGCCGCCCTGCCCGCGCTTGATCTTGTCCACGGCTTCCATGCCGGACACGACCTTGCCGACCACGGTATATTGACCGTTCAGGAACGGGCCGTCGGCAAACATGATGAAGAACTGCGAATTGGCGGAGTTCGGATCCTGCGAGCGGGCCATGCCGACCACGCCGCGCGTGAACGGAACCTTGGAGAATTCGGCCGGAATATCCGGCAGGTCGGAACCGCCCGTACCCGCGCGCTGGGCGCTGAAGCCCTTTTCCATGTTGCCGTATTGCACGTCGCCGGTCTGCGCCATGAAGCCGTCGATGACGCGGTGGAAGGCGACATTGTCATAAGCGCCCTTCTTGGCCAGCGCCTCGATCTGCGCAACGTGCTTGGGCGCAACTTCCGGCATCAGCTCGATAACGACAGGACCGTCCTTCAGCTGCACGGTCAAGAGTTCGGCTGCAGAAGCAAGGGTGCTGGCGGCAAGTGCGCCTGCAAACATGGCGCCGGCAAAGGCAAATCGAACGAGTTTCATCGGATTGGCTCCAGAATGTAAGGCTGAAGTCAGCGCTTCAGCTTGGCGTTGAGGGCTTCAAGCACGGCTTTCGGCACGAAAGCCTCGACATTGCCGCCCATGGCGGCGATTTGCCGGACCAATGTGGCTGTAATGGGTCGCGACGATGTGCCGGCGGGCAGGAATACGGTCTGGATATCCGGCGCCATCTGGCGGTTCATGCCGGCCATCTGCATTTCATAATCGAGATCGGTGCCGTCGCGCAGGCCGCGCAGCAGAAGGCGTGCGCCGTGCTTTCGGGCGGCATCGACGACCAGATTATCGAAGGAGACGACTTCCATGCGCGCCGCTTCACCCGGCAGATGTTCGGCAAGCGCCTGCTTTATCAGCCCTGCCCGTTCCTCGAAGCTGAACAGCGGCGCCTTTCCGGGATGAATGCCGACGGCCACGATGACTTTCGACGCCACGTTCAGCGCCTGGAGAAGCACATCCAGATGTCCGTTGGTCATCGGATCGAAGGATCCTGGATAAAAGGCAATCGTCATATCGCTCTCAGGTGGTGGGCGCGTCTCGACGCTTCGACATATGTGCCGCCTTTTGTCATGGAGAGGCACGCCGCGCAAGACTTTATCACCATCCCTCATACGCACGGCTGTGGCGTGAACCCCGGATGAATGGGCCGTTCAGTGCTGTTTCACAGCTATTTTGTTTAAATGCACAGCATCGGGAAACCGAAACGCCCCTCACCCGTTAATCACCCGGAGAATTGAAAATGCTGGCCTTCATGATCGTCCTTTCGGTCATCGCATCATTCGCAGCCGAGTATGTTTTTTTCGAATGACGCCCTTCGCCAGATTCCTGAACGCCAGATGAACGAGCCATTCAAGGAAGTTTCACCGGGGCGATGCTAATCGATTTTTACGGTTAACGCGGAACATGTTGAAACATGGTGCGTTAAGACAGAACCAAAGGAACGGACAGATGTTTGTAAGAGAAAAACAGTCTACTTCGGCGAAAATCAGCGTCATCAGCACCGCCTGGACAGTACTGGTTATCGCAATGGTAGCAACGACGTTTAGCCTTTATGAGCAGAAGCCTGAAGCCCAGGGACCGGACTACCCGCAGCTGACCGCCCGTTATCAGTATATGAATTATTACTGAGTAACGGAGAGAATTTTCTCAAATCTCCCGGAGACGATATCATGTTTACATTTCTGACGATGCTTCTGGCCCTGATCAGCGTAATGTTCGTGACGTCGATGATCTCCGTGGTCGCCGAGATGCGACGCGAGGATGAGGAATTCAAGGCGACGATCCGCCGAAACCGCGCCTTCTGAGCGCGGCAGACCGGCCTCAGCGCTTTTTATAATGATTCTTCGTAACCGCCTGGGCCCTCCGGGCGGTTTTATTTTGCCGCCTCACGGGGCGATACGGAGAAGATGACGGCGGAAAAACCGGCCTCCAATCACATAAGCGTTTTCAAAACCCCGTTTTTCCAAGGCAAATTCCCTTCAATTTCCCTTTGGATTGATTTAAGGAACGCCGATACGTTGCGGGCCGGAAGGCTGGCGACCGCAATGACGTTCCTGTGAGGTTTGCATAACGATGCTCGATTCCCTGAGAAATGCTTCTCGAACCATGGCAGCCAAGCTGCTGCTTCTCCTGCTTGTTGTTTCGTTCGGCGTCTGGGGCGTTTCCGCATCGCTTGTCACCTCCAATTCCCATGCCGTCATGACGGTGGGTGACCAGACGGTGAGCCCGCAGGAATTCCGCCTTGCCTATCAGCGCCAGATTTCCGATCTCAGCCGTCAATTCGGAACAAGGCTGACGACCGAGCAGGCCAAGGCCTTCGGCATTGATCGTCAGGTCTTTAGCCAGCTTGCGGCGGGCGCAGCACTTGACGAACTGGCATCAAAAATGAATCTCGGCCTCTCGGAAGACCGCCTCGCCAACCTGATCGCCGAAGACCCGGCCTTCAAGTCGGTCAACGGCCAGTTCGATCGCAATCTCTTCAGCGAACGCCTGCGCAATTCGGGGTTCCGCGAGGATGACTATATCAAGGAACGCAGCAAGGTCGCCGTCCGAAGCCAGATCGTCGAAGCCGTGTCGGACGGTTTTACCGCACCGCAGGTGCTGGTGGATGCGTTGAAACAATATCGCAACGAGCAGCGCGCCGTCGATTACGTCATTCTTTCGAACGCCGTCATTCCGCCGGTCAAGGCACCGGGCGACGACGTGCTTGCCCCCTGGTTCGAAACCAACAAGGCGAAATATCGCGCACCGGAATTCCGCAAGTTCACCTATGTGAAGCTGGAACCGTCCGACATCGCCGAGCCGGCCTCGGTAACGGACGCGCAGATCGCCGACTATTATAACAGCCACAAGGACAGCTTCCGCACCGCCGGCCGTCGCACCGTCGAGCAACTGACCTTTACGGACAAGGAAATGGCCGCCGCCGCCGCCGAACAGATCAGGCTTGGCAATACCACCTATGATCAGGTGGTGAAGGATCAGGGCAAGACCGCGTCCGACGTCACGCTCGGCGAATTCACCAAGGACACCATTCCCGACCAGTCGATTGCCGACGCCGCTTTCGCCATCCAGAAGGATGGCGGCGTATCTCCGGTGGTCGACGGCTCTTTTGGCCCGGTCATCCTGCGCGTCACCGGCATCAAGCCGGAAACGACCCGCACACTGGAAGAGGCGAAGGAAGATATCCGCAAGGATCTCGCCACGGCCGCCGCCGCCGAAGAAATCACCAATGTTCACGACCGGTATGAAGACCTGCGCGCCGGCGGTTCTTCGCTCGCCGACGCTGCCCAGCAGCTGAACCTGAAACCCGTCACCGTCGCCGCCATCGACGCGTCCGGCCTCGATGAAAAGGGTGATAAGGTTGAGGGCCTGCCCTCCCCGCAGCTGGCGCAGGAGGTCTTCAAGACCGAACCCGGGACGGAAGCGCTGCCGATCAACCTCGGCCGTGAAGGCTACATCTGGTTCGATGTCGACCAGATCATCCCCGCCCGCGACCGCACGCTTGCCGAAGTTCGCGACGATGTCGTGGCCGACTGGACGGCGGAGCAGCAGCGCAACGCGCTTGCCGCCAAAGCCGAAGAACTGAAAACGCGCGTCGAAAAGGGCGAAACGCTGGAAGCAGTAGCGGGTGAGTTGAGCCTCGCGGTCGAACAGAAGTCCGGCCTGCGCCGCAACAGCGAAGACGCTATTTTCGGCCAGCAGACGATCGCGGCGGTCTTCTCCGGCGCAGAGGGCAAGGTGGGCGAGGCGGCTGATGCCGACGGTTCCAGCCGTATCCTTTTCAAGGTCACCTCGGTCGACACCAATGCGCCTGCCGATGCGCTCGCCAATGACGACCAGCAGTTCGCCGCCATTGCCCGCGCCGCCGGCGACGACATGCTGGACCAGATGGTCAACCGCCTGCAGAATGACTATGGTGTGACGATCAATCAGGCCCTCGCCGATCAGGCGATGGTCGGTTTCTAACCGGGGGGCGACAAGATGGCCGAACTGAAGCCGCTGATCGCCAAGGTCGCGAACGGAGAGAGCTTGAACCGCGAGGATGCGCGCACTGCTTTCGACATTCTGATGTCGGGCGAAGCCACCCCGTCGCAGATCGGCGGTTTCCTGATGGCGCTGCGCGTGCGTGGCGAAACGGTAGACGAAATCGTCGGCGCCGTTTCTTCCATGCGTGCCCGCATGCTGCCGGTTTCGGCCCCCGCCAATGCCATCGATATCGTCGGAACCGGCGGTGATGGCATCGGCACCTACAACATCTCGACGCTGGCCTCGATCATCACAGCCGGCACGGGTCTGCCGGTCGCCAAACACGGCAACCGGGCGCTGAGCTCCAAGTCAGGCACGGCAGATGCCCTCTCGGCACTCGGCGTGAAGCTCGATATCGGTCCCGATCTCATCGCCCGCTGCATCGCGGAGGCTGGCCTCGGTTTCATGTTCGCGCAGCTTCACCACTCGGCCATGCGCCATGTCGGCCCGAGCCGCGTCGAACTCGGCACCCGCACCATTTTCAACCTGCTCGGCCCCCTCTCCAACCCCGCCGGTGCAAAACGTCAGCTGCTTGGCGTCTTCTCGCCGCGCTGGCTGGTGCCGCTCGCCGAAGTGCTGCGCGATCTGGGGTCGGAGAGCATCTGGGTCGTGCATGGCGACGGCATGGACGAGGTGACGACGACCGGCGTTACCCACGTCGCGGCGCTGGAAGACGGCAAGATCCGCACTTTCGATCTGACGCCGAGGGATTTCGGTGTCGAGCCCGCTTCCATGGAAGACCTGAAGGGCGGCGATGGCATTGCCAATGCGGCAGCGCTGCGCGAGGTTCTGTCCGGCAAGCGCAACGCCTATCGTGACGTGTCGCTGTGCAACGCGGCCGCAGCGCTGGTCATTGCCGGCAAGGCGGAAACGCTTACCGACGCGATGACGATTGCAAGCGATGCGCTCGATAGCGGCAAGGCCGCTGCCGCGCTCGACCGATTGGTCGCCGTATCCAATGAAGCCAATTCAGGGCAGGAATGAGAGCGAGATCATGAGCGACATCCTGAAAAAGATCGAGGCTTACAAGCTCGAGGAAATCGCCGCCGCCAAGGCCAAGGTTTCGCTGGCCGATCTGAAGGCCATGGCTGCGGACCAGAGCGCACCGCGCGGTTTCTATAAGGCGCTGCGGGCGAAACAGACCGAAGGCAAGTTCGGGCTTATCGCCGAAATCAAGAAGGCCAGCCCCTCGAAAGGCCTCATCCGACCGGATTTCGACCCGCCGGCGCTGGCCGCAGCCTATGAAGCCGGTGGCGCTGCCTGTCTTTCGGTGCTGACGGATAGGCCAAGCTTTCAGGGCGCGCCGGAATTCCTGACCGCCGCCCGCAATGCCTGCGCCCTGCCGGCGCTGCGCAAGGATTTCATGTTCGACACCTATCAGGTGCACGAAGCGCGCGCCTGGGGTGCGGACTGCATTCTCCTGATCATGGCATCGCTGTCGGACGACGATGCGAAGCGCCTTGAAGACGAGGCTTTCGCGCTCGGCATGGATGTGCTGATCGAAGTGCATGATGAGGAAGAAACGGAACGCGCGCTGAAGCTCGCCTCCCCGCTTCTTGGCATCAACAACCGCAACCTGCGCACCTTCGAAGTCGGCCTCGAAACCAGCGAAAAACTAGCGGGCCTCGTACCGGCTGACAAGCTGCTGGTGGGCGAAAGCGGCATCTTCACCTTCGAGGATTGTAAGCGTCTCGAAAAAAGCGGCATCAGCACCTTCCTCGTCGGCGAAAGCCTGATGCGCAAGGACGATGTGACAGCGGCCACCAAAGCGCTTCTGACCGGCCAATCCGGCATTCTGGCAGCGGAATAAGACGCCAATGAGCGATGGCCAGAAGCTCACCCATATCGATGCGAGCGGCGAAGCGCATATGGTCGATGTCGGAGACAAGGCCGAAACCGTCCGTGTCGCAGTGGCCGAAGGTTTCGTGAAGATGAAGCCGGAAACGCTGGCGCTCATCCGCGAAGGCAACGCCAAGAAGGGCGATGTAATCGGCACCGCGCGCCTCGCCGGCATCATGGCCGCCAAGCAGACGGCAAACCTCATCCCGCTCTGCCATCCGCTGATGCTGACCAAGGTGGCGGTGGACATTGCCGAAGACGCCGCCCTGCCCGGCCTGCGGGTCGAAGCGCTGGTGAAACTGTCCGGCAAGACCGGCGTGGAGATGGAAGCGCTGACCGCCGTCTCCATCGCCTGCCTGACAATCTATGACATGGCGAAAGCCGCCGACAAGGCGATGGAGATCGTCAATATCCGCCTGCTCGAAAAGAGCGGCGGTAAATCAGGCGATTTCCGGCGACAGGAGAATTGAATGAAACCGCTGCTGCCCGTGGATGAAGCCATAAGGCGCCTTCTGGAAGCGGCGGTTCCTGTAGCGGAAAGCGAGACCCTACCGCTTGCCGAATGTGATGGCCGGGTTCTTTCGACCGATCTGGCGGCGCGCCTCACCCAGCCGCCCTTCGACGCCTCTGCCATGGACGGCTACGCGCTGCGCAGCGCCGATGCGGCCGATATCGGCTCGGTGCTGACCGTCATCGGTCAGGCCGCCGCCGGCCATGCCTTTACCGGCACGGTAGGTGAAGGCCAGGCCGTTCGCATCTTCACCGGCGCGCCCGTGCCGCAGGGTGCGGATACCATTCTCATTCAGGAAGATGCCGAAGTGCTGGAGGGCGGAAAAATCCGCACCGCCTTCGACGTCACCGCCGGGCGACATATCCGCCCGCGCGGACAGGATTTTACCGAAGGCGAAGCGGCCCTGAAGACCGGTCGGGAACTCGGCTTCACCGACCTGACGCTGGCGGCCGCGATGAACCATGCCGCGCTCACCGTCTATCGCAGGCCCCGCATCGCCATCCTCGCCACCGGCGATGAGTTGCTGCCGCCGGGAAGCGCGCCGCAGCCCGCGCAGATCATCGCCTCCAACACCTTCGGCGTCGCAGCCCTTGCCCGGCAGGCCGGGGCCGAGGTTATCGATCTCGGCATCGTCGCCGATAATGACAGGCTGATCCGCGCCGCCATCGGCAAGGCCGTCGCAGCGAATGTCGATGTGCTGGTGACGCTCGGCGGCGCTTCCGTCGGCGACCATGACCTCGTGCAGGCAGCCTTGAAGGCGGAAGGCATGCAGCTCGATTTCTGGCGCATCGCCATGCGTCCGGGAAAACCGCTAATGGTCGGCGCCATCGGCTCCATACAGGTTCTGGGCCTGCCTGGAAACCCGGTTGCCAGCCTTGTCTGCGGCCTGCTGTTCCTGGAACCGCTGATCCGCAGCATCGCCCGCCGCGCGCCCCGGCAACGAGCGGCGACCGCCCGCACCGCCACACCGCTGAAAGCGAATGATCATCGGCAGGATTATCTGCGCGCCCGTTTCAGCACCGACGAAAACGGCCTGCTGGTGGCGGAAGCCCATACGAAGCAGGACTCATCGATGATGAAGATATTGGCCCATTCCGACGGGCTGCTCGTGCGCCCGCCAAATGCGCCAGCGGCGGCGGCTGGGACAGAATGCCCGGTCATCCGGTTGAAATCCTGACGCGCGGTCTATACGGGCGGATTACGGCCGGCCGCATAACTGGACTTTTCCTGAACCTTGCCGAATGATTGCCGCGCCGTCCCAAAACGGCGCTGCCGCGTCCCGCAGGCGCAGGACCCCAAGATAAGACTGTAACATTCCTGTATCCCGACACGAATGACAAAAAAAGAACCGCCTATAGGCGGGGTCGCGCCGAATTAAAAAGCCACCATACCTTTTCACGCCGGGATTATTTCTCCATCTTGTTGTACCAAAATAAACCACACGAATTCCGTTATTGGGATTGACAGAATAAATGCGGTTCTGTCACCAAGGCAAACAATAGAGGAAAAAGTTCCGGAATTCGGGAAAATGAAAATTACTTATATTTATCAATTAAATAAAATACAAAGTGGCAAAAATGAAGTTTCATGGCACAAAAATTAGTTTCCCATAAATTAAGCTTTCCAAAACGAACTTCATAATAATAATCATAGTCGATAAGCAGACTCACTGGAGTTTCTTGATGAACACGGCATCCACGCCCAAAACCACGGGGCCCGACATTGCCGGGCAGATTGCCTATGCCATGCGGAGCATGGGTGTTTCGCCGATCCCGCGTAACTATAGTCTCTTTTACGAAGCCTATATCGGCTCGAACCCTGCCCTGACGAAGGAGCTGGCCGCGCTTGGACACCGGGTGACGCAGGAGGATCTGGACGAGCTGTCCTCCCGTTACGGAGAAGGAAATCCCGCCCGGTCGATCGACGACGCGCATGAGAAGCTCAGGCGCGAACTGGAGGGCCTTCTGGGCACGCTGAGGCGCGAACAATCCTCCATCGAAAACTACAACCGGATACTCGGTGAAACGCGCCAGCGCATCGATGACAAGAATGCAGCCAGCAGCAATATTCTAAGGAATGCGATTTCGCTGCTGGCCGAGGCCACTGGCTCGAAAATCATCGACGGCGAAAAGACCTTCAACGATGTCAACCGCCATGCCGAGGAAATGCACCAGGTGCGCCTGGAGTTGGATGAGTACAAGCGCATCGCCAATACGGATTCGCTGACGCGCCTGTCCAACCGACGCGCCTTCGATGACCGGCTGGCGTCCATCTATGACAGCTCCATCGGCCTGCAATATACCACGCTCGTCCTGCTCGATATCGATCACTTCAAGCGGATCAACGACACTTTCGGCCACCCGGTCGGCGACAAGATCCTCGCCACCGTAGCCTCCGTCATCCGCGCCAATGTCCGCAAGGATGGTTTCGTCGCCAGAAGCGGCGGCGAGGAATTCGCCATCATTCTGGATGGCAATACGCCGGAAGAGGTGATGGTGATGTGCGAGCGCATCCGCCTGTCGCTGGAAAGCACGCCCTTCCGCAATTCCAGATCAGGCGCCGACTACGGCACGGTCACAATCTCCCTCGGCTTCGCTTCCGCCGCACAGGCCAGCAACCCGAGCGAACTCTACGGCCACGCAGACACCGCGCTCTATCATGCCAAGGAAACCGGCCGGAACCGTTCCATCTATTACGAGGACGGCATGCAGAAGAACTATGCGGGCAAGAACTGGCTGATTTATCGGACGTGAAAATTAGAGGGCAGCAGCCGTTCCGTTGACGCCCTCATTCCTGTGCTCGTCACAGGAATGAGGGCGGGGTGACGCAAGTGCATGCCCTTTAAATGCCAACCTGTTGCTGCGGCAATTGATGCCTCACCACATGGTCTTTGCCGCCCGCGCCGCCCATTCCCGATCATAAGTCTCCTGATCGAACTCCGCCTTCGCCGCCTTGAGCATGGTGCCGGGCGTCGGCAGCGATGCCACATCGACGAAATTGGCGGGGTTCCACAGTTCGGAGCGCATCAGCGCCCGTGCACACTGGAAATAGACCTCGTTTATCGTCACCACGATGACGGTGCGCGGATGTTTGCCATCCATCTCGAAGCTCTGCAACAACCCCGTATCGACGGAAACCACCGCGTGGCCATTGATGCGCATGGTCGTGTTGGAACCGGGGATCAGGAACATCAGCGCCACCCGTGGGTCGCGCACAATGTTCAGAAGCGAATCGATGCGGTTGTTGCCACGCCAGTCCGGCAACAGCACGGTCCTGTCATCGGCCACCCGCACCACGCCGCCCTTGTCGCCGCGCGGTGAACAGTCCATGCCTTCAGGCCCCACCGTCGCCAGCGCGAGGAAGGGCGATGCCTCGATCATCAGCCGGTATTCGGCTGTCAGCGCGGCTGTCACCTTGGCGATCGACGCCTCGCTCGTGCCGTCATAGATGGCCTTCAATTCCTCAACCGTGCGAATGATCGTCATGTCCGTTCCTATCCCTGCCAATTGCCTCTGTCGCCGCCGAAAGACCGGGGCGTCCTATTCCTCTGCGGCTTCCGCCTTTTCCCGTTCCGCCCGCTCGCGCGCGGTGCGGGCGGCCACGAGATCGGCCGGCTGGGCGTTGCCGCGGATCAGCGAACGGCCGGCATAGATGCCGCCGACGACTTCCATGGCGAAACGCTCCTCGTCGCGGTCGCGGAATTCCTCCACCAGACGTGCGGCGTCTTCCCGCTCCTCGCCCATGGCGCCCAGCACTTCCTCGCTGAAATTCAGCGCCGATTCCAGCGTCTCGCGGATCTGGTAGTCGACGCCGGCTTTCAGCAGATCGATGGCATGGCCGCGGTCGTAAGCACGGGCGAGAACCGGAACCAGCGGAAATTCGTGTTTGACGATCTCCGCGATCCGCACAGCAGCTTCCTTGTCATCGACGCAAATAAGTACCGCGCGCGCCGTGCTGGCACCGGCGGCATGCAGGATTTCCGCCCGCGAACCGTCGCCATAATAGACCTTGAAGCCGAATTCCGCCGCATCGCGCACGAAGTCGGCGTCCTTGTCGATCAGCGACAGCGTATAACCGCGCGCCAGAAGCGGCTGGCTGACGATCTGGCCGAAACGGCCGAAGCCGATCAGCAGAATGCTGCCCTCGACATTCTCAGGCACATCGAGATCGTCGGTATTGGGAACCGCCGCCGGCACCAGCCGGTCATGCAGTATGACCATCAGCGGCGTCAGCACCATGGAGATGATGATGGTCGCCGTCAGGATGGCGTTCGCCTCCCGGTCGAGAATGCCGGCGCTGACGGCAGCCGAATAGAGCACGAAGGCGAATTCGCCGCCCTGCGCCATCAGCACCGCCCGTTCCAGGCTTTCGCGCCGGGTGGTGCCGAGCGCCCGCGCCACGCCATAGATCAGGAAGGCCTTGAGCAGCATATAGCCCACAACGCTGATGACCACGAGCTGCCAGCTGGAGGCAATGACGGCAAGATCGATCGCCATGCCGACACCGAGGAAAAACAGGCCGAGCAGAATGCCGCGAAACGGCTCGATATCCGCTTCCAGCTGATGGCGGAAGGAGGATTCCGACAGCAGCACGCCGGCGAGAAAGGCCCCCATGGCCATGGAAAGGCCGCTGACCTGCATCAGAAGCGCTGAACCCAGCACCACCAGCAGCGCGGCGGCCGTCATCACCTCGCGCGCGCCGGAGGCCGCCAGCAGGCGGAAGAACGGGTTGAGCAGATAACGCCCGGCAAGGATGAGCGCACCGACGGCGGCAAGCGCGATGCCGACGGAAGCCCAGCGCTCCGATGCCGTGACGTGTTCGCCGCCCGAACCGAGGAAAGCGACAAGCGCCAGCAGCGGCACGATGGCCAGATCCTCAAACAGCAGAATGGCGATGATGCGCTGCCCTTTCAGGCTCGACATGCTGTTGCGCTCCTGCAGCATCTGCATGACGATGGCCGTCGAGGTCAGCACGAAACCGGTGCCGGCAACGAACGACATGATGACGGGAAAACCGAGACCGACCCCGATCAATGTCAGGCCGGCCATGCAGACCAGCACCTGAAGCGCACCCAGCCCGAAAATATCCTGCCGCATCGACCACAGCCGCGACGGTTGCATCTCAAGGCCGATGATGAACAGGAACATCACCACGCCGAGTTCCGCTATATGCAGAATGGCCTGCGAATCGGAGAAAAAACCGAGACCGTAAGGCCCGATCACCAGACCGGCGGCCAGATAACCGAGCACCGAACCGAGGCCGATGCGCTTGAAGATCGGCGCGGCGACAACGCCGGCCGCCAGAAGCACGACCACCTGGGCCAGATCATTTCCGTTCGCTTCTACAGCCACACGCCACCCCGCTGAAAATCGATAAGACGAGGGTGTTCCCTCCCTCACTTCCTAGCGCATCGGCGTGAAAAGCGAAAACGATTTTACTGAAGGACGATGCACAGATTCAACGGGTTATTTGTCGCTCAGGGCATGCGATCCTCGGATGCCGCTGTCCTCCTCCCCTCATTGGTGTGCTTGTCACAGGAATGAGGGTGGGTCCGCAGGCCTTGCGTCCGTCTACCGGTATCGCGGCTCTCTGCTCAAGCCCTTTTCGGCGAGCTCCCGCTCATAATCCGCAAACAGCCCATCGCCGGTCTCGCCCAGTTCCTTCAGATATTTCCAGGTGTAGATGCCGCTATCGTGGCCATCGTCAAAGATGATGCGCACCGCATAATTGCCGGTCGCGACCATGGAGCGGATGGCGACATCGCGTTTTCCGGGCACCGTGACCTTTTGCCCCGGCCCGTGGCCCTGCACTTCGGCCGAGGGAGAAAGGACGCGCAGCATCTCGGCTCGGAGACGGTAAACGCTGCCGTCATCAAAAGAGACAGTCAGTTCGCGCCGGTCTTTTGACACAAGCAGCTCGGTCGGCCAGGCATCACTCATTTTTCACTTCCGCAAGCTCGTCATATGCGTCAGAATTACGAACTTGCCTCACGATAGGCAAGCCACTACATCACCTGATAGAGCACACATTCGGCGTGTGTGCCAGGCGCGAGGCGCAGTGAGGATGGAGACGTGAACGGTTTCTCCGGTTCGCTTGAAAAAGCGAAAACCCTGACGGAAAACAGCACACCGATGGTGGACCCTTTCGGCCGCTCCATCACCTATCTGCGTGTCTCGGTCACCGACCGCTGCGATTTCCGCTGTACCTATTGCATGTCCGAGCACATGACCTTCCTGCCCAAGAAGGATCTTCTGACGCTTGAAGAACTGGACCGGCTCTGTTCCGTCTTCATAACGCGCGGCGTGCGCAAGCTGAGGCTGACCGGCGGCGAACCGCTGGTGCGCAAGAACATCATGTCGCTGGTGAGAAACCTTGGCCGCCACATTGAAACCGGTATGCTGGAAGAGCTGACGCTGACGACAAACGGCTCACAGCTCGCCAAATTTGCCGACGAGCTTGCCGATTGCGGGGTGCGTCGCATCAACGTGTCGCTCGATACGCTCGACCGCGATAAGTTCCGCCATATCACCCGCTGGGGCGATCTCGACCGCGTCATGGAGGGGCTCGACGCCGCCCAGACCGCGGGCATCAAGGTCAAGCTGAACGCGGTGGCGCTGAAGGACTTCAACGACGCCGAGATTCCCGATCTCATGCGTTTTGCCCATGGTCGCGGCATGGACCTGACGGTCATCGAAACCATGCCGATGGGGGAGATCGAGGAAGACCGGACAGACCGCTACCTGCCGCTTTCGCAGTTGCGTGCCGATCTGGAAAAGAGCTTCACATTGATCGACAGCGATTACCAAACCGGCGGTCCCGCCCGTTACGTGACGGTGAAGGAAACCGGAGGCCGGCTCGGCTTCATCACGCCGATGACGCATAATTTCTGCGAAAGCTGCAATCGCGTCCGCCTCACATGCACCGGCACGCTTTATATGTGCCTGGGCCAGGATGACGCCGCCGACCTGCGCACCGCGCTGCGCGCCTCCGACAGTGACGCCTATCTTTCCAGCGCCATCGATGAAGCCCTTCTGCGCAAGCCGAAAGGGCATGATTTCATCATCGACCGCACCCACAACCGGCCTGCCGTCTCCCGCCATATGAGCGTGACCGGCGGCTGAGCGAAGGCTGAAACTGTTTCTCGTCCACCCACCCATATAAACGGTTGAAATGCCGGCTGTGGCGTGCCACGTCTCTTTGCATGGAGGAATGCGTGGTCACGCCCGAAAGGCGGCCCAAATCGCCCCGAAAGGGCGGCCGGAAAACCGCGCATGGTCTGGGATATTTTGGAATGGCATTGACGGACAATACGCGCGGCGCCCTTTTCATGGCGCTCGCCATGGCAAGCTTCACGGCCAATGACGCCCTGACGAAATCCGTCACCCCCTATATCAACACCGGCCAGATCATGTTCGTCCGCGGCATCATAACGGTGGTGCTGATCTACATCGCCGCCCGCCATTTCGGTGCGCTCCGGCCGTTGAAAACCCTCATGCGCCCCATCATCATCCTGCGCTGTCTCTGCGAGGTGACTGCGGCCGTGCTCTATCTGACGGCGCTCGGCCTCATCGAATTTTCCAATGCCTCGGCCATATTGCAGTCCCTGCCCCTGGTGGTGACGCTGGGGGCGGCGCTGTTTCTGCGCGAGCCGGTGGGCTGGCGACGCTGGATGGCGATCATCGTCGGCTTTATCGGCGTGCTCGTCATCATCAGGCCCGGCCCGGAAGGCTTCACGCCGGGGGCGCTTCTGGTCGTCGCATCGCTCGCCGTCACCGCCGCGCGCGATCTGCTGACGCGGAAAATGTATGCCGATGTGCCCTCGCTCGCCATCACCGTCATCACCGCTTTCGTCAATATGGCGGTGGGCGGCCTGCTGATCGTGCCCTTCGGCGGCTGGCAGCCGATGAATTTCATGATCCTCTCACATCTCGCCGGTTCCGCCATCCTGGTGCTGGTGGGCTATCAGGCGATCATTCTCGCCATGAGATCGGGCGAAATCTCCTTCGTCGCGCCGTTCCGTTACACCAGCCTGCTCTGGGGTTTCATGATCGGCGTATTCTTCTTCAATGAAAAGATCGACAATTATACCATCGTCGGCGCCCTGATCGTCATCGGTTCGGGCCTCTACACCTTCTACCGCGAAAGCCTGCGCAAGCGCTCGCAGATGGCCAAGCGCGCGGCCGCCACCCCCACCGCCGCGACCACGGTACGGCCGGCTTCCGTCACGAAAGCTGCCGTAACGGGCGAGGCTGGAGAATGATATGAACAGCGGCCGTTTTCTGGACAGGACCACACCGCCGCACATCATCACGCTGGTCGTCATCGCCGGCGTTGCGGCTCTGTGCATGAATGTGTTCCTGCCCTCGCTTGCGGCCATGGCGGTTTATTTCGAGACCGACTACGCGGTGATGCAATTTGCCGTTTCGGGTTATCTTGCCGCCACCGCCTGCCTGCAGCTCATCATCGGCCCGCTTTCCGATCTTTTCGGGCGCCGCCCGGTCATGCTGGCCAGCATCGCCATCATGATCGTCGCAACGCTCGTCTGCATGCTCGCGCCCAACATCACCGTCTTCATGATCGGGCGCGTTGCGCAGGCGGCCGTCGTTTCCGGCTTCGTGCTGGCGCGCGCCATCGTGCGCGACATGGTGCCGATGGAACAGGCAGCCTCGATGATCGGCTACGTGACCATGGGCATGTCCGTGGTGCCGATGGTGGGGCCGACGGTTGGCGGGTTGCTCAACGACATTTCCGGCTGGCAGTCGAGCTTCGCCCTCCTCTCCCTGCTCGGCGTCGGCATTCTGGTGCTCGCCTGGTTCGATCTCGGTGAAACCAACCATAATAAATCGGCGAGCTTTTCGCAGCAGTTTCACGCCTGGCCGGAACTTCTGCGCTCTCCGCTCTTCTGGGGTTATGCGCTGACCTCGACCTTCTCGTCCGGCATGTTCTTCTCCTTCCTCGGCGGCGCGCCCTTTGTCGGCAGCGTGCTTTACGGGCTCGCCCCGGCCATGCTCGGCCTGCAATTCTTCTTCATGGCCAGCGGTTACATGCTCGGCAACTTCATCTCCGGCCGTTATGCCAGCGAAATCGGCATTACCCGCATGATGCTGTCGGGCAATGTCATCGCCATTGCCGGCATCGTAACGACCATGCTGCTGATCTCCGCCGGGGCGGAAAGCGCCTATGCGTTTTTCGTGCCGCTTGCCTTGATCGGCGTCGGTAACGGCGTGACACTGCCGAGCGCCAATGCCGGCATGGTCAGCGTCCAGCCGCATCTGGCCGGCTCCGCCTCCGGCCTCGGCGGCGCGATGACCATCGGCGGCGGCGCAGCGCTCTCGGTGCTCGCCTCCTCGGTCCTGTCCAGGGAGGACGGAACCTGGCCGCTTCTTCTGGTGATGCTGGCGACCGGCCTTGTCGCCCTCCTCACCACCCATGTCGTAAGGCTGCAGGAACAGCGGGAATGACGGCCCCTTTCGAAATACCAGGTCTTGTGCTCGCCGGCGGGCTTTCGCGGCGCATGGGCAGCAACAAGGCGATGGTGCAATTGGGCGATACGCCTCTCATCTCCCATGTCATCAACCGCATCGCACGGCAGGTGTCAGACGTCACCATCAATGCCGCCAATGGCTGGGCGGAGAGTTTCGGCCTGCCGCTGCTTCGAGATACGCTGAGCGGCCATGCCGGACCGCTTGCCGGCATTCTGGCCGGCATGCGCCATTTCCAGCATCGTGAGGGCGCGGTCAGTCACTTCCTGACCGCGCCCGCCGACAGCCCGTTTTTCCCGAACGATCTCGTGGCGCGGCTTTGCGAACCCCTGTCAGACGATGCAATCGTCATCGCCGCCTCCAGCGGCCAGCTTCACCCGGTTTTTGCGCTGTGGCCGGTAGCGCTTGCCGATGATCTCGAGGACTGGCTGAAGAACGATGAAAACCGGCGCATCCGCGCCTATCTCGCCCGAAACGTCACCATCGGCGTGGCCTTCCCGCCGCTGGAAACGGCAAAGGGCAGCCTCGATCCGTTCTTCAACATCAACACGCCGGATGAACTGGCGCTGGCGCGCAGCTATCTGGAGAAGCTGGAGCAATGACGGCACAAAAGGTCTTCGGCATCGCCGGCTGGAAAAACTCGGGCAAGACCGGCCTTGCGGTCCGTATCGTCGCCGAGCTGGCGGCGCGCGGCTACCGCGTCTCCACCATCAAGCACGCCCATCATGATTTCGATATCGACAAGGTCGGGGCGGATAGCTGGCGTCACCGGCAGGCCGGCGCGCACGAAGTCACCATCGTCTCCGGCACCCGCTTCGCCATCATGCATGAATTGCGCGGCGAACAGGAACCCTCCTTCGAGGACATCCTCTCCCGCCTCGCCCCCTGCGATCTCGTGCTGATCGAGGGTTATAAATACGAGCCGGTGCCGAAGATCGAGGCGCGCCGACTGGACGCGGCCAAGACCGAACCGCTCGCGCCGCTCGATCCGCATATAATCGCCATTGCTGCCGATCATGACGTGGCGGACACGACGTTGCCCGTTTTCGATCTCGACGATACCGGCGCCATTGCCGATTTCATCGAGAAGACGGTGGGACTGGTGAGGCAGTAGCGACGTTTCCGCCACCTCCTCTCCTCCGTCATCAAGCCAAAAAATGAAAAAGCCGGGCTCATCACCCGGCTTCATCATTCCTTGAGACGCAATACCTATTCAAGGAAAGTGGAAGGGTTCACCGGCGTCGCATCCTTGCGAACTTCGAAGTGAACCTGCGGACGCTTGGCGCTGCCGGTCATGCCCGATGTGGCGATGGTCTGGCCGCGCTGGACCTTCTGGCCGCGCTGCACGTCAAGATTGGCGGCGTTGCCGTAAACGGTGACCTTGCCGTCGTCATGGCGCACGAGAACCGTGTTGCCGAGCTGCTTCAGGCCGTTGCCCGCATAGATGACCACACCGTTTTCGGCGGCCTTGATCGGCGTGCCTTCCGGAACGGAGATATTGATGCCATCGTTGCGGCTGCCTTCGACATTATCGCCGAAATTGTTGATGACCGCGCCGCGAACCGGCCAGCGATATTTACCGATGCCGGTGGATTCCGGTGCGACGGAAGCCATGTCGGCCTTTTTCTCGATGTCGCTGACACTGGCGGTGGCCGGTGCGGCAGGCGCAGTCGGAGCCGCGGCAGCAGCCGGGGCCTTGTAGGGCTCAGGCTTGGCGGACGCTGTTTCGACCGGCTTGGCCGCTTCCTTGGCGGGAACGGAAGCCGTCTTGATGGCATCCGTCGAAGCGCCGGGCATGTTGAGCGTCTGGCCGACGCGGATGCTTTCGTTGCTGAGACCGTTTGCCGCCTTGAGGGCGGCGACAGACACGCCGTTTGCGCGGGCGATCTTGGACAGGCTGTCGCCCGGCTGCACCTTGTAGCCGCCGGTGGGCGGCAGCGGCTTGCCGCCGGGCGGCGTCAGCTTGCCGGTTTCGGAGGAAACCTTGTCACGGGCGGCGGCCTGCGACGGCAGCACAGCCACGTTCCCCTCGGGACTACGCAGCGGCGTCGGCTGGTCGCCATTGCGGTTGAGCGCAATATTGCCGGCGGCATCCTTGGCGGCATTGCGGACCTGACCGAACTTCGGAATGATGATCGACTGGCCGGCCTGTGCCGAGGATGCGGTCTTCAGGCCGTTGACGCGCAGCAGTTCCTTTTCCGGAACGCCGTAACGGTTGGAGAGCGTCGCGATGTTTTCGCCGGGACGCAGGGTCACGGAGGCGGCGCCATCCGTGTGCCAGCCGTTCTTGTCGGAGCGGACCGTTGCGGTGGTCAGATTGTCGGCCGCGGGAGCGGCAGCCTGCCGGGCGGGCGCTGCAAGAGACGGCGCGGCCTTGGGCTGGGCGGATGGGAAAGGCTGGGCCATGGCTTCGCTGCGGGTCGAAGGATCGCGGCTTGCCACAGCTGTCGGCGCAGCCAACTCGGATCGCTGCACGGGAGAGGCCGAAGCCGAGCGGGCCATGGAAGGCTGAACGCCGCCATAACCGCCCGATTGCGGATAGGAATTGCCCGCCATGTTCTGGTTGGCATAACCGCCCTGCGGCGCGGCGGAGGCGTAACCGCCATTCATGTCGCCCTGCGGCACCGGGGCCTGCCCGTAAGCACCGCCGCCCTGACGGGCAGGAATTGACGCCGTGGTCATCTGATCCGGTCCACTGGAAAAGAGGCCGCTGAACCGCGTTGCATCCGAGCTACAGCCCGTTGCGACGCTTGCCAGCAATGCCGCTGCGAACATTTTTGCGACTGATTTTCCGATTTTAGACGAATGTCTCATACGCATGACTCGATCTACACTGACGCCAACCCGCCGCATCGAGACCGATCCGGCACAAATTTCACTTCTTGCAAGGCCCATTTCCCGAAGTGGGAAAACCATGCGTCGATGTTTATGATTAAAGCGCGTTAGTGTTACCACGCCGTTAAAACGTTAAGCCGCTTGGCGCTTTTTTGACACTTCGATAACCATGACGAAAACAGAATGCGTCACGTTGGAACAATAATGATATTAAAAATCAGTTAGTTACAGAAATTCAGAACATTAGGAGACAAAGATGGAATGTCTCCAAAATTTTCATTTCGTCACAAATGACGCGCAATATGCGTGCTAAGCGGCAGGTAAGGCGCCTCGAACAGTTCTTCCTTCTCGAAGCGGCTGCCGGTCTTGGAGAACCGCGTCATCACGCAACGCTCGTCTTCGAGAATGATCGGGGCGATCATCATGCCGCCTGAAACGATCTGTTCGGCAAAGAAGCGGGGCATGGTGGTGAAGGCCGCCGTGGAGACGATTCGGTCGAAGGTACCCTCGCCCACCAAGCCGTTGCTGCCATCCGCCTGACGGATGACGACATTACGGATGGAGAGATCGTCGAGACAGTTCTGCGCCCGCTGCACCAGCGTCCTGTAACGCTCCAGAGAAAAGACGCGTTCGACCCGGCGAGCGATGATCGCCGTCATGAAACCGCTGCCCGTGCCGATTTCCAGCACACGCTGGCCGGGTTTCAGCTGCAGTCGGGCAAGGATTTTCACCGCCATGTCGGCGCCTTCCATGAAGGCGCCGCAGTCGATCGGGATCGTGCGGCTGGAATAGGCATCGGCCGCGAATTGCGGCGGCACGAATTTCGAGCGCGGCGTCTGCTCGACCGCCGTCAGAAGGTCGAGATCGGAAATCCCCTCACCCCTTAAGCGGAGAACGAGAGCGGCAAAACCTTCCTTTTCGACCATTGCGGATTTCAATCGGCTGCTCCGAATCCAAGTGCTTGCGCAACCCGATCCTTCACCGTGTAGTCCGTCAGGTCAAGCTTGAGCGGTGTGACGGAAATCTTGCCATGTTTCAAAGCGTGGATATCGGTGCCTTCGCGGAAGGTACCGAGACGCTCGCCGAAGCGCAGCCAGTAGTAGGGAAGACCGCGACCGTCCTGCCGTTCCTCCACCGTCAGGCCAAAATCGAGCTTGCCCTGCCCGGTGACAGACACGCCCTGCACATCCTTGGGCGCACAATTGGGAAAGTTGAGGTTGAGGAAGGTGCCGTCAGGCAGATCGACATCGATGAGCTTGCGGATAAGATCGGGCGCATAGGTCTCCGCCACTTCCCACGGCACGACACGGCCTTCGGCATGGCTGAAGGCCTGGCTGAGCGCAAAGGAGCGCACGCCCTGCAACGTACCTTCGATGGCGCCGGCAATGGTGCCGGAATATGTCACGTCATCGGCCATGTTGGCGCCAGCATTGACGCCGGAAAGAACCAGATCCGGCTTTTCGGGCAGAACCTCGCGAATGCCCATGATGACGCAATCGGTCGGCGTGCCGCGCAGCGCGAAATGCTTGTCGGAAACTTTTCGCAACCGCAGCGGTTCGGACAAGGTCAGCGAGTGCGCGAGACCGCTCTGGTCTGTCTCCGGCGCAACGATCCAGACATCGTCGGACAGCGTGCGGGCGATACGCTCCAGCACCGCCAGACCTTCGGCGTGGATACCGTCGTCATTGGTCAGCAAAATCCGCATGTTTCTCTCTCCGCTTTTCATATCTTCAAGGACGGAGCATCCTCCCCACCGGCAGTGAGGTGTGCAGCTCTCCCATGGACATCCTCAGGCCTGTCCAGAGAATCTAATCACGCCGAAATCAATCGATAGGTTGCAGATCCTCAGGCCTGTCCCGAGGACGACGTCGGCCTAATTGGAAGACTCTCCTTCCAAGAGCACGACGCTGCGCTCCCTCAGGCCGCTTTCTCGATCCGAGTCAGACCACCCATATAGGGAAGCAGCACATCCGGAATTGTGACGGAACCGTCCTCGTTCAGGTAATTTTCGAGAACCGCGATCAGGCAGCGACCGACAGCCGTTCCGGAACCGTTCAGCGTATGCACGAATTTCGTCGCCTTGTCGTCCTTGCCGCGATAACGCGCATTCATGCGCCGCGCCTGGAAATCGCCGCAGACCGAGCAGGACGAAATTTCGCGATAGGTGTTCTGGCCCGGCAGCCACACTTCCAGATCGTATGTCTTGCGGGCGCTGAAGCCCATGTCGCCGGTGCAGAGCGTCATGGTACGGAAATGCAGGCCGAGGCGCTTCAACACCTCTTCGGCGCAGGCCGTCATGCGCTCATGTTCGGCGACCGCACTTTCCGCATCGGTGATGGAGACGAGTTCGCATTTCCAGAACTGGTGCTGGCGCAGCATGCCGCGCGTGTCGCGGCCGGCCGAACCCGCTTCCGAACGAAAGGATGGCGTCAGCGCGGTAAAACGTAGCGGCAGCTTCTCCTGATCGAGAATTTCGCCGGACACGAGGTTGGTCAGCGTCACCTCGGCCGTCGGGATCAGCCAGCGGCCATCCGTGGTCTTGAACAGGTCCTCGGAGAATTTCGGCAATTGACCGGTGCCGAACATCGCCTCGTCGCGCACCATTAGCGGCGAGGAAACTTCGGTATAGCCATGTTCCGAGGTGTGCAGGTCGATCATGAACTGGCCGAGCGCCCTTTCCAGACGCGCCAGCTGGCTGGTCAGCACGGTAAAACGTGCGCCCGAAAGCTTGGCGGCACGCTCGAAATCCATATAGCCGAGCGCTTCGCCAATCTCGAAATGCTCCTTGGCCTCATGGTTCCAGCCGGGCTTCTGACCGACGACGCGGGTCACCACATTGTCATGCTCATCCTTGCCATCGGGCACATCGTCGAAGGGCATGTTGGGCAGACGCGAAAGCGCATCGTTCAACTCGGCGGTGACCAGACGGTCCTCCTCCTCGGCGCGCGGCATGTTGTCCTTGAGATCGGCGACTTCGGCTTTCAGCTTTTCCGCCAGCTCCATGTTCTTCTGCGCCATCGCAGCGCCGATTTCCTTGGAGGCGGCGTTGCGGCGCGACTGCATGTCCTGCAGGGACTGGATGACGGAACGACGCTTTTCATCAAGCGCGATCAGGCCGCTGGCGGCGGGCTCTGCGCCACGGCGTGCAAGCGCCGCATCGAAAGCTTCGGGGTTTTCGCGTATCCATTTAATGTCGTGCATCGTCGTTCCAGACCGTTGTTGCATCATCGGTGTTTTACAGCAAAACGCCGGGCATGAGCCCGGCGCGAGGAAATGTCGTGAGCGGCGAGACCTTCGAGAATATCAGGTCTCCTCCAGCTCCGTGCTTGCGGATTCTGCCGCACGTTTCCTCTCCACGAGTCGAGCCATGTAGATGGAAATCTCGTAGAGAATGATTGCAGGCAGCGCAAGACCGATCTGGGACATGGGGTCCGGCGGCGTCAGGACGGCTGCGACTACAAAGGCGAGGACAATCGCGAACTTGCGCTTTTGCCGCAGCCAGTCGCTGGTCAAAAGCCCGACGCGGGCCAGAAGTGTGGTGACGACGGGCAGCTGGAACACCAGACCGAAGGAGAGAACCAGCGTCATTATGAGGCTGAGATACTCCGACACCTTCGGCATCAGCGAAATCGCCACCTCGCCGTCTTCGGGCAATTGCTGCATGGCGAGGAAGAACCACATGACCATGGGCGTGAAGAAGAAATAGACAAGCGCCGCACCGATGAGGAAAAGGATCGGCGAAGCGATGAGGAACGGCAGGAAGGCCGCCCGCTCGTTCTTGTAAAGGCCGGGCGCCACGAATTTATAAAGCTGCGAGGCGATCACCGGGAAGGAAATCACAATGGCGCCAAACATGGCGACCTTGATCTGCGTGAAGAAGAATTCCTGCGGCGCGGTATAGATCAGCGACGACTTCGCAACATCGAGCCCGGCCCAGATCACCGCCCATTTATAGGGAACGACCAGCAGGTTGAACAGATGTTTGGCAACGGCGAAACAGGCGATGAAGGCGACGAAGAACGCGCCGAGCGACCAGATCAGCCGCGTGCGCAGTTCCATGAGGTGCTCGATCAGCGGCTGCGGCTTATCCTCGATATCCCCGCTCATGCTTCATCCTTTTTGGGCTTTGCAGCCTTGGTTTTTGCCGTTTTAGCCGGCTTGGCCTCGGCCACGGCCGCCTTGTCTGCGGAGGACTTGCTGGCAGCCGCCTTTTTGGTGACCGTCTTCACGGCGGGCTTCAAGGCGGCGGGCTCACTGGTTTTCACGGTGGCGGCGGTTTCTGGCGCTGAGGCAACCTTGCTCCGCGCTGCACGTTTCGGCTTGGCGGCAACCGCTTCGGCCTCAACAGTCGCAATGGACTTCGCCCGCGCGCGCTTGGGCTTTTCCTCCGCGGCGACAGCTGCGGCAACCGGCGCAGCGGGTGCGGCAACGGGAGGCGGCGCATCCGGCAGCTTCATTTCAGGCTCAGGCACGCTGACCAGCGGCGCGACCGGCTCCCCTGTCGCCGGCGCCGGCGTGGACGAAAGGCCATCCGGCGCAGCCGTCGCCTTCTGGAGATCGGATTTGATCTCGTTGCCCAGCTGGCGAAGTGGGTTCATCGCATCGCGCAACGAATTGGTCGGGTTTAGATTGCGGACATCGGAGATGGTTTGGCGCACATCGTCCATGTCGGCTTCTTTGAGGGCCTCATCGAACTGGCTGCGGAAATCCCCCGCCATCTTGCGAAGGCTAGCCATCGTTTTGCCGAAAGCGCGGATCATGGGCGGCAAGTCTTTAGGCCCGACGATCACGATCAACACGACCGCAATCACCAGAAGCTCGCTCCAGCCGATATCTAACATCAATATGCTCCCGAGACCCTAGCGCTCCGGCCCGACAATCGGAATCGATTTTCGTCGGGAATGAAGCGCAACATACAAGTGGCAGAGCGTCCTTGGTGCGTCAAAAAAGGACGCAAGGCACTCTAGCGCCAGTCTCACACCAAGCGGCGAAAGGCCGCTTACTTGATCTCGTCAGCCTTGTGGTCGACGGTCTTCGTGTTGGCATCGGCCGGCGGCGGCGTCTGGTCTTCGTCAGCCATGCCCTTCTTGAAGCTCTTGATGCCCTTTGCGACATCGCCCATCAATTCCGGAATCTTGCCGCGTCCGAAGAGGACGAGAACAATCACCAGCACGATGAGCCAATGCCACACACTAAAAGAACCCATAACTGAAACTCCTGAATTTCGCTTTCAGACGATGTAAGACGTTTGAAAGGCTTTTTCAAACGACAAATCACCCCTTCGACAGCGAGTGCGCATAAAGTTTTCGTGGCCGCGCCGGCAGGATGTCGATATCAGTCGTCGCCATCGCCGCCGCCGGGGGCCAGCAGGCCCAGTTCCTCGAGATCCAGCTGCGTGATCGGATCTTCATCCTCGCGCAGCTCGTCACTCATCATCGGCAAAGGTACGCCGAAATTGGAGGGAATGCGGCCCGAAAGCAGCCCTGCCCCCTTCAGCTCCTCGAGCCCCGGCAGATCGCGCAACTCCTCAAGACCGAAATGATCGAGAAACTCCACCGTGGTGCCGATCGTCACCGGCCGGCCGGGGGTGCGCCTGCGGCCACGGAACCTGACCCAGCCCGCCTCCATCAACACATCGAGCGTGCCGCGCGATGTCTGCACGCCGCGAATCTCCTCGATTTCGGCGCGTGTCACCGGCTGATGATATGCGATAATCGCCAGAACTTCCAGCGCCGCGCGCGACAGCTTCTTCGGCTCCTTTTCCTCAGCGCGGATGACGAAGGAAAGATCGCCGGCGGTGCGGAAGGCCCATTGCCCGCCCACCTGCACGAGATTGACGCCCCGCTCCGCATAAAGCACCTTGAGACGCTGCAGAATGGCAACGACATCCATGCCGCGCGGCAGGCGCTCGGCGATGAAAGCCACGGAGACCGGCTCGGACGAGGCGAAGACCAAAGCCTCGGTGATCCGCTCGGCCTCCTTCAGTTGCCGTTCGGAAAATACCGTGGGTTCGAATCCCACCCCATCTGTTACGATCATCGCCTCGCCGGTCTCTTCATCATCAGTCATTGTCGCTCCTCCCGGCACTGGCCGCGGGCTCATCCCTCGTGCCGCGGCGCATATAGATGGGCTGGAAAGCGCCCTCCTGCCGGATTTGCAGCGATCCCTCGCGCACCAGTTCCAGCGAAGCGGCAAAGGCGCTGGCGATCGCCGTCACCCGCATGGCGGGATCGGGTACATATTGCAGCAGATATTGGTCGAGCACGGTCCATTCCCCGACATCGCCGAGGAGGTTGGTCAAAAGCTCACGCGCCTCGACAAGCGACCAGACCTGCCGTTTTTCAATCGTGACCTGAGTAATCGCCTGCCGCTGCCGCAGATTGGCATAGGCGCTGAGCAGGTCATAAAGGCTCGCCTCATAGGCGGAGCGGTTGATGTGCGGAATATGCTCGGGCGCGCCGCGGGCGAACACATCGCGGCCGAGCTGAGCGCGGTTGACGAGACGTTCGGCCGCCTCGCGCATCGCCTCCAGACGCTTCAGCCGGAAGGCCAGCGTGGCGGCCATTTCTTCGCCCGAGGGACCGTCATCCTTGGATTGCTGCGGAATGAGGAGCTTGGATTTCAGGAAGGCGAGCCACGCCGCCATGACGAGATAGTCAGCCGCAAGCTCGATGCGGACGCGGCGCGCGCTTTCCACGAATTGCAGATATTGTTCGGCAAGGGCCAGCACCGAAATGCGCGACAGATCGACCTTCTGCGTCCGGGCAAGATGCAACAGCAGATCGAGCGGGCCTTCGAAACCCGCGACATCGATGACCAGCCCGGCCTCGCCCGTCAGCCGCTCCGGCGTCACATCCTGCCAGAGCTTGTCCATCGGTGTCGAATTGCGAGACTTGTCTGCGGCCATTGTTCCATCCGCCGGGCGTCCGGCCTGTCGTCCCGAGTACCGGGCCGCCGCCCGACTGTCAGGAAACGGCCCACATGGCGTTGAATTCGGCTCTCAGCTCCGCTTCGTCGGAAGGGTCCGCAACAGGGAAACCCGCTTCCACGGCCCGCACCCGCTCCAGCGAACGGCCGGAAAGAACGGGAACCTCCTTCACGACCTGCAGCATTTCACCCATCACGCCGTTGCAATGCAAGACTATATCGCAGCCGCCCGCAACAATATTCGCAGCTCTTTCACCAAGCGTGCCCTTCAGCGCATTCATGGAGCTGTCGTCGGACATCAGCAGACCGTCGAAGCCGATCCGCCCGCGAATGATCTCCTCGATCACCTTCGGCGAGGTCGTCGCCGGGCGTTCACGGTCGACGGCGTTGAACACCAGATGCGCGCTCATCGCCATCAATTCGCGGTTCAGCGCCCGGAACGGCACGAAATCATGGGCGTCCAGCTCATCGAGCGGCACATCGACGACCGGCAGTTCATGGTGCGAATCCACCATGCCGCGGCCATGGCCCGGCATATGTTTCATGACAGGCAGCATGCCTCCCGCCTTCAGGCCGTCGGCCGCTGCTTGCCCCATCTCGGCCACCATGGTCGGCGTGTAGCCATAGGCGCGGTTACCGATGACATTGCTGGCGCCTTCCACCGGCACATCGAGCACCGGCAGGCAATCGACATTGATGCCGAATTTCATGAGGTCGAAGGCATGCAGGCGCGACATCAGCCAGGCGGCGCGCAGACCCGCCCCCCGGTCGCGCTCATAGATTTCACCGAGAATGCGGGCGTTCGGATAGGCCTGCAGGATCGGTGGCTTGATACGCTGCACGCGCCCACCCTCCTGATCGATGAGAACCGGCGCATCTGACCTCCCGACGGCGGCGCGCATGGCGGCGACGAGATCGGTGATCTGCTGCGGCTCGCCGATATTGCGCCCGAACAGGATGAAGCCCCAGGGCTGTTCATCGCGGTAAAGGGCAATCTCGTCGGCCGTCAGCGAAAGCCCGCTGCATCCGAGGATCATAGCTTTGCAATCGGTCATGGGTGTCACGCTCAAAGGGAAAAGAGATGGAGGGTGGGTAAAAGGGGATGTGCTCTCGGAGTGCGAAAACAGTCAGGTGGACCTGCGGCCGCCATCCTCGCATAACCTCTCCGCCGTCATCCTCGGGCTTGTCCCGAGGACCCATCGCTCCGGGTGTGGATCCTCGGGTCAAGCCCGAGGATGACGGCGGAGCGTGAGGAAAGGCCGAGTGCCATCCAAAAGGTCTGCCTCACGCGGCAGCCCCGATCTGTCTAAGCCAATCCGGCCACTATCACCGCGCCACCAGGCAGCTGCCGCCGGCCGAGCGGAACCTTTCGCACAGCGCCACGGCTTCGCTCTTGTCACCCGCCGGGATACGGACGCGGTAGAACGTGCCCTTGCCAGCGATTTCGGCGGCCTTGATGTCGACGCCGCGTCCACCGATGACCGAGCCGAACTTGGCCGACATGTTCTGGTAGGACTTCTGGGCTTCCGCCTGGCTCGGCAACGAGGCGATCTGGATGTAGTAGCCGCCGGCGGAAGGCGTGCTGGTCGCCGCCGGCGTCGCGGCCGCCGTCTGCTGCTGTGCCGGAGCGTTCGTGGGGCGGACATTGCCTTGGTTGGTCACAGTCGCCACCACATTGGCTGGCTGCGAGGACGGACGCGCCGAGGGAACTGGCGCCGCCGACTGTGCTGCCGGTGTCGTGGCGGCAGGCGTGTTCGCCTGCGGCTGAGCCTGCTCCGGTGTGACCGGGACCCGCGATGCGGCTATGACGGCGGGCGCGCCCTCACCCGGCTTTGCGGTCTGCGGTGCTGCAAGCTCCTCAACCTTGTCGACCTTCGGCGGCTGGGCGGCCGGCGCTTCGACTTCCTGGGCAACCAGCGTGCCGTCAGGCTTGACGATCATGGTGCGGACCTTACGCGGCGAAACGCCGGTTGCAGCCGAACCTTCATTCTGCGCAGCCTTTTCTTCCGGCGAAAGCAGGCGCGGATCTTCTGTTTCGCCAACCGGCGTGCCGGCGGGTTCCATATCCGCATCGTTTTCGCCTTCCAGCGGCAATTGTTCGGGGATCAGCGTACGCTGCACCACATCCACCGGCTGCTCGTTGCTGGAAATCAACGATGGCTGTTTCGGATCGGCAGCGCCGCCGCCGGCCACGCGGTCGTAAACCGCCTTGTCCTGGTTCGGCACAACGCGACCGCCCGGATTTTCCGGAACGACCTTCATCGGATCGCTATCGGCGGAGATGATGACCGGCGCGCCATTCGAACCCATGCTGGACGAACCGCCGGAAACCAGCGCGTAAACGCCGCCGCCGACCAGCACCAGACCGATTGCCGCGGCAACCGGCATGATCCAGCGGCGACCGCCGCGTTCATCCTCACCACGATAATCCGCCGGATGCTCCACATAGGTATTCTCGGCGTCGCGGGATGCGTTGCCACGGGAAGCCGCAGCCTCCTGCATGGAACGACGGAAATCCTCTTCCAGCGCCCGTTCGAATTCATCGGCCTCTTCCGGAGCCGGCGCAGGACGCGCCTGGGCGGCGCCGCGACTGTCGCCATGTTTGTGACGGTCGAGACCACCGGCGACAGCAGGCGCAAACAGCGTCGCAAGCTCGGTATCGATATCGAGATCTTCCTCGTGACGGCGCGCGGCCGGCTTGGGTTCGAAAACACCGACCGGCAGCTCCGGCACATCCATTTCGACGATGGTTTCCGGATGTTCTTCCGTCTCGCCGATCTGCGAAGGATCGAAAGGCAGGCTTTCCAGCGTCTGCGGTGCGACTGGCTGCGGTGCTGCTGCAACAGCGGGGCGCGGCTGAACCGGAACGGCGGTCACCGATGCGGCCACGGAAGCCGGGCGCGGCTGCGGCGCGGGCTGTTCCCTCACCGGCTGCGGCGCGGCGGCCGCAACGGCAACCGGAGCGGCTGGCTGCTGGCGAACGGGTTGCGGCGCGGGCGTAGGTGCAACTTCCGCCTCGGCGATTTCAGACAAATCAAGATCCAGATCGAGATCGTCGAGCGCAAGCTCGAAATCATCATCGTTGAAGCCGGCGAAATCCGTGAAATCCAGCTCTTCTGCGGGTGCCGCAGGCGCAGCAGCGGCAATCGGCGCGGCCTTGACCGGCGCGGCGGCAACCACGGGCGGCTCCACCTTCGCAGCCTGCGCAGCGGGAACATCTTGCACGAGCGGTGTTTCGCCGCGACCGGGAATGGAATATTTCGCGACGTCGTAAATCAGCTCGTCCATCGGCGACAGATGTTTCGCTTCCGGCTTCTCGGCAACCTCAAACGCCATAGGCTCTGCGGCAGGCGTGAAGGTCTCGGCGACCGAAGGCGCAAAGGACGGAGCGGCTTCCACCGCCTGAACGACGGCAGGCGCGGGAGCGACTTCGACCTGCGGCTCGATGCGGGCTGCGGCAGGCTGCTGCTCGGAGCGTGGCTCAACCCGCCTCGGATCGACAGCCGAAACATCCCGGCGCGCGCCGAAATTGGCGAGCGGCAGCCGCAGACTGGAAAATTCCAGCGAGGACCGGCCGCCATGCGACGGCGGACGCACGGAAACCGGTGCGGGCGCCTCCTCGGCGACAGCTATTTCCACCTCGTCGGCGAGATCGAAAGCCTGCGGCTCCGGCGCATAGGAATGACCATCGGCGTGAATGTTGCTCGAAACATCGGCGGGAAGCTCCGGCATCGCATGCCATTCGGTCGCGGCGGGTTCCGCTGCCTGCGGCTCTTCCCACCCAGCCTGCTCGGCGACGGGCTGGTAAACCGTCGGCTCGGCGGGACGCGACTGGCGCGAATGCACATCGAAAACTTCCGCCACCGCGGAGGCGTCGTCGCGGAAATCCGCGCGAATATCCTGCGCGGTCGTTTCGACGTAGTTGTGAATATAGGCCTGATCGACTTCCGGAAGCGGCTCTTCCATCACCTCCGGTGCGGATGCGGCAACAGGCGCGGGTTCATCCGCCGGCGCAAGCTCGGGCTCGCGGCGGGCGAAAACCTGCTCGACACGCTGCATGAAATCGTTGGGATGGATGCCTGTGCGAACATCGTTTGCCGGATCAAGAACGACCGGATCGGCATGCGGCGCATCGTAGACTTCGAACTCCCGCAGAAGCTCGTCCTCGAGATTAAATTCCGGTTCGCGGCGGGTCGCCGGCGAAGCGGCGCGCGGCGCAGCCTCGGAACCCGCATGCGAAGGACGATCTTCGAAGCCGACGATACGCGCCAGTTCTGCCAGAGGATCGTTGTCAGCGAACCCTTCGGACCGGGCGTCCCGGTTATACGCGACTTTTTTTTCGACCATTACGTGTTCCACCATCTACGCATTGCAGCTCTTGCCAGCGTATTGTGAGCAAATAATGGTGATATGTTATCGCATTTCGGCAGGTGCGTCCGCTCCTAAAAGCGTGAGGCCGGACCTCAAAACATTTGCGACAGCATTCACCAGCCCAAGTCTGGCAATGCTCAATTCTCGGTTTTTATCGTTAATAAAACGTAATTCCGGCTGGTCTTTGCCCTTGTTCCAGTGTCCATGGAAGGAACTGGCGAGGTCATAGAGATAAAAAGCAAGCCGGTGCGGCTCGTGCGAAAGAGCCGCCGATTCGATCAGGCGCGGATATTCGGCGAGCTTCGCAACCAGCTGCAACTCGTTGATATCGCTAATCAAAGCGACGGAGGCCGCCATCTCCTCAGCCGAAGGAGAAAGCCCCGGAAACGCTTCCTGCGCCTGCCGGAAGATCGACTGTGAGCGGGCGTGCGCATATTGCACGTAAAAGACCGGATTATCCTTCGATTGTTCGGTCACTTTCGCGAAATCGAAGTCTAGCGGCTCGGAATTCTTCCGATAAAGCATCATGAATCGCACCGGATCGCGACCCACTTCGTCGACAACATCGCGCAGCGTGACGAAGTCGCCGGAGCGCTTCGACATCTTCACCGGCTCACCATCGCGGAACAGCTTGACGAGCTGGCACAGCAGCACCGTCAGTTTCGACTTGCCTTCGGAGACGGCGCGCGCGACCGCCTCCAGCCGCTTCACGTAGCCGCCGTGGTCGGCGCCGAGCACATAGATCATCTCGGAAAAACCGCGGTCGAACTTGTTCTTGAAATAAGCGACGTCCGCGGCGAAATAGGTGTAGGAACCGTCCGATTTCATCAGCGCGCGGTCCATGTCGTCGCCCACCTCGGTGGAGCGGAACAGCGTCTGTTCGCGGTCTTCCCAGTCGTAAGGCAATTCGCCCTTCGGTGGCGGCAGGGTGCCCTTGTAGACATGGCCCTTGAACGTAAGGTCATTGATAGCAGAGAGGATCGGACCGCCATTGCCCTCATGCAGCGTGCGCTCCGAGAAGAACACGTCGTGCCGGACGTTGAGCAGCGCCAGATCCTCGCGGATCATCGCCATCATCGCGTCGATCGCCTTGTCCTTAACGATAGGCATCCACTTTTCCTCGGGCATGGCGCGCAGCTTGATGCCATATTCATCCGCCAGCGCCTGGCCGACGGGAACGAGGTAGTCGCCGGGGTAAAGACCGGACGGAATGGTGCCGATATCTTCGCCGAGCGCCTCGCGGTAGCGCAGGAAGACGGAACGGGCCAGTACATCGATCTGCGAGCCGGCATCGTTGATGTAATATTCCTTGGTAACGCCGTAGCCTGCGAATGCCAGCAGGTTCGCCAGCGTGTCGCCCACAACGGCGCCACGGCAATGGCCGACATGCATCGGGCCTGTCGGATTGGCGGAAACATATTCGACGTTGATCTTCTGGCCGGAACCGATGGTGGAGCGGCCGAAATCGATGCCCTGCCCGATCATGTCTGCCAAAAGACGCTGCCAGTAACCGACCGAGACCTTGAGATTGATGAAACCAGGACCCGCGACATTGACGCTGTCGACATCGCTATCCGCCTGAAGCGCGGGCACGATGAGTTCGGCGAGCGCGCGCGGATTGGTGCCGAGCGGCTTGGCCAGCACCATGGCGGCATTGGTTGCAACATCGCCGTGGCTGAGATCGCGCGGGGATTCGACGGTAATTCGACTGAAATCGACCTTTTCGCGGTTCTCTTTCACGAGATCGAGGGTCTCGAGCGCGTTTTTGATCCTGGTATCGAAATCAGCAAAAATGTTCATCGTTCCAACCTGCGCGAAGGGCTTCTGTTTATGTCCGGCCATCATAACCGGGTCGGCTCCGCGATTGCCCGCTGCCCTATCGCAAATCGGGGGTGTGGTCAAACAGCCGCTGGTGGGCGCGCAGTGCATAACTATCGGTCATGCCGGCCAGATAGTCGCCCACATGCCGGGCTTTTGCGGCCACGCTCATGCCGGAAATGCTGTCCACCCAGTAATGGCTCTGCATTTCCGCCGGCACTTCCATATAACGGTGGAAAAGATCGGTAACGATCTGCGTGGCACCGGCGCGGATGCGCATGATTTCCGGATGGCGGTAGATATGGCCGAACAGCAGCTTCTTGATCTGCCGGTCGGTCTCGGCCATTTCCGGCGAGAAGGTCGCGACGGTGAAATCGGCGGCGCGGATATCGGCCGCGCTTCGTGGTTTCAGGCGGGCAAGATTCTGCTGGGCAACGCCGATCACATCCTCGACCATATGGGTGATCTGGCGGCGCATGATCTCATTGGCAAAACGCTCCTTGTCGAGCACGGGATATTTCGCCCGCACCTGCGCCATCAGTCCGCTGAGGAATGGCACCTCCTCCAGCATCTCGAAAGTGAGATAGCCGGCACGCAATCCGTCATCGATATCGTGGGTATTATAAGCGATGTCATCGGCAATCGCCGCCACCTGCGCCTCGAGGCTCGCATAGCTGCCGATTTCCAGATCCTGCTGCTCGCAATATTCGAGGATGGGCAGCGGAACCGGCCCCTTGATCCCCTCGCCCCTCGCATTCACCAGCGGACCGTTGTGTTTGACGAGACCTTCCAGCGTCTCCCAGGTGAGGTTGATACCGTCATATTCGGCATAACGGCGCTCCAGCTTGGTGACGATGCGCAGCGACTGGGCGTTATGATCGAAGCCGCCATAGGGCAGCAACACCGCATCCAGCGCGTCTTCGCCGGTATGGCCGAAGGGCGTGTGGCCGAAATCATGCACCAGCGCCACGCCCTCGGCCAGATCCTCATCCAGCTTCAGCGCACGGGCGAGAGCGCGGGCGATCTGCGCCACCTCGACGGTGTGGGTAAGCCGCGTGCGATAGTGGTCTCCGTCAGGGCTGATGAAGACCTGGGTTTTGTGCTTCAGGCGGCGAAAGGCCGTCGTGTGAACGATGCGGTCGCGGTCGCGCTGGAATTCGGAACGCGTCAGGCTTCCCTCTTCGGGAAAAAGACGCCCGCGCGTGGTCCATGGATCCGAGGCGAAAACCGCCCTCTCACCGCTTCCGAAACCCAATGCGCGCTGGTCTATGATCATGCATCCACCTGTTGTCTTCGCCGCCATGACCTAGACTGTGACTTCCTTTTCACCTCGGCCATTGACCTTTTCATTTACCCTTCATACCTATCGCAGAGGTCGGCGCAAAGCATCATCGCCGCGCTGACCGCCTTCACACAGGCTATAGACCGTTAATTTGACCGGTTTATAATGGTGACAACGAGATTATTGCTCTCCGGTTCTTGACCCCGGCAGGAGGAACGACATGGAAAACAGCGACATTACCCTTTCGGAAGCCGCGGCAAAGCGAATCGCCCAGATCGTCGCCGCCGACGCCGGCAAACAGGCGCTGCGCGTCTCGGTGGAAGGCGGCGGCTGCTCGGGCTTCTCCTACAAATTCGATCTGGCCGAAGACAAAACCGATGACGACATCGTGATTGCCCGCGGCGACGCCAAGGTGCTGATCGACAGCATGTCGGTCATCTATATGGCCGGCTCCGAAATCGACTTCGTCGATAATCTGCTCGGCCAGTCCTTCCAGATCAAGAACCCCAATGCCGTGGCAAGCTGCGGCTGCGGCACCAGCTTCTCAATCTGACGATTCTATCCACCACATCCTCGCCACCACCTTCCAAAAACGGTGGCAATCGGTTTTGCATCGGGTAAAAGTACCCCCACAAAAGGGAAACTCCGATGAAGATTGCCACCTGGAACATCAATGGCGTCAAGGCGCGTATCGAAAACCTCTGCCAGTGGCTGAAGGATTCATCGCCTGACATCGTCTGCCTTCAGGAAATCAAGTCGGTTGACGAGGGTTTTCCCCGCCTTGAGATCGAGGCGCTCGGTTATCACATCGAAACGCACGGCCAGAAGGGTTTTAACGGTGTCGCCCTGCTCTCGAAGGTCAAGCCGGACGAGGTCAATCGCGGCTTGCCGGGTGACGATACCGATGAGCAGGCCCGCTTCATCGAAGGCGTGTTTTCCGTGGAAGGCGGCGCGATCCGCGTCTGCTCGCTTTACCTGCCGAACGGCAATCCGCCGGACGATCCGGTGAAATATCCCTACAAGCTTGCCTGGATGGAGCGCCTGCGGCGCTTTGCGGAAGATCGCCTTGCAATGGAAGAGCCGCTGATCCTGGCCGGTGACTACAACGTCATTCCTGAGCCCTTCGATTGTCACGACCCACGCGTGTGGGAAGGCGACGCCCTGTTCCTGCCGAAAACACGCGCAGCCTTCCGCAAGCTGGAGAATCTCGGTTTCACCGATGCCGCGCGGGCGACGACGGATGAAGCAGGACTTTATTCCTTCTGGGATTATCAGGCTGGCGCATGGCCAAAAAACAACGGCATCCGCATCGATCATCTGATGCTGTCAGCCGAAGCCGCGGACAGGCTGGAATCCGTCAGCATCGAAAAACATGTGCGGGCCTGGGAAAAACCGTCCGACCATGTGCCGGTCTGCGGTTATTTCGCTTTCAATCCGGTCGGCTGACCGGCCCCTTCAGGCGGAAGAAATCACCCTGATCGCCATTCTCAATCCGGCCAACTCTCAATCCGGATCGCTAAACTGCATGTTCTGTGCGAGTGCGATTGCCGCGCGGCGATCCTTCTCACCGGCGAGCGAAAAAGCCTGCTCCTGCAGGTTCTGTATCCAGGTACAGTCCGCCGCCGCGCATTTGTCGAGCGCAGCGGTCATGAAGGCCAGCCCCCGCGTCGTCTGACCTTCCTGGAAGATCAGGTTGCCGAAGATCGACATCGCGCCGGCATGGCCGTGTTTGCGGGCCTGATTGAGCCACTTCTTGGCCTGCTGCACGTCGGCGCGACCGCCCTCGCCGGCAAGAATCATCTCCGCCAGACGGAACTGCGCCTCCGCGACGCCAAAGGTGGAGGCAACCTGGAAATAAAGCTGGCGGGCCTGCGACAGGTCCATCTTCACCGGGCTGCCGGGAATGCCGTGACGGTAATAATCGGCAAGGGAAAGCAGCGCATTGACAAAAAAGCCGGTATCTTCCGAACCGGGCTCAACGCCCTGGCTGGCGATTTCGCTGTAGATCTTGAAAGCTTCGAAGTCGTTCTTGGCAACGCCGTCGCCATAGGCATACATATTGGCAAGCGCCCAGCGAGAGCCGGTATGGCCTTTTTCAGCCGCATAGCGATAGGCCTCGACGGCTTCGCCCTTGTTGCCGTTCTTGTAGGCCTTGAAGCCGAACTTGAACAGGTCGAAGGGGCCGGATTCCTTGGTCACGCCCGCATTGATGTCAAAAGCCGCAGCAGGCATTGCGAGCGACGCAAGCAACATGCCCATGAGGAGCGGCTTTAAAACGTTGGCTTCACATTTCAGCATTTCAGCGAACTTCTCTCACTCTTCCCGGCATATAGCCAATACTTGCGGAATACTGCAAAGCCGAACTCCACCGGGTCGCGATTTTTCGAACACACTGCGTCTTTCCGGCAGCACTTTCCAGCGCACCACCGGTGGTCTTTTGCAGCAACTGCCCTAATTTTCCAGTGAGACAGATATAGGCATAATTTCCGGCAATATAACGGCATTTCGCCGTCCACCGGTCAGACCTGAACAAGAATGCCGGATGTAATTCCCGTATTACTTGCTTAAACCCTGAATCCAAACCCGTTTTCACTTTCCGGCCTTGCGCATCACCACATCAAACGCCTGCATGTTCTTCCATTCCCGCGTCCCTAAACATAAGCCAAGCACCCTGTTTGTGGCGGGAAATGGACAGATATGCTCACATTCCAACGCGACCACACGCTTGCAGAAAAGTGTTGCCAAATCGTCACAAAACTTTCGGCCTAGAAAATTTTATCTAGCAGGAATCATAGTCGCGCACGAAAAAGGCCCGGCTGGTAAACCGGGCCTTTATTTTAGCATCTGCGGAAGGATGCTGTCAGAATTTGACCTTCACGCCCGTGGAGATTGCTGCCACGAGGTCGTTGCCGAAGTCGTAGCCCACCTCGTTGCCGCAAGTGAACCCGGCACCGCACGGTCCGCCATTAATGGAAGAGCTGCCGGAGGTCAGGAGGCCGAGAGCACCGGCAATCTTGAACTCGATATTCTTGTTCGGGGAGTAGACAATCTGCGTGCCCAGCGTCCAGGTGTCGGTCTGGGTACCGATGACAGTCGATGTACCGCGATCCCAGGTCAGGCTCACAGCGCCGCTCCACTGCTCATTGAACTTGTGGCCAACGCCACCGGAAATCGTCCAGCCATCGCGGTAAAACAGGTCGAGCGTGTTCAACGTGTCTTGTCCAGCGGGAACGCAAGGTGACGTGCCGACAGCGCAGAAAGGAATGACCTGAATCTGGCTCCAGTCGGTCCATTTCACCGAACCGAAAGCAAGCCAGTCCGGCGCAATGCCGGATTGCACCTTGAGTTCGATACTGTCTGGCATGGAAACAGAGCCATAGATCGGCACGAGCTTGCCGCCGTATTTCGCAAGCGTCGGAGAAATGGACGGCGGCGTCTGCGGAATCGCCCTGACATCGGCGAAGCCGGTCAAGTCGTGATCGACGGCGCTGTTATAAACAAGGCTCGCACGGAAGGCGATCTCTGGAATCTCATAGGCCATGCCGGCGCGCCAGCCCCAGCCATCACCTTCCATCTCAAGTTTGCCAACGCCGCTGAAGCTGGACCAGGCCGGATTGAGGCCCAGAACGGCCGGCCCGAGAACCTGACGGTATTTATAACCGCTGATCTCCTGGTAGAAACCGCCGCCGATGATCGAGAAGTCGCCTTTGCCAAGATCGAACTTCACCCGGCAGGTGGTAGCGTAATTGTGCGACTTGACCTTGGTCTCGATATTGTAGCTCGATCCCTGCCAGATGCCGGGATTGAGATGTGCGCCCCAGGGCTGCGAATAATCGAACATGCAGTCGCCGAAATCGCCGATTGCCGCCTTGGCACCGACGCGGGTCGACCAGAAGTTTTCAGAGTCGTCTGCGGTGCTTGACCAAGAAGCAGGTAAGGGACCGCTCTTTGCCGGGTTGTCGCGCGCATTCTCCACCTTGCGCTGCGGCGCGACGAAGGTTGCGGAACTGTCGAGAACATAATCGGACGGATCGAACAGCAGGTCGATATTGTAACCGCCACGCTCAAGGCCGCCGGCCAGTGAAGGCGTTACCGCCGCGATGCTGACTGCGAAACATACCGCGCCGCGAAAAATTGCAGTTTTTGCCATCTCTCTCCCCAATCAAGGCAATGTGATCGTCAAAAGAGTGAAGCGCTTCGCGGCAAATGACAATCTGCCGCACACTGGCACAGTTCCGCGACACTTCTCCATTTTTTACGTAAGAATTTTATGCGTATGCCCTTAAATAGTCATTTTAGGTTATTTTTCTAATCCAATTGAAGCAATCAGACATAAAATGAAACAAATTCCCACTTGAGACAGGAATTGTCGCCAAATAACCACACTTGCGAGTTTCCCGAAGAAACGCACTTATCAGGCCGTTTTTGTTGGATTTTTTGGCTGTTCCAAAGGTTTTCGGGCGGGCATGGCCTGAAATAATCGCTCTTTCGAACCCGCGTGATTCGTCGTTGCGGCGCAGCAATCAACCGGGGCGAATTGTTCCGCCAAAACAAAAAACGCCCCCTTTTCGAGGAGGCGTTTTGTATTCGTAAATGACGGAGGCAGCTATTATCCGGCTTCGCTGACCCGTGTAAGCGCTGTTCTCAAGCTTGCAAGCTGCACTTCCAGCTCCGCCTTGCGCTCGCGCTCGGCGGCCACGACTTCCGGATCGGCATTGGCCACGAACTTCTCGTTCGACAGCTTCTTGTCGATGCGTTCCATTTCCGCATCCACCTTGCCGATCGCCTTTTCGAGCCGGGCCTGTTCAGCCGCGAGATCGACGAGGTTGCCGAGCGGCAGGCAGACCGTGGCCTCACCGACGATGATCTGGGCCGAACCCTTCGGCGCGACATCGGCAGCGCGGATTTCATCCGCCCGCGCCAGGCGCCGGATGGCCGCGGCATGGCGGTCCAGTCGCGCTTCCGTGGAGGTATTGGCACCGACGACCACCAGCGAGGCGGTAGCGCCCGGCGGCACGTTCATCTCCGCGCGCGCGGAGCGAATGCCGGAGACGAGATCGATCAGCCAGTTGATTTCGGCGGCTGCCGCATCATCACGGAATTCCGGCTCCGGCCAATCGGTCAGGCAGAGCAGATCGTCGCGCTCCTCGCCCTCGCCGGCCGTATGTGCCCACAGTTCTTCGGTCATGAAGGGCATGAAGGGATGCAGCAGCTTGTAGATCTCGTCCAGAACATAGGCCGCGCAGGCCTGCGATTCCCTCTTCGCTTCTTCGTCTTCGCCGCTGAAGACAGGCTTCAGCAGTTCCAGATACCAGTCGCAGAACTGGTTCCAGACGAAACGGTAAAGAATTCCGGAGGCGTCGTTGAAACGGAAGTTCTCAAGCGCCGCCGTCACGTCGCGCGCCGTATTGGCAAGCTCGGTCAAGATCCAGCGGTTGATGGTCAGCGAGGCGGTCTCGGCGAGGAAATGCGGATCGCGCTTCACGCCGTTCATCTCGGCAAAACGCGTGGCATTCCAGAGCTTGGTGCCGAAGTTGCGATAACCGGCGATACGCGCCGGATCGAGCTTCACGTCGCGGCCCTGCGCCGCCATGATGGCCAGCGTGAAACGCAGCGCATCCGCACCATATTCGTCGATCAGTTCCAGCGGATCGATGACGTTGCCCTTCGACTTCGACATCTTCTGGCCGTTCTTGTCGCGAACCAGCGCATGGATATAGACCGTGCTGAAGGGTTCGACCGGATTGCCGGCATCGTCCTTCATGAAATGGAGACCCATCTGCATCATGCGGACAACCCAGAACGGAATGATGTCGAAACCGGTGACCAGCACATTGGTCGGATAATAACGCGCCAGTTCCGGCGTCTGCTCGGGCCAGCCAAGGGTCGAGAACGGCCAGAGCGCCGACGAGAACCAGGTGTCGAGCACGTCTTCGTCGCGCGTTAGGATTTCGCCCGGCTTGAAGTTTTCGAGCTTCTCTTCCACCCAGGCCTTCCACGGACCTTCATGGGCAATATAATGCTGGATGGCCGCCTGAAGCGCCTCTTCCTCGGTTTTCTCAACGAAGACCTGCCCGTCCGGGCCATACCATGCCGGAATCTGGTGTCCCCACCACAATTGCCGCGAGATGCACCAGGGCTGGATGTTCTCCATCCACTGGAAGTAGGTGTTTTCCCAGTTCTTCGGCACGAAATTGGTGCGGCCTTCGCGAACCGAGGCAATCGCCGGCTGGGCAAGCGTCTTGTTGTCCACCCACCATTGGTCGGTCAGGCGCGGCTCGATCGGCACACCGCCACGATCGCCATGCGGCACGACGTGCTTGTGCGGCTCGATCTTGTCGAGCAGACCGGCTTCCTCGAAGATTTCGACGATGATCCTGCGCGCGGTAAAGCGGTCCTGCCCTTCCAGACGGTCCCATGCGCCATGCAGCGCAGCCGGATGGCTGAGGCCTTCGAGGAAATCCTCATTCTCCTTGATGGTGATCGTGCCGTCGATATTCATGACGTTGATGGCGCGCAGGCCGCAACGCTTGCCGACTTCGAAATCGTTGAAATCATGCGCAGGCGTGATCTTGACCGCGCCCGTGCCGGCCGTCGGATCGGCATAATCATCGGCGACGATCGGGATCTTGCGTCCGACGATCGGCAGGATGACATGCTTGCCGACGATGCCCCTGTAACGCTCGTCTTCCGGGTTCACCGCAATGCCGGTATCGCCGAGCATCGTTTCCGGACGCGTCGTTGCGACGACGATGTAATCGCGGGTTTCGAACTCGGTGGGCTTGCCCTCTTCGTCGAAGGCAACCGGATACTGATAGGTAACGCCCTTTTCCAGCGGGTAACGCAGGTGCCAGAGATTGCCCTTCATCTCGATCTGCTCGACTTCCATGTCGGAAATCGCCGTCAGCAGCTTCGGATCCCAGTTGACGAGGCGCTTGTCCTTGTAGATCAGGCCCTGCTTGTAGAGAGTGACGAAAACTTCGAGAACCGCTTCGGAGAGGCCTTCATCCATGGTAAAGCGTTCCCGCGACCAGTCGCAGGAGGCGCCGAGACGTTTCAGCTGGTTGAAGATGAGGCCACCGGACTCGGCCTTCCATTCCCACACCTTTTCGACGAAAGCCTCACGGCCCATATCGCGGCGGCCGGGAAGCTGGTTTTCCATCAGCTTGCGCTCGACGACCATCTGCGTGGCGATGCCGGCATGGTCCATGCCCGGCTGCCACAGCACGTCCTTGCCGCGCATGCGCTCGAAGCGGACCAATATATCCTGCAGCGTGTTGTTGAGCGCGTGGCCCATATGCAGGGAGCCGGTCACATTCGGCGGCGGAATGACGATGGTGAAGGTTTCCGCACCCGGTTTGGCGTTGGCGCCGGCACGAAAAGCGTTAGCCTCGTCCCAGGCTTTGGCGATTTTCGGTTCGACGGAAGCGGAATCGTAGGTCTTTTCGAGCATTTCCTGACCTGAATTTTAGAGTTCTTGTGTGGATTTTTTAAATAAGGATGGACGGGAGAGAGTCAACAGAAACCCGCCCGCGAGCCAACCATTGAGCGGACCCACGGGTGACTATGCCCCCATAACACCTTCATCTTCAACAAAAAAAGCCGCCCCTATGCCGGAGCGGCCCCTGTTTCGTCGCATCCGCCGCAATCGCTCGTGCGGCCGGAGGAGAACTTAGCGACGCGAACCGCGCGCCACGCGCTCGATTTCCTCACGCACCAGACGCTCCACGAGCGTCGGAAGATTGTCTTCCAGCCAGTCCTGCAGCATCGGGCGCAGCATTTCAGCGGCCATGTCCTCGATCGAGCGCCGCTCGACGCCGTCGAAAACCTGCGCAAGCTCGCTGAAGGAACGGGCGATCTGCGCGCCGGCAGCGGCGGAAAGGAGATTGAGCGACAAGCCGCCCTCACCATCCGCTACGTCTTCTGCCTGTGGCTTGGCCAGATCGAATGCATGTTTTTCAACAGCAGGTTCCAGCACCGCCATATCGAAACGATCCGCTGTCAGCGGCGTTTCGATGGCACCGCGCAGCGACAGCTGATCGAAGCGGTTTTCGGCCGAAGGCGCGCTCTCGATGGCGGCAGCGGCGGCGCGATCCTCGGCGGCAAAAGATACCGGCTGCTCGCTCACGCTGGATGCCGGCTGCTCGCTCACGCTCGCGGCGGCCGCAGCCATCAGCGGCCGCACATCCGTCGGGCGCTGCGGTGCGGCGCGTTCCGAAGACGTCGCGGAGAAAGGCTGCGATAGAGCCGGCGCAGCAGCCGGCGGCGCGGTCTCGGACGCTCCACTGCGGGCCTGCGCGGCGAAAGCCTGCGGCCCCATGGCCGCGTTACGGTCTGCGGCGGCACGCACACGGGCGGCAACATCGGCAAGGGACATGGTCTTTTCGGCGGCGCTTTCCTGCCCTTCAGCCATTGGCTTTTCGGAAACCGGCGAAAACTCCTGCGCAGGCCGTGAGCCGAAAGCCTGGTTTGCAGCGGGGGGAACGCGCGCCGGCGGGCTGATGGGCTCCGCCACGAAGGCCGCTTCGCTCGCAGCCTCGTCTTCATCGTCATAGACCGGCGGCAACTGCCCGGAAAACGCACCGGCAGGTCCGGTCTCGTTGCTTTCGATGATCCGGCGGATAGACGCCAAAATCTCTTCCATGGACGGTTCACGCGCTACGCTTGGCTGAGCCATATCAATCCCCGGTTTCCACTCTTCGAGCGCCCTTGCCGCATCCCTCGGACACCGGATGAGCGCTCCTTGACCTGTTCAATTTGCACATCGCGTTTTCGACAACCGAAATCGATCGTCACACCGATGCTCTGAAACATGGCCGGCCAAGCGCTTGAGCATTTCGCCGTCCCTGTCGCAGGATCATGCGGGGCAGAAAAACGCACACCCCGAATCACCCTTAGTTTAGGTCAGCATAGCGAGGAACTAAATCACTGATTCGACAAGTTTCGTGATGATGCACAGCTTTGTGAGAGCGGCCCGGAAGGAAGCGCCCGCCGGCAAACCGAACATAAAAACGCCGGGGCGGAAACGTCACCCCGGCGTCAAAAGAGAAGATGATCCTTTGCCGATCAGAAAACGAATTCGGCCGCCTTGGCAAAACCCGGCAGCGGCTTGATCGAAGCATTGAAGAAAGCGGCTGCCGATGTGCTGTTGCCATCGCGGCGATAGACGGTGGCCTTTGCGGCGCCACCATATCCGACGACCACGACCAGACGTCCGCCGTCGCGCAACTGGTCGATCAGTGCCGCCGGCACTTCTTCCACCGAGCCGTTGATGAAAATGAGGTCATAGGGCGCTTCGCCCGCATAGCCCTTTTCGAGATCGCCTGTCACGACGGCGACATTGTCATATCCGAGCGAGGCGAGCGTCTCGGTCGCCTGTGCGGCCAGCGCCTCATCGCTTTCAAGCGAAACCACCGAACCGGCAAGCTGCGAAAGGATGGCAGCCGCATAACCTGCGCCGCCGCCGACTTCCAGCACCACGTCCTCCTTCGACACGGCCGAAAGCTGCAGCAGCTTTGCCAGCGGCGAGGTCTTCATGACATAACGGGCCGGACGGCCATCGCGGGCGGGACAGATCTGCAGGTCCTCGTCCACATAGGCAATCTGCCGCACACCCGCCGGCACGAATGCCTCGCGCGGCACACTCAAAAACGCCTTCAGCACGGAATGCGAGGTCACGTCGGTCGTACGCAACTGGCTGTCGACCATATTGGCGCGTGCGGTTTCGAAATCCATCATATCGTCTCGCCTCAATTTCAAGGATGCCGGTCGGGAAGCCTCGGCTCCAAAAGCTCAAAATGGCAGGGGCTCACCCTCGCCTTTGGATAATCTCATAATTGCCCAAGCGCACGCTTTCAAGCGCGCTGAGCAGGATGTGCGGGAAAAAGCGGAATCACGGGGATTTTTAAAACGACAAGACCGCTACGGGCTGGACCTGCAACACACTCGCGACTTTTCAAAAGAAATTTCCTTGGCAATCTATGGGAATCAATAAGAACAAATGTTATATTCGAGATAGGCAGCCATGCGCCGGAACAACCCAGAGCACTCGAAAGATTGCAGGCGAGAGATCGCAATTATGGGCCGGGGGGCTGCCGCTTTTATTTGAAAAGATCGATAAATTTGCTCTGCTGTTCGTTCAAGTCACACTCCTCGTGTTTTGGAACGATTTTCACGCCATAACTCAGGTAATTTCCTTTCCTGTGGTAGGTCACAGGCTTCAAGTATTCGGCATACCTAAGTTCACAATTCCCGTAAAAATCTGGTTCTACCGCCGCCGCAAATGACGATGCAATCGCATCGACAAGCTGCAGGCTTGCGCTCTTCTTGTGGTCTTGAGCATCAACCGCGTCAATATCGATGACGGGCCAATGGATTTTCATTTCCGGTGAGGGATTGTCCTTCATGTGCTGTAAATACGCCCTGAAACTTTCATAAGACATCCCGCCTCTTCGGGAGAACGTTATCTTCACACGACCATCACCCTCCGGAACGTTTGGCCTGTAATCACGGCAAAGCCAAGAAATACGTTCAATCAGATACCTGGTCATATAAAAATAAAGTTGGTTTTTGGAGGTATATATACCCTCTGGAATTGGAGGCTTTGCAGCGATTACGCTCAAAGCGCGCAAGGGTAATCCGCCAATTGTCTGCGCTGCAACAATCCGTTGCTGATGATTCAAATCCATAAAGTGGAGGTGTCTATTTTTCTTGTTCACAAACTTTTCGGATATTGAATCTCTCCAGCTTACAGCCTCTAAGTTGTATGACTGCCGAAAGAGACAAGCTGAAATAACCAGCCATTTGGTCGAACCGCCTCTACGGCTGGGTTCCCTATAGTTGCCGAGACCATCATCACCTGATTCATCAATGAAAGCCAAATAGCTGTGAGCCATTGCACCCGCCCTTGCCCCGAAGCGATTTCGGTTTCCTGGGGAAAAGCAAAGCAAATTACGGGCTTATGTCAACTGGGCAAAAAAACGCCCATGACTGGAATAACCACAAAATTTTTGGCGAAGAATTTTGGAGGCCTCGCCCGGAATTGAACCGGGGTACAAGGATTTGCAGTCCTCTGCGTCACCACTCCGCCACGAGGCCTCACACGCTCATCAATCAAGCGATGGCGGGCATTTAGAACGAATCCATTATGGGCGCAAGAGGGTTCGTTCCGAATGTGGTGTTTTTTCGGGCCGGACCGGCACACCACAGCAGCCGAACTCCTAAGCGCTTAAGATTATGAAGCTTTTCGTATCCGCTGCATATTTCGGAACAAACAAAGCCCGCACCCGGCGCGTTTGCGCCGTTGCGGGCGATGCTGCATTTGCTGTGCCGGGAGGTCAGATTCGCCCAAGCAGAACCAGGATCAGGACGATGACCAGAACCAGTCCGAGACCGCCTGACGGGCCGTAGCCATAATTATGGTAACCCCAGCTTGGCAGTGCGCCGATGAGAAAAAGAATGAGAAGGATGACGAGGATGGTGCCGAGCATGTGTAACCCTCCACTATTGGCATATGTCCTGCGTGTTTGAATGATGAAACGCGCAAAAAGTTCCCTTCTCTCTATAGCCGGCAGCATAAGGGTGGAAACGCATCCTCATCAGTTTCAACGGGTTACACCGGAAATTCGGAAATGCGGCCTTGCCGCTCCGTCTCGGGAAATAATTCTCCGCCAAGTTAGGTCGCCACAAAAGCCCCGTGGAGCTGTGGCGGGCCGGCCTTAACCGGGATGACCAAAGCAGCGATTTATCCGAGGTGATTTCTCGGCCTATGTCTATTGGCGGTTGTCCGTCATATTAATGCCAGTCACCCGTCCCCTGAAACTGGCGGGAGACGGAGAGATCCGGCATCACTGGCAGTGCGCCGGATCTCTCCCGCCCCTCCCAACAGCCCCTCATATCCCCTTCCCCTTCGCAGGCACACGGATATTTTACCGGCTATCTCCTGCCTTTCGCTTGCATTGCCGGTTTCACTCCGGCTAGACCCCGGACCGGGAGGGAGAAACGAGCATCACATGTCCGGTTTTGCGAACCTCATCCCGCTTTTCATCTTCGGCCTCCTCGTCTATTTTTTCTTTCGCTGGGTCGCGCGCGACATTCAGAAACCGAAGAGCAAATAGTCGGGAAAATCGTCTCCGCCCCTCTGCCGCCGGGAACCGTCGCGCCTCGACATCGTTTTCACAGACGCACTTGGGAGGACAGGATGAAAACGCTCGTATCGTCGGCCGCTATCGCGCTTGCACTGGCGCTTGCCGGATGCACCACGGCCGGGCCGGCCGCCTATCTCGGCCCCGCGCCCTATGTCGAACCGATCCCCGGCAGCATCATCTACAGGGGCCAGCCGCGAACCAAACTGACGAAATCGCCAATCGGCAGCACTTTCACCCATGAGTTCCGCATCGACGGCAGCACGAGAGCGGTGGAAACCTACCGCATCGCGCCGGACCGCTCGCTGGAACTCATCGACCGCCGCATCATCCGCGAATGGCTGTTCGGGCGCGACGACTGACCGCACCGTAACCGGCAGAAACGCATCCGCAACGGGATTGCGCATCCTGACCGCTTGGTTTAGAGCCGGGCGCAACAACCACGATGGATAGGCGATGAATACGCGCTGGCAGAAACCCGTCCTGATCGCGTTCGAAACGCCGGGCGATTACACGAGCATCGACACCACGCAGGCCGCCTCCTGGGCGCTGATCGAGGACTGGCCGATAGAAGACGGCGATGCGCTGGACAAGGCGCTGCTGGTCTGCGCCGCCGTCGATGCAGGCCGGAAAAAGCCCGAGGATGCGCGCAAGGCCTTCATCGCAGCCGCAATCGAAGCGGGCCTCGATATCAAGGCCTGACGTCGAAATAACTGGGGCCGCAGACTATAAATGCCGCCAGCAGCGCTGCGTTTTCAAAAAGACAGGTTCGATGGATCGCAACAGATGGAAGCTTCCGGAAACATGAAAAAAGCCCTGTTCATTTTTCTCCTCTCCTGCCTGGCGATCGGCCTTCTCGGCCACCTCGTGGTCGCTTTCGTCGTCACTGGCTGAAGCGTGAAAACGCCCTCCGTCGGACGGCGGAGAGGCTGGATTTGAGAATTTGCTGAATTTCATTCTTTCGTTATGGAACCGCGATAAACTTTGCCCGTTCTCTTTTCACTCGACAGGAGGAGGGTTGGAATGCGTGACGGATTGAACGGTTTTCTGGAAATCTCGATGATCGGCTTCGTGGTCGCAAGCTGCCTTTTCATGGTCAACCCACCGATTTGAGCGACCTCAAAAATCTGTCTCCGACAGAACCGGCGACTTGACGTTCCGGCATAAAAAATGCGGCCTTTTGGGCCGCATTTCTGTTTCAACACATCATCCCATCAGGCAGAAAGCTTGGCCGCCAGCTTGGCGACATGGGCACCCTGATAACGAGCGGCTTCCAGCTCGATTGCGGAAGGCTGGCGCGAACCGTCGCCATCGGTGATGGTGGAGGCGCCATAGGGCGAACCGCCCTTGATTTCATCGACGCCCATCTGGCCCTGGAAAGCATAGGGCAGGCCGACAACGGCCATGCCGTGATGCAGGAAGGTGGGGATAAAGCCGAGAATGGTGGATTCCTGGCCACCATGCTGGGTGGCGGACGACGTGAAGGCCGAGCCGACCTTGCCGACCAGCTTGCCACTGAACCACAGGCCGCCTGTCTGGTCCCAGAAATTGCGCATCTGCGAGGCGACCGTGCCAAAACGTGTGCCGGCGCCGACGATGATGGCGTCGTAATCCGCCAGTTCGTCCACCGTCGCCACCGGGGCCGGCTGATCCAGCTTGAAATGGGAGGACTTTGCAACTTCTTCCGGAACGAGTTCGGGAACGCGCTTCACCACGGCTTCCGCGCCGGTGGACTTCACGCCCTCGGCAACCGCATAAGCCATTTTCTCGATATGGCCGTAAGAGGAGTAATAAAGTACCAGAACCTTCGTCATTCTCTTCGTTTCCTTTGCTGGAACTGTTTCCGGCGTACCGGCGACAAGCTTCTTTAAAAACTCGATGATCATCGGCTTTGACCTGTAAAAAGCGTATGACAAAAAGGTAGCGGACGGATCGGTCTGCCGCCAGCCGGGGATTGGCATACGCACTGTTCACGATGAGTGAACGCTCCGAGTCATCGTCAACCAATCCCCCTTCTGCGTTTCTTCAAAACCGCTTTGCATTCGCGCTGGCGCGGCGTTAACGTCGGGTGAAACAGATGACGAGTGCAACCATGTCCAATCCCTCCTCCGCTCAATCCGTCGTGACCGCCGCCATGCTCGCCATTGGCGACGAACTGCTTTCGGGCCGCACCAAAGACAAGAATATCGGCCACCTCGCGGATGTCCTCACCATGTCCGGCATCGACCTGAAGGAAGTACGCATCGTCTCCGACGAGGAGGAAGCGATCGTGGAAGCACTGAACGCACTGCGCAGCCGCTATGATTATGTTTTCACCTCGGGCGGCATCGGCCCGACCCATGACGACATCACGGCAGATGCGGTCTCTGCGGCGTTCGGCCTGCCCTGCGAACACGATTCCGAGGCGCTGCGCATGCTGGGTGATATGTATCGCGCCCGCGAGATGGAGTTCACCGAGGCGAGGAAGCGCATGGCGCGCATGCCGAGAGGTGCGGCCCATATCGCCAATCCCGTTTCCGTCGCTCCCGGCTTTGTCATCGGCAATGTCTATGTCATGGCCGGCGTGCCGCAGGTGTTTCAGGCCATGCTGGACAATGTCATGCCGACGCTGCGCACCGGCGCCAAAGTCATGTCACAGGCGGTGCGCTCGCCCTATGGCGAAGGCGATATCGGCACGCCGCTGACGGCCATCCAGAAGGCCCATCCCGAAACCAGCATCGGCTCCTATCCGAAATATGACGGGCAGCGCTTCTCAACCGAAATCGTCGTGCGCGCCCGCGACGCTGGCGTATTGAAGGCAGCAGCAGACGCGGTTGCCGCCATGATCGAAGCGATCGGCCAGGAAAAACAGCTGGCCGCAAGCAAGGGCGATGCAACCGCCTGAGGGAGAAATTTCAAAGGCGTCGAGTTGACCAAAATCAAGGTGGCCATCGGCAAAGACGGCCATTCTGCGCACAGCAACCAGATGTCACCGAGGAGAGAGAAAATGGGTTACAAGACGATATTGGCAGTGGTCGACAATGTTTCGAACACACAGAAGCTCGGCGAATTCGTGGTGAGCCTTGCCGACCAGTTTTCCTCGCATGTGATCGGCCTTCACATGGAAACGCTGGCGGCCGTTCCGCTGGTCGCGCCGATGGAAATTCCCGACCCCGCCACCGTGCAGGCGCTGCAGGACGTGGCGCACAAGGAAACCACCGATGTCGGCGCGCTTTTCGAGCGCACGCTGTCGGCCAACGGCATCTCGCATGAATGGCGCAGCTTCGTCACCTCGGTCGGTTACGCTTCCGCCTCCGCCATCGACAGCGCACGCTGCGCCGACCTCATTATCGCGCGCCAGAGCAGTTCCTCGGCGCTATCGGACAGCCGCTCGGATATTGACGGTTTCCTTTATGAAAGCGGCCGCCCCGTTCTCCTCGTGCCGCATGTGCTGACCGTTGCCAAACCGATCAAGCGCGTCCTGATTGCCTGGAACGGCTCGCGCGAGGCGACCCGCGCCACCTTCGACGCCCTGCCCTTCCTCAAAGCGGCCGACAGCGTCGAAATTTTCTCCGTTGATCAGGCGGAAAGCGAAACGCAGTCATCAGGCCTTGCCGGTGCGGAACTCGCCGCCACGCTTGCCCGCCACGGTGTCAACGTCACGGTCACCTCGCAGGAAAAGATCGCCGGCATCTCAGCACAGGCGGCTATCGAAAACCGTCTATCGGATAACAGCATCGACCTTCTGGTCATGGGTGCCTACGGCCATTCCCGCTGGTGGGAACTGCTGTTTGGCGGCGTCACCCGTACACTGCTCGATTCCATGACGGCGATGACGCTGCTGTCGCGTTGAAAATGGATGGGGCGCGGATACCCCCTCAACATCCGACATGAAGCGGGCGATTGCCGCTTGTTTCTTCTCCCCGCCGGGGAGAAGTCCGCGGCAGCGGGATGAGGGGGCAAGCCCTCCGCATATCTCTACCGTTGCCCCTCATCCGGCCCTTCGGGCCACCTTCTCCCCCGTGGGGAGAAGAACCAAGCCGCAATCTCCCGCACTCACCTTTTTGCGGAACTCTTGCCTTTTTGCCGGTCTTGCGGCTATTAGCCAAAGCCATCGACAATTTTGACCAGATGGTAGACGACATGTCCCTTCCCGATAAAGCCTTTCCCGTTTCCTGGGACCAGTTCCACCGCGACGCCCGTGCGCTTGCCTGGCGTCTTGCCGGTCTCGACAAAGAGTTCCGGGCAATCGTCTGCATCACCCGCGGCGGCCTCGTTCCGGCGGCGATCATTTCGCGCGAGCTCAACATCCGCATGATCGACACGGTCTGCATCGCCACCCGTCATGACTATGTCAACCAGGGCGACACGGTTCTCTTGAAGGGCGTGGCCCCCGAGCTGACGAGCGACGCCGGTGAAGGCGTGCTTGTTGTCGACGATCTGACCGACACCGGCAAGACGGCGCTAGAAGTGCGCGAAATGTTGCCGAAGGCGCATTTTGCCTGCGTTTACGCCAAGCCGAAGGGCGTGCCGACCATTGACACTTTCGTCACTGAAGTGAGCCAGGACACCTGGATTTATTTTCCCTGGGACATGGGCTTCACCTATCAGGAGCCGATCGCCAAGGGATCGCGCGGCTGATTGCTGCCCTCATTCAAAATCGCACATGAAAAGCCGCCCCTTCGTGGGCGGTTTTTTGTGGAGAAATGTCTTTTTTGAAAGCTGCGGAAAACACGGAAAAACCGCAGTGTCGCCATTATGCCTCACCCCGGAAATGCAGGGTTTTTGCCTTTCCGTTGCGGAAACCAGCCTCGCGCAAGCTTCAAACCTTCCCGCCAAGTCACTGATTTTTCTACTAGCTTTTCCTATCCCCGTTTTCCACAGGCACTCCACACAATATCTTGTGGTTAAAAATGGGTTTCAATCTATGGCTTGACGAATCTGTGCCGCGAGAGGAAAGTGACACTTATGTTGCGGCGGCAACGGACCGGAAAGTAACGAGGCCGGTTCTTCTCCATCTTCAGCGCGCATGTCCAAACGGCGTCCCGGCCATGAGGGGGCGGCTCGCCGGTGGTTTTTCTGCGCCTTGTGGAACCGCCAAAAACATGAGGCGGGGACTGGCAGCAAGAATGTGTTAATACTATATATAGTAGGCTTGCGGCCATCTTAAACACGAGATACAGGGATGACATCCAAGGATGAGCATCCCTATTAGATCGGCAAAACCCGGCTGCGCGAAGGCATCGCACGGCTGGAACGGATTTTTGCGCCCTTCACCGGGCGCCCAATGGACGAGGACACAAACCCATGCGCATTGAACGCCGCTTCACGAAGCCCGGCCAATCGCCTTATGCGGAGATCGACTTCCGCAAGGCCGTCAGTGAAATCAAGAACCCGGATGGATCCATCGTGTTCCGTCTGGCGGACATCGACGTTCCCGCGCAGTTCAGCCAGGTTGCGACCGACGTTCTGGCGCAGAAATATTTCCGCAAGGCCGGCGTTCCGAAGTTTCTCAAGAAGGTCGAGGAAAACGACGTTCCTTCCTTCCTGTGGCGCTCCGTTGCCGATGAAAAGGCGCTGAAGGACGTGCCGGAAGCCGAACGTTTCGGCTCCGAGACCGATGCGCGCCAGGTTTTCGACCGTCTGGCCGGCACCTGGGCCTATTGGGGCTGGAAGGGCAAATATTTCTCGTCCGAAGAAGATGCGCTGGCCTTCCGCGACGAGCTTGCCTATATGCTCGCAACCCAGCGTGTTGCCCCGAACTCCCCACAATGGTTCAACACCGGCCTGCACTGGGCCTATGGTATCGATGGCCCCGGCCAGGGCCACTTCTATGTCGACCCCTTCACGGGCAAGCTGACCAAGTCCAAGTCCGCTTACGAACATCCGCAGCCGCATGCCTGCTTCATCCAGTCCGTTGAGGACGACCTCGTTAATGAAGGCGGCATCATGGACCTTTGGGTGCGTGAAGCGCGCCTGTTCAAATACGGCTCCGGCACCGGCTCCAACTTCTCCTATCTGCGCGGCGAAGGCGAAAAGCTTTCCGGCGGCGGCAAATCCTCCGGCCTGATGAGCTTTCTCAAGATCGGCGACCGCGCAGCCGGCGCCATCAAGTCCGGCGGCACGACCCGCCGTGCGGCCAAGATGGTGGTCGTTGATGCCGACCATCCCGATATCGAAGCCTATATCGACTGGAAGGTGAACGAGGAGCAGAAGGTTGCCGCTCTCGTCACCGGTTCCAAGATCGTCGCCAAGCACCTGAAGGCGATCATGAAGGCCTGCGTCAACTGCGAGGCCGACAATGGCGATTGCTTCGACCCGGCCAAAAACCCTGCCCTGAAGCGCGAAATCCGCGCTGCCAAGAAGGACATGGTGCCGGAAAACTACGTCAAGCGCGTCATTCAGTTCGCCGAGCAGGGTTACAAGGACATCCAGTTCAAGACCTATGACACGGACTGGGATTCGGAAGCCTACCTCACGGTATCAGGCCAGAACTCCAACAACTCCGTCTCGCTGAAGGACGACTTCCTGCGCGCTGTCGAAAACGACGGCGACTGGAACCTCACCGCCCGCAAGGACGGCAAGGTCATGAAGACTCTGAAAGCCCGCGACCTCTGGGAAAAGATTTCCCACGCCGCCTGGGCATCCGCCGATCCGGGCCTGCACTTCAACACCACCATGAACGACTGGCACACCTCGCCGGCCGAAGGCCCGATCCGCGCTTCCAACCCGTGCTCGGAATATATGTTCCTCGACGACACGGCCTGCAATCTTGCCTCGCTGAACCTGCTGCAGTTCAAGGATGCCAAGACGAAGCGCATCGACATCGCCGATTACGAACACGCCGTCCGCCTGTGGACCGTCGTTCTCGAAGTCTCGGTCATGATGGCGCAGTTCCCGTCGCGCCAGATTGCCGAACGCTCCTATGAATACCGGACGCTCGGCCTCGGTTACGCCAATATCGGCGGTCTCTTGATGTCCTCCGGCATTCCCTATGACAGCGACGAAGGCCGCGCCATCGCCGGTGCACTGACCGCCATCATGACCGGCGTTTCCTACGCAACCTCGGCTGAAATGGCCGGCGAGCTTGGCCCGTTCCCGAGCTTTGCGCCGAACCGCGACAACATGCTGCGCGTCATCCGCAACCACCGCCGCGCCGCCCATGGCCTGTCGGATGGTTATGAGGGCCTGTCCGTCAATCCGGTCGCGCTCATCCATGCCGATTGCACGGATCAGGACCTGATCACCCATGCGACAGCCGCCTGGGACAAGGCGCTGGAACTTGGCGAAAAGCACGGTTACCGCAACGCCCAGACGACCGTCATCGCACCGACAGGCACGATCGGCCTCGTCATGGATTGCGACACGACCGGTATCGAGCCGGACTTCGCGCTGGTGAAATTCAAGAAGCTCGCCGGTGGCGGTTACTTCAAGATCATCAACCGGGCTGTTCCGGAGGCGCTGCGTTCGCTCGGTTATTCCGAAAGCCAGATCGCCGAGATCGAGGCCTATGCCGTCGGCCATGGCAATCTCAACCAGGCGCCGGCCATCAACCCCTCGACGCTGAAGGCCAAGGGCTTCACCGATGAGAAGATCGAAGCCGTCAACGGCGCGCTGAAGAGCGCCTTCGACATCAAGTTCGTCTTCAACCAGTGGACACTCGGCGCCGACTTCCTCAAGGAAACGCTGAAAGTTTCCGACGAGCAGCTCTCCGACATGAGCTTCAACCTGCTCGAGCACCTCGGCTTCGGCAAAAAGGACATCGAAGCAGCGAACGTGCACGTCTGCGGCGCGATGACGCTGGAAGGCGCACCGTTCCTCAAGAACGAGCACCTGCCCGTCTTCGATTGCGCCAACCCCTGCGGCAAGATCGGCAAACGTTACCTCTCGGTCGAATCGCATATCCGCATGATGGCGGCGGCTCAGCCCTTCATCTCCGGCGCGATCTCCAAGACGATCAACATGCCGAACGATGCGACGGTGGAAGATTGCGGCGCAGCCTACATGCTGTCCTGGAAGCTGGCGCTGAAGGCCAACGCCCTTTACCGCGATGGCTCCAAGCTTTCCCAGCCGCTCAATGCTTCGCTGGTGGAAGACGAGGACGAAGAAGACCTGATCGAAGAGCTGATCCAGCAGCCCGCCGCACAGCAGGCCGTGACGATCACCGAAAAGATCGTCGAACGGGTCATCGAGCGTGTCTCGCGCGAGCGTGAAAAGCTGCCGAACCGCCGTCAGGGTTACACCCAGAAGGCAACTGTCGGCGGTCACAAGGTCTATCTGCGCACCGGCGAATTCGGTGACGGCCGCATCGGCGAAATCTTCATCGACATGCACAAGGAAGGCGCGGCCTTCCGTGCGATGATGAACAACTTCGCCATCGCCATTTCGCTCGGCCTGCAATATGGCGTGCCGCTGGAAGAATATGTGGAGGCATTCACCTTCACCAAGTTCGAACCGGCCGGCATGGTGCAGGGCAACGACGCGATCAAGAACGCCACCTCGATCCTCGACTACGTGTTCCGCGAACTCGCCGTCTCCTATCTCGGCCGTCACGACCTCGCTCATGTCGATACGTCGGACTTCTCCAATACCGCACTCGGCAAGGGTATCCAGGAAGGCAAGACCAACCTGCTCTCCACCGGCTGGACACGCGGTTACAAGCCGACGCTGGTTTCCAGCAACGAGGGCGAACGCGCCGCTTCCGAACCCAAGGGCTCCGCAACGGCAACCCCTGCCCGCGCCTCGGCCAACGTCACCTCCTTTGCCGGCTCTGCCGCCCGCAAGCTGGAACCGACGGTCTCCATCGCAACCTCCGAAATCGTCTCCTTCAAGCGGGACTATGAAGAGCGCGCCAAGGAACTGGCCGAAGAAATCGCCGAAGAGGTGATCGACGAGGTCGTCCAGGAAGCCCAGCAGACCGCCACCGCCCTCTTCTCCGACAAGGCCGCCGCAGACGCTGCCTCGGCCAAGACGGAAGCCAAGAAGGTCGAAAACGAACGCCGCATGCGCTCGATTGCACAGGGCTACACGGGCAACATGTGCTCGGAATGCCAGAACTTCACGATGGTGCGGAACGGCACTTGCGAGAAGTGCGATACTTGCGGCGCGACGAGCGGTTGCTCGTAAGTAGGGGTCGCTTTAATGGAGCGGCTTGTTGAGAAATCGAAGCTAATTCTGGCCAAACACCCCTAAAACTGGCCATTTCCGGCCAAGAAACTGGCCAAAGCATATAATCACGGTCCCGGGCACTTTCCAGTGCCCGGGAAACGCCAGCAGGAACAAATCAGGAATAAACAGCACGGTTGGGTCTCGCGCCAATTCGTCACCGGCCCAATACGACGGACAGACTACATGCTCGAACACGAGTACACGCTTTTAGGAGGGGTCAGCCGTCTAAAGATCGGCCGCTACCTTGCCGTGATTTCAGCCACTGTGTCGGGGCTCATTGTGTTCGTTCTATTGTCCTCGGTGGACCTTGCGCAGCGGTTAGGCGTAGCCGCGAGCATTCCACCCAGTGTCCTCTCTTTCGTCGGAGCTGGCACAGTCTTCACGGCGCTAAGTTGGATCCTCAATCGCTACGCCTGGCGCTGGAAGATCATTAACAGCCTTCTGCAGATCCCAGATCTTGCAGGCAAGTGGAGCTGCACCGGAACGACCATGGCGACGGGCTCAAGCCCGCGGTTCGACTGGAGCGGCGAAATCACCATAGTTCAAACCTGGGACAGGATCCGCGTTCGGCTCAAGACTGCCACCTCAGCGTCGAATAGCAGGAGCGCTGCGTTGATCAAGGACGAGGCCGACGGTTGGCGGCTGTTCTATAGCTACCGCAACGAGCCGAACATCGACCAGCCTGAGCTCAGTGCCCATAAGGGCTTCTCGGAAATTCTCTTCGATCCCGAGCTCAACACGGGCAGCGGCGAATACTTCAATGGTCACGGAAGATACACATTCGGCACGATGTCGCTGGAAAGGGTCTGAGCGATGGCAATGAACATCAATTGTTGGTTTCCACGCGGAACTGAGCCGGTGGGGGTGCGGACGAAAACTTGGACCACCAAGGAGGTAGTTCATGTATTCCTACG